>NZ_SCVH01000161.1 GCF_004296935.1 Reyranella sp.
TAGCCGGCATATATTTCACTCAGCGCCAGACGCGCCCGGACCGCGCCGTCAGGCGCGCATTCGAACATCGGGGCGGCATACGTCGAGGGCTCTCCCGGCTGATGCTCGGCATGACGGTCGTACCAGAACGGCCGGTAGAGCCGTGGCAGCAGGTCGGGGAACTGCTCGCGCAGCTGGTTGTGCACGGTGCGCACGCTCATCACCTGGCTGATACCGCCCGACTTCGCGGGGTGCAGGCAGAGCAGGCAGACGTATTCCGGCGGCGCCTCATTGTAGGAATTGTCGTTGTGGAAACGCAGGTCGACGTTGGTCACGGTCGGCCGAATGCCGGAGCCCGGCTTCAGCTTCGCGCCGGTGTCCAGGACGTCGAAGAGCATCTGGCCGTTCAGCTTCTGGGCCACCGGACGGGCAAGCAGGCTCGACAACAGCCAATAAAGCGCTACCGCCTCGTCGCGGCTCATCTCGGCAAGCGGCAGGCGATCGAGCACGGCAAACATCGGGCCGCGCTGCGTGACCGTGCGCAGCCGCTCCATCGTGGCGCGGCAATGGTCGAGCGCGTAGTCCCTGGGATCGATCAGGAATGTCGGCACCGGCGCCCGCCGAAACTCCGCCAGCACCGCGCGCAGCTCGGCCAATGCGGCGTCGGGCAGAGGCACGGTCCAGTCGGCAGGCGTCAGGGTCGACCGCGTCCAGGCGTCGCGACCCTCGAAACGATCGGCGATGGCTATCGAGTCGGGCATGGGCAAATCATGCCTTCAGCCGTGCCTGGCGCGCAACTCCCGGGCCGCCTCGGCCTCGGCCTTGAGCTTCAGATAGACCTCGTCGGTATCGACCTTGGCGGCCGATCCCGGCGCGAAGCCGCAGTCCGGGTTGAGTGTGATCCGCTTCTTGTCGATGCGGGTGAGCGCCCGTTCGACGCGCGCAACGATCAGCGGCGCAGCTTCGGGGGCACCCGGCGTCACGTCGACCACACCCAGGCCCAGTTCGAAGTCCTCGCGCAGGCGGCCGAGACTTTCGAGGTCGTCGGCACCCGCCGCCGTGAATTCCATGGTGAGGTGCTGGACCTCGAGATTGTTGAGCTGCTTCAGGATCGGCCCATAGGTGCCGGCATGGTGCTTCTCGCCACGAACGCGGGCGCCGGCGCGGCGGCAGAGATGGACGGCGAACTTGACGCCTTTGAAGCCCCGCACCGTCTCGTTGATCATGTCGACGGCAAAATCGGCGGCGCGGTCGGGATCGTCGTACTTCTTGCGCACATCGGGATCGACGAAGAGGCAGAGATGCGGATCGTCGATCTGGACCATCTCTACGCCCATGTCCTGCAGCAGGGCGATCTCGGCCCTGAGTGGCGCCACGCAGTCGCGGACGAAGTCGTCGCGTTTGGGATAGGCCTTCTTCGACCGTTCGGCATCCCACAGGCGCTCGCCCAGGAGAGCCGGCGCCGGCAGGGTGATCTTGGTCGCCACGCGCGCGACCTGTTTCACGAACCTCGCTTCGGCGGCGATGAATCCCGCCGGCTTGGCCGTGAGCTTCTCGGTCACCACCGTCCAGGGCCGGCCGTCGGCCGGGTTGATTTCCAGGGTGAAGCCATGCGCCAGCTCGGCGATCACGCCGATATACGAGCGACGGCGCCATTCACCGTCGTTCACCACGTCGAGGCCGGCCCGTTCCTGCAGCGCCACGACGAAGCGGACCGCCGCGTCCATCGTGTTGGCGTCGGTCTCGTCCCACTCGGTCTTTTCGATCAGCTCGCGCACGACCAGCGGGCGCGGGATCGAGCCCACGATGGAAGCGGGGAACAACGGCAATTTCTTCATGTCGGGCTCACGGTTCCCACAAAGTCTGGGCGAGGTTCATGTCTTCCTGGGTGTCGATCTCGCGATATTTGCCGGGCGTGTCGGCGTGGCCGAACGGAATGCCTTGCTCGATCATGTCCTGGAACATGTGGATCAGATACGCCTTCTGGAATATCGCCGCCTCGCGGTAGGGCTTGTCCCAGAACTCGGCCTTGCGGCGCCCGTAGAAATCGCGGAACTGCCGCGCACCCTTTTCACCAAACTTGGCGACGCCGATGAACTCGCCGGTGGCGTCGTCGTAGGGAATGGTGCGGTAGACGCGCTCGACCTTGCCGCCTTTGGTAATCACCTTTTCCGCGTCATGCGGCGGGTGCTGGGTGCGCGGCTTATAATGTTCGCGCCAGTCGGTATCGATGCCGAGCGCCAGTTCGTCTTTCGAATTCACCAGGCCGCGGACGACGTCCCGGGTGAACAGGATGTCGGAGTAGCTGGTGACGAACGGCTGGTCCATCAGGTCCTCGGCGCACATCAGCGACACCAGGATGTTGTTGTTCGCCCAGTCCCTGTTCTCGCGGAAAATGAAGTCCGGGTAGTCGCGCTTGACCGACTCGATGCGGTAGCCGCCGATGAAGACGATCTCGGTGCAGCCGCCGCCGCGCAGCGCCTCCAGCGTCCAGTCGAGGATGCGCTTGCCCCTGATCTCGGCGAAGCACTTGGGGGCGTCTTCGGTGGTCGGCATGAGGCGGGCGCCGCGACCGGCCCCGATGATGATGGCGCGCATCTACTTGGCTTTCAGTTCGGCGAATTGCGGCAGATCGTCGGCGACCTGCGGCCGATGGCCGTCGCCGATGATGCGTTCACGCAGTTTCTTGGACAGGAAATCGATGGCGTACACGGTGAGCACCACCATGATGATAATCAGGCAGGCTTCCTGCAATTCGTAGGCGCGCAGGCGGTCGGCGAGCAGGAAGCCGATGCCGCCGGCGCCGACGATGCCCAGGATGGAAGCCGAGCGCGTATTGTGCTCGAACATATAGAGGGTGTTGGAGACCATCATCGGCAACACCTGCGGCAACACCCCGTAGCGGATGATCTGGAGGCGGTTGCCGCCGGCGGCGCGCACGCCGTCCATCTGCTTGCGATCGAGGTTCTCGATGGCCTCGGAGTAGAGTTTTACGAAGGTCCCGACCTCGACGATGGCGATGGCCATGATGCCGGCCATCGGGCCAAGGCCGATCGCGCGGACGAAGATCAGCGCCCAGATCAGGTAGTCGAAGGCGCGCAACAGGTCGGCGAAGCGGCGGGTGCCGAACTGCAGCGGCCGGAACGGCATCATGTTCTTGGAAGCGAGGAAGGACAGCGGGAAGGCGACGACCGCCCCCAGCACCGTGCCGAGGAAGGCCATGGCCAGGGTCTCGCCCATGACCCTGAGGAACATCGGCAACTGCTCCCAGCCGGTCGGCGGGAAGAGCTGGGCCACCACGACGGAACCGAACTTCAGGATGCCGTCGATGAAATTCCAGGTGAAGAAGCCGAAGCGGTAGAGGCAGTAGACGGTCAATGCCGTGGCGCCACCCCACACCAGCAGTCGCCGCAGCCGCTCCTGCGGGCTCGGCGAAAAGGCGCGCGGCAGGCGGGTGCGGAGCTCCTCGATCTCGATATGCGTCGGCATCATTGGGAGAGCTGCTCCTTGCCGATCAGGCGGTGGCGGTAGCGTTCGCTCAACATGTCGATGCCCATGATGGTGGCGACCACGATGAGCAGGATCGCGCCGGCATCGGCGAAGTAGAGGAGCTGGATCGAGGTGAAGAGATCGTGACCGATTCCGCCCGCACCGACGAAGCCCACGATGGTTGCCGAGCGCACGTTCAGCTCGATGCGCCAGAAGGTGTAGGACATGTAGTTGGGCAGGGCCTGTGGCAGCACGCCATAGCGCATCTCGTGCAGCCAGTTGCCGCCGGCAGAGCGGATGCCCTCGATCGGCAGCGGGCTCACGTTCTCGTTCACTTCGGCGAACAGCTTGCCCTGGGCGCCCAGCGTATGGACGGTGATGGCGAGCACGCCGGCGAGCGGGCCGATACCGAACGCCAGCACGAAGAGCAGCGCCCAGACGATGTCGGGCACCGTGCGCGCGATCTCCAGCACGCGACGGGTGATCCAGTAGACGGCGTAGCTCTTCACCAGGTTGCGGGCAGCCAGGAAGGACAGTGCACCGCCGATGGTCGTGCCGAGCACCGTCGCGAGATAGGCCATCAGTAAGGTGTTGAGCAGGCTGTTCAGCCATTTCCCGATGCCCCAATACCACTCCCCGACATCCTCGCCGAAGGTCGACCAGCCGATCGGCGGGATCATCTTGACGATGAAATCGGTGGTACGCGGCAGGCCTTCGACCAGCGCCACGACGTCGAAGCGCGTGACGGCGAGGGAAACGACGAAGCACACGGCGAACAGTGCCCAGAACAGCACTGTCCACACCGTCTTGCTGCGGCGATATTCCGCGTACTGCCGCTCGAACTGCGCGGCCGCCAGACTGACCGACATCTGGAACCGATCAGTTCTTCCGCTGCTGCTTGCGCGCGGCGCGTTCGAGTTCGGCTGCCTGACAGATCAGGCGATAGTCCTCGTGGTAGACCCGGACCATGCCGTTGGTCTTGCCCTGGGCCACCGACTCGGCCAGCGCCATGTCATGATCCTTCAGACGAATGAAGAGCTTCTCGAGGTCGGCGCGCATCTCAAGCGGCAGGTCCTTGCGGATCACCACCGGCGGCGAGGGAAGCTGCGGTGACGTCCACACGATGCGGATCTGCTCGCGCTTGAGCAGGCCCTTGTTCATCATCTGACGCAGGTTGCCGATGTTGTCGTTCTTGCTGGTCCAGGTGAAGGCGCCGTCATAGGTGCCGCGCAACACGCCCAGCACCGCCTGCGGATGGCCGCCGGAGAGCGGGCTCTGGTAGTATTCGTCGACCGGCTTGCCCATCTGCCGGAACGCTGCCGTCGGGATCAGATAGCCCGAACCCGACAAGGGATCGGTGCGGGCCACGACCTTGCCCTTCAAGTCCTCGAAGGTCTTGTAGGGGCTGTCTTCCTTGACGACGATCACCGCATTGTAGCCCATCGAACCGTCGGGCTCCTGGGCTGCGACCAGCGGCTCGACGCCGCCCTTGCTGTCCATGTGGGTCTGGCAGTAGCTGAAGCCGCTCAGCCAGGCGATGTGGATCTGGCCCGCGATCAGCGCGTTCATCACGCCGGAATAGTCGGTCGCCGTGTAGAGCTCCCACTTGGCACCGGTTTCCTTCTGGGCAAAATTCAGGAACGCGTCCATCGATTTGGTCGTCTGGCCCTGCGTCTCCACCGGAATGACGCCGTATTTCACCGTCGGATATTTCTTCTGCCAGCCGCCGATGAAATCGTCGGCCGATGCCGGGCCAGCGGCCATCGCCAGGACCGCCAGACACGCCGTCACGCCTTTGCGCGCAATACCATTCATCATGATCGTTTCCCTCCCTCGTCTTTTCTTTTGTTCTTAGTGGCTCGCCTCGGCCGATGTCGCGCTAAAAGCCATGGCCACTTCCTCGTCGCCGCCGGCGCCGACGGCGTAAATTTCCCGCGCGAGCGAATCGGTGAGCTCCGACGGCTTGCCGTCGAACACGATCGTGCCCTTGCGCATGCCGATGATGCGGTCGCAATAGTCCCGCGCCGTCTGCAGCAGGTGCAAGTTGGAGATGACGGTGATGCCATCCTCCTTGTTGATGCGGCGCAGCGCATCCATGACGATCGTGGCGTTGCGCAGGTCGAGCGACGCGATCGGCTCGTCGGCAAGCAGGATGCGTGGCTCCTGCACCAGGGCGCGGGCGATGGCGATGCGCTGCTGCTGGCCGCCTGACAGGGCATCGGCACGGTGGAGCGCATGGGTCACCATGTCGAGCCGCTCCAACGCCCGAAGGGTCAGCGCGCGGTCCTCGTCGGAAAACATCCCGAGCAGGCTCGGCAGCGTGGCGCGATAGCCGATCCGGCCGATCAGTACGTTGGTCAGCACCGGCAGGCGCGGCACCAGGTTGAATTGCTGGAACACCATGGCGCATCGGCCGCGCCATTCACGCAGCCTGCGGCCACGAAGACCGCTGACGTCGATTGTCTCCGGAAGGACATCGTCGCACAGGATCCGGCCCGACGTCGGGTCGGTCAGCCGGTTGATCATGCGCAGCAAGGTCGATTTGCCGGCGCCGGACCGGCCGATGATGCCGACCATCTGGCCGGCCGGCACGTCGAAGGTGACGTGGTCGACCGCGGCGACCTGCCCGTAAATCTTTGTCAGTGCTTCAATTTTCAGCATTCCGGCACGGATTTTGGCGGACCGACTGTAGATAGGCCAGTGTACAACTCATGCGGCAATGCAAAGTTCGCCTGTTATGTTAGAATCAGCCTCTAACACCCGGGCCGCAGCGGTCCTTTTCCTTATGTCTGATGGTCTGTCCAAATGGATCGTGACATGTACTTGAGAGCCGGCATGCCGGCCTTGGCCGTTCTTGCTGCCATTTCACTGGCGGCTCCTGCCCTGTCCCAGACAAGTACCGCCATTCCCGCCAAGGCCTACGGCCCCGTGTGGACCGGCTTCTATGTCGGCGCGGCCTTCGGTGGTGGCGCGCTGGTGAACAAGATGAACACCTCGGCCGGCGGCGCCTCGCTCGGCCTCGATGGCCTGGGCAGCAGCGGCGTCCTCGGCTCCATCTACGGCGGCGTCGACTACCAGGTCCTGCCGAAGGCCATCATCGGCGCCCTGGCGGAGGCGACGTTGTCGGGCTTCCAGTCCTCCGCCACGGCCCAGGTGCCCGGCGCCGGCGCGACAGCCACTACCACTGCCGGACTCGGCTGGAGTGTGCTCGGCCGCGCCGGCTTCCTGGCCAATCCCTCGACCCTGCTCTACCTCGTCGGCGGCTACACCGGGCAGAACATCAGCACCAGCGGGACGGCCGTGGCCGGCGGCGCCGTGGCCAGCTTCTCGCGCAACGACACGGTGCATGGCTGGACCGTCGGTCCCGGCTTCGAGACGATGCTGACGGGTGGCTGGTCGGCCAAGCTCGAGTATCGCTACAGCCAGTTCGGCACGACGACACCGTCCGGCACTGCGATCAACATTACGCCCTCGACGCAGGCGATCCGCGCCGGCCTCTCCTACAAATTTGGCGGTCTTGCCGCGCCGTCGTACGACGAGCAGGCCACTGCCTACCGGCCGGAGAAGACCAACTGGACCGGCGTCTATGGCGGCGTGGCCGGCGGCGGCGGGGTGGCCGTCAACAATGTCTCCACCGCCTTCGGCGGCGCATCGACCTCGATCACCGGCGCCGGGCAAGGCCTGCTCGGTTCGGTCTTCGCCGGCGCCGACTACCAGTTCGCGCCGCAAGCCCTCGTCGGCGTCATGGGCGACTTCACCTGGGCCGGCCTGCAATCGACGGCCAGCCTGACGGCCGGTGGCGGCAACGCCACGATCGCGGCACAGGCGAACAGGGCCTGGAGCGTGATGGCCCGCCTGGGCTACCTGCCGACGCCGTCGACGCTGCTCTATGCCGCCGGCGGCTACGCCGGGCAGAACATCACCTCGACCGCTACGGCATTCGCCGGCGGCGCCAGCGCTTTCGCCTCGCAGGACAACACCTTTCACGGCTGGACCGTGGGCCCGGGCGTCGAGACGGTCGTGACCGGCGGCTGGACGACGCGTCTGGAATACCGTTACAGCCAGTTCCAGCAGCAGCAGATCCTGAGCGGCGTCGGCATCCAGCCAGAAACCCATACGGTCCGCGCCGGTCTTGCCTACAAGTTCGGAATCGGCGCGCCGTCGCCGTCGATAGCCAGCGAATAGTCCGGCTCGCGTGAACCACCCCTGGAGCGCCGGCTTCCAGACTCTGCCGGATGAGCACGACTACCGCGTCGAGGACATCGACGGCCTCGTGCCCGCCACCCTGCGCGGCACGCTCTTCCGCAACGGGTCGGGGCGCAACCAGCTCGGCGGCCAGTGGTTCGCCCACTGGTTCGACGGCGACGGCATGATCTCGGCAATCCGCTTCGACGATGCCGGCGTCCACTACCGCAACCGCTACGTCGCGACCGCCAACTATCTCGATGAAACCAGGGCCGGCCACATCGTCCACCGCGGCTTCGGCAAGATGCGGCCGTATGGTCCGCTGGGCAACGCCTTCCGCAAGCCGGCCAACGTCTCGAATACGTCGGTCGTGATGCAGGGCGACCGGTTGCTGTCGCTGTGGGAAGGCGGCCCGCCGATCGCCCTCGATCCCTCGACGCTCGATACACGCGGCATCGAGGATTTCGGCGGCGTGCTAAAAGCCTTCTCGGCCCATCCCAAGATCGATCCCGACACCGGCGAGTTGTTCAACTTCGGCATCGACTACGGCGCCAAGACCACGCTCACGCCCTATCGCATCGACCGCGGGATCCTGACGCGGCTGCCGCCGATCGTGCTGCCCTACCCGGTGATGAACCACGACTTCGTGCTCACCTCGCGATACCTGGTGTTCTGCCTCGGACCGATCCTGGTCCACCCGCTGAAATTCCTGCTCGGCTTCAAGAGCTTCGACGGCGCGCTGCGCTGGGACGGCGCGCGGCCGACGCTGATCCTGCTGGTGCCGCGCGACGGCCGGGGCGACGGACAGGGTGGGCCGCGCTGGATCGAGACCGACCCCTTCTTCCAGTTCCATTTCGCCAACGGCTTCGAGGACGACGGCGCGCTGGTCCTCGATCTCGCGTGCTACCCCGACTACGGCACGATCGGCGAGGCGTTGCGGACCTACTGGCGCTCCGACTGGCCCGCGCGCGGCATGGCGGTGCTCACCCGGCTCCGCGTCGACCTGGCGACGGGGAAGGTCGGGAGGCAGACCTTCGAGACGGGCGCCGCCAACGAGTTCCCCAGCATCAGTCCGGCCCATGCCGGCAAACGCCACCGCTACGCCTACATCGCCAGCAATCCCGCCCAGCGCCAGATCGGCCTGCAGCAGCGGATTTCACGGATCGACTTCGAGAGCGGCGCGGTCGCCTCGCACGACTTCGGCCCCGCGGGCTATGTCGGCGAGCCCCTGTTCGTTCCGACAGGCCGGAACGGCCCGGAAGACGAGGGCGTTGTCCTGGTGATGGTCTTCAACGCGGCCGATCACCGGACCGAGATCGCGGGCCTCGACGCCCGCGACCTTGCAGCACGCCCGCTGTTCACCGCCCGGCTGAAACATCACGTGCCCTATCCGCTGCACGGCACCTTCACGCAGAAGCTCTTCTGATCAGTCGACCGTAATCTTGGTCGCCTTGGCGAGGTCGCGCCATTGGGCGATCTCCCGGGCTACCTGGGCGCGGAATTCGTCGGGCGTGTTGCCGACGGGATCGATGCCCTCCTTGTCGAAGCGCTCACGCAGCTCCGGCGACTGCACGGCGCGCTTCGCGGCCGCCGACAGTCTGTCGATCGCGGCCTTGGGCGTGCCCGCCGGCGCCACCATGCCCATCCAGAGATAGCCCTCGAAGCCCGGCACCGTCTCGGCGACAGTCGGAACGTCGGGCAGCAGCCTGGAACGGGTGAGGCTGGTGATGGCCAATGCGTTCAATTTGCGATCGGCCACGAATTGCCCCGCCGTCGCGTAGGTATCGAATTTGAGCTGGACCTGGCCCGCCACCAGGTCGGCCAGCGCCGGCGCCGCGCCGCGATAGGGCACGTTGGTCACCTGGATGCCGGTCTTGAGCAGCAGCAGCTCCATGACGATGTGCGGCAGCGTGCCATTGCCAGCCGAAGAGGAGTTGAGCTTGCCCGGGTTCTTCCTGGCGTAGTCGATGAAGCCCTGGAAGGTCGTGAACGGCGCCGAGGGATGGCTGACCAGCAGCATCGGCACCTGGCCCGCGATCGACACCGGCTGGAGATCCTTTTCGGTGTCGTAGGGCATGGTCGCGCGGAAGGCAGCGTTGATGGTGTGATTGGGCGTGGTGAAAAGCAGTGTGTAGCCGTCGGCCGGCGCCTTGGCCACGAACTCCGAGCCGATCACGCCGGCAGCACCCGCCTTGTTCTCGACGATGACCGGCTGGCCGAGGTCGGCCGCCAGACGCTGCGCCATCATGCGCGCGACCACGTCGGTGACGCCGCCGGGCGGGAACGGAACGACGAGGCGGATGGGCTTGTCGGGATAGGCGGCCTGGGCGCGCGCGACCATGGCAGTCGTCAGTGAAATGCCACCGGCAAGGAAGGTACGGCGTGCGATCGTCATGGTGTCCTCGGACAAAGTCTCGGCGTGGCGATTGTGGTCTTGCGCGAGGAGGCATGGCAATCTCGGCATGATCGGCTTCTGTCGGAAGGATCGAGGTCCATGGAAGATTTGGTGATGGCCGCATTGGGCGGCGACGAGGCGGCAGTCGACCGGCTCCTCAAAGCCGGCGCGGATGCGAACCATGCCGACGCGAACGGCTGGACCGCCCTGATCGGCGCCGCCCGGAGCGACCACGCCGCCCTGGTCGACCGGCTGCTGGGCGCCGGGGCCAAGGTCAATCACAAGGATGCCAAGGGCATGACCGCCCTGATGCTGGCAGCCGAAGGCGGCCATGTCGCCGTCGCCGACCGGCTGCTCAAGGCCGGGGCCGACGTCAATCATTCGGACAACAAGGGCAAGAACGCGCTGATGCGGGCGGCGGAGAACCGTCGGATGGAAATGGTCGACCATCTCCTCCGGGCCGGCGGCAACGTCAACCACGCCGACCGGCGGGGAAAGACCGCCTTGATGCGGGCAGCGCTGGGCGGCGACGACGCGATGATCCGGCTGCTCGTCGGGGCCAAGGCCGACGTCAATCAGGTCGATGCCAATGGCTGGACGGCCTTGATCTGCGCGGCGGCGGGCGATGTGAAGGTGGTCAAGCGGCTGATCGATGCCGGCGCCGACGTCGGCCGTTCGGCCAGGGATGGCCTGACCGCGCTGAAGAGGGCCACGGCAAGCGGCCATGCGGCCATCGTCGACACGCTCGAAACAGCGGCGCGGTGACGGGCTGAATTGGCCCGGCGATCGACCCGCTCAGTCGCCGTAAACGTCAGTCGCCTTTGCCACCAGTCTCTCGAGCACACGCTGCAGGGCGAGGACCGTCGCGGGGTCCTTGACGTCATAGCCGGCGGCCAGGCGATCCATGGCGCGATAGCTCACCCACACGCGATTGCGCGCATCTTCCCAGATCGAGAGCCGCAGCGGCAGGTCGAGGGCCATCGCCTGGCTGCCCTGCATGAGCTTGGTGCCGACCTTGGGATTGCCGAAGACGAGAACCTTGGTTGGTCTTAATTCCATGCCGGCCTTGGCCGCGTTGTCGGCATGATCGAAGGTCGCGAAAACCGGAACCTTCTGTTCCGCCAGCAGCTTCTCGAGGCGGACCACGGTCTCATCGACCGAGAACTTGCTTTCCCGCGTGACGATCTCCTCGGAGCTCACCCCGGCGCCGAGGCCTGCCTTGTAGGCTTCCGCGATATCGCGGGCGAGGCCGGTCAGGTCGAGACCTTCCCTGTTGGCGAGCAACGTCACGCAAACCAGATCGCTGGGCGCCGTGAACCGGCTCAGATAGGCGCTGAAGCCCGGCGACGATCCCTTGATCTCCATGAACCCGGGATGGCGCGTGAATTCCCAGCCGGCCATCGCCGGCACCATCGTTCCGTTGTCGAGCCTGGTCGGCTTGTAGATGAGCGCCCGGTTTTCCTCGCGCTTGACCAGAATGCCGCCCGCCAGCGCGATGTCCCAGGCGCTGATGTCCTCGGCCGACGACCACAGGCTGCCGAAAGCGAAAAGGCTCTCCGATGCCCTGGGATCCACGGCCACGAGCTTGCCCTGGACATCCCTGTAGCCGACCGCGGGCTCGACCGGGTTGATGTAGGGAATTTCGGACTTGAAGCGGGCATGCGGCTTTTCCCGGAAGGACTTCTTCGAAAAATCCTCGGCGAACATGGTGCTGCGCAGGCCCAGCGGCTCGATCTGATTGCGCGTGACGTGGTCATGGAAGGACATGCTGCTGGCGCGCTCGACGATCAGTCCGAGCAGGAGAAAGTCGGTCGCACTCATCCCGACCTGGGTACCGGGCTCGAACTGGAGCGGCCTGGCCTGCGACAACGCAATCAGATCGGCGGGCTTGTAGGCCTGGCCGTCCTTGAAGTCCGGGCTGGTCCGGTAATCGGGGATGCCCGAGGCGTGCTGCAGGAGTTGGAAGACCGTCGTCTTGGCCCAGGCCGCCGGCAGAGCGGGCAGATATTTTCCGATGACGTCGCGAAGATCGAGCTTCTGCGCCTCGAGGAGCTGGAAGATGGCGACCGTGGTGAAGCCCTGGGTCAGCGGACCGATGTTCCACATCGTCTTCGTCGACGCGAGCTCGTCGTCCGCCAGGCTCGCCCGGCCGTAGCCGGCGGAGCGCGGAATATAGGGTGCCTGGACGATGGCCATCGTCATGCCGGGCACGCCGTTCTTTTCCATGAACTCGGCGACCCGCTGATCGATGAACTTTCCCCGCGCCGACAGCACGGCATTTCCTCGAGCAACATCGGCCTGGGCGGCGGCATCAGAGGGGGCGAGGCCGGGCGCGATCGACAGGGACAAGGTCAAGACAAGGACCTCCAGGGAAGACTTAAGCGAACACGTGATGCGCTTGCTCGCCATCAAACACTCCTTCGGTCGAGACTGTCAGCGCGATCCGCCGGCCGGCGCACTACACATCCGGCGCATGATCCGGACAACAAAAAAGCCGCCCGGTTAAGGGCGGCTTTTTTCGAATTGGTTGCGGGGGCAGGATTTGAACCTACGACCTTCAGGTTATGAGCCTGACGAGCTACCGGGCTGCTCCACCCCGCGTCAAATCCGTGCGT
>NZ_SCVH01000162.1 GCF_004296935.1 Reyranella sp.
ACGACGCCGCTTGCCACGGCAAGCCTGTGGCGGCGGAAACGGCGCCAAGCCTCCTGCCATGGCGACGTCGGGCCGCGCTTGCGCGGCGCGGCCGCGACGGACGCCGGCGCGTCAGCGGTAAGAGATGCGGGGGTCGAGCCAGCCATAAATGATATCGGCCAAGAGGTTGAAGAAGACGACGAGACAGGCGATCACGAATGTCACGGCCATCACGACCGGGGTGTCGTTGGCGAGCATCGCCGAGATCAGCAGCGAGCCGATGCCGGGGACACGGAAGATCTGCTCGGTCACGATGGCGCCACCGAACACGATCGGCAGCTGCAGTGCCACCAGCGTCACCACCGGGATCAGCGCGTTGCGCACGACATGCTTGGTGATCACCTTGCGCTCGCCGATGCCCTTGGAGCGTGCCGTGGTGACGTAGTCGAGCTTGATGACGTCGAGCACCGAGGAGCGCACGAAACGCACCAGGGAGGCGCCCTGGAACAGGCCCAGCACCATGACCGGCATGATCGACTGCTTGATATGCTCCCAGTAGAACTGCCAGCCCGTGGCGTCGATGTTGGCGCGATAGACGAAGGGCAGCCAGTCGAGCTGGATCGAGAACACCAGGATGAACAGCAGGCCGGTGAAGAAGGTCGGCAGCGAGAAGCCGACGAAGGCCAGCGTGTTGGCGATCTGATCGAACAGCGAATAGGGCCGGGTAGCCGCCAGCACGCCGACCGGCAGGGCCACCAGGATGGCGATGATCTGCGAGGAGCCGATTACGATCAGCGTCACCGGCAGGCGCTGCAGGATCAGCTTGTCGACGTCCATGCGGCTGACGAACGAAAAGCCCCAGTCGCCTTGCAGCATGGCAACCAGCCAATGCAGGTAGCGGGTCCATACCGGATCATCGAGGCCGAACTTGGCGCGCAGTGCCGCACGCACCTCGGGCGGCACCGCCGGGTTGGTCGCCAGTTCCTCGAACGGATCGCCCGGCGCCATGGCCAGGACCGCGAACAGCACAAGACTGATCCCGAGCAGACTCGGGATCATGATCAGGATCTTGCGGATGACGTATTGACGGGACAATCGATGCCTATTGCGAAGATCGAGTCATCCCGGGCCTACGGCCCGGGATGACACATGTTCAACTGCCGGCTGCCTAGGCTTCCTTGTACCAGTCGGACAGGTCCCAGGTGTTGTTGTCCCAGCCGCTGATGCTGGCGTTGAGCTTGGCGCCCAACGCCGACACGGTCGGCCGCTGCACGATACCGAGCACCACGCCGTTCTGGACCGCCATGTCGTTCATCTTGATGAACAAAGCGGCGCGCTTGACCGGGTCGAGTTCGTTCTCGGAGGCGCGGAAGAGCTTGTCGTACTCCTCGTTGCGCCATCGCGTGATGTTGCGGCCCTGCCATTTGTTGTCCTTGGTGGCGACCTCCCACGAGGTGAACTGGTTCATGAAGAGTTGTGGGTCCGGCTGCGACATGGTCGTCGTGTACATCTGCAGGTCGCAGTAGAACTTGGTGTAGGTGTCCGGGTTGGCGACGTCGGAGGAGAAGAACACCGACGCCGTCACCGACTTCAGCTCCATGTCGATGCCGGCCTTCTGGGCCGCCTGCTTGATGATCGCCTGGGTCTTCTGCCGCGGCTGGTTGATCGACGTCTGATAGACGAACTTCAGCTTCTTGCCGTCCTTGGCACGGACACCGTCCGAGCCCTTCTTCCAGCCAGCCTTCTCCAGAATGTCGGCCGCCTTGTCGACGTTGAACTCGATCGGATTGGCCTTCGAACGGAAGCGCGGCGGGTTGTTCAGGAAGTCGCGCGTCGCCGGGCCGGTACGGCCGTAGATGTGCTGCTCGACCGACTTGCTGTCGATCAGCAGCGCGATCGCCTGGCGCACGGCAGGATCGCTGAGGGTCGGGTGCTTGGTCTTGATGCTCGAACGCTCGCCGTCGACCTCCGTCCACGGATCGGTGGTGTTGAGCTGCATGTGCTCGATATTGCCGCCCGGCGTGACCGCGACGCGGCCCTTGCCGCCCTTCTCGAGGCGCGACAGGATCTCGTCCTCGACCTGCATGTTCCAGGCGAAGTCGAACTCGCCGGTCTGCAGCACGGCACGCGCCGCCGAGATGGCATCGCCGCCGCCCTTCATTTCGATCGAGTCGAAATAGGGCTTGTTGGCCTGGTGGTAGTTCGGGTTGATGACACCCATGACCATGTCGCCAGGCTTGAAGTCCTTGAACAGGTAGGGGCCGGTGCCGACGGGCTTGAGGTTGGTCGGTGCGTCACGCGACTTGGCGCCGATGTAGTCGGCGAACAGGTGCTTGGGAATCAACATGCCACGCGTTCCGACCAGGGCGTCGGCCCAGAACGGCGTCGGCTTGGCAAACTTCACGACCACCGTGTACGGGTCGACCTTCTCGACCACGACGTCCCTGTAGGAGCCGATGGTAACCGCGGCGGTCGCCGGATCCTTGGCATATTCCCAGTTGAACACGACGTCGTCGGCCGTGAACGGCTTGCCGTCGTGCCAGGTCACGCCCTGCTTCAGCTTCCAGGTCACTGACTTGCCGTCAGCGGACAGGCCACCGTTCTCGCGGCTCGGGATCTCGGCCGCCAGCTTGGGCTTGAGGTTGCCTTCGGCATCCCACGCCGCCAGCGGTTCGTAGAACAGGCGCGAGCCGTCCTGGTCCTTGGTGCCGACCGCGAAATGCGGATTAAGAAGCGTCGGTCCCTGCCACCACAGGACCTTGAGCGGGCCGCCGCCGCCGCGCTTGGTCGGCTTGTAGGTGTCCTTGGCCTGCGCCATGGCCACGCCCGAATGGACCAGAAGCTGGGTGGCGAAGGGTGCGGCGATGCCCACCGCCATCATTCGCTGCACGAAGCCGCGTCGCGACAATTTCCCGGCCTTCACCTTCCCGATCAGGCCACGCAGTTGATGTTCGTTCATCACATACCCCTATAAGTTCCCAGGCCTTCCCCTGCCGCCCTCGCTATCTTGCAAGATGCATGCAACTCTTGATCAGAACAGGCTGTAACGCCGCCGTCAACGACGGCCCGGCCTCAAAGGGGAGGAAGCGGAATGCGGATGACGGGCAAAGTGGCATTGATCAGCGGCGCCGCCGGCGGCATGGGAGCGGCGACGGCCCGGCTGTTCGCCGCCGAGGGCGCCAAGGCGGTGATCGTGGCCGATATTCTCGACCGGGAGGGCGAGGCCGTCGTGGCCGAGATCGGCAAGGCCGGCGGCCACGCCTCCTATGTTCACCTGGACGTCACCGACGAGGCCCAATGGAAGGCAGCGGTCGAGGGCGCGGTGGCCGCGCACGGCCGACTCGACGTACTGGTCAACAATGCTGGCATTTCGGGTTCGGCCGAGGCCGACCTCTACGACACCGCCGCCTGGAACCGCCTGATGGGCATCAATGCCACCGGCGTGTTCCTCGGCATGAAGTACGCCACTGCGGTCATGAAACAGGCAGGCGGCGGTTCCATCGTGAATCTATCGTCGATCTCCGGCATCGTCGGCCAAGGCTATATCCACGTCGGCTACAATGCCTCCAAGGGCGCGGTCCGGCTGATCACCAAGGCCGGCGCCGCCCAGCACGGCAAGGATGGCATCCGGGTCAATTCCGTGCATCCCGGCCTGATGCCGCCGATGCGCACCTCGGGCCGCACCGCCGACCCGGCGATGCGGGCCAAGACACTGAAGGGCGTCCCCATGGGCCGCGCCGGCGAGGTCGACGAGGTTGCCCGCGCCATCCTGTTCCTGGCCTCCGACGAGTCGTCCTATGTCACCGGCGCCGAGCTGGTGGTCGACGGCGGCTGGACCGCGGTCTGACATGTCCGACGACAAGAAACCTGCCGTCGCGCCGTGGCAGGTCGTCGAGTCGAAGGACACTTATCGCGACGAATGGCTGGCGCTGCGCAGCGACACGGTGCGGCTGCCCAACGGGCGGATCCTGTCGCCCTTCCACATCGTCGAGTTGCCCAACTGGGTGAACGTAATCGCCCTCACCCGCGACCGGAAAGTCCTTCTGATCGAAGAATACCGCCACGGCGCCCGGCAGACGGTGCTGGAACTGCCGAGCGGCGTGATCAATGGCACCAGCGAGCCGCCAGCCGCGGCGATCAAGCGCGAGCTTCTCGAGGAGACCGGATTCGCGAGCGAGGACTGGCATGATCTCGGCTCGTTCTTCGCCAACCCGGCGCGCCAGACCAATCGTGTCCATTCCTTCGTGGCGCTCGACGCACACAAAGTGGCGGAACCCAGCCCCGACGAGGGCGAGGTCTTGCTGGCGCACGAAATGCCGTGGCGCGACTTCCTGGCCGAGTTGGAGTCCGGCCGCCTCGAGCTGCAGGGTTTTCACCTTGCCGCCCTGTGGATGCTGAGGAGCTACATCGCCCGTTCCGCCGATCCCAGGCTCGCCGCACTGCTCGCCTGATCAGCTTCGGCCCTGGGCCAAATCCGGAAGTGGCGACGAGGGCGAGCGAGCCCAGTTTATTGCGTCGCCGACGCGGCTGGAGGTGCTTCTTCGAGGAACTGCTGAACCGTGCGGAAAAGCAAAATGCGGTTGATTTCCATCACGATGAAATGGGTGCCTGCACTCAGCACCACATGGCGCTTCCAGGCAGCATTGGTGAGCAAGGGATAAAGCGTCTGCGCCATATAGGGCGGCGCATCGCGATCCCACTCTGCAAGAACGAGGAGCACAGGTGAGGTGATCTTTGTGGGTTCCCAGTACGCCCTCGGCGGCGTGGCGCCAAAATATTCGAGGCTGTCCTGCACCACACCGTTCGGCGCGCGCAACGACTTGCCCTCGCCCTTGGGATCCGTGGCAAAGGTTGCACTGGCCCACGTGTCGAACCAGCCGGCCGGTATCAGAGAGGCCTTCTTGTCCTCGGGAATGCCCGAGAGCCAACGCGCCAGGGTCTGCTCGCGAGTAACCACGCGGTAGGCCCCCAATTTGGCCTGGACTTGATGGGGCATTGCCGTCGTACGAAGCCAGACAGGCGCATAGAGCACGAGCCGCGCGACCTTGGCCTGGTTTTGCGTGGTGTAGGTCGCGCAAAGCGTAGCGCCCCATGAATGACCGACGAGATTGACCTTCTCCACGCCGCGCCGCTTCAGGACATAGTCGACCACGGCATCGATTGCCTTGACCGCCTCGGTGCCCCGCATGAGCGGTGGATTTTGGTCGGGGGGCAGGTCCATCGCTGCAGGGCGGGTGGACCGCCCATAACCCGGCAGGTCGAGCGCATAGACGTCGAAGCCGCGCTCGGCCATGTAGTCCATCCAGGACTTGCCGGCGACCGGCAGGTCAAAAGTAGAGCTGCCTGGATAGGTGGCTCCGTGCATCATGATGGCGATGCGGTCGCTCTTGAACGTCTGCACGCCCTCCGGCCGTTTGTTGCGGACGAAGATCTGCACCCCGTCACCGTAAGGGACGCGGATGTCCTCCCCGACGACTTTGATGTCCTGGGCGTAAGTGGCAGCGGTCGCCGCCAACACGAGCACGATCGCAATCATGAACCTCAGCATGGCTATTCCCCCGACTGATGAAATGCACCCAACATCGAGCGGCGCTGTGCCCGGCATCGACGTCATCACATCTGCGCGGACACGGCGAGTGATCCGATCGCGAACTCGTTGAAACAAGCGGGCAAGCCTGGATACCATGGGCCGCGATCGGTATGGAGCAGCAAGGCTGCGCGGCGGGCGGGCAAGAATGCATAACCTGACAATGTTCGACTGGAGCGATCTCAGGTACTTCCTGGCGGTCGCGCGGGAAGGCAGTAGCCTGGCGGCAGCAAGGACGTTGCGGGTCAGTCAATCGACCGTCCACCGCCGCCTGGTCGAACTGGAGAAGCGTCTCGGCTGCCCCTTGGTGGAGCGCCGCCCGAGCGGCTACGGGCTCACCGAATACGGCAAAGAATTGCAACCCTACGCGGAGCGCGTCGAGCAGGCTGCGAGCGCCCTTCGGCGGCACGCCGCGACCTTCGACAAGGGCATGAGAGGAACCGTCCGGCTGACATGCTCCACGCCGATGGCGTATCGCCTCATGAAGTGGGAGCTGCTCGACAAGTTCCACCAGAGGTATCCGGACATCAAGATCGAATTGCTCATGACCGAGCGCGTTCTGGACCTCTCGAACGGCAAAGCGGATGTTGCCATTCGCGGCGGAGATATCCGGGAGGAAGCGTTGGTCGGCAAGAAGATCGCCGACGTGCCGTGGGCCGTTTATGCGAGCCGGTCGTATGTCGAACGCAACGGCAGGCCGAGAAGCCCTGAGGACATCAGGAGCCACTGCATCATCGAGTTCATCGACGAGATTGCCGCTCTCGCGGCGGCGCGCTGGCTGCGGTCGAAGGCTCCAGAGGCCCGCATCTCGGGGCAAGCAAGCAACGTTCCAAGCGTGCTGCTCGCAGTGAAATCGGGCGCCGGGCTGGCACTCTTGCCGTCGCACCTCGCCGACCTGGATCAAGACCTCGTACGGGTGATCGGCCCGATTCCAGAGCTCGACTATCCCATATACCTGCTCACCCATCGCGACTTGCGAAAAATTCCCCGCATCGCCGCGTTTTTCGATTATTGCGTCAGCCGGTTGCGGCCTGTGCTGACCGGCGCGGAGCCGAGAAAGACGATCTAGCCGATGCGGCGGCTCGCGCAAGTGCTTCAGACACTTCGTATCCGGGTCCCGGGAACGTCGGCTTTGTGCCAACTCAACAGCTCGGCCGCGATGGCGAAGTGATCGACGCGGCTCGTCAGGCGGCGCAACGGGGCCCGAACTGCATCGCGGCATGGCGGGTGCTGGCGGCGATACTCGCGTTGACCGGAAGGATCGAGGAAGCGCAAACCGCGATGGGAACGCGCAAGGGCGCGCCGACTGCGCCATCAAAGTTGCGCCGGGACTGGCAGCGATCAACGAATTGGAAGACGCGATGCGACACTTTGTGGGAAGACGCGTCTTGTCGCTACTCTCGCAAGCGGCCTAAAGTCGGCCATGATCCGCAGACGCTCCGATTCGGGCTGGCGCGCGACCTCTCTGGCCGCGGCGCTGTTTGCGATCACCCTCAATTTCCTGCAGCCGCTCGCCCACGCCGCCCTGATGCGCGACGGTGGACCTCAAGCCGCGGCAAGGATGTGGGGCGCCTTCTGCCTGCCTGCCGCGGGCCAGGACGATGCCGACGCGCCGCCGCCGTCCGCGGGCAAGAGCCACGAATGCTGCCTCGGTCTCGCGCACGCGCCCGTACTGGCTGAACTCTCCACCGCGTTCGTTCTCGTCGAACACGTTGTTGCAGCCGTCCGCTTCGTCGCGGTGACCGATCCGCTCTCGCCCGTCGGCATCCGCGACGGGCCGAGCCAACCCAGGGCGCCTCCCTCCTTCGTCTGACGTCCGAATAAGCCACGCGCCCCGGCGCGTCCGTGCCGTCGTCTCAGCCGAAGGATATTGCCATGTTGCCGCTCCGCGTTTCCGTTTCCCTGGCCACCCTGCTCGCCGTGGCGGGATTGTTGTTCGTTCCCGTTATCGCCCGTGCCCATGACTACAAGCTGGGCACGCTCGAGATCAGTCACCCCTGGACGCGCGCCACGCCGCCCTCGGCGCAGGCCGGCGGCGGCTTCCTCACCGTCACCAACAAGGGCACGACGCCCGACCGGCTGGTCGCCGCGCGCAGCGGCGCCTCGGACAAGGTCGAGATTCACGAAATGAAGATGGACGGCAACGTCATGCGCATGCGCGAACTCGAGAAGGGTCTCGAGATTCCTGCCGGGGCCACGGTGATGCTGAAGCCTGGCGGCTTTCACATCATGTTCATGGGCCTCAAGGCACCCTTCGCGAAGGACGCCAAGGTGCCGGTGACGCTGGTGTTCGAGAAGGCCGGCAGCCTCGACGTCGAACTCGCCGTCGAGGCCCTTGGTACTGCCGCGCCGAAGCACTGAGACGCAGGCAATCGAGGCCTGTCGGGAGGCCAGATGTGACGGAACTTGCCTGGACTGCGGCGGGAGCGCTCGGCGCGGCGCTGTACTTCCGGAGCAATGCCTGGCCGGCCGGAGGCATGCGCCTACGGAACCTCGCGGCGGCGCTTGCCGCCGTCGCCGCTTCGGCCGCCTTGTGGCTGTTCTTCGGCGGCGCATGGCGCTTCGGGGCGGCCTGGCTTGCCGCCGCCCTCCTGCTGCAATGGAGCCACTTCACGGTCTCGCCTGGCCGCTTCGTGGCACTTCGTGCCGCCGTCGTCGCCGCACTGGTGATCGCCGTCGCCGCCCTGGCGGCCAGTTGACGAACCCGTCGTCGCCCTAGCCGGCGGAGGGTTCGGGCAGGTTGGCCTCTCCGCCCGCGATCACGAGCGTCGCCGCGCGTGGCAGGTCGGCAAGTTCCGCGGCGCGTTCGAACGCCAGGTCGGCGAAGGAGGCGCGCTCGGCCGGGCCGAGCAGCCGCCGCGCCGCCTGTCCCAGCAGACGCGCCGCGTCGTAGCGGAAGTGCTCTTTCGCCAGCCCGGCGAAGACCTCGTCCTCGTAGTGGCCCGGAAGAGCAGCGAGACCGGCCTGCAGGGCCGCGTAAGCGGCGCGCCCTTCGACCGACGTTGCAAGCGCGATGCTGCGATCGACCGCGAACCAGGCGTTGTGAAGCGCGCCGATCTCGGCCAGCACCGCATCGGTCGCGCGCGCCGCGAGATGCGCCTCGATGCGCGCCAGCGCCGCCCTGTCGGCGGCGCGCCTGCCGTGGCGCACGATGTCCTCTTCGAGGTCGCGGACAGCCCGCGGCGAACCGAGACCGGCGGTGACGGCGCGCGCCTCGTCGAGATGACCGTCGTCGATCAGGCGTCGCGCCATGACGGATACGAAGGTGGAAAGGTCGCGGGCCGGCAGGCGCTGGCGTGCCCAGGCCACGGCCCTTTCGGGCCCCAGGAGCGCGCTCGCTCCCTCGGCCAACACTGCCAGCGACTGAAAGAGACCGTTGGACGAGTTCTTCAGGAGCCCGACCGCCTCGCCCGCCCATCTTTCGAAATCTTCGGACTGGCCGGCGACGGCCGCCGCCCGTGCCAGCGCGACGACGGCTTCCAGGCGGTCGAATGAATTGTCCAGCGATCCGGCCAGCGCCGAGGCCTCGTCCGGCGCGCCGACCGCGAGCAGGCCGGCCACCGCGACGTGACCCATATGGCCGATCAGCGGCGAGGAGGCGATGGCGCGAACGAGATCGCCGCGTCCCTTCCCGGCGGCGCGGCGGCAGAGATCGCCGGCGGGCACCGAACGATCAGCCGGCATCGCCTGCAGCAGCGCCCAGGCAGCATCGAGCTCGCCGGCGTCCAGGTGCGCCTGAAAGGTCCAGGCCTGCACGACCGCCGGCTTGCTCTCGCGCACCAGCCGAACCAGAGCCGCGGCGAGATCGGGCCCGGCGATCGAACGGACGGCGTCGTGGAGATCGTCGAGTGCCGCATCGCCGGTCCGCTCGACCACGGCGACACTTCCGGCCTGTGCCACCGCCGTCTCCAGCACCCTCAGCGCCGCAGCGGCGCCATGCGCCTCGCTCTCGACGCGCGCCGCATGGGCATAGACGGCCGCCGCCTCCCATTCATGACGCACGACTCCCGACATGCCGCCCGCCACCTTGAGGGCGCGAGCTACCTCTCCGCCGCGCGCCAGCAGGACGGCGCCCTCGGCACACAGCATCGATTCGTCCTCGTCCGAGCGCGCATGCTGCGCCACGTCGAACAGCAGGCGCACCGCCAGCGCCCAGCGGTCGTCGTCCCGGGGAACAGGCAGGCGGTAACAGAGACCGAACAGCTTGCCATCTGCATGGTGATGGGCGAGGTCGCGCCGGAACCGGGCGAGGCACTGGCGGGCCTCTTCCGTCTCCGACGCATTCTCGCCGAACAGCCGATGGGCGATCCGGAAGGCCTCGGTGAATTGCGCCTCCGCCTGCTGCCAGCGTCCCTGGTCCTGGATCGTCCCGGCGAGATCGATGGCCGCCCCCACCAGTGCGGTCTCGTTGCCGCTTTCGTGGCGGCGCAGCAGCACCACGGTCCGGCGCAGCAACGCCTCCGCTTCAGCCGCATCGCCCCGGCGCCACTGCACCAGCGCGAGCTGACGCAGCGTCCGGCCGAGTGCCGCCGGCGATGCCGGCGTCGCGCGCTCCTGGATCTCGAGGGCCCGGCGCAGCGCTGGCTCGCCCAATGCGAGGTCCATATAGAGGCTCTGGAATCGGCCTTGCTGATAAAGCGCCTCGCCCTGCGCCGCCGACTCCCGGCCGTGCAGCCGGCCTGTCAGCTCGACCAGGCGCTCATGCAGGCGGCTCGCCTCGTCCGGCACATACCAGTGCGCCGTCGTCGCCAGGACGTCGCGGATCTGCCGCAGCGTGGCGGCATCGTCGGCATCCGCCAGGCCGTCGCGACGGGCGAGTTCGGCCCGCATCGAGTCCGATGCCCGCAACGGGTCGAGGTCGATGAACAGGTCGACGACCCGGCGCACGAAGTCGTGGAGCGGCCCGCACGCGACCACGACGCGGCCATAGGCGCGGGCCATCAGGTCGGCGGCCTCGGCCGATCGTCCATCGGCCGCCGCCAACCGGCTCGCGATCACGTCGCTCCAGGCAATCCTCGGATCGGCATCGCCCCCAAGGGTCCGCACTATCGTCCGATAGCGATCGGCCAGTCCCGCCGCCTCGCGGCGCAGTTCCGGCACGCCCTCGCGCGCGTCGATCTCCGTCAGGGCGAGCGCCAGCGCGGCGACGCTGCTGGCCGTGGGCTCTGCGTCGACGCCGCACACCTGCTCGTGAGCGGCCAGCGCCAGGCGGGCGAGCGGCGGCGCCAGCTGCGGCTTGCCGACGTCGATCCAGTGGTGGGCGAAGGCCGCCACCCTGCCCGCTTCCGCTGCGCTCTCGATCAGGAATGTCGCAGGCGTGCCGCCCGGAAAATGATCCAGCACCCAAAGGGTGACCTCGATCTGCTCCGGTTCGCTGAGGGCGGCGTGCCCTTCCGCCAGCAGAACGGCCCACAAGGTCTCGGGGTCAGCTGCGGTCATCGCGTCACTTCGCCGACGCCGCGACTTCCTTCGGTTCTTCCTCGAGATGGAAGAGGCGGCGGCCCGGCGCGGCTTTCCCGGCCATCGTCGGGCGCCGCTACATCGTCTTCAGGAGTTCGATGGCGATCAGCGCCAGGCCGATCACCGACACGAACCACGCCGCCGTGCGCAGCCAGGCGATGCCGGCGACGTAGATGACGGCGTAGGCGACGCGGCCCCAGAAGAAGATCATGGCGCCCATCGCGGTCATGGCGTTGGCCTTGCCGGCCGCCGCCGCGATCAGCACCAGCGCCGCGAACAGCACCAGGTTCTCGACCATGTTGAGATGGGCGCGCTTGGCGCGTCCGGCCCAGCCCTTGATCTCGGGCAGGCCCTCGCGGTTGCCGGCAAGTGTCGGCAATCCGACCGCCTGGTTGGCGCCCGTGGCCGCCACCAGCATCTGGACGAAGCAGAGGATCGTGGAGAGGAGGAGGTACTTCAGGTCGGGGGACATTCGGCGTTGCTCCCTTATCGTTCTCTGGCCGGCTATCTGGTCCCGAAGAGACGGTCGCCCGCATCGCCGAGCCCGGGAACAATATACCCGTGATCGTTGAGTTTTGCATCGATCGCCGCCGCGAACACCGGCACGTCGGGATGAACCTCGGCGAAGGCCCGGGCGCCGGTTTCCGAGCCCAGGATGCAAATGAACTTGATGCGCTTAGCGCCCGACTCCTTCAAACGATCCACAGCGGCGATCGCCGAATGCGCGGTGGCCAGCATGGGATCGCACACCAGCACGTCGCGGTCGGAGATGTCCTGCGGGATCTTGAAGTAGTACTCGACCGCCTGCAGCGTGCGCGGGTCGCGGTAGAGTCCGACGTGGCCCTGACGCGCCAGCGGCATCAGGTCGAGCAGCCCTTCGGCGAGGCCGAGGCCGGCGCGCAGGATGGGCACGATCACCAGCTTCTTGCCGTCGAGCAGCGGCGCATCCATCGCCGCGATCGGCGTTTCGATCTTCTGGTTCACCAGCGCCAGGTCCTTGGTGGCGTCGTAGCCCAGCAGCAACCCGATCTCGCGCAGCAGCCGTCGGAAGTTGGCGCTGGAGGTTTCCTTGTCGCGCATCTTGGAGAGCTTGTGCTGCACCAGCGGGTGCGACACGACATGGATCGAGTGCGGTAGTGACATTATCTTTATCTCCCCAACAAGTCTGTCATCCCGAGCGAAGCGAGGGACCTTTAAGGCCATGAGCAAAGGCCCCTCGCTTCGCTCGGGATGACAACTTGGCCTTAGTGACAACCATGACTCAAAAAACCGTCCCGTCGCTCTCCACGGCGATCGGCGGACCGCCGTCCTTGCGGCGTTCCGCGGCGAGCGCGCGGCCGGCGAACCAGGTGCCGGCCTCCAGCACCTTCACCAGCGGCAGGCTCGCGGCATCCATCCCGAGATGCTTCCGCACATGCTCGGCCACCTGGTCGAGCAGCGCCACGGTGAGCGCCCGCCATTCGACGATCGCCTCGTCGCCGGGCGCGAAGACCTTCTCCAGCAGCGCCTTCTGCTTGGGCCTGAGCGCGCCCGAATCGACCAGCAATCCGCCGTTGCGATATTCCGGCAGGCCGGTCAGCGCATCGAGTTCGACCACTTTCAGCCCCGCACCCTGCAGCGGCTCGACGATGGAATAGCTCATCCATTGCGAGAGCTTGTGGAATGGCACCAGCCCGACCGTCGGATGGCGCCACACGTCGCCCAATGGCACGCCGTCGAGTTCGAGCCGCGATGGCCAGATCGACGCGAGCCTGTCGAGCAGCACGGCCAGGATCGACTCGGCTTTCACGTCAGGTCCGCCCCCCGTTCCCTGCGCGAGAAGATCGAACAGCGCGCCCGGCCGTTCGAGCCCGACACCGCCCAGCTTGCGCAACAGGCCGGCGCGGCCTTCCAACCCGAGCAGCGAATTGTGGCCACGGACCTGGAAGCCCATGGCGATGTCGTTCGGCGTCAGCCGGGCCAGACGCTCGGCGTCGACACGCAGCGGATCGTTCTTCGAATCGCGGCTGAAGGCGCCGTTGGCAAACATGTTGAAGCTCGCCACCGCCAGCCCCTCGGAACGCATGAAGGACTGGCCGCTCGCCGACTCCTTGTACGACCACAGCCCGCCGGCGCCGGCATCGAGCAGCACCGAGACGACGGCGAGATCGATGCGCCGTCGGGCGATCTCCTCCCTGGGCAGGTCCTTCATGCGCTCGGCCAGCGCCGCCCATCGGTCGCGGCCACCGACCTCGAAGTGCCGCCAGCGCGAATGGAAGGGAATCTTCGTGGGATCGCGGAAGCGCTGGCGCGTCACCTTCAGCGTGGCCTGCACCGCGGCCTCTAGCCCCGCCGCATCCAGCGCGAACCACGGCGACTGCCCGTTCTCGACATGCCGCAACACGAGCCCTGCCCGCTCGCGAATCGCGGCGGGCGTGCGGAGCCAGGTGACTGAATCGGTCACTCGTCCAACCCCCGCCCCTTCGGCCGCGCGAGTTCGTTCGAGCCGGGCTTGGTCGCGCTGAAATAGCCCGCCGCCTTCTTGGCATCCATCTCGACCTGGGCGTCGGCGGGGATCAATTCGTCGGGGATCGCCACCTGCTCGACGATCTCGATGCCCTGCTCGCGCAGCGCGTCGGATTTCAGGTTGCTCATCGAGGCGAAGCGGTCGATGCGCGAGATACCAAGCCAATGAAAGAGGTCGGGCATCAGCTCCTGGAAGCGCATGTCCTGGACGCCGGCCACGCATTCGGTGCGGTTGAAGTACTGCGCCGCCGAATCGCCACCGGGCTGGCGCTTGCGCGCGTTGTAGACCAGGAACTTGGTGACCTCGCCCAGCGCCCGGCCTTCCTTGCGATTGTAGATGACGACGCCCAACCCGCCCTGCTGCGCCATCTCGATGCAGATTTCTATGCCGTGCGCGAGATAGGGCCGGCAGGTGCAGATGTCGGAGCTGAAAACGTCGGAGCCGTTGCACTCGTCGTGGAGGCGGCAGGCGATCTTCGTCTCGGGCTTGCCGATCTTTTCCATGTCGCCGAAGAAATAGATCGTGGCGCCGCCGATCGGTGGCAGGAACAGTTCCAGATCGGGCCGCGTCACCAGCTCGGTGTACATGCCGCCGGTCTGCTCGAACAACGTGCGGCGCAGATCGACCTCGGGCACGCCGAAGCGCTCGGCGATGCCGGGCAGCCACCACACCGGTTCGACCGCGGCCTTGGTCACCCGCACCTCACCGTTCTTCTTCAGGATGTCGCCGTCAGGTTTCAGGCGCCCGGCATCGATGGCGTCCTTGATCTCGGGCATGGTGATGTGCGCCTTGGTGACGGCGATGGTGGGGCGGATGTCCCAGCCCGCCTTCAGTTTGTCGGCGAACACCGAGGCCACGAGATGGCCCCAGGGATCGAGCGAGACGATCTTCTTGGGATCGAACCAGGCCTCGAACGGGCCGATATGCTCGGCCGGTGACGTGTCGGTAAAATCAGGCCGATGATCGGCCTTGAGCTCATGCGCGGCAATGGCCAGCGCGCGATAGATGCCGTAGCTGCCGGAATGCACGCCGATGGCGTTGCGCTTGGTGGGATCGGCCACCGTGCCCACGACCGGCCCGCGAACGGCGGGATCGCGCGCGCCCCACACCACCGGCGGCGCCTGCACGCCGCCCTGGGAGGGATGGGTATTCAGTCTGATATGAGCCATGTGCTTTCCAGATCGCCAAACGCCGGGAAAGCGGCGCATTGTAAGGCGCGGGGCGCAAGAAAGAAAGAGACGTCCCGAAGGGGGCATCATGGCATTCACATACCGTGCAGGACCGGCGTTGATTGCGCTTTTGCTGTTGCTGGCGAGCCCGGCCGCGGCTCAGCAGACGTGGCCCGTGCTGGCAAAGATGGGTGTCGGCGGCACCTGGGCAGCGGTCTGTACCGAGGACGTCAGCGACTCGAACTGGTTCCACACCTACTACGGCGACAAGAGCGGCGTGGCGCGGCGCCGGGCCGATCGCGGCGGAGACCTGCCTTCACTCAACAGCACGATCGACAGCTCGCAGAATTTGACGCCCACCACTTTCTTGATGCGCATCCGCAACGACGATGCCGGCTGGGGAGCGAACGACCAGGTGGCGTACGACGTGATCGCCGAGATCACCCCGCGCGGCCTGCGCTCGCTCTCCTCGACACGGACGAGCGACGGCAAGCAGTTCATCAAGGATGGCAAGTTCACGGCGAACGGCAATCCGGTGAGGCTGTTCCATCGATGCAAGTGACTGAGCGAACGGCCAGAACGGCTTGGCCACTGGAATTCGAGATGCGGCCTTGCCGTCAACCGAACGTGGCAAAGACCTCCTCGATCGCCTTCAGCTGATTGCCGGCCGCCGAGGAGGGCACCAGGATCGGCGTGTGCACGCCCGCCGCGCGCCAGGCGGCGACGCCCTCGCGCACTTTTGCCGCCGGCCCGAACAGCGTGTTGTCGGCAAGCCATTTGTCGGTGAGATACTTCGGCACGTCGTCGCGGCGTCCTTCCGCGATCGCCTTCTCGATCGCGTCCATTTCCTCGACGTAGCCGGCCTCTTTCCAGTAATTCCGGTAATTCGGCAGGAACGCATAGTTACTTAAGGTGCGCCGGTTCACCGCCCGCGCGGCCTCGACATCGTCGCTGATGCAGGTCGGGATCATGTTGCCGATGAAGAAGTCCGGATCGTTGCGCTTGGCCGCCGGCAGTGCGGCCATCGACTGGGCCATGTGCGACAGGCAGACATTGGCGAAGATCACGCCCTGGGCGAGCTCACCCGCCAGCGCCACCATTTTCTTGCGCAACGCCGCCACGATGACGGGCGGCAAGGCGCCGTAGCCCTCCTCAGCACGGAACTTTTCGATGAAGGCGCGCGTGTCGGCCAGCGGCTTGCCCGGCGTCACGCCCATCCGTACGTAGGATGGGCCGTGCGCGATGCCGATGCCGAGGCGAAACCGTCCGCCGGAAACCTCGTGCATCATCGCTGCACTCTGTGCGAAATCGACAATGGTGCGCTGATAGATCGGCGCAATCGCAGTGGCGAAGGGGATCGAAACAGTGTTCCACGCCAGCGCCTCGCAGGTCGACATGCCGCCGGTCGGGCTCGGCACGTAGATCCCGGCGAACCCCTTGCGTTCGGCCTCCTGGGCCAGTTCGATCGTGCGGCGGCGGCGCCCGGGCATGGCGATCAGGCACAGGGCGGGAAGCGGTTCTGACATGGTGATGTTTCCCTCGACTGACGTTGGGCGGACGATTCCGGTCACCCTACCGCCGCACCGCCATCGCCACCAACCGCCGCCCCTGCTGGACGATCCCCTCCGGCGTCATGAGCGCCGCCAGCTTGGCGGCCATCGCCGCGCGCGCCGCGGGCCGCAGCTCGGGCGGCAGGTGGCCGAGCAGATTGCCGAACGAGCTCGCCTCGGAGAAGCGGACCGCCGCCTCGGGCGTGGCGTGCACCTGCGCGCTCGGCCGCACCTCGATCCGCGTCGGCATGAAACCCGCCGCCACCAGCAGCGCGCGCATCTCCCCGGCGTCGACCTGGGAGACGAAGCTGCCGCGCGGCCGCGGATAGCGGTCGAACGGCGGTTCGGCCATCGCCCGCGCCATCGCCTCGTACACCGGATGGCGGGCGCCGCCGGCGGCATTGGGCGGGCGCGTGCTGATGCCGATCCGCCCGCCCCGCCGCAGCACGCGCGCGAACTGGACCAGCGCGCGCGGCTTGTCGGGCAGCCAGTGGAAAACGGCATTCAGCACCACCACGTCGAAGCCCGCCTCCGGCAACGCGCCGAGGTCGTTGGCGTCGCCCACCTCGAAGGCGAGATTGGCCAAGGTCCTTGCCTGCGCGACCTCGATGCGCAGCGGCAACGGATCGATACCGAGCACGCGGCCATCAGGCCCGACGAGGCCGGCGATGTGTTCGGCCAGCAGGCCGGTGCCGCAACCGATGTCGAGCACGCGCTCGCCCGCGCCGATGGCGAGATCGGCGGCCAGCCGCTTGCCTGTTTCGAACTGGCGCGAGGCGCTCAGCTTCTCGTAGTCGGCTGCCAGTTCGCCGCTGTCATGCGCCATGGACGGCGCACCGGCCGTCGGGGCTTTCGAGGTCGCGGTCATCGCGCTCTCCTCCTGCCTCATCGGGTATTGCTTAGCGCACACGGCTGGCCTTCCACCACATCCCGCCACATAATCGTGCAATGGCACGTGGACCCGCCAAACCGACCGCGAAGGCCGCCGCCAAGACCTCGCTGCATCTCCGGATCGATTTCGGCGACGAACGCTCGATCGGCCCCGGCAAGATCCGTCTGCTCGAGTTGATCATCGAGACCGGCTCGATTTCCGCTGCCGGCCGGGCGCTGGCGATGTCGTACCGCCAGGCGTGGCTGCTGGTCGACGAGCTCAACCGCATGTTCCGCGAGCCCGTGGTGATCGCCCAGACGGGCGGCGGCGGCGGCGGTGGCACGATCGTGACCGGGACAGGCCGCGACATCGTCCGCCTCTATCGCGAGATGGAGCGCCGCGCTCAGGGCGCCTCGACCGCCGAGATCCGCGCCCTGTCGCGGCGGCTCGGCCCGGCGCCCGCCAGATAGATCACTTCAGGACGACAAAGCCCTGCTTCTCGAAGAACGGCCGTGCCGCCGGCGATTTCAGGTAGGCCGCGAACGCTTCGGCGTCGGGGTTGGTCGACCTCGCCAGCAGCGCCATCGGATAGATGATCGGCGGATGGCTGCCGGCCGGAAACGTGCCCACGATCCGGACGTTGGGATCGGCCGCGGCATCCGTGCGGTAGACGATGCCGAGCGGCGCCTCGCCGCGCGACACCAGGGTCAGCGCCATCCGCACGTTCTCGGCCTGGGCGACGCGGGCCGCCACCGACGGCCAGACCCCCAGCGACTCGAGGGCGGCCTTGCCGTACTTTCCGGCGGGCACGGCGTCGATGTTGGCCATCGCCAGCCGGCCCTCGCCAAGGGCTGCGCGCAAGGCAAAGTCCTTGTCGATCCGGAGCTCGGTCTTCGAGTCCCTGGCCGCGATCAGCACGATCTCGTTGCCGAGGAAATCGGAACGGCTCGCCGGCTTGATCAGCTTGTGCTCCGCGACGTAGTCCATCCACGGGATATCGGCGGAGATGAACAGGTCGGCGGGAATCCCGGCTTCGATCTGCCGGGCGAGCGCCGGGCTGGCGGCGTAGGAGGTCTTGGTGGCCTTGCCGGTCTGCATCGCCCAGGCGGCCGAAGCATCATCGAGGGCATTCTTGAGGCTGGCCGCGGCGAGGACCACGACGGCGTCCTTCGACTGGGCCATGGCCGGCGCAACGGACGTCAGCAGAAGGCCCGCCGTCACGGCGAGCAGGGCGCGGCGTCCAAGCGGCATTGTGATCTTCTCCCCGGGCCCTTCGATATATCCATTTGGATATATCGGATCACGCAGGACTTCCAGTCCCTTGCCCGGTCAGTTGGCCGTTGAAGCGCACTTCTTCTTGAGCGCCTCGAACAGTCCCTCGGTGACCTCGCCGGTCTCGGCCTCGCCTGAAGCGAGCTGGAACTCGCGGATCGCCGTGCGCGTCTGCGGTCCCACCGTGCCGTTGGTGGTGCCGCGGTAGTAGCCGAGGTGGCGCAGCAGCACCTGGACGGCCTGGGCCTGGTCCGTCCTGTCGGCGGGCCAGCGGCCGAAGTCGACTTTGCACTCGGTCTTCGGCGGCTCGGGCTTCTTCTCGGCCGTGTCGGCCGGCGGCGGCCCAGGCTCCAGCTTGAGGGCAGACTCCTGCCTGGCCGGCGCCTCCGACTGGGGTTCCGACGGACGCGGCGGCAGCTTCAGCGATCGGGCAGTGCGCGCGGTTTCGGCCGGGGCGGCCGGCGGGATCGCAAGCGACGTGCGGTCGCTCCCCGGCAGGCCCGAAAAGCCGGCCCGCCCACCCGTCCAGACGGCAAAGGCGGCCACGGCGAGCAACGCCAGGACAACCCCGTAAGCCACATAGGGCATCAGGGGCCTGCTCGTGCCTTCCGCCTTGCCGGAAGCCGTCGCCATGAAACTGCTTTCCCTTTCCTCCGGAATTCCTCTTTTGGACGCTAGCGGGCGCCGCGGCCGCCTTCAACGGCCCGGACGAGCACCGGGACTGGGGCCGGGACTGGGACCAGGACTGGCCGCCAGCATGGCGAGGAGGCGGACGTCCGCCATCTCCTCCAGCCGGTCCACGGCCTCGACCAGCCGCGCCGCCGTCCCGGGCGCCAGCGGCTCGGCGCTGAAGGCAAGGCAGCGATCGAACTTTTCCAGATGCTGCTGCTGCGTGAGCGGGCGCGCCGGATGGGCGAGCATGGTCTCGCCACGCCAGCTGAGCGCGCGGCCGTCGTTCAGGCGAACAACCACGGTCTGCGGCGCCAGCGCGTTGGGATCGGTCGTGCCGTCGTCGCGGGTCTCGACGCGCGCCGCCAGAGCGTAGGTTTCCGGATCGGCCAGGGCCTCGCCGCGGAAATGCGCGAGGTCGAGCGCGCCATGCTGCAGGGTCTTGGCGATGGCGTAGGCCATGCAGAGGCGGGCATAGCTGGCGCCGGCGTCAGGCCTGGGCGGCCGGCCGACCAGGCGCACGATCAGGGGCGGCGCGATCACTTCGACGCGGGCGACATCGGCGGCGCCAAAGCCGTGTTCTGCGCGCAGCACCCGCACCCCTTCGATGCCGCCATGGGTGGCGCGCCCGGCGGGAAACGGCTTGTGGCTGAACTCGGCCATGCGCCACTGCCGGCCGAGGCTCGCGAGCACCGGCTCGAGGTCGTACGTGCCCTCGAACAGCGGCAGGTATCCGTAAGCGCCCTCGAACACCGCGCGCGCGGCGCTGAAGCCCAGGGTCGCCATCTCGCAGGACTGCAGCGCGGCGCGGGTGTTGAAGGCGATCTGCACCGGCAGGATCGGGCTGCCCTCGGTGTGCGCCTGCATCGTGCCGCTGGCCTGGGCGAGCTGCCAGGCGAAGGCTGCTTCCAGCGTCGACCGGTCGAGGCCGAGCAGGCGGCCTGCCGCCGCCACCGCGCCGAAGCCGCCGGCGGTGCCGGGGCGGAAGAAGCGAAAGCCCGAGCGCGAGGCGAGGCCGAGGCCGGCGGCGATGTCGACGCCGACCGCCACTGCCGTGATCAGTTCGGCGCCGCTCGCGCCGCCCCTGAGCTCGGCCGCCGCAAGGGCTGCCGGCAGGACGGCGGCCATGGCATGCGCCACCGCGCCCTCGTGCAGGCAGTCGTATTCCTGGTTGTGCATCTGCCAGGCGTTGAGGAAGGCGGCGGCGTGGGCGGCGAGCCGCACCGAGCGGCCCCACACCGGAACTGCAACCTGGCCAGGCGCACCGCCCCAGCCGGCCGCCACCTTGAGCAGCCCCTCGCCGCCTTCGACCGAGGAACCGGCGATGCCGACGCCCATGCTGTCGAGCACGAAGACCTTTGCCCGCGCAACCGCCGCCTCCGGCAGGTCGGCGAAGCGCGTGCCCAGGGCATGGGCGGCGAAGCGGGCGGCGGCGGTCATCGGCTACGTTCCTTCCGGCCCCGGGGCCAAAGCCTTGAAATCACGGGAAAATAAAAACCCATGCGAGATGAAAATAAATCTTCTGCCGAGCGGAACCTCCGGGCCCGCCGTCGCTTATGTCCTATGCCAGGGGAACGGCAGAAAAGCAGAAAAAGAGTGGTGATACCCGTGATCCTGATTGTCGAAGACGAAATGATCGTCCGTCTGGTGGCCGAAATGACCATCCGCGGTCAGGGCTACAAGACGCTGTCGGCCGGCGACGTCGACGAGGCGCTCGAGTTCCTGCGCTCGCCCCAGCACATCAGTGCGCTCTTCACCGATATCTATCTCAAGACGGCGCCGCTCGGCGGCTGCACCCTCGCCCACCAGGCCATCGCGCTTCGGCCCGACCTCAGGGTGCTCTACACCACGGGCAATGCTGCGACCGACCAGATGAAGTCCATGTTCGTCGACAGCGCCCACTTCCTGCCCAAGCCCTACTCCGACGACCAGCTTCGGAATTCGATTCAGGGGTTGCTCGCCGCGTGATGTCGACGTCGCACCATTCAAGGGGGAAACAAAGGCGATGCCGGATCCAGTCAACGAGTCAGAAGACAAGCCGGTGTCCGAGATCGCCGCCAGCGACATCGTCGAGACGATCCCCAGCGCGCTGATCATCCTCGACCGGCATCTCAACATCACATCGGCCAATCGCGCCTTCTACCAGACCTTCCGCACCAGCCCCCGCGAGACCGAGGGCAGCCAGATCTACGAGCTGGGCAACCGGCAATGGGACATACCGGCGCTGCGCACGCTGCTGGAGAGCGTGATCCCCCATCGCGCCTCGGTCGAAGGCTTCGAGGTCGAGCACGATTTCCCAACGATCGGCCGGCGCACCATGCTGGTCAATGCGCGCAAGATCTTCAGTCCCGGCGCCCATGACGGCTCCATCCTGCTCGCCATCGAGGATGTCAGCGAGGAGCGCGCTGCCCGGGCCGAGAGCAAGAACATCTGGCGGCTGACCCAGAGCATCGTCGACACGATCCGCGACCCGCTGGTCGTACTCGAAAACGACATGACGATCGTGACGGCCAGCAAGGCGTTCTTGACGATGTTCGGCATCACCGAGGCCGAGACGCGCGGCCGGCGCGTGGCCGACCTCGGCCAGCACCAATGGGACGTTCCGGCGCTTCGCCATCTGATGGAGAAGGTGCTGCCGGAGAACAAGCCGATCGAGAGTTTCGAAATCGAGGACGACTTCCCCGGTCTCGGGCGCCGCGTCTTCAACCTCAACGCCCGCAAGATCTCCCAGCCCGGCAACCATGCCAACCGCATGCTGCTGGTCTTCGAGGACATCACCGACCGCAAGCAGCGCGAGCGCGACGCGCTCAGCCTCGCCAACGAGATCTCGCACCGGATCAAGAACAACCTGCAGATCGTGGTCGGCCTGATCGCCTACGAGGTCAACTTCACCGCAGCGCCCTGCGTCCAGGGCTACCGGGCCATGCAGGCCCGCATCGGCGCCATCGCCCAGCTCTACGACCTGATCTCGCACTCGAGCCACGGCCGGGCCATCGACGTGGGTGACTATCTGCGGGAAATCGCCAGGACCATGTCGGCCAGCCTGCTGGGCGACAGCTCGGGCATCGTCATCGAGGTCAAGGCCGAGGCTCTGGACATCGACTCCGACCGCGCCGTGCCGTTCGGCCTCCTGGTCAACGAACTGGCGACCAATGCCATCAAGCACGCCTTTCCCGGCGGGACCGGAAAGGTCGTGTTGAGCGTCGAGCGCGTGGGCGACCAGATCGAGCTCGTCGTCGCCGACGACGGCGTCGGCATGCCGGACAAGGATGCGGCCGAGGGTCATGAGACACGCGGCTCCGACTACGTGGCGATCTTCGTGCGCCAGCTCGGTGGCACGGTCGTCCTGGCGCCGGCGGCAAAAGCCGGAACGACCATCCGGATTCGCCTTCCCTTCCTGCTGGTGCCGCCGGAACACGCCGCACCGCTGGCGGCCTGACGCCGCCGGGTTTGCCTGCGCCGATTAGCGCACATGAACTGCAATAAATAACATTGCGCTTATAGTGCAGTAATAATAAGCCTGTTCCGTGGGAAGGGAACCGTTCCCGCCGGAGCCGCGTGGGGCGCGTCCGGCGCGGCGGATCCATCGTTTCGTTTGCTCAAACTCGATGGAGGGTATCGTGAAGAAGTCGTTTGTCTTTTTAGGTGTCGTTGCCCTGCTGACCGGCTCCGCCGTGGCCCAGTAACAGCCGCAGGCGGCGATCCCGCTCAAGGCCTGCATATCGCAGTACGCCGACGCGCCCGGCCGCACGCCGGCCGGCCTGATCGCCACCGGCTACGACATCAAGGCCGCGGTGCCGGGCGGGCTGTGGCTGCAGAAGGACCGCGACGTCTTCTACTGCAACTCCGCCGGCCGTCTCGAGGAGAAGCAGTCGCTGTGCTGGCAGTTGCGCGAGCCGGCGGCTGGCGGACTCTGCTGACGCTCGCCTTGCCGACGGGCTTCTGCTGACTTGGGGGCCCGTCGGGGGCATGCTGTCCGGTGAAAAACGGAGGAAGCCATGCCCGACAGCCACGCACCTGCCGCCGCCACGAGCATCGTCAATCATCTCGGCCCCGACTCGTTCGAAAAGGACGGGCTGCGGCCGTTCTTCGAATACCGGCCGCTCGGCCTGAAGGAGCTGACCGGCGGCAAGGTCGGCGCACACGTGATCCGCGCCAAGCCCGGCAAGCACGCTGATGCGCCGCGCCACACCCACACGCTCTCCTTCCAGTTCGTCTATGTGCTGAAGGGCTGGGCAATCTTCGAGTATGAGGGCCACGGCCAGCACAGACTGGTGGCGGGCTCGACCGTCTACCAGCCGCCTGGAATCAAGCACAAGGAGATCGACCACTCCGAGGATTTCGAGGTGCTCGAGATCACCATGCCGGCCGACTTCGAGACCAGGGAAGTTGACGCTGATTAGTCAGCGGTGCGTGACCTGGATGAACTGGTTGTTGGTGTTGGGCCGGTAGCTGATGTCGTAGTGGGCGGCCTTCGGCGTCGCCGCACATGACGCCGCCGTCGCCTGCATGCGCGGCAGGTTGAAGGTCGTCCAGGCATTGCCCTTGGTCATGTCGACGTCGAGCTGGAAGCCGAGTGCCGGTGAACTCTTGGCGGCGTCGGCGTACTTCCAGCAGATCCAGTTCTGATAGCCCGGCTGCAGCTTGAAGTTCTGCCACTGCTGCTCACCCCATTTGTAGCGATAGCTGATGGTGGCCTTGGTGTTGTTGTGAATGCAGGCGCAGCCGTGCGTGGTGTTCTGGGCCTGGGCGCCGGCGGTGCCGAGACCAAGGACAAGAACAAGAGCCGCCAGCGCGGCCGTGAGGAAAGCTCTCAACCCCGACATCAAAGTCCCCCGACTTTCTTCATTAACGCTGCGGTAAAATCTGATCGAAAAAATAGAGCAATTCCAGCGCATCGTTCGCGACCTCAAGAAATCGTGAGTTTGCGTCCTGGATGCAATTATTTAGACTCCGGACGCCGCGCGGTCGCCAGCGGAGCCGATCCCTTATTTCTTGGGGAGGGCCGGTTCCGCGGGCGGCCGCCGGCACTGCTAGGCCGGCGGTACCTTGCAGGTGAAGTTGAGCTCCCGCGGCGGTGTCGCGAAAGCGGGATGGCTGGCCGGCATACCCGCTCCCGGATCGGCCTTGGGCCACGCCCCGCTCGCCAGCTTCTTCTCGACCAGCGGCAACAGTTCCTGGAACATCACCCAGCCCTGCAGGCGCACGCCGGTCTGGGTGTTGTGGATGGCATCGACGAACAGGTCGGGATCCCTGGGCATCAGGCGGGCCACGTCGAAGAACGCCAGGTGATGTGTCGTGGCATATTTCTGGAAGACGCGGTTCTCGAAGGCCGCCATCCGTTCGAGGTCGCGGTAGCGGAACGGCGCGTAGCCCTGGTTGAGATACTCCAGGATCGGTCGGTGCCGGATCGGGTTCAGCACCATGCCGTCCTTCACCAGCCAGACGAACGACGCCAGCGCCAGCTCAGCCCCCGTCGCCTCGGTGGCGGCGCGGATGCGGTCGAGATCGCCCAGGATGGTGGAAAGATTGATCGGCAGATCGGGGCGGCCGATGTCGGGATCGCGCTCGTCGATCCCGGCCGGCCATACGAAATCGTAGGCAGGCTTGGGCCATTCGCCGCCATCGCCCGGCACGCCCGCCGGTGCCTCGGTCGCGGCGAGCAGGGTCCTGAGCCGCCGCGCCAGGGTGAAGTGCTTGGCGGCCCCGTCCAGCCAGCGCGTGCGCGGGCTTGGCATCGGCGCCGTCGCGGGACGGGCGCAGGCGTCGGGCCGCGGCACCGCGGGTGCCACGGTGCGGAGATCGAACTGGTTGGCGCCCTCGTAGTAGACGACGAGGTCGGGCCTGAGCGGCGCCACCTCCTGGCGGACGATGGTTTCGATATCGGCCGACCCGATGCTCTCGCGGCCGGCGTTCAGCACCTCGAAGCTGAGGTCGAGCCGCTTCGAGGCGGCCCACAGGTTGAGCCAATGGCCGACGTACTCGGGATATGAAGAAGGGATGTGGTGCGCGCCGATCGTCGTCGAGGCGCCGACGAAGGCGATGCGCACCGTCTTCGGCGTGCGCACGAACGGCACCGGCGGCCCGCGGAAACCGTAGGCGTTGGTGACGAGTCCATTGGGCAGCGTCGCGTTGGGCATGAAGCGGTACCGCGGATGCGGACGTCCATCGGGCGGGTCGTAGACGAACAGGTGCCCCGGCGCCATGCGCAGGTAGCAGTGGCTGCAGGGCTCGCCGACGAAGGCCGAGTTCCACGCCTTGAACATGTCGGCACGGCGCGTGCCCTCGGTGAAGCCGCTGTCCTCGACCCGCCGCACGAGATCGTACCACTCGGGCGGCGCCTTGCCGCGGTTGGGCAGCGGCGGCGGATCATCGAAGTACCAGGCGCGCTGGACGCCGGCGGCCCGCGGGATCTCGTCGAGGCGTTGCGCCACGTCGGCGGCGTCGCTCATCTCCATCCAGCGGGCGATGCCTTCGGCTGCGACGGTGCAAAGCGCGATCGACACCAGCACCAGCAGAGCGTTCTTGAGTAAATTGCGCAAAGATGTTCGCCGGAATGAGTTCGTCTGGTTAGGGTGTTAGTACGTTCGGCCGCCGGGGAGAAGAGGCGGCGCTGCAGGGAGAATTCATGAAGTTCGGCTGGCTTACGCTTGCAATGTCGCCGTCGCCCGACGAGGACGGCGCCCGCATCGACCAGATCCTCGAGCAGGCCTGCCTTGCCGAGGCGCTCGGCTTCGCCGACGTCTGGCTGACCGAGCATTATTTCACCGGCGAGAGCGTCTACAACGACTCGCTGATGTTCGCCGCGGCGCTGGCCGTAAAGACCGAGCGCATCCGCATCGGCTTTGCGGTCGTGCAGACGCCGTTCCACCATCCGGTGCGGCTGGCCGTCCAGCTGGCGCTGCTCGACAATCTCAGCAAGGGCCGCATCGACGTCGGCATCGGCAAGGGCACCGTCTACAACGAGTACGAGTTCGTGGGCCACGGCCTGCGCAGCACCGACAGCCGCGAGCGCATGGAGGAGGCGGTGGAAATCCTCGAGCGCGCCTGGCGCGAGGCGCCGCTCACCTTCGAGGGCAAGTTCCACAAGCTGCACATCCCGGCGCTCCGGCCCAAGCCGGTGCAGCAACCGGGCCCGCCGCTGTGGCGCAGCGTGATCTCGCCCGGCTCCTTCGCCGAGTGCGGGCGTCTTGGCGTGCCGATCCTGACGGCGCGCCTGCCCGTGGCAAAAATCAAGGAGCGCTGGGCGACCTATGCCGCCGGCATCGATGCCGGCGGCCACGATGCGGCGACCAAGGCGCGGCTGCTGGCCAAGAGCGCGCTGTGGCGCAACGTCTACGTGGCAGAATCCGATGCCCGGGCCGAGGACGAGCTGGCGGCGCTGCTGGTCGAGACGCGCGCCCACATGATGCATGTGCGTGAGGCCTACAATCCCGCCGACTTCACGCCCGACCCGGCGACGCTCAATGCCTGGACCGACCCCGCCGTGCCCGATTCGGAAGCCATCCCGTTCGTGCTGTCGACCGGCTCGCTTTACGGCACGCCCGCCCGGGTGCGCGAGCAGGTGGCCGAGTTGCGCGACGTCGGCGTGCAGCACCTGCTCTGCCAGACCGGCTTCGGCGCCATGAGCCACGAACAGAACGTCGCCTCGATGCGCCGCTTCGGCGAACAGGTGATGCCGGCGTTCGGGTAGTTCTTCGCGCGTGTTCTAGCAATCGCCGACGCGCTTGCCGCTCAGCGTGCTGCTGCCCTTGAGCGTCGTGCCGGACTTGTCCCTGGCGATCACCTGGCCCAGGCCCTGGTAGCTGGTCGGGCTGAAGGTGATCTCGGCCTTGGCGTCGACGCCGGCCACTTCGTTGTTCGGCGGGCACGACAGGCTGGACTGCAGGACGCCGGGCTGCTTCAGCCCGCCTTCATACTTGCAGCCATGCTGGGCCATCTCCTCGGGCGAGGGAAACAGCAGGCGCTCGAGCTGCGCCTCGTTTGCCTTCAGGCATACCTTGCGCGACGTGGCCGGCATCGGCTGCACGCCTTCCATCGTGGTCTTGTCATTGGTCTCCCACAGGCCGGCCTGGATCGCCGTCTGGGCGCCGGCAGCTCCGGCCGTCAGCGACACCGCGGCCATCGCCAGAACTGCGAACAATTTCATCACTTTCCGCTCCTCGATCATTGCCAGCCGGCAACATAGCGCGGGGATCGCCGTCGTTTCGCTAGAAAGATCGGCGCTATCGCGACATCTTGCCAAAGCCGCCGACCCGTTGGAGGCTTGCGCCATGCCTGATGCTTCACACGCTCCATCTTCTCGCGAGCTCGATGTCGCCATCGTCGGCGGCGGCCTGGGCGGGCTCTACGCCATTCACCGCCTGCGCGGCATGGGCCTCAAGGTCCGTGCCTACGAGGCCGGCTCCGGCGTCGGCGGCACCTGGTTCTGGAACCGCTATCCCGGCGCGCGCTGCGACGTGGAAAGCCTCGAGTATTCCTACAGCTTCTCCGACGAGCTGCAGCAGGAATGGAAGTGGCCGGAGCGCTACGGCAACCAGCCCGAGATCCTGCAGTACATCAATCATGTCGCCGACCGCTTCGACCTGCGCCGCGACGTGCAGCTCGACACCCGCATCGTCTCGGCGCTGTTCGATCAGAAGACCGGCCTGTGGATGCTGCGCACCGACAAAGGCGAAGAGGTGCGCGCCCGCTATTGCGTGATGGCGGCGGGCAACCTGTCGACGCCGCGCGTGCCCGACTTCAAGGGCATCCATGACTTCAAGGGCAAGTGGTACCATTCCGGCCTGTGGCCGCACGAGGGCGTCGACTTCACCGGCTTGCGCGTAGGCGTGGTCGGCACCGGCTCGTCGGGCGTGCAGATGATCCCGCTGATCGCGCGGCAGGCCGAACATCTCACCGTCTTCCAGCGCACTGCCAACTTCAGCCTGCCGGCGCGCAACGGCCCGATGGAGCCGGAGCGCGAAAGCCGCCACAAGGCCGACTATCCTGCCCGTCGGCGCGCCGCCTATGACACGCCGTTCGCGATCGGCGGCTACCCGAAGCCCACCAAGTCGGCGCTGGAAGCCACCGAAGAGGAACGCAACGCCGCCTACGAGGCCAAATGGCAGGAGGGCGGCAGCATCAGCTACCTCTATGCCTACACCGACCTGCTGGTGAACAAGCAGGCCAACGACACCGCCTCGGAGTTCGTGCGCAACAAGATCCGCGGCATGGTGAAGGATCCGGTGACGGCCGAGCTGCTGGCGCCCAAGGACCACCCGATCGGCACCAAGCGGCTGTGCCTCGATACCGGCTACTACGAGACTTATAACCGGGCGAACGTCACCCTGGTCGATGTGCGCAGCGATCCGATCGCCGAGATCACGCCGACGGGACTGCGCACGGGCAAGAAGGAATTCGAGCTCGACGCCATCGTCTTCGCCACCGGCTTCGACGCCATGACCGGCGCCTTGCGCGAGATCGACATCCGCACCTCGGACGGCGCCGTGCTGGCCGACAAGTGGGCGGGCGGGCCCCTCACCTATCTCGGCCTGATGGTCGCGGGCTTTCCCAACATGTTCGTGGTCACCGGCCCCGGCAGCCCCGGGGTGAAGACGCAGATGATCGCCTCGATCGAACAGCACGTCGACTGGATCGCCGGCTGCCTCGATCACCTGCACAAGCAGCAGCTCGATCGCATCGAGCCCGCGGAGCAGGCCGAGAGCGACTGGGTCGGCCACGTCAACGCCGTGGCCGACAGCACGCTCTATCCGCTGGCCAATTCCTGGTATGTCGGCGCCAACATCCCGGGCAAGCCGCGCGTGTTCATGCCTTATGTCGGCGGCTTCGACCGCTACAAGCGGCGTTGCGACGAGGTTGCCTCCAGCGGCTACGAAGGCTTCACCCTCTCCCGCCGCGGCGTCGCCGTCGCTTGATCCGGGTGCGGGCCGCGCGCGGCTTGTCGTCGGTGCCGACCGGCGAGGATGTCTCCGTCGGGTCCGCCGGCGGCGGCGTCTGGCCCGCGAGGCGCAGCGTGCGCTCCAGCAGCAGTTCGTAGATCGGCCGACCGCCCAGCCAGTCGGAGACGACATGCGCGGTGACGCAGGTCACGAGCAGCGGCAGGATCAGCCCATAGGCCCCCGTCAATTCGACCGCCAGCACGACGCCGACCAGCGGCGCGCGGATGGTGGCGGCGAACAGCCCGCCCATGGCGGCGATGGCGACGGCCGCCGCCATCGACGGCGGCACAGCCACGCCGCCTGAAGCCAGCGCGCCTTCCATCAGTATGGCGATGCCGAGGCCGACCGTGGTGGCGAGCGCCAGCATCGGCGAGAAGATGCCGCCCGGCACGCCGACCGGATAGCTCGCCATGGTGCCGGCGAAGCGCAGCACGGCGACCAGCGCCAGGGTGGCGAGCGGCAGGTCGCGCGCCACCAGATGCGGGATCAGCAGTTCGCCGCCGCCGACCGCTTCGGGCAGCACGATGGCGAGCGCGCCGACCGCGGCGCCGACGACCAGGGCCGGCACGAAGGGCACGCGGCGGAAGGTGGCGGCCGTCCAGTCGAGCGCGCCCACGAGGCTGCGGTTGAACACGACGCCGAGGCCGCCGAGGCCGGCACCCAGCAGCACGAAGGCCGGCAGCAGCCAGAGCGGCTGTTCCAGGGCTTCGATGCGCATCGGCGGCGCGGTGCCGCCGACCAGGCCCATGCCCATGGCGCTCGCGGCCGAGGCGCAGATGACTCCGACATAGGAACGGAAGGTGTAGCGGAACTGCTTGCGCGTTTCCTCGACGATGAAAAGGATCGCCGCCAGTGGCGCGTTGAAGGCGGCAGCGAGGCCGGCCGCGGCGCCGGCCGCCAGCAGGCCGCGCATGTCGTCGCGGTCGAGCTTCAGCATCTCGGCCATGGCGGCGGCGATCGCGGCGCCCATGTGGATGGTCGGGCCCTCGCGACCCGCCACCATCCCGGACGAGAGGCCGAGCACGCCGCCCACGAACTTGACCGGCAGGATGCGGCGCCAGCGCACGGTGCGCAGCCCCTCCATCGCGCCCTCGATTTCCTGCACGCCGCTGCCGGCGGCCTCGGGTGCGAAGCGGCGCGTCAGGGCGAAGGCGAGAAGCAGCCCGGTCGCGGCGATCGCCGCGGCCATCAGGATCGTCTCGGTGCCGCTGCCGAAGCGCGCGACCAGCCAGGCCGGCCAGCGCAGCAACGCATCGACGGTGAGATGGAAGGCCGCCCCGACGATGCCCCCGGCCAGGCCACAGAAGCCGGCAATGAAATAGAAGGCGGCGTCGGAAACACGCGAACCCGTCGGTCGGCCGGAAGACTCCATGCGCCGAGAGTATCCAAGTCGGGAGGATTTGTCGGAGTGAATGTAACGCCTTCTATAGCGCGCGCGGCTTCTTCTCCGGCGCGCCAAGAGCGATCGACAGCGTCAACCAGGCGTTCCAGCCATAGGGCCGGTTCTGGGCCGCGAACTCGTAGTAGGCCCGGGCACTGAGCGTGCCCTCGCGCCCGCCCAGGGAAAAGTCGTAGCCGACCTGCGGCCCGACCCCCGCCACGCGCCCCAGGAAGGGACCCAGCACCGCGCCCGCGCCGCTGTCGCCGGTGATCTGGTTGTAGAAGTAGCCCGCGACCCCGGCATAGAACCTGTCGTTGAGGTACTGGGAGGCCGACAGGTCGAGATGCAGGTCGATGCCGGTCTGGTAGGCGGTGTTCGGGTTCATGAAATTGTAGGTGAGGCCCAGAACGGCAGAGAACTCGTGGCCCTTCGCCTCGTCGAAGTAGGTGTAGCCCGCCCCGCCGTCGACCGCCCAGTAACCGAGCCCCGTCGTCGCCAGCCGCGACGGGTCGTAGCCGCCGACCGGAACGTTGGCCGCCGCGTAGGCCATGAAATTGTGCGCGCCCACGGTCCATTTCTGGGTGGCACTCGGGGAGAGATCGCCCACCGCCGTCATCGAATCCGAAAACGTCGTTCCCGGGTCGGCCGCCGTGTAGTTGCCCATCAGGAACGTGACGCTGAGCTCGAGCTGGCCGCCCAGCCCCGGCGTCGCCAGCGCATAGGTCGGCGTCACCGAGAGGAAGTTCGACGACGTATTGAGCCCGGACGTGACGTTGCTGCCGCGCGTGACGTTGAGCGTCGGGTCGGTGTTCGCGGTGGCGTGATAGTAGCTCGTCTCGACCGTGAAGCCGCGGGCCACCGGCACCGCGGCCTGGGCGGCAAAGGAACCGGGCAGCCAGAAGCCGGAGCCGCCCTCGTCGGCCCGCGCTTCAGGGGCGGACGCAGACATGAAGACGGCCGTCGCGAGGCATGCGACGGCCGCTTTCATTCCCTTGGGTCTCGGCAGGCTACTTGTCGAGCCAGAAGGTATCGAGCCGCACGACGTCGTAGATGCCGAAGTAATCCTTCGGATTGTGGCCCTTCACGTAGTTGTACCAGCCGTCGTTGATCTTCTCCCACGACATCGGCAGCAACGGGGGATCTTCCTCCATGATGGCCTCGGCCTGACGGATCAGGTCGAGACGCTTCTTGGCGTCGACCTCGCGGTCGATCTGCGGCAGGAGCGCGATGAACCTCGGATTGTCCCAGGCCGAGTAGTTCTGCGGACCGCCCTTGCCGTACCAGGCGTTGAAATAGTCGGACGGGTCGAGCAGCGTCGACACGATGGCGCCGATGGCGAGGTCGAACTTGCCGGAACGGACGTCGTCGAACCACACCGATTCGACGGCGGTGCGGATGTTGGTCTGCACGTTGAGGGTCTGCTGCAGCATCGCCTGGATGGCCTGCGACCACAGCTTGAAGCTCGCGACCTCACGCACCAGGTAGTCGAGCCCGGTGATGCCCTTCTCGTAGCCCGCCGCCTTCATCAGCGCCTTGGCCTCCTTGATCGAGGCGGTCGGGTCGGGCTGGTAGCCCAGCCGCTTGCTGAGTTCCGCCTTGGGCGTGGCGAAGTCCGAGAACGGGTAGATGAAGCCGCCGACCATCATCGGCGCGATGTCCTTCACCACGTCGACCAGCACCGGCTTGTCGAGCACGAGATGGAAAGCGCGGCGGACCCGGGGATCGTCCAGCGGCTTCTTCTTGTTGTTCATCCAGGTCGCCTGGATGACGCTCTGGTAGAAGTCGGCGCCGGACATGCCCGGCGTCGCCTTGACCTTGCGCAGCGAGCCGGGATCCAGCAGGCGGGCATAGTCGACGCGACCCGACAGCAGCGCGGAGCCGAGCTCGGGCGAAAACGGCAGCGCGTGATAGAACTCGACGCCGTCGAGATAGGGCAGGCCCTTGTTCCAGTAGTTCTTCCACTTCTCCATCACCCAGATCTCGGCCTCGACGCGGCGCTGGCTCTTGAACGGGCCGGTGCCGGGGATGTCGACGACGCGGCGCAGGTTGTAGCCGTTGTCCTCCAGCGTCTTCCTGCGCACGATGCCGTTCCAGCCGCTGGCGAGCGCGCCCATGATGAAGGCGGGCGGCCGGGGCTCGGCGAGCTTGAACTGCACGGTGTACTTGTCGGGCGTGGTGATCTCGCTCACCGCCGCGAACAGCGTGCTGCGCGGGATGCTGATGCCCTGCGGCGGCTTGGCGATGCGGTCGAAGGTGGCCTTGACGTCGTCCGAGGTCATCTCGGCGCCGTCATGGAACTGCACGTCCTTGCGCAGCATGAAGGTGTAGGTCTTGCCGTCCTTGGCGATGTCCCAGCTGTGCGCCAGGTCGGGAATGATGGTCTGGCCGCTGTCGCGCGGATCGCGCCGGATCAGGTTGTCGAACATGCAACCCTGGCTGCCCAGGCTGTTGATGGTACCCGACTGGTGGAAGTCGAAATGCGGCGGCCGGCTGGTGATGCCGTACTTCAGCACGCCGCCCGATTTCGCGTTGGGCTCGGCGGCCCGGAGCTGGAACTTCGAGCCGTCGTACTGCATGGGCACGCCCTGCGCCCAAGCATGGAACGGCAGGCCGAAGGCGCCCGCTCCGCCCAGGGCGCCCATGGCGGCGGCACCCTTTACGAAGTTTCGACGATTTACGCGGGAACGCTTGGAATCATACTCCGTCATCGCACTTCCTCCCATTTGGTCTTTTGCAGACCGAGCACAGTATGCTCTGATGGCTTGTCCATCTTGTTCTGTGGACCAAAGGCTAACACGATAAAATCAAGGGAGTCGATGGCGTCGCGGACAATCCTCCAGGTCGATAACCTCCAGACCCATTTCTTCACCGCGGTCGGTACCGTGCGTGCGGTCGACGGCGTTTCCTATGACCTCAAGAGCGGCGAAACCCTCGGCGTCGTGGGCGAGTCGGGCTGCGGCAAGAGCGTGTCGGCGCTGTCGATTTTGCGCCTGGTCGCCAACCCGCCCGGCCGCATCGTCGGCGGCGCGATCCGCTTCGAGGGCAGGAACCTGCTCGAGCTCGACGAGCCCGAGATGGAGCGCATCCGCGGCAACGAGATCTCGATGATCTTCCAGGAGCCGATGACCTCGCTCAACCCGCTGTTCACCATCGGCCGCCAGGTGAGCGAGGCGATCGCGCTGCACCAGGGCCTGTCGCGCAAGGAGGCGATGGACCGCGCCGTGGAAATGCTGCGCCGCGTCTACATCCCCGAGCCCGAGCGCCGCGTCCATGCCTACCCGCACCAGATGTCGGGCGGCATGCGCCAGCGCGTCATGATCGCCATGGCGCTGTCGTGCAATCCCAAGGTGCTGATCGCCGACGAGCCGACGACGGCGCTCGACGTCACCATCCAGGCCCAGATCCTCGACCTGATGCGCGAGCTGCAGGAGACCTACGGCACCGCCATCGTGCTGATCACCCACGACATGGGCGTGGTCGCCGAGAACGCCGACCGCGTCGTGGTCATGTACGCCGGCCGCAAGGTCGAGGAGGCGCCCGCCGCCGACCTGTTCGACAATCCCGGCCACCCCTACACCAAGGGCCTGCTGGGCTCGATTCCACACCTCGATGCCGCGGCGCAGAGCAACGGCGCGCGGGCGCGACTGAACGAGATCAAGGGCATGGTGCCGTCGCTGTTCGACCTGCCGCCCGGCTGCAGCTTCGCGCCGCGCTGCGGCTTCGCCACCGACCGCTGCCGCGGCGAGACGCCGGTGCTGGAGGAACAACGGCCCGGCCACTGGGTCGCCTGCTGGCACGCCGATCGATTGCTCGGAGGCGCGGCATGAGTGCTCCCCTCCTCGAAGTCTCCGGCCTGAAGAAGCACTTCCCGATCCACAAGGGCGTGTTCAGCCGCGTCTCGGGCCACGTCTACGCCGTCGACGGCGTGTCGTTCCGATTGGAGCGCGGCGAGACCCTGGGCCTGGTCGGCGAAAGCGGCTGCGGCAAGTCGACGGTCGGCCGCACGCTCCTGAAACTGCTCGAGCCGACCGGCGGCACCATCCGCGTCGGCGGCGAGGACATCACCGGGCTCGACGCCCAGCACATGCTGCCCTACCGGCGGCGCATGCAGATGATCTACCAGGATCCCTACGCCTCGCTGAACCCGCGCATGACGGCGGGCGAGATCGTGGGCGAGCCGCTGATCATCCACGATGTCGGCACGCCCGCCGAGCGCCGCCAGCGCGTCGCCTACCTGTTCGAGCGCGTCGGCCTCCGGCCGGCGGCCATGCTCTCCTACCCGCACGAATTCTCCGGCGGCCAGCGCCAGCGCATCGGCATCGCCCGCGCGCTCGCCTTGAGCCCCGAGCTGATCGTGGGCGACGAGCCGGTGTCGGCGCTCGACGTCTCGATCCAGGCCCAGATCATCAACCTGCTGATCGACCTGCAGGAGGAGTTCAAGCTCTCCTACCTGTTCGTCGCCCACGACCTCGCCGTGGTCGAGCACATCAGCCATCGCGTCGCGGTGATGTATCTCGGCCGCATCGTCGAGATGACCGACAAGAAGAGCCTGTTCGAGATGCCGCTGCATCCCTACTCCGAGGCGCTCCTCTCGGCGGTGCCGATCCCCAAGTCGGGCATGCGCGGCCGCAAGCGCGTGATCCTCACCGGCGACGTGCCGAGCCCGATCAATCCGCCGCCGGGCTGCCACTTCCACACCCGCTGCCCCTACGCCATGCCACGCTGCAAGGTCGACGTGCCGACCCTCGCCGAGGTCAAGCCCGGCCACTGGGCCTCGTGCCACCTGCACGACGGCGGTGTGACGTTCCCGCTGAAGGCCCCGGCGGCTTAGCGAAAGACTCCCCTCCCCATTCAAATGGGGAGGTGTCGGCCTCATAGGCCGACGGAGGGGTCGGAAATCCCCGTTGCGGCCCATGACCCCTCCGTCAGCGTAAGACGCTGACACCTCCCCATTTGAATGGGGAGGAGGATGAGTCTCAGACCGACCCGCGCAGCCTGGGATCGAGCATGTCGCGGATGCCGTCGCCCAGCAGGTTGAAGGCGAGCACGGTCAAGGTGATGGCGGCACCGGGGAAGAACACCAGCCACCACGGCGGCACCAGGCCGGAGTTGAGCGCATCCGACAGCATGTTGCCCCAGGTGGGATTGGGTGGCGGGATGCCGACGCCCAGGAAGCCCAGGGACGCCTCGATGACGATGGCGACGCCGAGATGGGTGGTGGCGAGAATGAGATAGGGCGCCACGCATTGCGGCAGGATGTGGCGGAACATCAGGCGCTTGTGCGAGGCGCCGAGCCCGCGCGCCGCCTCGACGTATTGCATCTCCTTGAGCGACAGCACGACCGAGCGGATGACGCGGCCGCCGAACGGGATGCGCGTGACGGCAATGGCCACGATCACCGTGCCGAGGCCACCTCCGAGCGCCATGGCGATCGCCATCGCCAATATCAGGTCGGGGAAGGATTGCAGGAATTCGATCAGCCGCTGGCTGAACATGTCGAAGCGGCCGCCGAAATAGCCGCAGGCCAGCCCCCACAGCGCGCCCAGGGTGGTGCCGAACAGGACTGCGCCAAACGCCACGGTGAGCGAGGCCTGGCTGCCGTAGATCACGCGGCTGAGCGTATCGCGGCCGATCTGGTCGGTGCCGAACCAGTGCTTTTCATCCGGCGGCTTCTGCATGGCGCGGAAGTCCGACTTCAGCGGCGGATAGGGCGCGATGACGGGGGCCGCGACCGACATGACGACGATGGCGGCGGCAACGCAGCCCCAGAAGGCCGAGAGCGGCGCGCTGCGGAAGAAGCGGCGGACTCCGGCCAGGAAAGTCCTGAGCCGCGAGGGCGCCACGGGCAGCGACGGATCGAGGGGAGAGGTGACGGTCATCGGTAACGGATCCGGGGATCGAGCAGGGCGATGGCGAGGTCGACCAGGATGTTCAGCACCACGAACACCACGGCATAGAGGAACACCAGGTTCTGCATGACGAAGACGTCGCGCTCGCTGACGGCCGTGAACATGGCGAAGCCCAGTCCCGGCGTGCCGAAGGCGCGCTCGACCGGGATCGAGCCCGCCAGCACCAGCCCCATCAGCACGCCCGACAGCGTGATCACCGGCAGCATGGCGTTGGGCAGCGCGTGCAGCGAGATCACCAGCCGGCCGTTCAGCCCCTTGGCGCGGGCCGTCCGGACATAGTCTTCCCGGATCACTTCCAGCAGGCTGGAGCGCGCCATGCGCGCGATATAGGCCGCCTGCCCCAGGCCCAGCACGATCGCCGGGCCGATCACGATCTGCAGGTTGGCGATCGGATCGACGAACAGCGCCGCGCCCGCCATCGGCGCGCGGTAGCCGAACCAGAACAGCAGCCCCAGCACGATCAGCATGCCGATCCAGAAGCCCGGCACCGCCAAAAACAAGATGCTGACGAAGCGCACGGCGCTGTCGGCCAGGCTGTTGGGCTTGAGCGCGCTCACGATCGCCACCGGGATGCCCACGACCCACGAGATCAGGACCGACAGCAGCGCGATCTCGGCGGTGAGCGGGCCGCGCCGCAGGATCATGTCGGCAACATTCTCGGAGCGGAAGAACGAGCGGCCGAAGTTGCCGGCCAGGATGGCCTTCACCCAGTCGAAATACTGCACCCACAGCGGATCGCTGAGGCCGAGGTCCTTCATGAAGTTGGCGCGCTGCTCCTCGGTGAGCTTGGTCATGCCCTCGGGCCCGAAGATCGCCACCAGCGGATCGCCGGGCAGGATACGCATGACCACGAAGACCATGATCGACACGCCGACGATCGTCAGCGCCCCGAAGGCCAGCCGTCGCGCAATATAACTATACAAGGGCCAGGCCCATCGACGCGTCTCCCGGGTGCGCGCCTCTGCGGGCGCTCGATCCTCGCCGCCATCATAGGGCGGCTTCGGGCCGCAAAGCGACTCTCATGTGCTGGGAGCGCGCCACTCCAGTGGCGCATCATGACCTTGAGCGCCACTGGAGTGGCGCGCTCCCAGCCATGACTCCCTACAGAAACACCACAGGCTTGCCGCCGAGCAGGACGTGGCCCACCGCCTCGTAGTGGGCGCCGCGCGCCTGGATCTGCTGGCTGAGCGTGTGCATGTCGCGGAAGCGGCGCTCGAAGGGACTGCCGGGAAAGATGCCGTCGACGCCGCAGGCCTTGTAGACATAGTCCGCCGCCTCGATGGCGGTGTGGATGGCGTGGGTGCACCCGAGGCGCACGCGCGCCCGGTCGGGAATGTCCATCGGCGCCTCGGGCCTGGCGCGCTCATACAAGGTGCCGACGATGTCGAGCAGATAGGCCCGGGCCGCGCCCAGCCGCGCCTCGGTGCGCGCCACCTCGGCCTGCACCGTGGGGCTGTCGGCCATGCGGCCGAGATTGCGCGGCGCCTTGGTGGTGGCGAGCTCGACCAGCGCCTCCAGCATGGCGCGGGCGATGCCGAAGGCCACGCCGGCCACGCCCACGGCATAGAGCCCGGCGTGGGTGAAGGAATAGAGCGGCCCGGTCTCGCGCCGCAGCGCCGGATCCTCGCGCTGGCTCGAATAGGCCTCGGGGATGAACAGGTCGTCGAAGGTGTAGGAGTCCGACGCCGTGCCGCGGAGCCCGATGGTGTCCCAGGTGTCGATCAACGTCGCCTGCTCGGCCCGGCAGAGCAGGATGCGCTGGCCCGGCCTTCCGTAGCTGTTGAGCCTGAGCGTGCCGTCCGCCTCCTCGACCAGGCCGTGCGCGCCCATCCAGTTGGCGGCACGGCAGCCGCTGGCGAAATCCCAGCGGCCCGTGATGCGGTAGCCGCCGGGCACCGCCTTGGCGCGCGCCGCGTTGGGCGGGCCCCAGCTCACGACGGTGTGCGGATCGCCCCAGATCTCGCGCGCCACGTCGAGCGCGATATAGGCGCCGACCAGCGCCGAGCTGTTGCCGACGAACAGGTTCCAGGCGACCGAGGCATCGTGGCGCGCCACCTCCTCGACCGCGGCGAGATATTCGCCCGGCGTCACCTCCTCGCCGCCGGCCGAACGCGGCAGCAGCAGCCGGAACAGCCGCGCCTCGTGCAACACCGACAGCAGCGCCGGCGGCAGGCGGCGCGTCCGCTCGATCTCGTCGGACGCGACGGCGACGGCGGGCCCCAGCGCGCGGGCGCGGGCGACGGGATCGTTCAAAAGAGGATCGGCGCGCTCGAGACGGTCCATGCGCGGCCCTTTCGGGATCAGTTCCGAAGCATTGCGGCTGAGGCGGAGGCGGGAGTCAATGCGGCTGGCACCGCAATATCAGGACGCCCCGCCCAGCACCTCGCTCAAGCCGCCCAGCGCATTGAGCGCGGGCGCGAAGCCGCTGAGCGGCGCGGTCTGGATCACCGCCTCGATCACTTCGGTGCGGCTGAGGCCCATGTTGAGCGCCGACTGGCCGAACTTCTTCACCTGGCCGTCGAGCTTCAGCGCCGTGAACGCCGCCACCGCGACCAGCGCGCGGCGCCGGAGATCGAGACCCGGACGGAACCAGATCTCGCCGTAGCCGTATTGCACCGCCAGCGGATAGAGCGCGCCCGTCACGTCGTTGCCGGGCGCGGCATAGCCTTCGGAGGCGCGCGACCCGTGGAGCTTCTGCATCAACTCGCGGCCGCGCGCGCTCAAGGCTTCGAGCGAGTCCTCGCGCGCCGTCTCCTCCGGCATCGCCACGCCGCGGGCGGCAAAAACCTTGGCGGCCGCCTCGACCGCCTCTTCCGATGCGGCGAAGCCGGCATAGATGCCGATCTGGATCAGGATTTCGACGATCGCCCGCGCCGACAGGCCGAGGTCGAGCGCCGCGACGACATGGCGGCCGAGCCTGGGCAGGCGCTGAACGGCGCCCAGCGCCGCCAGCGCGCACACCATGCGGTCGTCGAGTGCCAGGCCCGGCCGGCTCCAGATCGCGCCATAGACCGCCTCGGTGTTGAGCGTCCGCATGAGGGCGGGCGCGCCGTCGTCGTCGCCGAACAGTTTTTGGCGCAGGACCTCGCCCTGCGCCCGCAGCAATGCGCGATCGGTCATGGCCGCACCTCTAGAAGGATTCATTTCACAAATTGTCTCCTGGCCAGGCCACCATCTTCGTCTCCGACGCCGCCTACCGCGGCGCGTTGAACTTGTAGGAGGCCTGCACGAAAACGCCGTAGCGATCCATGCTGGCGTTCACGATGTTGGTCGGCAGATCGGCTTGCGCCGCGACGTTGGTCCACATCGCCCAGTAGCGACCGCCGATGCCGACGGTGAAGGCGTCGGTCACGCCGTAGGAGGCGACGAGCTCGGTCTGCACGCCGTTGCCCGTGCCCGACCAGGGAAAATTGAGGCCGCGGGCGCGGTGGGCGTCGAGCCCGTTGTAATTGACATAGGGCAGGAAGGCGAAATCGCCGCCGAGCTTGAAACGCTCCCACAGGCTCGCCTCGGCCGAGACGCCGAGCCGGATCGACTGCCACCTGTCGATCTGGCTGACCAGGTTCTGGGTCGGCGGGGCGGCCGGTGAGCAGAGGCCCGACGAGGGCGCCACGAGCTGGTTGCAGCCCATGGCGTTCATGGTCGCCTGGTAGATGTTGTAGCCGACGAAGACGCCCACCTTGTGGTCGCGGCCCTGCATCAGGTTGTAGCCGATGTCGCCGGTCAGGTAGGCGAGCGAGCCCACGAGATCCGACTGGGTGATCTCGTAGCCGGTGGGAACCGACGCCAGCGTCGAGGCGAGGCCCCAGTCCTCGTCGTACATCTGCCCGCCGGTGATGGCGCCGCCGCCGATGAAGCCCTTCACGAACAGGCCGAAGGGCGCATCGGCTCGGGCGAAGAGCTCGCCCGAATGCGCCGTCATGTTGTCGTAGGTCAGGCGCGAGACCAGCGCATAGGGCGCGCCGTTGGAGTTCTGGTACGAGCCCGAGCTGTACCAGTAGCGCGCGCCGGTCTCGAACTCCCAGCCCGGCGTGAAGGGCGGCGCGGCCGGCGCATCGTCCGCCGGCCCGCCGGAGGAAGAGCCGGCGCCGAAGCGGTAGTTCAGGCCCACCTTCACGAGGTGGATGTTCTGGGTGATGCTCGACGTGCCGCTGGAGGGATCGTTGGTGACGTTGCCGTCGATCGTCACCGTGCTGCTGGGCGGCGTGCCCATGCCCATGCCGCCGAAGCGGAGGTAGTCGTATTCCATCTTGAGCGACCACGAGGACGAGAGCGCATATTCGACGCCGGCGCCCACCGTCGCGCCCCAGGCGCTGATCGAGGCGTTCAGCGGACCGGCCTGGTCGGGCACGTCGGTGAAGGTGATCCCGTTGTCGAGGAAGCCCTGGTCCAGGCTGTTGACGGAGTTGTTCTGGTTGATGGCGCTGTCGGAGCGCATCCAGGCGGCACCCGCCTTGGCATAGAGCAACGTCCGGCCGCGCGGTTCGGTGAGGATGCCGAAGCGGCCCGCGAGCGTCGCGATCTCGCGCGGCGTCACCTTGCAGTTGGCGCCCACGACCTGGATCGAGGATTGCAGGCAGGTGTTGGTGCCGCTCGCCGCCACCAGGCTGGCGTCGGCCTCGAGGCCGATGACCAGTTGCGGGCGGACCTGCCAGTTGTAGCCGAGCTGGACGCCCGCCAGGAAACCCGGCGTGTTGACGTTGCCGCCGAACAGGCCGGGCCCGTCGGGGTCGGAAAAATGGGTCAGGCCCGACATCGCACCGGCATGGCCGCCGATGTAGAAGCCGGTCCAGTTCCGGAAATCGTCGGCACCGGCCGGTACGGCACGAAGAAGCATCAGGCCGATGACCGACAGAAGCAGATGCCTGATTTGAATGATCGTTCCCCCTCGTCTCGCCGCGAAGACAGAGTAGTCGATCTGGACTAGGATAAGTGCACGACCATGAAAACCGTCAGCCGCGCCTATGACACCCACGCCCATGCCCGCGAGGCCGTTGCGGCGCTGGAAGCCGCCGGCGTGCCGGCCAAGGACATCAGCCTGGTCGCCAACACGTGCGTCAGCGCTGAACTCGACGACGTGGAGAAGTTTCCCGACGCGGCCACCGGCATCGGGTTGGGCGGCGCGCTGGGCGGCGGCGCCGGGCTGCTGGCCGGCCTCGGCATCCTCACCATCCCGGGCCTCGGTCCGGTGGTGGCGGCAGGCTGGCTCGCCAGCATCGCAGTCGGCGCGGCGGCAGGCGCGGCGGCAGGCGGCATCGTCGGCGCCCTGGTCGATGCCGGCCTGTCGCAGGAACACGCCGACGTCTATTCCGAGGCGGTGCGGCGCGGCTGCACCCTGGTGAGCGCGCGCGTGGCCGGCAAGGACGGCGCCCGGATCCAGGCGATCCTCGATCGCTACACGCCGATCGATCCGCAGGCGCGAGCCCGCGACTATCGCCGCGACGGCTGGACGTCCTTCGACCCCAGGGCGCCCGCCTACACACCGAGCGAGGCGGAGCTCGAGCGTATCCGGCGCGACTCGAGGATTTAGCCTGACGCAGCGAAGCTTGACGCTGCGAATCGCTGCTGCCAGCATGGCCTTGGTGGTTCCCGCAAGGGAACAATAGGGAACGCGGTGCATCTTTGGGTGCGATGCCGCGGCTGCCCCCGCAACTGTAAGCGGCGAGCTCGAGACCGGACGTGCCACTGGGGACCGACAGGTTCCCGGGAAGGCGGTCGAGAGCTGGGACCCGCGAGCCAGGAGACCTGCCACCAACCGCGGTCACACGCGAGCGCATTGGGCGGGGTGCCCCGATGTAGGAACCGGTTCCTGTCCGCCCGCGTCCAGCGTGGCGGCGGGCGTTGGCTACAGGCTCGTGGTGACGATCGAGTTGCACCGCGAGTCTGTCATGAAAAATCGTTCCGTCGTTTTCCTCGCCTTCCTCCTGTTGTCTCTGCCCCTCTTCCCGGTCCTGGCGCCGGGGCCGGTGGCCTGGGCGGCGGGCGGCGCCCAGATCGTCGATGACTCCGAAGTCGTCGATCCCGGCACCTGCCAGCTCGAGACCTGGGTAACGGGCTTCAGCATGGAGGTCGGCGGTGGCTACGCCAATGCCACCAACACCTGCACGCTCTCCTCCCTGCCCCGGCTCGAGTTCGGCCTGCAGTTCCAGCACGTCTGGTTCGGCGGCACGCCGGGCTCCGACCAGCTGCTTGGACCGGCACTCAAGGTCAATCTGATCCCGCAGGACACCGGCGTCGGGCTCGGCCTCGCCTTCAACGGCGGCGTCAACGTGGCGACCGGCGAGTTCGAACTGGGCACACTGATCATGCCGGTGTCGATCCCGCTCAACGACAAGGCGCGGATCAACCTCAACGCCGGCTGGCAGTTCATCCGAATCGCCGAGTCCCAGAGCGGCTTCTTCTACGGCGCCCAGATCGAAAGCAAGATCGGCTGGGAGGAAGTCAGCCTGATGCTGGAAGTGTTCGGCCGCGAGCCGGGCTACACCGGCGTGCAGATGGGCCTGCGCTGGCGGCCGAACGACGGGGCGCTCGAATTCGATCTCCTGGGCGGCAGCTACTTCGACACGGTGAACGCCAAGTTCTTCACTGTCGGCGTCACCTTCCGCTACTAGCGGCAGCAGCCCGCGAGCGCGGTGCCGTCGGGCAGCGAGAGCAGGACACGGAAGAGATCGTCCCGGCCGCCGGGCGCCGGGCAGGCCTGGCGCTCGATCACCGCCACCAAGTCGTTGCCGGCGCCGGCGGCGCGGCCGCGCCACACGACAGTGCCCGGGCGCTGGTTGGCGATCGGCGTCGCCTTGCCGGCGAAGTCGCTGCCGCCTTTCAGCAGCGCCGGTTCGGGTGCCTCGAGGCGGGCCTTGCCTGCCGTGATCGCCAGGCTCCAGAACGGCTCGCTGCCGCCGCAGGCCAGCGTCGCCGGCACCGGCTGGGCGGAAGCGGCGCCGGCCAGCAGCCACGCGAGAAAGAAGGAGGCGAAACGCAGCATGAACCCGGGGCCCGCTAGCTGATCGGCCTGGTGCCGCAGCGACGCCACAGCTGGTCGGGATTGGACGGCGCCTTCATACGCATCTGGGTCTCGCTCAGCAGCACCATCGAAATGGTGGCGCCGCCATCCGGCTCGGCCGCCGGCGCGACATAGGCGAAGCCGTGGCGGTCGTAGTCGCCCTGGATCTCGGCCCCCGCCGGCGTCGTGAGCTGCGGTCCCTTGATGGTGAGCCGCCGTCCGTCCTCGTGGCACCAGTTGCCGTCGATCGCATCGGCCCGCGCCGGGGTGGCGGCGAACAGGGACGCCGATACGACCAGCGCCAGCGAAACCGGGGAGACGATGCGCGGCATCAGGTGCCGCAGAAGGTCTTGTAGCCGCTCTGGTCGCCCGTCGGCGGCAGGGCGTAGGCCGCGAACTCGGGCCGCTCCTCGAAGGGCCGCGCCAGCACCGTCATCATCTCCTCGAACGGCGCGTAGTCGTCATGCTCGATGGCGGCGGCCAGCACCGCCTCGACGCGGTGGTTGCGCGGAATGTAGACGGGGTTGGTCGCCTGCATCGCCGCGCGCCGTGTGGCGCCGTCCTGCGGTTCAG
>NZ_SCVH01000163.1 GCF_004296935.1 Reyranella sp.
CGCTCTTGATCATGAGCGCGCGGGATGCGAGCGGTCCGGAAGACGATGATTGGAGCTCCGCGAAGATCTGCCAACCGATTCGAACTGATATCATCCCGATCTAGACGCCGAGCGCCACGAGGAGCGTCCTGACGGTCATGAAGATCAGAATGAGCGAGCCCACCGTCCACAAGGTGGCGCGCATGTCGTGGGTCTGGCCGGTGAAATAGGCGGCGAAGTGCAGCAGCCGCGACGCCACGTAGCCGTAGAGCAGCAGGCGCGCCAGCAGCAGCGACGGCTCGGTGAGGACGTAGAGGAAACCCGCGACCAGGAAGAACGGCAGGTTCTCCAGGTCATTCATCTGGATCCGCCGGATGCGGTCCACGCGCTCGTTGGGCTCGAGCTGTTTCGGATCGGGGGCGGGGTTGAGCGGAGTCTTCCGGAGATCCTCCGGCGAGCGGAAGCCGCCCTTCTCCTGCATCATGCGCACGACGGTGAGCCACGACATGCCGACGGCCTTCAGGATCATCAGCGTGGCGGCGATGGCGTAGGTGGCGAACAGCGGGTTCTGCAGGCTTAGCTGGGTCATGGCAGCCTCAAGCGGCGTAGAGCCGAACGGGCGCGTCGAACCCCTTGAGCTCGTACTCCCTGGCGGTGCTGTCCGGCAGCTCGGATCGGGCCTGCTCGTAGACGGCCTGCGTGACCAGGATCTGGCCGGCGCCGGCGGCGGATTGGGCGCGCGAAGCGGTATTGACCACCGTGCCGATGGCCGTCAGGTCGCGATGGGAACGGCCGAACTCGCCGAAACTGAGCTCACCTGAATGAATGCCGACGCCGACGCTGAGCGTCCCGTCGGACGGACCGGAAAACTCCGCCCGTCTGGCGTAAAACGCCCGCTGGATCTCGCGCGCCGCGAGGACCGCTTGCCGGGCGTGATCCTCCTGCCGGATGGGAAAATTGAAAACGGCCATCACGGCGTCGCCGATGGTCTTGTTGAGCAGACCGTCGAACTGCCAGATCGCGTTGGCGCAGTCGTCGTAGAAGGAATCGAGCAGGCCGCCCATCTCGGCCGAGGACAGCGACTGGGACAGGCTGGTGTAGGACCGGAGGTCGGCGAACAGGATGGTCGCATCGATGGTGACCTTGCGGGCCTTCATCACCCGCGTGAACATGAGCTCGCAGATCGTGCAGGTGTTCGGGTTCATCCGGCTGGGACGAATGCCGAAGACGCGAAACGGCACCGACAACACCCCCCTCAGCGGTATGGGTACGCGCATCTGCTGCCAGCATCCCTTGCAGATCGTCGATCGGTGCGGGGTCATTGGCGGATTCTACAGCGGGAACGGCGCCGGGCGCCAGCGCGCCGACCCGGACAGATTCCGGGCACCTCATGCCCGTTAATTTGCTATCTGTTGGACAACACATCTGGAGGAACGCGCAAATGGCATCGCCGCTTTTCGACCTCACCGGCAAGGTCGCCGTCGTCACCGGCTCGAGCAAGGGCATCGGCAAGTCGATTGCGATGCATCTGGCACTCCAGGGCGCCAAGGTCGTGGTGTCGTCGCGCAAGGCGCCGGCCTGCGAGGAGGCGGCGGCCGAGATCCGGGCGGCCGGCGGCCAGGCCACGGTGATCCCCTGCAACATCTCCAACAAGGCCCAGGTCGAGCGGCTGTTTGCCGAGACGAAGAAGCAGCTCGGGCCGGTCGACGTGCTGGTGTGCAATGCGGCATCCAATCCCTACTACGGGCCGAACGAGAAGCTGCCCGACGACGTCTTCATGAAGGTGATGCACAACAACATCCTGTCCAACATGTGGATGGTGAACCTTTGCCTGCCCGACATGCGGGCCAAGAAGGACGGCTCGATCATGATCGTGTCGTCGATCGGCGGCGTGCGCGGATCGCCGGTGATCGGCGCCTACTGCATCTCCAAGGCGGCCGACATGCAGCTCGCGCGCAACCTCGCGCTGGAATACGGGCCCGACAATATCCGCGTGAACACCATCGCCCCCGGCCTGGTGAAGACCGACTTCGCCAAGGCGCTGTGGGACGATCCCAAGTATCTCGAAAAGCGCCTGGCGACCGCGCCGCTGCGCCGCATCGGCGAGCCTGATGACATCGCGGGCCTCGCCGTCCTGCTGGCCGGCAAGGCCGGCGCCTTCATCACCGGCCAGACCCTCATCGCCGATGCGGGCGTGACGATCGGGGGGTAGAGTCGGCAAAACAGGGAGGAAACAACAATGAAGCGCATAAGCGTATTGATCGGAGTCCTCGGCGTTCTGTTCGCGACGGCCGCCGGTGCCCAGACTTATCCAACCAAGCCGATCCGCATCGTGGCGCCGTTCCCGCCGGGCGGCGTTGCCGACGTGCTGGCGCGGGCGATCCAGCCCGGGCTGCAGGAGGCGCTGGGGCAGCAGGTCATCATCGAGAACAAGCCCGGCGCCGGCGGCAACATCGGCGCCGATCTCGTCGCCAAGGCCGATCCCGACGGCTACACGCTGCTGCTGGCCTCGGCCGGCATCCTGACGATCAACGAGTTCCTCTATTCCAAGATGCCGTTCGATCCAGCCAAGGCCTTCGCCCCCATCACCGTGGTGGGCGACATGCCCAATATCGTGGTGGTCAACCCGAAGACCGGCCTCAAGACGCTGAAGGCGCTGATCGACAAGGCCAAGGCCGAGCCCGGCAAGCTCAACTTCGGCTCGGCCGGCAACGGCACCACGACCCATCTCGCCGTCGTGCTGCTGGAGCAGGCGGCCAAGATCAAGTTGGCGCACGTGCCCTACAAGGGCGCGGCACCCGCGGTTCAGGATCTCGTCGCAGGCCAGATCGACGGGCTCGTCGACAATCCGCCGCTGGTCATCGGCCACATCAGGAATGGCACCCTGACCGCGCTCGCCTGGGCCGCCCCGCAGCGCATGGCGATTCTGCCCGACGTGCCGACGGCGGCCGAAGCGGGCCTGCCGGGTTTCGAGGCGTCGTCGTGGTTCGCGCTGGTGGCGCCGGCCGGCACGCCCAAGGAGATCGTGGACAGGCTCAACGCCGCGACTGCGAAGATCCTGAAGGATCCCAAGATGGTCGAGCAGTTCGCCGCCCGCGGCGTGCGTCTGGTCGGCAATTCCGTGGCGTCGTTCACCGCGTTCATTCCGCCCGAACGCGCGCGCTGGGGCGAGATCGTGAAGACCTCGGGCGTGAAGCTCGACTGATGAGTCTCTATCAGGTTCAGAAGCTGATCTACGAGCTCAACCGCGACCCGCGCACCCGCGAGCGTTTTTCCGCGGGGAGGGATGCAGTGCTGGCCGAGTATCAGCTCACGGACGAGGAGAAGGGCGCACTGACAAAGCCCGACATCGGGTTGCTCTATGTGCTGGGCGTGAACGGCCAGCTGCTGATGCACTTCGCCGCCCTGCACAAGATCGAATGGCCGGACTATCTCGAGCGCATGCGGCAGGGATTGAAGGACCACGGCCAGGTGCGCGAGGGTGTCTATGCCGCGACCGGCTACGAGGGCGTCGAGGCGCACGATGCCCGCTTGAAGAATGAACGGGAGAAACGCTGATGCCCCTGATCTATTGCGGCGCCTGCAGCCACGCCCCCGGCATCACCGCCCGCGCCGAGCGGGCCGACACCCAGACGCGTCAGGCGGTGGAGGCGGCTTTCGGGCGCATGGGCGAGGAGATCCGCGCGACGAAGCCGGATGCGCTGGTGGTGATCGCGGCCGAGCATTTCGCCAATTTCTTCATGAACAACATGCCGGCTTTCGCGATCGGCATGGCCGACAGCTACGAGGGGCCGATCGAGGACGAGGCGTTCCTGCGGATCAAGCGCACCACGGTGCCGGGCAACAAGGCGCTGTCACGCAAGCTGATCGAGCGGGTGATGCAGACGGTGGACGTGGCCTATGCCGAGGAGTGGAAATTCGACCACGGCATCTCGGTGCCGCTCCATTTCCTGACGCCCAACTACGATCTGCCGATCATCCCGGCCAACATCAATTGCCAAGGCCCGCCGCTGGCGCCGCTGGCACGCGCCTGGGCCTTCGGCGAGGCTTTACGCGCGGCAGCGGATGCCGTTCCGGAACGCATCGCGCTGATCGGCACCGGCGGCATCTCGCATTGGCCGGCAACGCCCGATTCGGGGAAGATCAATGCCGCCTGGGACCAGGAATTCCTGCGCCGTTGGACGGCCAACGATCGCCAGGCGCTGCTCTCCTATACCGACGCCGAGACCTATCGCGACGGCGGTCAGGGCGGCTTCGAGATCCGGACTTTCATCGCCGCGGCGGCGGCGGCGAAAGGGGCGAAGGGCACGGTGCAGTTCTGCGAGCCGGTTCCGATCTTTGCGGTCAGCTGCACCGTCGCCAGGATGCAGATCGCGGCTTAGGTCTTCTTTCGGAACGTCACCACCAGCACGTCGCGATAGGCGGGCTGTGCGGGGTTCTCGGGCTCGACCGGCGTCACGCCGTGATAGCAGCGGCGATCGTCGACCAGGGCGGCATCGAGCGGATCTGTGAGGGTGAAGCTGCCGAGCGCGCGCTTGTCGAGATCATGCACCGTCGTGGTGCCGCTCCGGATGTTGCGGCGGTCGATCAGCAGCACCAGCACATAGTCGACGCCGTCCCTGTGCATGCCTTCGGGCGTCGGCTTGCCGTGCTGGCCGGGCTTGGCCTCGATGCGGAACTGATGGACCTCGACGTGCCACTTGATCGCGTCGGGTGCCAGCTTGCTGAAGAGGGCGCGGCAGTACTCCAGGATGGTGCGCATCGAGGCGCCGTCGCCGATCTCGTCGGCGACCGGCTTGAACCAGCGTTCGATGCCGCCGTTCAGCGTGTTGTAGTCGAGCCCCTGGTAGTGCGGCTGATGCGGCCCGCGCACGATCGCGCCCTGTCGGGGGGCGGCATAGACGGCGAAGCGCCGGCGGCGGTAGCGGCCGCCGTCGCCCATGTAGGTGTCGACCTCGAGATCGCCCCAGCTTTCGGCGAATTCAGGCCAGTCGGCCAGCGCCCCGAACCGGACGAGGGCAGTGCGCATGTCCGAGGCTTCGACGAAGGCATATCCGGCGCGGGCGACCGCGTTGCGGATGCCCGTGGCGTTTTGCAGGCCGGTTCCGATCTCGCTCATGACGGAAGCCTATCACTGCCGCCGGCGCCCGCCACATGAGCTATTGTCGGGGCCGACCCGGAGGAAAACGATGCCATATGCCAGGACCGACGACGGCGTGAAACTTTGGTTCGAGGAAACGGGGGCAGGGGTGCCCATCGTCTTCGTCCACGAGTTCGCCGCCGACCATCGCTCGTGGGAACTACAGATGCGCCATTTCGGCCAGCGCCATCGCTGCATCACCTACGGCGCCCGCGGCTATCCGCCGTCCGACGTGCCGGAAAAGCCCGAGAGTTACAGCCAGGACCGCGCCACAGACGACATCCTGGCGGTGATGGATCATCTCAAGATCGACAAGGCCCATGTCGTCGGCCTCTCCATGGGCGGCTTTGCCAGCCTGCACTTCGGTCTCCGTCATCCCAAGCGTGCCCTGTCGCTGGTGGTGGCGGGTGTGGGCTACGGCGCCGAGAAGGACCAGCAGGCCAAGTTCCGGGCCGAGGTCGAGGTCGTGGCCAAGTCGCTGCTGCAGGAGGGCATGCCGGCCTTCGCCGAGAAATACGCCTACGGACCCACGCGCGTGCAGTTCGAGAACAAGGACCCACGCGGCTTCGCCCAATTCAAGAAGGAGCTGGCCGAGCATTCTGCCTTGGGCTCGGCCAACACCCAGATCGGCTGCCAGGGTCGGCGACCCTCGCTCTACGACCTCGTCGAGGGGATGCGGGCGATGACGGTGCCGACCCTGGTCCTGACCGGCGACGAGGACTGGCCGTGTCTCGCGCCCTCGCTGCTGATGAAGCGCGAGATCCCTTCGGCGGCGCTGGCGGTGATGCCGAACTGCGGCCACACCATCAATCTGGAGGATCCCGACCAGTTCAACCGGATCGTCGGCGATTTCATCGCCCAGGTCGATGCAGGCCGCTGGCCCAAGCGCGACCCGCGTGCCATGAGCGCCTCGATCACCGGGATGAAGTCCTAGGCTGCTGCCCTACGCCGTCAGTCCGCCGTCGCAGACGAATTCCGAGCCGGTCGAGAAGGTCGATTCGTCCGACAGCAGGAACAGGATCATGTTGGCCACTTCCTCGGGCCGCCCGAGCCGGCCCAGCGGATGCAGCTCCTCGAGGAACTGGCGGCCGGACATATTCTCGACGTTCTGCTCGAGCCGTGGCGCGATCATCGGCGTGTCGATGTAGCCGGGATGCACCGAGTTGCAGCGGATGTTGTACTTCATCTGGGCACAATGCAGCGCCACGTTCTTGGTGAGCGACCGCACCGCGCCCTTGCTGGCCGAGTAGGCCATGGCGTGGGCCGCGCCGCGCAGTCCCAGCACCGAGGAGATGTTCACGATCGAGCCGCCGCCCGACGCTTTCATCGCCGGGATCGCCAGCTTGCAGCCGAGGAAAGTGCCCAGCGAGTTGATGTCGTTGACACGGCGGTATTCCTCGAGCGTGCAGTCTTCGATGGTGTTGCGCACGCCGACGCCGGCAGCATTCAGGAGCCCGTGCAGGGCGCCGAACTTTTCGACCGTCGCCGCGACGGCGGCCTGCCAACTCGGCTCCTGGGTGACGTCGAGCGGCACGAAATGCGCCGCCGTACCCAGTTCTGCGGCGAGCGCGAGGCCCTTGGCCTCGTCGCGGTCGGCGAGCACCGCCTTGCCGCCCTCGCGCACGACGAGGCGCGCCGTCTCGGCACCGATGCCCGATGCGCCGCCGCTCAGCAATACGACCCTGTTCTCAAGGCGGGGCAAGGAGTGACCTCCTCATCAGGCCTGCGGTGATGGCGCCGTCGGCCACGATCTCCGCCCCGGTGACGAAGCTCGAACGGTCGGAGGCCAGGAACAGTACGGCCTCACCCAGTTCGCTTGCTTCGGACATGCGGCCAATGGGATGGCGCGTGCCGATGAAGGCCTTGCCCTGGGCGTGGCCCACCATCTGCCACAGCGGATTGAAGATCGCCGTGTCGACGCCGCCCGGATGCACCGAGTTGCAGCGGATGTCGTATCTCTGCTCGGCACAGTAGAGCGCCACGCTCTTGCTGAGCAGCCGCACCGCGCCCTTGGCGGCGGTATAGGCGGTGGGTCCCGCCGAGCCGATCAGGCCGGCGATCGAGGAGATGTTGACGATCGAACCCTTGATGGCGGACTTGCCTGGCCCGGTCTTCTTCATGCCCTCGATGGCGTATTTGCTGCCCAGGAACACGCCGTCGGAGTCGACCGCCTGCACCTTCTGCCAGTTCTCGACCGTCGTTGTCTCGGGATTGCCCGAGCCGCCGGAGATGCCGGCGTTGTTGACCATGATGTCGAGGCGGCCCTCGCGCTTCAGCACGTCGGCGAGCAGGGCCTTCCAGGAATCCTCGGAGACGACGTCGTGGGCAACGAAGCGGCCAGGGCCATCGCCCTTGGCGTTCGGGCCTTCCTGGATATCGGCCACGATGACCGTGGCGCCAGCCGCCGCCAGCAGCGTTGCGGACGCCGCGCCGATGCCCGAGGCGCCGCCTGTGACGATCGCCACCCGTCCGGAAAGTTCACCGCTCATGTCCGACGGACCATAGCCGAGGAGCGGGCAATTGCAGTAGCCTCGTGTGCGAGGAGGATCGCATGGCGAAGCTCAGGGGACTTCTTTTCGGCGCGATCGCGCCTTTCATCGTGGCGGCGTGCACCCAGACGGCCGGTGGCCCGCCGGTGGGCATGACAGCGGCGCAAGGCATGGCCTACTGCACCCAGCTGGCGACCTTGTACTCCGAGTATGTCGGCGATACCGGCGATGACCTCGGCACGACCTACTCCGGCGGCGAGGAGGCCGATCTCCGGGCGCGCTTCGCCATCGCCGAATGCGAGGAAGGCAATACGGCCAAGGGGATACCGACGCTTCAGCACAGGCTGCGCGACGCCAAGGTTCCGGTGCCCCCGCCCGCGGGCTGATCGCCACGATCGAGCGAACGAACGGCGGACAAAGAAAAGCCCGGGCGGTCGCCCGCCCGGGCCTGGCGTTTCGGAATGAGGTGGCCGCTCTAGAAGAGCAGGTCGCCCTTGACCAGCACCCAGCGGCCGTTCTTGACCTCCTGCACCTGGGTGATCGTCGTCGCCAGATGGTTGGTCTTGGAGAACTTGGTCGGCGGCGAGGCGAAGATGTCCTGGTACACGCTGCCCGACTCCAGTGCGTCGAGCAGCTTCTGCCCCGTCAGGTCCTTGCCCGCGACCTGGGCATAGTGGGCGAAGGTCATGATGACGTTGTAGCCGATGACCGCCTGGCTGTTTGGTTCGACATTGAACTTCTTGAAGTAGGCCTCGCACCACGCCTTGACGGCGCCCGTCGAGGTGTCGCGGTAGGGGATCACGAAGCCCGCCGCGGCGTAGAGGCCTTCGACCAGTTCCTTGCCCAATGCCGGGATCTCGAGAACGTTGACCGGCGTGGCGCCGAGCCAGACCGGCGCGAAGCCGATCTTCTTGGCCTCGGCCATCAGGCCGATCGTCTCGCGGATCACGGTGCCCATCAGCACGAGGTCGCAGCCGTCCGACTTCATCTTGGCGGCCTGGGCACTGAAGTCCGAGGCACCGCGCTTGTAGGTCGTCACCGACGCCGCCTTCATCTTCATGGCGTCGAGCTGCTGGGTGAAGCCATCGAACACGTTCTTACCGTATTCGTCGTCCTGGTACATGATGCAGGCCGCCTTGGGCTTCTTCCATTCGATCATGTATTTCACGGCTGCCCGCGTGCTCTCGACGTAGGGCAGCAGGTTGTTGAACTTCAGCCGCTCCTGCGGCTTCTTCGGATCGAACTTGAAGGTGAATTCGGCCGCCGTCAGCGGGAAGAGCTGCGGCACGCCGGCATCGAACAGGACGTCCTGCGAGGCGAGCACGGTAGGCGAGCCCATCGGGCCGACCATGGCGAACACCTTGTCCTTCTCGACCATCTTCTGGCTGGCCAGCACGGCCTTCTTCGGATCGTACTGGCTGTCCTCGGCGACCAGACGCAGCTTGCGCCCGTTGATGCCGCCCTTGGCGTTCACCTCATCGACCCCGAGCTGCATTCCGTTGAGCACCGGCACGCCCCACACCTTGATCGGACCGCTGAGGTCCTGGTGGGTGCCGAGCACGATCTCGGTGGTCGTGACGCCCTGGTTGGTTACCTTGGTCTGTGCGAACGCCGGCAGGGCGGCGAGGCCGACCGCGACGCCCAGCAGGGCCGGTTTCAAGACTCTAAGTCTCATTGCGTTGCCTCCTAAATGCGGCGCCCGTCTCTAGACAGGGGAGAAGCGGGCGCCGACCCCCTCCCGTCCGGTGTTCCCCGGCTTAACGTCAATATGCCACGCCTGCGGCCAAATTAAAGGCCCGGCGCGGCGTCCGATCACGCCGCCTGGGCGCGATACATCGCATCGATCTCCGGCTTGTACTTCGTGTTCACGAAGCTGCGCTTCAGCTTCATGGTCGGCGTCAGTTCCTCGTCCTCGGGCGTGAGCTGCTGCTCGATCAGGAAGAACCGCTTGATGGTCTCGACCCTGGCGAAGTTGGCGTTGACCCGCTCGATCTCGGCCCAGATCAAGTCCTGAACCTCCTTGGAACGGCACAAGCTCGTGTAGTTGGTGAACGGCACGTCGTGGTCCTGGGCAAATTTCTCCACCGTCTCGCGCTCGATCATCACCAGGCAGGTGAGGTAGGGCCGCTTGTCGCCGATCACCACGGCATCGCTGATGTAGGGCGAGAACTTGAGCAGGTTCTCGATTTCCGATGGCGTGATGTTCTTGCCGCCGGCCGTGATGATGATGTCCTTCATCCGGTCGGTGATCTTCACATAGCCTTCATTGTCGATCATGCCGACGTCGCCGGTATGGAGCCAGCCCTCCTTGTCGAGGGTCTCGGCCGTCTTCTCGGGCTGATTGAGGTAGCCCATGAACACCATGTCGCCCTTGATCAGGATCTCGCCAGCCGGGGAGATTTTGACCTGGCCGTAGGGCACCGACTTGCCGACCGTGCCGAGTCTGATGGCGTTGGCGGGCATCGCCGTGGCCAGCCCGCAATTTTCCGTCTGGCCGTAGACCTCGTACATGTCGAGGCCCATCGCCAGGTACCAGCGGATCAGTTCGGGCGAGATCGGGGCGGCGCCGGTGAACAGCCAGCGGCAGCGATCGAGCCCGATCATCCGGCGGATGTTCTTTAGCACCAGCCAGTAGGCGATCTGGAAGTTGAGCTTCTGCAGCATAGAAGGCTCGCGCTGGGCGAGTCTTGCGTCGGCGACGGCGAAGCCCGCGTCGATTGCCTTCTTGTAGGCCCAGCGCTGCAGCGGCGTGGCGTCCTTGAGCGCGATCATGATGCCGGCGTAGAACTTCTCCCAGACCCGCGGCACGGCGCCGAACAGGGTCGGCTGCACTTCGCGGATGTTGTCGGGCACCGTCTCGGGGCTCTCGGCAAAGTTGCTGCAGACGCCTGTCGCGACCGAGTAGTAGCTGCCGGCGACGCGCTCGGCGACATGGCAGAGCGGCAGGAACGCCAGCCGCTCGTCGCCTTCGTACCAGGAGAGCGACAGATCGGGGTGCATGCAATTCTGCATGGTGTAGACGACGTTGTGATGGCTGTGCATGGCGCCCTTGGGCGGCCCCGTCGTGCCCGAGGTATAGACCAGGATGGCGAGATCGTCGGGCTTGCGCGCGGCGACCAGTTCGTCGAACAGGCCTTCCTTGCCCTGGGCGTAGTTACGCCCGGTCGCGATGAATTCGTCTAGCGACACGACCATGGGATCGCTGAAGGTGGTGAGGCCTTCCATGTCGAACACCACGATCTTCTTCAGCGTCGGACAGCGATCGCGGACCTCGAGCGCCTTGTCGAGCTGCTCGTCGTCCTCGACGAACAGCACCACGGTGCGGGAATCGTTGATCAGGTACTCGACCTGCTTGGCCGAATCGGTCGGGTAGATGCCCGACGAGACGCCACCGGCGCACAGGATGCCGAAATCGGCGTAGTTCCACTCCGGCACCGTATTGGCCAGCACCGAGGCCACGTCGCCGGGGCGGAAGCCGATGGAGTGCAAAGCGTAAGTGATGGCGCGTGAACGCTCCAGCCACTGGGTCCATGAGATGGCGTTCCAGATGCCGTAGAGCTTCTCGCGCATTGCCGGCTTGTCGCCGCGTGTCGTGCACGACAGCACGAAGCTCTTGGGCAGGGTTTCTGCAACCGTCAGCGTCGCTTTGTGGGCCATGGTCCGCTTGCCTCCCTGGTCGTCAGCGCCAGTTCTTCTTCTTTTTCCAGCGGCGTTCGCCGCGCGCACTTTCTTCCTTGGCGCCGAGGTAGAATTCCTGGATGTCCTTGCTGCTCATCAACCGTTCGCAGGTATCGTCCATCACCACGCGGCCGACTTCGAGGACGTAGCCGTAGTGCGCGGTCTCGAGCGCCATTTTGGCGTTCTGCTCGACCAGCAGGATCGACGTGCCTTGCTCGACGTTGACGCGCTTGATGATGCTGAAGATCTCCTTGACCAGGATCGGCGACAGCCCCAGCGAGGGCTCGTCGAGCAGCAGCAGCTTCGGCCTATTCATCAGGGCACGGCTGATCGCCAGCATCTGCTGCTCGCCGCCGGACAACGACCCGGCCGGCTGGTCGATGCGCTCCTTCAGTCGCGGGAAATATGCGAACACCCGCTCGAGGTCCTGGGCGACGCCGTCCTTGTCACTGCGCAGGAAGGCGCCCATCGCCAGGTTCTCGCGCACCGACAGGAACGGGAAGACCTCGCGGCCCTCGGGAACGTGGCTGAGGCCCAGTCGCACGATCTTGTCGGCGTCGATGCGCTGGATCGGCTTGCCTTCGAATTCGATCGAGCCCTTCTGCGGGTCGAGCACGCCGGAGATCGTCTTCAGGATGGTGGTCTTGCCGGCACCGTTGGCGCCCAGCACCGTGATGATCTTGCCGCGCGGCACCGACAGGCTGACGCCGCGGATCGCCATGATCGGGCCGTAGTAGCTCTCGATGTTGCTGACCTTGAGGATCGGCTCGGAAGTGTCGGTATCCAGAGGCATGTTCGCTCCGCTCAGGCGCCGAGGTAGGCCGCGATGACGTCGGGATGCGCCTGCACCTCCGACGGCGTGCCCGAGGCCAGCACCTTGCCGTAGTTCAACGCCAGTACGCGATCCGACACACGATTCACCAGGGTCATGTCGTGTTCGACCATCAGCACGGTGATGCCGAGCTCACTCCTGATGTCGCGGATCCAGAATGACATGTCGTCGGTCTCCTCGACGTTGAGGCCGGACGACGGTTCGTCGAGGAGAATGAGCTTGGGTTCCGAGCAGAGCGCGCGCGCCACCTCGATCACCTTGCGCACGCCGTAGGGCAGGCCGGCGATAAGCTTTTCGCGGTAGGCCTGCAGGTCGAGGAACTCGATGACCTCCTCGACCTTGCGCCGGTGGTCCTTCTCGGCGCGCCGCACCGAGGGAAGGAACAGCATCTCCTGCCACATCTGCGTGGTCGCGTGGCAATGCCGGCCGACCAGCAGGTTGGCCAGCATGGTGGCGTTCTCGAACAGCTCGATGTTCTGGAAGGTGCGCGCGATGCCGAGCTTGGCGATCTGGTGCGGCGGCACCTCGGTGATGTCGCGGCCCTCGAAGAACAGCTTGCCCGAGGTCGGATTGTAGAGCCTGGAGATCAGGTTGAAGATCGAGGTTTTCCCGGCGCCGTTGGGGCCGATGACGGTGAAGATCTCGCCCTTGGCGACGCTGAAGCTCACGTTGTCGACCGCCTTGAGGCCGCCGAACTGCAGCGAGATGCCGTCGACCGTGAAGAAGCTCATCGGTTGCGCTCCGACTTCACGTAGGTCTTCTGCCGCTTGAAGGTCGCGCGCTTGTAGAGCGGGAAAAGCTGGAAGAACAGCTTCACCTTGAGCCAGCGGCCGTAGAGGCCATAGGGCTCGAACAGGATGAACATCATGATGATGAGACCGTAGATCGCGCCCTTGAGGCCGGCCGCCGAACCGATCTTGGAAAGCTTGTCCTGCAGCTGCGTTGCGGCGTCCTGTGCCATGCCGAACGACGAGGCGACGCTGGCCGCCAGCACCGGGACGTCGTCCTTGAGCGCCGTCAGGAACGGATCGACCATGACCATGAAGATCGCGCCCAGGATCGCGCCATGCACGCCGAAGGCGCCGCCAATGATGATCACCATGATGAACTCGATGGAGAGCAGCAGGGTGAACATCTCGGGGCTGATGAAGGTCATCTTGTGGGCAAACAGCACGCCCGCCATGCCGGTGATGGCGGCGCTGATGGCGAACGACTTCACCTTGTAGGCGGCGAGGTCGATGCCCATGCTCTTGCCGGCGGTTTCGCTGTCGCGGATGGCGACGAAGGCGCGCCCGGTCGGCGAGCGCAGAAGATTGAGCGCCAGCAGGATCACGCCCACCAGCACCAGCAGGCAGAGAAAGTAGAAGGCCTCGCTGTCGCGCGGCACCGGAATGCCCGCGAGGTCGAGGGCGCGCACCCGCATGCCCTCGTTGCCGTGGGTCACCGACTCCCAGCGGGCAAGGACTTCCTCGACGATGAAGGCGAAGGCGATGGTCGCGATCACGAGATAGATGCCGGTGAGCCTGAGCGCGGGGAATCCGACCAGGGCCCCGACCACACCCGTCAGAATCGCCGCCGTCGGGAAGTAGACGATGAACGGCACGCCGTGGCTCTGCAGGAAGCCGGCGGTGTAGGCGCCGATCGCCAGGAAAGCGGCGTGTCCCAGGGAGGCTTGGCCGGTGAAGCCGGTGAGGATCATCAGCGCCACGCCGACGATGGCGTAGATGAAGACGAACACGAGCTGGCTCTGCAGGTAGCTGCCGAGCAGGAAGGGGGCGGCGATCAGCACCGCCAGCAGCACGCCATACGACCACCAGTAGCCGCTGTGCTTCAGGATGCGGATGTCCTGGTCGTAGTCGGTCTTGAAGACGAAACGCATGAGCTCAGACCTTCTTGCGCATGCTGGGACCGAACAGGCCATGCGGCCGGACCACCAGCATGACGAGCAGCACGATGTACGGCGCGATGTCCTTCCAGCCCTGCGGCAGGTAGAAGCCGGCCAGGCTCTCGATGACACCGATGATCAGTCCGCCGACCAGCGCCCCGGGGATCGAGCCGAAGCCGCCCAGCACGGCGGCCGGGAAGGCTTTCAGCCCGAGGACAAGGCCGACGTTCGAATGGATGAAGGTGATCGGCGCCAGCAACACGCCGGCGCAGGCCGCGACCGCGGCGCTGATCGCCCAGATCAGCGACACCACGCGCTTGACCGGAATGCCCATGTAATAGGCAGCCAGCATGTTCTCCGACGTGGCCCGCATGGCGGTGCCCATGCGCGTGTAGTTGAAGAAGGCATAGAGCACGCCGCACAGGATGACGGTGGCCACGATCACCGACAGCTTGTCGTGCGCCAGCACGAGGTCGCCGACCTTGAGGACGCCGGCCGAGAACGGTGTTTCGATCCGCAGATCGTCGGTGCCCCAGATCATGCCGGCGATGGAGCGCAGGAAATAGCCCAGCCCGATCGTCGCCATGACGATGGAAAACTGCGGGTAACCCAGGATCGGCCTGACCAGGATGCGTTCCGTCGCCATGCCGAACACGGCCATGCCGCAGACGGCGAACAGGAAGCCGAGCCAGTAATCGAGGCCCATCAGCCCGATGAAGGTGAAGACGAAAAAGCCGCCCAGCATCATCAGGTCGCCTTGGGCGAAATTAACGACTTCGGTCGCCTTGTAGATGAGCACGAAGCCCAGCGCGATGAGGCCATAGACGCAGCCGAGCGCGATGCCGCTCACCAGCTGCTGGATGAAATCAAGCATTCTCCTACCCTGTACTCCGGCCGTTTCCCGGCCTCGCGCTTGTCTTGTTTTTTGGCCCAATCTCGCGAAGCGCGGTCATAAGACATGGCCGTGCATCCGGGAGTCAATGGATTTCCGCTGCCGGCGCGGTACTGTGGCCGAACCCCATCTTTCTCGTGGAGAATTCGATGTCGCTCGCCGCCCAATTGGCCCCGCCGGGCAGGCCGCCGTCGCCCTTCTATACCGAGGAGCATGAGGCCTTCCGCGACACCGTCCGTCGCTTCGTCGAGCGCGAGCTGATGCCCCATGTCGACCAATGGGACGAGGCGGAGGAGTTTCCGCGCGAGCTTTACCGCAAGGCCTCGGCTGCAGGGCTGCTGCAACTCGGTTTTCCGGAGGCCTACGGCGGGGTACCGACCGACCCGTTCTTCGGGATCATCAAGGCCGAGGAGATGGCGCGCCATGGCAGCGGCGGGCTCAACGCCAGCCTCAACAGCCACACGATCGGCTCGCCCCCCATCGCCGCGCTCGGTCCGGAATGGATGAAGCGCAAGGTCCTGCCCGAGGTGCTGGCCGGCGAGAAGATCAGTGCGTTGGCCATCACCGAGCCCTCGGGCGGCTCCGACGTCGCCAACCTCAAGACTACGGCGCGGCGCGAGGGCGACCACTATGTCGTCAACGGCTCGAAGATGTTCATCACCTCGGGCATGCGCGCCGACTACTACACCGTCGCCGTCCGCACCGGCGGGGCGGGGGCTTCAGGCGTTTCGCTGCTGCTGATCGAGCGCGACCGCGAGGGTTTCGCGCGCACCAAGCTCAAGAAGATGGGCTGGTGGGCCTCCGACACCGCGCAATTGTTCTTCGACAATGTGCACGTGCCGGTCGAAAACCTGATCGGCGAGGAGAACCGTGGCTTCATCGGCATCATGCTGAACTTCAACCAGGAGCGGCTCGGCATGGCGGCCGGCGCCTGCGGCTATGCCAAGGTTTGCCTCGACGAGGCGATCGCCTACGCACGCGAGCGCCACACCTTCGGCAAGCCGCTGATCGCCAACCAGGTCGTGCGCCATCGCCTGGTCGACATGGCGATGCGCATCAATGCCGTTAAGTCGACGCTCGAGCTGCTGGCCTGGCGGGTCGGCCAGGGTGAGAAGCCGGTGGCGGATATCTGCATGCTGAAGAACCTCGCGACTTCGACCATGGAGTTCTGCGCCAACGAGGCGATGCAGGTCTTTGGCGGCGCAGGCTACCTGCGCGGCGCCAAGGTCGAGCGCATCTATCGCGAGACCAAGGTAATGTCGATCGGCGGCGGCTCGGTCGAGATCATGAAGGATCTCGCCGCCCGCCAGATGGGGTTTTAGATGGAAAGGGACGAACGCATCGCGCTGTTCCAGAAATGGTTCTCCGACACCATTCCGCACAACAAGGCGTTGGGCCTCAAGGTGATCGACGCCCGCCGCGGCTTTGCCTCGATGCAGCTCGAATGGCGCGAGGAGCTGGTGGGCAATCCCGAGACCGGCGTGCTCGCGGGTGGGCCGCTGACGGCAATGCTCGACGGCTGCTGCGGCATGGCCGTCGCCACCATGCTGAAGGAACCGATGCCCTTTGCCACGCTCGATTTGCGCATCGACTACGCCAAGCCCGCGACACCGGGCAAGCCGGTGATCGCCGAGGCGGAGTGCTACCGCATCACCAGCTCGGTCGCCTTCACGCGCGCCTTCGCCCATCACGGTGACGCCAGGGACCCGATCGCGGCCGCCGCCGGGACTTTCATGCTGGGCACCAAGGGCAAGGTTACGCGGGCGCAGTCGATCGGCGCGGAAACAAAGATATGAGCGCGTTGCTCGAGCGGCTGGCGGAGGCCCGGAAGGCGGGCGAGGTGGGACGCCTCGCCGAAGCGATCCCCTATGCGCGCTGGATGAGGATCGCCCCTGAGAATGGCACCGGCGAGCTACTGACGCGCATGCGCTACCACGGCGATCTGATCGGCAACACCTTCCTGCCGGCAATCCACGGCGGCACCCTGGGTGCCATGCTGGAGATGGCGGCGATCTTCCATCTTCTGTGGGAGACCGAGACCGAGACGGTGCCGAAGATCGTCAACATCACGGTCGATTACCTGCGCTCGGCGCGCCCGGTCGACGTTATCGCCGCAGCCAAGGTGACCAAGCAGGGCCGGCGCATGGTGAACGTCTTCGCCGAGGCCTGGCAGGACGACCGCTCCAAGCCGGTCGCGACGGCCAACGCCCATTTCCTCGTGAAATCAGACGCCGACGCGGAGCCGTCGCTCTGAGCAATCAGCTCAGCGGGTTGGCGAGGTCGATGCCGTAGGTTTTCGCGTTGCGCGTCATGTAGGCGTCGCGCGGCGCCACCGGCTCGCCGCGCAGCGCCGCGGCCACCATGTCGAGATAGGTGTGCCAGCCCATGGCGTTCAGCTTCACAAAGCGCTCGAGCACGGGCAGGTGCGTGAGGGTGAGGGCGGTATCGCTACCCGCGGCTTTCAGGTCCAGGGCCAGGAAGGACTCGGGGTAGGGCGAGACCTCGTCGCCGGGATTGAACACGTTCCAGCTGTAGGCGAGCCGCAGCGGCGGCAGCCACTGCGTGACGGTCCCGCGGATATGGCCGCCCATCAACTCGACGGTGCCGCCGATCCTGGGCTCGATGCGGCCCTCGCCATACCAGCCCGGCAGCAGGCTTGCTTCCGTCAGCATCTGCCACGTGCGCTCGAGCGGGCCCGGCAACAGGCGCTCGAAGCGCACCATATGCGCATGGGTGAATTGCGCGTCTTCGCTCATGGACTTTCCCGTCTCTTGCAGTAAACAACGCCCGGCATGGAATACGATTCCTTCAGGACCCCGGACGACGATGTCGTGCGCGACGGCGCCGATTTCGAAGCCTACCGGCGGCCGGGCGACCTGATCGACTCAGAGCACCCCAGAATCGTGGCCTATGCAAGGCGCGTGGCCGGCGAGGGCGCCGACCGCGACCGGGCGCTCCGGCTCTACTACGCGGTCCGCGACGATCTCCGGTACGACCCCTACAACACGCCGATGAAGCGCGAGGCCTATCGCGCCAGCACGACCCTGGCGGCAGGGCACGGTTATTGCGTCAACAAAGCTGGGGTCATGGCCGCCGTCTGCCGCGCCGCAGGCATTGCGGCCCGCGTCGGCTATGCCGATGTGCGCAACCACATGACGACGCAGCGGTTGGCCGAGCTGATGGGCAGTGACGTGTTTTTTTACCACGGCTACACCGACGTCTGGCTGGACGGACACTGGGTGAAGGCGACACCGGCCTTCAATCGGGAACTCACCGAACGATTCGGCCTGAAACCGCTCGACTGGGATGCGGTGGGCGACTCGATCTATCATCCGTTCGATCTTGGCGGCCGGCGGCACATGGAATATCTCGCCTACCGCGGCGTCTTTGCCGACATCCCGTTCGACGAAATCCGCGGTGCGTTCCGACACTATTATCCGCGCATGACGCGCGCCCAGGAGGAGATGCCTCTGGGTGGAGACTTCGGTGCCGAGGGCGCTTCGGAAGCGAAATCGAAGTGACGCTTAAGCCGAGGTCGGCCGCATACATCGCCTTGTTGGTGGCACTTGGCAGTTTCGGGCCGCTTACCATGAGCATCTACACGCCGGTCATGCCGTCGGTCGGCCATGACCTTGTCACCACGCCCGACAGCGTCAAACTCACGCTCACGACCTACATGCTGGGCTTCGCGGTCGGTCAGCTCTTCTATGGCCCGCTCAGCGACCGCTATGGCCGCCGGCCCGTGCTGCTGGGTGGATTGCTGTTCTTCGCCGCCACGACCTTCGGCTGTTCGTTCGCCAATTCGATCAGTGACTTGATTGTGCTGCGCGTGTTGCAGGGCCTGGGTGCCGCCTCCGGATCGGTGCTGGGCCGCGCTCTCACGCGCGACGCCTACACTTTCCAGGAAATGCCGCTGGTGATGAGCTGGATCTCGCTCGGCCAGAACATCGCGCCGTCGCTGGCGCCGACCATCGGCGGTTTCCTCGGTGAATGGGCGAGCTGGCGTGCGACCTTCTGGTTCGTGGGCGGGTTCGGCGCGATCCTGTTCCTGGTGACGCTGCTGGGTCTCGGCGAGACCAACAAGTATCGCAGTGAACGCATCGACCTCGGCAGTCTCCTCAGCGGTTCGGGCGAGATGCTGCGCGACCGCCGCTTCCTGGGCCACATCCTGCCGCTGGGCTTCGCCTTCGCGCTGAACTTCGGAATGCTGGCGGGTGTGCCCTTCATCCTGCAGGAAAGCCTGGGCTTCTCACCCAAGGAGTTCGGCCTGATCGTACTGCTCTCGGTCGGCGGATTCACGGCGGGCACGTTCGTCAACAACCGGCTGGTCGGCCGCATTGCGCCGACGACCATCATCCGGTTCTCGGGCTGGTTCCACATCGCGGCATTGGTTGTCATGGCGGTCCTCTCGCTGTCGGAAATCGTCACCTGGTGGGCCATCGTCGGCCCACACATGCTGCTGAGCTTCGGCACCGGCATGATGGTGGCCAACGCCAATGCTGGCGCCGTCGGCATGTATCCGCGGCTGGCCGGCACGGCATCGTCGCTGGCAGGCCTCGCCCAGATGGGCATGGGCGCCATGGGCACGATCTCGGTGGCGATCCTGGCCGTGGTCGGCAGCCGCTACATCGCCATGCCGCTGGTGATCGGCCTAGCACCGTTCGCCGTCGCGACACTGTTGAGCGCGCGCCTGTTGCGCGGCGGGCCGCGCACCCCGAAACTGGAATCTTGAGCAGAGGGAGAAGACGATCATGACGAACATGCTGAAGGACAAGGTCGTGCTGGTGACCGGCGCGGGTGGCGGCATCGGCCGCGAGATGGCGCTGCTGGCGGCCCGCGAAGGCGCCAAGGTCGTGGTCAACGATCTCGGCGGCGCGGTCGACGGCGAAGGCGGCGGCAGCACGACGCCGGCGCAGAAGGTCTGCGACGAGATCGCCGCGGCGGGCGGCAAGGCGGTTCCCAACGGCGACAGCGTCACCGATCCGGCCGGCGCCGAGCGCATGGTCAAGGCCGCGGTCGAGAACTTCGGGAGGATCGACGGCGTCATCAACAATGCCGGCATCCTGCGCGACCGCATCTTCCATCGCATGAGCCACATGGACTGGAAGATGGTGATCGACGTGCACCTGAACGGCGCCTTCAACGTCAGCCGTGCTGCCGCCAACTACTTCAAGGAGCAGAAGTCGGGCGCCTTCGTGCATTTCACCTCGACCTCGGGCCTCGTCGGCAATTTCGGGCAGGCGAACTATTCCGCCGCCAAGATGGGCATCATCGGCCTGTCGCGCTCGATCGCCCTCGACATGGCGGCGTTCAACGTCCGCTCCAACTGCATCTCGCCGTTCGCCTGGACGCGCATGATCGGCACCATCCCGGCCGATACCGATGCGCAGAAAGCGCGCCTCGAGCGCTCGAAGAAGATGACGCCGGCCAAGATCGCGCCGATGGCGGTGTTCCTGCTGTCCGACGCCGCCAATACTGCGGGCGTCACTTCGCAGATCTTCGGCGTGCGTATGAACGAGATCATGCTGTTCAATGCCAACCGGCCGGTACGATCCGTGCACATGTCCGAGGGATGGACCCTGGAGGCGATCGACGAGATCGCGGTGCCCGCGATGAAGCCCTACTTCACCGATCTCAAGCGTTCGCCCGAGTATTTCACGTGGGATCCGATCTGATGGCGACAGACAAGATGAAGAACGAACCGAAGATCGATGCCGACGAAGTGTTGGGCGGCATCGTCGAATGGGTGTCGATCGAAAGCCCGAGTCATGACGCCAAGTCGGTCAACAAGGTCGTCGACCACGTCGAGGGTCAGTTCCGTGACCTCGGATTGAAGCTCGAGCGCACACCGGGCGTCGACGGGTTCGGCGACATCCTGGAGTGCAAGACGCAACCGGGATGGAATGAGGCGGGCGAGGGCAAGGGCATCCTGGTGCTGGCGCATCTCGATACCGTGCATCCCATCGGCATGATCGAGAAGGAGCTGAAGGTACGCCGCGAGGGCGACAGCATCTTCGGGCCCGGCATCTACGACATGAAGGCAGGTGGCTACATCGCCTACTACGCGCTGCGCCACCTGATCCGGCAGGGCAAGAAGACCAAGCTGCCCGTGACGTTCATGTTCATTCCCGAGGAAGAGGTCGGCAGCCCGACCTCGCGCGCCCGCATCGAGAAAGCGGCCAGGGGCCATAAGTACGCCCTGGTGATGGAGCCGGGCCGCGACGGCGACAAGGTGGTGACCTCGCGCAAGGGCGTCGGCCGCTTTGGCCTAACGGTGAAGGGCCGGGCGAGTCACGCCGGCGTCCGCCACGAGGACGGCCGCAGCGCCATCCTCGAAATGGCCAGACAGATCGTGCGCATCGAGGGCAAGACCGACTATGCCCGCGGCATCACCTGCAATGTCGGGCTGATCAGCGGCGGCACCGGCGTCAACGTCGTCTCCGCCGAGTGCAAGGCCGAGATCGACCTGCGCGTGCCCAGCCAGCAACTTGCCGAGGAGATGACCCACTGGTTCCTCGGCCTGGAAGCGATCGGTCCCGACGTCGAGGTGACGGTCGAGGGCGGCATGAACCGGCCGCCCTACCAGAAGGACGCCGGCATCGCCGATCTGTTCGGCAAGGCGCAGGCGATCTACCGCGAGATCGGCAAGGAGCTGGCCGACGTGCCGCTGACCGGGGGCGGCAGCGACGGCAACTTCACGGCCGCGCTGGGCATCCCCACGCTCGACGGCCTCGGCGCCGACGGCAAGGGCGCGCATGCCGCCAACGAGCAGATCTACTATTCGTCGCTGGTGCCGCGCACCTATCTCTGCACGCGGCTGCTGGAGACGCTGGAGTAGTTAGTAGGCTGCCGTGAATCGCTTGCGGATGTGCTTGGGCTTTTCGATCTCGTCGACGATGGCGATGGCGAAGTCCTCGCGGCTGATGCGGCTCTCGCCCTTGGAGTCGACGAGGAACTGATCGAGGCCGAGCCGGAACTTGCCGGTGCGCTGGCCGGCCGGGATCGCAGCTGCGGGCGAGATCGCGGTCCAATCGAGGTCCTTGATCGCCCGGATGGCTTCAAGGGCCTGCATTGCCGGCTTCGAGGTCGGCGGCTGCACGCCCTTGTCCATCATGTGATCGAAGTGGGTGCGGCCGTCCTTGCGGATCAGGCTGCCGGCGCCGACGACGAACAGCGCGCGCTTCACGCCTGACTTGCGAACCGTGTCGATGACGCGGTTGACGTCATTCTCGTTCCATTTGACCGACACCACGACGGCGTCGTGACCTTTGAGAACCTGGGTCAGGACGACGGGATCGGTCGTGCTCGCGGCCTTGACCGTCATGCCGGGGCGAGCCGTGAGTTTGCGCGGATCGCGCGTAATGGCCGTGACCGTGTGCGAACGGCCAAGCAACTCGGTGAGCACACGGCTGCCGATATTCCCGGTGGCGCCAATCAGGGCGATGTTGCTCATTCCGTGGTTCCTTTCATCAGATCGCGAAGCGCCGCAATCGTATCAGACGGCGCTTCTTGCGGTACGTTATGGCCGACATGGGGGATCAGGCGTCGTTCATAGGCGCCGGTGAAGAATTTTGCATTGCCGTCGACCTGTGGCGCCGGCCCGACCCCGTCATGGCCGCCGTGCAGGTTGATCGTCGGCACGGTGATCTTCGGCTGGGCGGCGAGCCGTTCCTCAATGCCCGCGAGCGCCGGATCGCCCAGCGCATAGCCGTAGCGATGACGATAGGACTGTATCACGACCTCGACGAAATCAGGATTGTCGAAGGAGATGGCGGACTTCTCGAAGGTGGCTTCGTCGAAGGCCCACTCCGGCGACCACAGCTTCCACAGCAGCCGGCAGATGTCGCGGCGATCCTTGGTGAGTCCCGCCCGGCCGCGTTCGGTATGGAAGTAGTACTGGTACCAGAAGCGGTGCTCCTGCTCGGCCGGCACGGGGTCGACCGATCGGGCGATATTCTGGATGTTGTAGCCGGTGCAGCTCACGAGACAGCGTACCCGCTCGGGCCACAGGGCCGCCACGATGCAGGCGGCGCGGCCGCCCCAGTCGTACCCGGCAAGAACGGCGCTCCCGAGGCCGAGGGCGTTCATGAACTGCAGCAGGTCGTGGCCCAGCGCCGCCTGTTCCCCGGAGCGAGGAGTGGAGGGCGAGAGGAAGCGGGTCGGCCCATAGCCGCGCAGGTAGGGCACCAGCACGCGGCAGCCGGCGGCGGCCAGCGACGGTGCGACCTCATCGAAACAGCGGACATCGTAGGGAAAGCCGTGCAGCAGAACGACCACTGCCCCCCCGGAGGGGCCGTGTTCTTCGTAGGCGACGTCGAGGACGTCGGTGCGGATGGTCCGGCTCTGCATGTGATTCGGAAGATAGCGGCTTGCCGGCGGCGTTGACAGTGCGGAGACGCGCGCTCAGTTTCGCCGGGAGGACGGCATGCACGCGACCGTGGTCAAAGTCAGCGACTATTTGGCACCCGAGCAGATTCGGCAGCTGCGCGGCAAGTCGGACCTCGTGGGTACATTGCTGGTCTTGCATGCTTGGACGCTGATTGTCGGCAGCATGGCGCTGTTCGTGTGGTGGCCCAATCCCTTCACGTTCCTGGTCGCCGTGATGGTGATCGGAGGCCGCCAACTCGGCCTCGCCATCCTGATGCATGATGCCGCGCACGGGTTGCTGTTCGCCGACCGGCGACTGAACGACAGCGTGGGACGCTGGCTCTGTGCCTATCCCGTCTTCACCAGCCTGATGCTCTATCGTCCCTATCACCTGCAGCATCACCGGTTCACGCAACAGCCCGAGGACCCCGATTTGGGGCTATCGGCGGCCTTTCCGGTCAGCCGCCGGAGCCTGCACCGCAAGCTCCTGCGTGATCTGACGGGGCAGACGGCCTACCTGCGGCGAGGCGACCAGATCCGTCGCGCCTTGGGGCCGTCTGACCTCGACGTCATGGCACGGCTGGGCAATCTCTGGCGCCGGGAGAAGGGCCCTCTGACGGTGAATCTCGCATTGTTCGGGGCCCTCGCCGCGGCCGGGTACTGGTGGCTCTATCCGGTGCTCTGGCTGGTGCCGCTAGCGACCTGGTATCAGCTCGCAAGCCGGGTACGAAACATAGCCGAGCATGCAGTCGTTCCCGACAACGACGACCCCTTGTGCAACACCCGGACGACCCATGCCAATCCTATGATCAGGCTCCTGCTGGCGCCCTATTGGGTTAACTTCCACCTTGAGCACCATTTGTTCATGTTCGTGCCGTGCTGGCGTCTGCCGACCGCCCATCGCCTGCTGGTTGACGGCCGCCGCGGGCGCCGGATGGAGTTCAAGCCGGGTTATCTGGCGGTCCTTCGAGCGGCGACATCGCGCCTTGACGATTCGCCACGCGGTCCCGGGGCGCGCGGCACCGCGCAGCACATCTGAAACCATACTTGTTCTGGCGAGTGTGCCCCAAACGGCGCTAGTATTCGTCCTGTTATGGCTTCGCAATGGGGAGACAAGACTATGATCAAGAGGCTTTTGGCCGTCGTCGCGGCTGCGTTCCTTCTGGGCGCCTGCGACGAGCCCGCGCCGCAGGCGGCACCGCCGCCGCCGCCGCCGGTGAAGAACTTCCTGGTGTTCTTCGACTTCGACAAGTCGACGCTGACGCCGCGCGCGATGGACATCGTGAAGGAAGCCGCCGCGACCGCGAAGTCAGGACAGAACGCGCGTCTGACCTGTACCGGCCACACCGATACGTCGGGACCGGCGAACTACAACATGGCTCTGTCGCTGCGTCGGGCCAACACGGTCAAGGCGGCATTGGTGCGCCAGGGCGTGCCCGCGGACACGATCACGGTCGTCGGCCGGGGCGAGACGGCGCTGCTGGTGGCAACTAAGGACGGTGTCCGAGAGCCGCAGAACCGGCGCGTCGAGATCGTGATCCAGTAGGTTCTCCCGACCCGAGCGAAACGGAAAAAGGCGGTCCCTTCGGACCGCCTTTTTTTACCGCCTGCTACTGAGCCGGACAGGCGAAGATGTTCATTTCGGGACCGAGGTCGTAAGGCGGCGGCACCTGGGCCAGCGACGACACCTTGGGATCGAGCGCCCAGTCCAGTGCCCGCTTGTTGCGCGAGCAGAATTCGCGGTCGACCGGGGCGCGCTGAGCCGTGCGGTTCGCGACCTCGGTGACGAAAACGTCGACGTTCAGGCGCTTGCGCCGGGCAACCTCCGACAGCGCGCGCGAGTTGCCGCTGAGCTCCGACTGATACTTGCTGACGAAGGCGCCATACTGTGCCTCGAAGGCGCGGCTGCCGCCAGGATTCTGGCATTGCAGCGTGGCCACCACGAGTTCCTGCTGCACCATGCGTGCGCGAACCACCGCCAAGTCCGCGGCATTGTAGCAATAGGCCCGAATGTTCCCCGCGGGCGGGCTGGGCGGAACAGGCGCCTGATAGTCGGCTGCCGCCGCCTTCTGTGCGGGCGCCGTGGTCTTGGCCTGGTTGAGCGTACAACCGCCCATCGTCAGGACCCCTGCCATCAGAATCGTCGCCTGCGAAAGCATCTTGATCATCCGTACACTCCCAACGCGTTGGCCGGAAACCGCCAGCGGGTACAACAGTTAGACGCGTGTTTCAAACCCAATTACCGCCCGGAGCCGCACAGAGGGCAGGCGGGCGCGGAAAAGCTGGGTATTTTAGTGTAAGGCCTTGGCTAGCGCCCGGTCGAAGATCTCCAGGCCGAGGTCGATTTGCTCGTCCGTAATCGTCATCGGCGGCGCGATGCGGAATATCCCGAGCCCACCCCGGACGACGCTGGTCATCATGCCGAGTTCGAGACATTCGCAGGCCACGCGCTGAGCAAGTTCGGGGTCGGGCGTCCGCGTCCGCCGATCCTTGACCAGGTCGAGGCCGAGCAGAAGGCCGCGGCCGCGGATGTCGCCAATACAATCGTAGCGCTGCTGCAACGCCTGCAGACCGTCCTTCAGCCGTTGGCCGAGTTTGGCGGCACACTCGGTCAGGCGGTCCCGCAGGATGATCTCGATGACCTTGAGGCCGACTGCTGCCGGCAGCGGATCGGACGCATGCGTAGTGTAGAACAAAAATCCGCGCTCCGCTGCGATGTCCTCGATCTCGGGAGTCGTGAGCATTGCCGCAAGCGGCAATCCCGCGCCCAGAGTCTTGGAGAGGGTGAGATACTGCGGCACCACGCCGTCGCGCTCACTGGCGAACAGATGGCCGGTGCGGCCGAGTCCCGTCTGCGCCTCGTCGAAGATGAGCTGCATGTCGCGCTCGCGGCATTTTTCGGCCAGGGCCATCATGTAACCTTCCGGTGGTTCGAGCACGCCACCCGAACTCAGGATGGGCTCGACGATGCAGGCGGCCAGGGCGCCGCTCGACTGACGGTCGACGAGCTCGAAACCGAAATCGAGTTCGGACTGCCAGTCGTAGACGCCCTGTGCGTCGATGAAGCGTGAGCGGTAGGTGTCGGGCGCCGGCAGGACGAGCGCGCCAGGCGTCGGCGGGCCGTAGCCCCTGCGGCTCGAGGAGTAGGTGGCCGCAGCAGCGCCGCCGGTGACGCCGTGCCATGAACGGCTCATTGCCACGATCTCATGCCGGCCGGTCACCAGCTTGGCCATGCGAAGCGCCGCTTCGTTGGACTCGCCCCCGGTCGAGACCAGCAGGACACGGTCGAGATGGCCCGGCGAGACCTCGGCGATCAGCGCCGCCAGATCGACCACCGGGCGGGAGAGGATGGTCGAGTAGAGGTGGTCGAGTTCGCCGATCCAGCGACGCGCCACCTCGACGATCTCGGGGTGACTGTGGCCCAGGATCGCACTCATCTGGCCCGAGGTGAAATCCAGGATCTTCCGCCCGTCGGCGTCGGTGAAGAAATTGCCGGCGGCGCTTTCGGCGATGAGGGGGGAGAAGGCGCCGCCATAGCGAACGAGATGTGCGCGCGCCTTCGCCCAGAATTGCGGATCGTCGTTGGCGCTCATGTCGCCTCCAGGGCCGATTTCACCAGCGGCATGCGGTCGTTGCCAAAGAACATGTCGTCGCCGACGAAGATGGTCGGGCTGCCGAATCCGCCGCGTGCGATCAGTTCGTCGGTGCTGGCGCGCAGCCGTGCCTTGCACGAGTCGGTCTCGATGCCGGCGAAGAAGTGCTGGCGCTCGAGGCCAGCTTTGGCGGCGATCTCGGCCAGTACGTCTTCACGCGCCAGATCGCGGTCATCGGCCCAGTAGGCCTCGAAGGCGGCGGTGGCGTAGGGCACGAGCTTGCCCTCGTCGAGTGCCACGAAGGCGCCGCGCATGCATTTTACGCTGTTCACCGGGAAGACCTTGGGCGGAAAGACGATATCCAGGCCATAGAGCCGGGCCCAGTCGGCGAGGTCTTTCAGCATATAGGATTGCTTGCGCGGGTTGGGCTTGGCGCGGTTGTCGTAGACCGTCTGGTTGACGGCATTGAACACGCCACCGACCAGGATGGGCTTCCACGCAATTTCCGCGCCGAGTTCGGCTGCGAGCGGTTGCACGGCGTGAAAGGCGAGATAGGTCCAGGGGCTGGAGCAATCGAAGTAGAAGTCGAGCTGGCGCGCCATTTCGTCTCTCCGCCGTCGGTTCGCCTTGTCGATGCCACAAGCGACGCGTATCTTGCAAATCCATGACGGTACCGGCTTTGCAGCCTAAAAAGATTGGTCCCAAGAAAGTAGCAATCGTCGTGCACCAGGAGCACTCCAGACCCGGACGGGTCGGAGTCCTCCTCGAGAAGCGCGGATACGAGCTTCACCGCCTTTGCCCGAACCTCGGCTGCGATCTGCCGGAAGACATGTCCGATTACGCTGGCGTGGTGATTTTCGGCGGGCCCATGTCGGCCAACGATTGCGGCACCCTGGCCGGCATCAAGTGCGAGCTGGAATGGATTCCCAAGGTGGTCGAGGCGGGCGTGCCGTTCCTCGGGCTTTGCCTGGGCGCCCAGCTCCTGACGCGCGCCGTCGGCGGTCGCGTCGGGCCGCATCCCGAGGGGCTGGTCGAGATCGGTTATGTCGACGTCGAGCCGACCGAGGCCGGCCGTGACTGGATCAAGGCGCCGATGAAGGTCTACCAGTGGCATCGCGAAGGCATGCGAGTGCCGGATTGCTGCGAGCTGCTCGCCACCAACGATCGTTATCCCGTCCAGGCCTTCCGCTACGGCGGCAACGCCTTCGGATTCCAGTTTCACCCCGAGGTGACGCTGGAGATGAAGGAGATCTGGACGCTGAAGGCCTCGGAGCGCCTCAAGATGCCGGGCGCCCAGCAGCGCGGCGTGCATCTCGCGATGCACGCGCTCTACGATCCGCCGCTCAATCGCTGGATCGACGGCTTCCTCGATCGCTGGCTGGCGACGGACACTAGATCCACGAACTGATTTCCCCGAGCGGCTTTCGCAAGCCACCGTGCACGGGAACCCGGCAATCCACCCGGGGATAACCGACGACCAGCAGGATCGTCGGCTTTTCCCAGGCTGGACGCGCGCAGATCTCGTTGAGAAAGCCCATCGGGCTCGGCGTATGGGTAAGCGTAGCGAGTCCTGCGTTGTGCAGGGCTGAGATCAGGAAGCCCGTGGCGATCCCGACCGACTCGGGCACATAGTAGTGCTTCACCGTGCGCCCATCCGGTCGCGTCCCCGATTTCTGCGCGAAGATCGCGATCAGCAGCGGAGCCTCCTCGAGGAAGGGCTTGTCGGCATCGGTACCGAGCGGCGCCAGCGCTTCGAGCCACTCCTTGGGTGCGCGACCATTGTAGAAGGTGCGCTCCTCGGCTTCAGCGGCAATACGAATGCGCTTCTTCGACGCCGGGTCTTCGATGACGGCGAAATGCCAGGGCTGAAGATTGGCGCCGGACGGCGCCGTGCCAGCCGCAAGCAGGCACGTCTCGATCACTTCGCGAGGTACTGGCCGGCGGTCGAAGTCGCGCACCGTGCGCCGCCGCCGCAGGTCGGCGTGGAAGGCTAGAGCACGTTCCGCCATTTCTTCTGGCGCGTAGCTTCGATAGTCGGGAAGGGGTTCCCAAACCGGGTCGGTCACCATGAAACCTCCTGTGTCCAGCGCCGAACTCTAGCGGCGGCGATGGCCCGGCGCACCGGCTTGGGCTAGGGTCCCGGCGAAAAGCCTGGGAGGCGCGGCAATGTCTGGTGCTCTGATCTTCGTCCTGGCGCTGGTTCTGGTGGCGCTGGTGCTGGTGTTCGCTGGCGTGAAGACCGTGTCGCAGGGCACCAACTGGACCATCGAGCGGTTTGGGCGCTACACGCGCACGCTGCAGCCCGGCCTGCATCTCATCGTGCCCTTCATGGATCGCGTCGGGCGCAAGATCAACATGCAGGAGAACGTGCTCGATATTCCGCCGCAGAAGGTCATCACCAAGGACAACGCCAGCGTGCAGGTCGATGCCGTGTCGTTCTATCAGGTGATCGACGCCGCGCGCGCCGCCTACGAGGTGCAGAACCTCCATCTTGCCATCACCAACCTGGCGCTGACCAACATCCGCAGCGTCATGGGCAACATGGCGCTCGACGAGGCGCTGTCCAAGCGCAACGATATCAACAACACGCTGCTCTCGGTGATCGACCAGGCGACCGGTCCGTGGGGCGTCAAGGTGCTGCGCATCGAGGTCAAGGACATAGCGCCACCCGAGGACATCGTGGTGGCGATGGGCCGGCAGATGAAGGCCGAGCGCGAGAAGCGCGCCACCATCCTCGAGTCCGAGGGCGTGCGCGAATCGAGCATCCAGCGCGCCGAGGGCGAGAAGCAGTCGGCCATCCTGACCGCCGAGGGACGGCGCGAGGCGGCGTTCCGCGACGCCGAGGCGCGCGAGCGCATGGCCGAGGCCGAGGCCAAGGCGACCTCCGTCGTGGCCCAGGCGATTGCTGGCAACGGCGTGCAGGCGACCAACTACTTCCTCGGCACGAAATACGTCGAGGCGCTGGCCAAGATGGGCTCCAGCCCCAATGCCAAGGTCTTCTTCCTGCCGGTCGAGGCGGCCGGGATCATGGCCTCGATCGCCGGCATCGGCGAACTCGCCAAGGAAGCCCAGGCGCGCGGCGTCGAGGCTGCTGCCCGGCCGCGCGGTTCGGTTCCCAACGCAGGCTAGGGCGGCGGCGATGACGATGTTCAAGGTTGTCTTCTGGTACTGGTGGGCGCTCGCCGCACTGCTGCTCGTCTTCGAAATGATGCTGCCCGGCATCGTCTTCCTGTTCTTGGCGCTGGGCGCGGCGGCGGCCGGCCTGTTCCTGCTGGTCGTGGCCGACCTGTCGCTCGAATGGCAGCTTGCGGTGTTTGCCGTCGTGGCCGTGGCCTCGGCGATCGGCCTGCGCCCGACCCTGCGCCGGCTGCAGGCGCGCGATACGACACCCAACACCATCAACGCCCGGGGCGACAGCCTGGTCGGGCGGATCGTCGTGCTCGACCAGCCGATCCTGAACGGCCGCGGCCGGGTGGTACTGGGCGACGGCAGTTGGACTGTCATCGGGCCCGACATGGCGGTGGGCGCCAAAGTGCGTGTGACGGCCGTGAACGGCACCGAGCTGTCGGTCGTGCCCGCGCCTTAAACCGACGCCCGTTCATCGGGGTTGTTAATAGTTAACCAAAGGGTTATGTATTGGCTTCTTCGGAAGGGGTAGCCATGAAGCTGTTCTATGGTTGGGTGATCGTCGGCGCCGGCGCGCTGATGGGATGCGTCGCCATCGGCGCGATGTTCTCGCTGGCGGTATTCCTGCAACCCATGTCCGACGCGACCGGCTGGTCGCGCACCGGCATCTCGACCACCATGACGATCGACTTTCTGGTGATGGGCGTCGCCGCCTTCGGCTGGGGCGCACTCACCGACCGCTTCGGTCCGCGCATCGTCGTGCTCGCTGGCGCGATCCTGCTGGGCCTCGGGTTGGTGCTGGCGAGTCGCGCCACCAGCCTGCTCGAATTCCAGATCGTCTATGGCGTGGTGGTGGGTGTCGCGGCCGGCGCCGTCTTCGCACCGATGATGGCCACGGTCACCGGCTGGTTCGACAAGCACCGGAGTCTCGCCGTCTCGCTGGTGTCGGCCGGCATGGGCATGGCGCCAATGACGGTGGCGCCGTTCGCGCAGTGGCTGATCCAGTCCTACGACTGGCGCACCGCGCAGCTCATCATCGGCATCGCGGCCTGGTTGCTCCTGATCCCGGCGGCGCTGCTGGTACGCCGCGCGCCGACCGCGGCAGTAGGCGCGCCAGGCCTGCCGGCCGAAGGCGGCGAGGACCTGACCGTGGGGCGTGCGCTGCGCTCGCCGCAGTTCATCGTGCTGTCGCTCACCTTCTTCTTCTGCTGCGCCGCGCACTCCGGTCCGATCTTCCATGTCGTGAGCTATGCCTTGGCCTGTGGCCTGCCCGCCATGACGGCGGTCACCATCTACAGCGCCGAGGGCCTCGCGGGCCTGGGCGGCCGGCTGCTGTTCGGCCTGCTCGGCGACCGGTTCGGCGCCCGCCGCATCGTCGTGCTTGGCCTGATGGTGCAGGCGGTGGGCGCCGGCGCCTACTACTTCGCGCGCAGCGCCGGCGAGTTCTATGCCGTCGCCATCGTGTTCGGCATGGCCTATGGCGGCGTGATGCCGCTCTACGCCGTGATCGCGCGCGAATACTTTCCCATGCGCATCATGGGCACCGTGATCGGTGGTTCGTCGATGATCGCGAGCCTCGGCATGGCGCTGGGACCGGCCGCCGGCGGCTGGATCTTCGATACCTTTGGCGGCTACGGCCTCCTCTATATCGGCTCGTTCGGCGTCGGTCTTGCTGCCGTGGCGATGGCGCTCGCCTTTCCGTCGCTGCCCGTCGCGTCGGGCAGGGCATTGCAGCCCCGCCGACTCGCGTCCCAGGGCGGCGCTCAATCGTAGTGGAAATCGTCCCAGCGCAGGATGTGCTTGCCCGACAGGATGTCGCGCATGGCGACGACGGGGTCGCCGACGGAGAGATTGCTGCTTGCCCTCCAGGCGTCGATGACCATGTCACGGACCGCCGCGGCACCCATGCTGAGCTGTGACGTCACCAGGGCGATCGCTTCCGGCGCGGCCGCCTTGAATGCACCCTTCTTGTCGAGCTCGTACATCGGCACGACGAACTTGTTGCTGTCGAGGATCAGCTTGGTGGTCCGGTCCCAGATCGAGCAACCGCAGGCGTCGTAGGGCGGCACGCCGCTTTTCACCACGTCACGCTTGATGTTTCGGCGCACGAACGTTCCCTTGATGAAAATGTCCATGGCGTCGCCGGTGGCATAGCCTTGCGGGTTGGGATAGGTCCCCCAACCGTAGAAGTGCTGCGAGGTGTGCAGCGGCATGCTAGCGTCTCCGGGAAAGTGACTCCAATAGCCGAGATCCCTCAGGATCAGCAGTTCGCGTTGCTGGCGATCCTTGTCGAAGCGGGCGCGGTCGGCGGGATCGACTGCCGTCTTCGCGCCGATCGATGACGCCCGCCAGTAGGCGAAATCCTTGGCGAGCTGCTGCCAGCCGATGACGATGGCGTAGGGCAGGTAGCCCGCCTTGTACTGGCTGCTGCCACCCTTGAGCAGCCGCGTGGCGTACTCGTCGAGCGTGATCGGCAGCTCGCGCAACGGCAGGATGCCGGCAACGGCGCCTTGGTCCGACAGAAGAACGAAATGCATGGCGTTGAGGGCATTGTCGTGCGGGTCACCGGTGTGCTTGTCGCGGTCCGGCTCGCGGCCGAAGGGCGCGATGATCTCCACGGCCTGTGGTGTGCGCAGGAACGCTGGAATCTCGTCGGGAAACAACTCGGCGGCGATGCCACTGATGAATTCATGACCGGTCGCACCCCAGGCATGGGCCGGGCCGGGAGGCGACAACACGGCAGCTTCCGCCACGAGCAGCCAAATCCCCAGCCGCTTCACGATCTGCAGAATTCTCATGGTCTCCCAGTTGCAAACCACGCTCGTCTTACCATCCGTCCAGGAACTTGGCGATGCGGCCCGAGGCCGGCACGCATCAGCCGCCAATCAGGCTCTTGGCGATCATGCAGTGGATGCCCTTATTGCCGTCGACCGTCTGCGTGACGTGCAGATCGGCCTGCAGGCTGCACAGCATGTAGGCGTCTGCCGCCGAGAGGCCGGTTTTGGCTGTGATCAGCCGGATCATGTCGCGCAGTGCTTCCTTGGCGGCGTCGTCGAGGTCGGGATCGAAACCGTGCGTGATCCAGTGCGTCGCGGTCTCAGCGCGCGGGTTGTTGAGTTTCATGTCCTTGCGCACGGTGAAGCGAAAGGTGCCGCTGAGAGACGTTTCGAGCGCCGTCAGGTTGACCTCGCCATCGCCCTGCACGCCGTGGCCATCGCCGGTCGAGAACAGCCCGCCCGGGGCGAACACCGGCAGGTAGACTGTCGTGCCTACGTTGAAGTGCTTGTTGTCGATGTTGCCGCCGAAGGCGCGCGGCTCGACCGAGCTGCACTGGCCCCATTCCGGTGGCGGTGCCACGCCCATGATGCCAAAGAACGGCTTTAGCTGGACCTCCAGCCCCCACGGCATGGTGCAGACGCCGCGGTTCGAATCGATCAGGATGTGCGTCAGGCGATAGAAGGGGAAGTCCTCAGGCAGGGTGCCCATCAGCGGCCGCTGCACGTTCCAGCCCCAGTTGGTGCGGAACTTGATGTCGAGAACCTCGACCGCCAGCGTGTCGCCGCGTTCGGCGCCCTCGACATGGACCGGGCCGGTGAGGATATGGCGGCCGATGTGCGGCTTCAGCTTGGCCAGGATCTCGCGATGTTCGGGCAGCACGTTCATCGGCGGCTCAGGCAGGATCTCGGCGGCGCCGGACACGCAGTGGATGGTGGCGATGTCGCCCGACTTGATGCTGAGTTGGGGCTTCAGCTGGCTGTCGAAATAGCCCCAGTGGCAGGTCTCGGGCGAGGAATGAAGTTCATGCGTGGCCATGCGGTCTCCCATTCTTACGCAAGGGTTGAAGCACATACCGTGCCCCCAAATCCATTGGCGATGCTATAGCCGGAGCATGAACTACCGCCACGGCTACCATGCCGGCAATTTCGCTGATGTCCTAAAGCACACAGCGCTGTGCGAACTGCTGCGGCTGCTGCTGTCCAAAGACAAGAAGCTGTTCGTGCTCGACACCCATGCCGGGACCGGCGGCTACGATCTCGCCGGTGCGCTGGCCGGGCGCACCGGCGAGGCCGACGCGGGCATCGCCCGTCTCGCCACGGCGCCGCGTGAAGGCATGCCGGCCCCTGTGGCGCGCTACCTCGCCGCGGTAGCAGCCTACGACCGCAAGTTCGGTGCCTCGGGCGGGAGACTGCGGCGTTATCCTGGCTCGCCGCGGCTGATCCGGGCCGCCCTTCGGCCGGGCGACCGTTTCGTCGCCTGCGAATTGCATGCGGAAGATGCGCTGGCGTTGAAGCGCGAGTTCGCGGGTGACCGTGCGGTCGAGGTGCGCGCGGCTGATGGCTACAAGGCGCTGAAGGCGATGCTGCCGCCGCCGGAGCGGCGAGGCCTGATCCTGATCGATCCACCTTTCGAGGCTGTGGACGAGTTCGAGCGTCTGGCGCGCGCGGTGCGGCAGGGCCTGCGCCGGTTCGCCACCGGTTGCTATGCGATCTGGTATCCGATCAAGGACGAAGCGGCCGCCGCTGCCTTCGTGGCGGCGCTGGATGCTCCCAAGCGCCTGGTCCTGGAACTCCGGGTCGCTGGCGAGGTTGGTGCCGGCAAGCTCACCGCCTGCGGCCTGGCCGTGATCAATCCACCATGGCGCTTCGAGGAAGCGATGGCCGAGGCCTTGCCCTGGATCGCTTCAGTGCTGGGCGGGCGGGCTAGCCTCGTCGCGCCGCCAGCCAGCGTCCCGGCTCCGGCATCGCCAGCGTAATGGCAAAAGACACCAGACAGAGCGCGGCGCCCGCCAGGATCGCCCCGGTGTAGGAGCCGAAGAAGTCGTAGGCATAGCCCGCGACGGGCGCGCCGAGCAGGGCGCCGAACGCCACACCGCTGTAGAGCGCGCCGATGATCGAGCCCAGCGCCCGGCCGCCGAAGTAATCCGCGGCGAGCGACGGCGCGATGGCCACGAACCCGCCGTAGAAGGCGCCGAACACCAGGGCAAAAACGATGAGCGCGGGCCCACTGGTCGACACCGACCAGATCACCAGCATGACGCCTGCGCCGACATACATCAGGCTGAACGAGAGGCGGCGGCCGAGCCAGTTGGTGACGCTCGCGAACAGGAATCGCCCGACGGTGCTGCCGACTCCCAGAAGGACAATCAGCAGGACGCCGAAGCCCTCGCCCAGTCCGAGGTCGGTGGCGTAGGGCGCCAGGTGCACGAATGGCACGAACAGGCCGAACGACATCATCAGGGCGCCGACATAGATCGCCCAGAAGGGCAGGGAACGCATCGCCTGGCCCAGGGTATGGCCGGCCGGAATCGCCGATGCACCGCCAGGCGAGGGCGTATCGCCGTCGGGCGCAAGGCCGTAGTGCTCCGGCGACGGGCGCACCAGGATTCCGCTTGCGATGGCACCGACGACCGTCAGCGTGGCCAGCACGAGATAGGTCTGGCGCCACCCCAGCGCAGAGATCAACTCGTGGGCGAGCGGCGCGCCCACCAGGGTGCCAACGCCGATCCCGGCCACGGCGAGCCCGCTTGCCGCGCCGCGGCGGCGGATGAACCAGCGCTGGACCGCGGCGATGCTCGGCACATAGGACAGCCCGACGCCGACGCCAACGCCGAGGCCGTAGCCGAGATAGATCTGCCACAAGGCGGTCGCCTGTGAAGCAGCCGCAAGGCCCAACGCCACCAGCAGCAGGCCGCCCACGACGAGCGGGCGCGGCCCGGTGCGGTCGGCGATCAGACCGGCGGGAAAGCCCAGCTGGAAGTAGAGGAACGCCGAGATCGAGAAGACCAGCGAGGTCTCGCCGCGACGGGCGCCGAACTCGGTTTCGAGGGCGCCGAAGAACGCGGCAAAGGAATAGGCCACCGCGTAGCCGGTCATCATGCACAGGAAGGCCCCGGCGACGACCCACCAGCCGGCGAACGGACGCACGAAAGTCATTTCTCGGTCTCGGTCATGGCGAAAGGTTAGGGTGCCGAAATGTCAGGCACCACGGTCAACCATTCGGCCGGTACCGAGGTGTTTTGCAGATCGTCCGTGTTCCGCCCGGGATCGGCGGTCACTTCTTGTCGCCGTTCTTCTTGTTGTTGCCTTTGCCACCTTCCTTGCCGTTCTCCGGCGTCCAGCCCCACATGTTGAAGGCGGCGGCCGCGACTGCGGGATCGAGCTCGGGTTCGGTGAGGGTCATTCCGCTGCCCAGAGTGTCGGCAACGATCTTCAGGCCGGTGAGGCGGGCCTGCATCTTGTTGTCTGACGCGATAACGTGCCAGGGAGCCTGTTCTGTGTCGGTGCGCTCGAGCATGTTGTCGTAGGCTTCCAGATACTCCTTGCGTTTGGCGATGTTGCGGAAATCCTCCAGCCCGATCTTGTAGCGCTTGTGCGGCTTGCTCAGCCGATCGAGCATTCGCCGCTTCTGTTCCTCGGCGCTGACATGGACGAGAAGCTTGACGATGCAGACGCCGTCGTCGGTGAGCTGGCGTTCGAATTCGTTGATCTCGCGGTAGGCCCGCTTCCACGAGTCCTTGTCGCAGAAGCCCTCGACGCGCTCGACCAGAACGCGGCCATACCAGGTGCGGTCGAAGATCGCCCAGTCGCCGGGAACCGGCAGGCGCTGCCAGAAGCGCCAGAGATAATGGCGGCCCTGGTCTTCGGGCGATGGCGCGCCGATGCGCCAGACATGCACCGATTTCGGCTCGAGGCCGTCGACCAGACGCCCAATCAGGCCGCCCTTGCCGGAGGCGTCCCAGCCGTCGATGCAGATGATGGCCCGCCGGCGGTCGTGCAGATAGTGGATCTGCAGGTCGAGCAGCCGGGTCTGCAGCTTCCGGAGGTCGCGTTCATAGGTCTCTTCATCCAATGGACCTTCGATCATCTCGATCTTGTCCAGGGCCGGCCATTTTCCCATTTGTTCCTCCCGCCGCAGATCGTGCCAGTGGCCGAGAAGTAGGGCAATGAGTGCGGACCGGCTGTAGGGAGATTGACAGCATGAACCGTGGCGACGACTAATCTCGCCAATGTCCGACGTCGAACCGACCATTCGCTACACGATGCGCGCCGGGAAGCCTGTCGTCGAGATCGGCGGCAATTGGACGGTGCTCAATCTCCGCGGCATTCGGCAGAAGGCTGCCCGGGCCCTCGCTGCCGCCGGGACTGGCCGTGCCGCCCGCATGGTGGATGCGAGCAGCGTCGAGCGGCTCGACACGGCGGGCGCGCTGGAGATCCTGCTCCTCGCAGGCGGCGGGCCGGATACCGAGGTGACGACCCGCGAGAAGAGTCACGCCGATCTGTTCGTGGTCGTCCAGAAGAACATGTGCGAGGCGATGCCCGAGCGGCACATGAACTGGCTGGCCCACTGGCTGGAGGAGATCGGACGCAACGCCATTGAGTTCTACCATCAGGCCGTCAATCTCTGTGCCTTTTTCGGCGAGATCCTCGTGGTCTTTGTCGAGGCCTGCCTGCAGCCGCGACGGTTCCGCATGAATGCCGTGGTGCGCCAGATGTACGAAGTCTGGGTCAGGGCGCTGGCGATCGTCGGCGTCCTCTGTTTCCTGATCGGTGTGGTGATCGCGTACCAGGGAATACAGCAACTGCGCCGGTTCGGCGCCGAGACCTTGGCGGTGGAGGCGGTCGCCATCAGCATGTTCCGCGAATTGGGCGTGTTGCTCACCGCGATCATCGTCGCCGGCCGCTCCGGCAGCGCCTTCACGGCCCAGATCGGCACCATGCAGGTCAACCAGGAAGTTGATGCCATGCGCACCATCGGTCTCAATCCGATCGAATGGCTGGTCATGCCACGCATCGTGGCGCTGGCGGTGTCGATGCCGTTTCTGGCGTTCTGGGGCGACATGGCGGGCCTGCTCGGCGGGGCCGTCGCCTGTACGATCTACCTGGATTTCACCTTCGCGCAGTTCTTCGAACAGCTGCGCGACACTGTCGGCGCCTGGCACTTCTATACGGGCATGATCAAGGCCCCTGTCTTCGGCCTTGTGATCGCCACCATCGGCTGTTTCGAGGGCCTGCAGGTGCGCGGGAGTGCCGAGAGCGTTGGACAGCTCACCACCCGCTCGGTGGTCGAATCGATCTTTTGTGTCATCGTGCTGGACGCAGTGTTCTCGATCATCTTCCTGTTGGCGGACGTTTGATGCCCGAGGGAGGGCAACTCGTCGACCACCGCGATGGCCGTGACGTCGTGTTGCGGCTGCGCGGGGTGCGCACGCAGTTCGGCGACAACGTCATCCACGACAAGCTCGACTTCGACGTCTTTCGCGGCGAGATCGTCGGGCTCGTGGGTGGCTCGGGTACCGGCAAGTCGGTGCTGTTGCGCACGATAATCGGTCTCAATCAGGTGACAGCCGGCACCATCGAGATGCTGGGAGTCGATACCGCCACCCTTCACGGTCGGGCGGAGCGGGCCATGCAGGCCCGCACCGGGGTCCAGTTCCAGGACGGCGCCCTGTTTTCCTCACTCACAGTGTCCGAGAACATCATCGTACCGGTCCGCGAGCACGCCGGGTTGGACGAGGAGACGATGCGGGACATCGCCGCCCTCAAGATCGCCCTGGTCGGCCTGCCGCCCGACACCGGCGAGAAGAAGCCGTCCGAGCTCTCCGGCGGCATGCGCAAGCGGGCAAGCCTCGCCCGCGCGCTTGCCCTCGACGCCGAGCTCCTCTTCCTGGACGAGCCGACCGCCGGGCTCGACCCGATCGGCGCGGCTCACTACGACGAGCTGGTCAAAGGCCTGAGCCGGAGCCTCGGCCTGACGGTTCTGATGGTGACCCACGACCTGGATAGCCTCAACGCCGTGTGCGACCGCATCGCCGTCCTGCTCGACAAGCGCGTGGTGGTAGGTACGATGGAAGAGTTGCTGGTATACGATCATCCCTGGGTCCGGGAATATTTTCACGGTCCGCGCGGGCGGGCGGCTCGACAGGAGCAGAAGTAGCGTCGGATGGAAAGAAAGTCGCCTTACGTACTGATCGGTGCGGCGATGATCGCGTTCATCGTCGCCGTCGCGGGCTTCGTCGTCTGGAAGCTGCGGGCGGGCGACCAGACCGCTTATGTCTATTACGACATCTTTTTTTCCGGTGACGTGCAGGGATTGACCAAAGATTCACCCGTGTTCTACCGCGGCCTGCGCGTCGGCCGGGTGTTCAGCATAAAGCTGACCAAGCGCACTGATATCCAGCGCAGTACGGGCCGGGAACGCCTCAGCGAAAAGATCGAGGTCACTGTCGCTGTCGATAAGGAAATCGGCATTCCCGAGCGCTCTTACGCCGTCTTCGAGAAGCCATTTATTACCGGTAGCCCGTTCATTCAGATCGTCGGTCGTGTCGATGTCGACCAGGTCAAGCCGAAGAAGAAACTGGGTGAGAAGCCTTACCCGGAGATCCGTGAGGGGGCCTCCTTCCTCCAGGCGACGTCGACGTCGGCGCAGGAGCTGTTGTCGAAGGCCAGTACCACAGTCGACCGGCTCAACGATCTTCTCAGCCCCGACAATATCAGCGCCGTCAGCGATACGCTGCGCAATCTGTCGACGGCTACAACGGCGCTCGCCAAGCAGGATGGCGCGATTCAGGCGACGCTGGCCGAACTTCCGGGTGCCATCACCGAGTTCCGCCGTACCTTCAGCACGTTGAACGGGCTCGCCGAGTCGCTCAATCTGGTAGCGCTCGAGATCGGTCCCCAGGATACCGCGACCCGCAAGGCGCTGGCCGGTAAGGACCCCGGGGAGCTGCGCAAGGCGATCACCGAAGCGCGTCTGGCGCTTGCCAACATCGACGCCGCGGCCGGCCAGCTCGGCAAACTCGTGGCCGACAACAAGGGACCGATCAGGAGCTTCACCGAGTCCGGATTGACCGAATTCTCGCTGGCTCTTCGCGAGTTGCGTCAACTCACCGCGAACTTGAACGTCATCGCCACCAAGCTGGAGCGGGATCCGGGCGCCTTCGTGTTCAGTGGCAAGCAGGGATACACGCCGAAATGATGCTTCGTTGGGCCGTTTGCGCAGCGGCGGCCATTGTCCTCACCGGATGCCAGGCGCTCAGCGCGATCGATTCGGCAGTGGAGCCGACCGATCTCTATACGGTGTCTCCCAAGAGTACCTTCGATCGCGACCTGCCCAACGTTTATTGGCAGCTCGCCGTCGAGGTGCCGGTTTCGGCGGCCAGCCTCAATACCGGACGTATTGCCATTCAGATGACGCCGACTTCGACGGACTACTATGCCAAGGTGGCGTGGACCGACCGTGCGCCGCTGATGATACAAACCCGCATCGTCGATTCATTCGAGAACACCCGCAAAATCGTCGCCGTGGCGCGTGAATCGATCGCGCTGCGCGCCAACTATGTGCTGCAGCCCGACCTGCGCAACTTCGAGGCGATGTATTTCTACGGCCAGCCGCCGATCGTGAAGGTCCGCATCATCGCCAAGCTGGTGCGCATGCCGGATCGCCAGATCATCGGCGTCGCCTCGGTCGAGCGCTGCGTGCGTGCCCGCGCCGACAAGGTGCCGAAGGTGGTCGATGCCTTCGACCAGGCGCTGGGCAGTGTCATCAAGCGGCTCGTCTCCTGGACCTTGCGCACGCCGCCGACGCGGCCACCGAGCGACTCCGCGCCCTACGATATCGGCAGGTATCGCAACCCTGAGAACGCGCTGGTCGACAGCGAGAACTGCCCGAAGGGCAACGATGCCTCGATGGTACCCTACACCGACGAATAGCTGAGCTGGGCGGGCTCAGGCGCGATCCTTGACCAGCGACCAGGCGAGATCGGCCAGCACGCGCGCGCGATTGCCGTACTGTTTCGCGGTTTCCGACGAGGCATTGCCGTCGAGGCCGCGCTTGTAGACGCCCTGTACGATGGCGGCGAGGCGGAACAACGAGAACGCCACGAAGAAATTCCAGTCCGCGATCTCCTTTCGGTTGGTACGACGCGCATAGGCGGCAAGATATTCCTGCTCGGTCGGAATACCGAACGCCTTGAGATCCATGCCGGCGTAACCTTCGGAGGCGCCGAAGCCCTCGCTGAAATGATACATCATGCAGTTGTAGCCGAGGTCGGCCAGCGGGTGGCCGAGCGTCGACAGTTCCCAGTCGAGCACGGCGATGACACGCGGCTCGGTCGGGTGGACGATGGTATTGCCGAGCCGGTAATCGCCGTGGTTGATGCGCGTCTCGTCGCCGGGCGGGAGGTTGGCCGGCAGCCACTGCTTCAGCAGTTCCATCGATTCGACCTGGTCGGTCTTGGCGAGGTCATACTGGCTCGACCAGCGATTGAGCTGGCGCTGGATGTACTGGCCCTCGCGGCCAAAGTCGCCGAGGCCGACGGCGCGGTAGTCGACATTGTGGAGACGGGCCAGCACGTCGTTCATCGAATCGAATATCTTGCCGCGGTCGGCCGGCGAGATGCCGGGCATCTTGGGGTCGGACAGGATGCGGCCGGGCAGGAACTCCATGAGGTAGAAGGCTGTGCCGATCACCGAATCGTCCTGGCAGAGCGCGTAGGGCCTGGGCACCGGCACGTCGGTGTGATCCGACAACGCCTTGATCACGCGATACTCGCGATCGACTTGGTGCGCCGACGGCAACAGCTTGCCTGGCGGCTTCTTGCGCAGCACATACATGCGGCCGCCACCGTCGGTGACATGGTAGGTTGGATTGCTCTGGCCACCCTCGAACTGCAGGACCTTGATGGGGCCGCGACAGCCCTCGACGTTCACCTTCATGTAGTCGGTGAGTTTCGCCTCGTCGAAGAGGTGGGCCTGGCGGACAGGGGTGAGGTTCTTGGGCAGGTCGGACATGGGATGTTTCTAGAACCGTGTGGCTGGATTTTCGAGGCGTGTTTGCGAAAGAAGCCGCAGGGCGGTCAGTTGACCTGCCGCTGCTTGTCTCCCCAGTAGGGCAGGCGCAGCTCGCGCTTCAGGATCTTGCCGGTCGGATTGCGCGGCAGCGCCTCGATGAAGTCGACCGATTTCGGCAGCTTGTAGCCGGCGATGCGTTCGCGCGCCCACGCGATCAATTCGCCCGCCGTGACGCCGGCGCCGGGCTTCCTTACCACGACGGCTTTCACCGCCTCGCCCCAGCGCTCGTCGGGCACGCCGATCACCGCCACGTCGGCCACGTCGGGATGGCCGAACAGCGCGCTCTCGATCTCGGCTGGATAGATGTTTTCGCCGCCCGATACGATCATGTCCTTCACGCGATCGTAGATGAAGAGATAGCCATTCTCGTCGAGGTACCCGGCGTCGCCAGTGAAAAACCAGTCGCCGTGAATTGCCCGCTTGGTCGCATCGGGCAGGCGCCAGTAGCCCCGCATGATCTGCGGCGAGCGGACCGCGATCTCGCCGACCTGGCCCATCGGCAGAGCCTTGCCGGCATCGTCGACGATGCGCAGCTCGACACCCACCTGGGCATAGCCGCAGGACAGCAGCTTCTTGGCATCTGAGGGATCGTGATCCTCCGGCGGCAGCAGCGTGATCGCGCCCGTCGTCTCGGTGAGGCCGTAGACCTGCTGGAAGCCGCAGCCGAAAACTGCCATCGCCTGCTTCAGGAGCTCGGCGGGGATCGGCGCCGCGCCATAGACGATGAGCTGCAGGCTCGAAAGGTCGGTCTCGCGGATTTGCGGCGCCTGGACCAGGAACAGGATCATCGCCGGCACCAGCAGCATGACCTGGATGCGCTCGCGCTGGATGGTCTCGAGCACGTTGGCAGGTACGAACTCGCGCATGACGTGGTTGGTGGCGCCGGCGAAGAGACCGGCGATACCCCAGCCCGCGCCACCGATATGGAACATCGGCAGGCAAACGATGTTCTGTGCGCCGGGCTTCAGCAGCCAGCTCTTGGTCCACTGCTCGAACATGAAGGCGAAGTTGGCGTTGGTGAGCTCGGCCCCCTTGGGCAGGCCGGTGGTGCCGCTGGTGTAGAACTGCACCGCGGTGTCGTGGCTGCGGGCGGGCAGGCGGGGGTCAGCCTCGAGGTTGCGGTCGCGCCACTCCACGAAGGGCTCCCAGGCGCCATGGCGCGGCCCGAGCGTCACGATCTTGCGCACGGTTTTCAGCTCGTCGCGGATCTTCTCGATGACCGGGAAGTACTCTTCGCCCACGAACAGGATCTCGGCCTCGGCATCGTTGATGATGTGCAGCGCTTCGGGTGGCGCCAGCCGCCAGTTGACCGACACCATGACGGCATTCGCCTTGGCGACGCCGAACAGCAACTCGAAAAAAAGGTCGCTGCTCTTGTCGAGATGGGCGACGCGGGTGCCGGGCTTGATGCCCTCGGCGATCAGGCCATTGGCCGTCCGGCTGGCGGACCGGTCGAGGGCTGCGTAGCTGGTGGTGCGCCCTTCATAGACGAGGGCCGCCGCATCCGGCCGTTCGGCCGCATGGACGCGCACGATATCAGCCAGCCCGACCATCTCGATACTCATTGGACGCTTCTTCTCCTGCAGCCTTGCCCTGTGTCTTGGCCCGCCCGGACGAGGGCGAAGCGGCGGCATCCTTCGGTGGTTTTGGAGTGAATTCAAGAGCTTGATCGCCTAGTGTCGGCTGCGAAACACGACGACATTCCAGGGGTCACATGGGCAAGCGTATCTTGGTCACCGGCGGCGCGGGGTTCCTTGGGTCGCACCTGTGCGAACGGTTGCTGGACGCCGGCAACGACGTGCTCTGCGTCGACAACTACTTCACCGGCTCCAAGGCCAACGTCGAGGCCTGCCTCGGCAATCCACGCTTCGAGCTGATGCGCCACGACGTGACGTTCCCGCTCTATGTCGAGGTCGACGAGATCTACAATCTGGCCTGTCCGGCCTCGCCTGTTCACTATCAGCACGATCCCGTGCAGACGACCAAGACCAGCGTCCACGGCGCCATCAATATGCTGGGGCTGGCCAAGCGCGTGCGGGCCAAGATCTTCCAGGCCTCGACCAGCGAGGTCTACGGCGACCCGACGGTCCACCCGCAGGTCGAGGGCTATCGCGGCAGCGTCAATCCGATCGGACCGCGCGCCTGCTACGACGAGGGCAAGCGCTGCGCCGAGACCCTGTTCTTCGACTACCATCGCCAGCACAAGCTCCGCATCAAGGTGGCGCGCATCTTCAATACCTACGGCCCGCGCATGCATCCCAACGACGGGCGTGTGGTGTCGAATTTCATTGTCCAGGCACTGAAGGGCGAGAACATCACGATCTACGGTGACGGCATGCAGACCCGCGCCTTCTGCTATGTCGACGACCTGCTCGACGGCTGGCTGCGCCTGATGGACCATACGCCGGACGACTTCACGGGCCCGGTCAACATCGGCAATCCGGTCGAGACGCCCATCCGCCATCTCGCCGAGAAGATCCTGGAGAAGGTCGGCGGCAAGTCGAAGCTGATCTTCGCAGCCCTGCCGGTCGACGATCCGATGCAGCGGTGTCCGGACATCAGCCTGGCGCGGGAAAAGCTCAAGTGGGAGCCGAAGATTGCCCTCGACCAAGGGCTGGCGAAAACGATCGCTTATTTCGACAGCCTGCTGAAGAGCAACAAGGCCGTGAGCCGCGTCGGCCGCTAGGACCGACGCGACGCAAGCAAGATCTTACTGGGCGGCGACGGCGCGCGGCAGCGCGTTGACGACCGAGGCCTTGCCCGAGGTCATCTCGTCGTAGATCCACTTGTAGGTCTTCTCCATGCCGTCCTCGAGACGGATGGACGGAGCCCAGTTCATCAGCTTCTTGATCAACGTGTTGTCGCTGTTGCGGCCGCGCACGCCCTTGGGGGCGTCGAGCTTGTAGCTGCGCTTCAGCTTGATGCCGGCGATCTTCTCGACCATGTCGACCAGAGTGTTGATGCTGACCAATTCGTCGCTGCCGATATTCAGCGGCTCGATGATATCGCTCTCTGCGAGCTTGATCGTGCCCTGGGTGCAGTCGTCGATATACATGAAAGAGCGGGTCTGCTCGCCGTCACCCCAGATCTCGATCTCGTGCTTGCCCGACAGCTTGGCGGCGATGACTTTGCGGCACATCGCGGCCGGAGCCTTCTCGCGGCCGCCGTCGTAGGTACCTTCCGGGCCGTAGACGTTGTGATAGCGCGCGACGCGGGTGGCGATGCCGTAGTCCTCACGATAGTGGCGCGCCATGCGCTCGCTGAAGAGCTTCTCCCAGCCGTAGCCGTCTTCCGGCAGGGCAGGGTAGGCGTCTTCTTCCTTGAGCGCCGTCACGTTGGCGTCAGTCTGCTTGTCGCCGTTGTAGACGCAGGCCGACGACGCATAGAAGAAGCGCTCGGTGCCGGCTTCCTTGGCGGCGACCAGCATGTGGGTGCTGACCAGCACCGACAGCATGCACTCGGCCTTGTGGGTTTCGATGAAGCCCATGCCGCCCATGTCGGCGGCGAGGTTGTAGATCATCTTGGCGCCCTTTGCGGCGGCGCGGCAGGGCTCGAGCAGCGACAGGTCGCCGACCTGATTCTCGACACCCGGGGTCTTCTGGTACCACTCGTTGAGCGGCTTGATGTCGACCCCCCGGATCTTGGTGTGGCCTCGCTGCTGGAGGACGCGGACCAGATGGCCGCCGATGAAACCACCGGCACCGGTGACGACCACGAGATCATTCTTGGACATGAAAGAGCCTTTCAATCGACGCGAGGGGCCGTTTTAGCGGACTTTTCAAAGGCTTGCGAGACGGGTTGCTCGTTCCCTGGTCCCGCGCCTTCGGCGGCTCGACCCTATAGCCGCCGTCCCCGGGTTCGGGGCTGGGCTGGGAGGGGCACGCAAGGCAGCGTTTGCTCGCCTGACGCTTCGGCGTCAAGCCACTGCTGAGTTGCAGTTGTTGTGCGGATACGATGCCGACCATCCGAGATCAGCCTCCTGATAGCGATGGTTTCCCGGAAAAAATTGATTTATACCAAACACATAGCTGCTTCCCTTATCGTTTTTGCGCCGTGCTGGCCGACATCACCCCCGTCATCCTGACCTACAACGAAGCGGCGAACATTGGCCGGTCGCTGGAGCGGCTGGCCTGGGCCCGCGACGTCGTGGTCGTCGACAGCGGCTCGACCGACGAGACGCTGGCGATTGTTGCCCGGTTCTCCAATGTCCGGACTGTCCACCGGCCATTCGATACCCATGCCCAGCAGTGGCGGTTCGCCGTTGGTGAGACCGGGGTGGCAACGGATTGGGTCCTGCGGCTGGATGCCGACTACATGATGGAGCCGGCGTTGCGCGACGAGATCGCGGCCCTCGCTCCTGCGGCCGATCTGGCGGCCTATGAAATCGCCTTCTCCTATTGCATCGATGGCCGTCCGCTGCGGGCCTCGCTCTATCCGCCGCTGCCGGTTCTGTTCCGGCGGGGGCGGGCGCGCTTCGAGCAGGATGGCCATACCGAAAAACTGCGCATCGACGGCCCGGTCGGGCGTCTGAACAATCGTCTGCTGCATGACGATCGCAAGAGTCTCGAACGCTGGCTGCAGTCGCAGGTCCGCTACCAGGCTTCCGAAGCCGAGAAGCTCACGATGCGATCCTGGTCGGAGCTTGGCTGGGCCGATCGACTCCGTTGCACGCGCGTGCTCGGTCCGCCCGCGGTAGCGCTGCATTGCCTGCTGCTCAAGGGGCTGGTGTTCGACGGCAAGGCGGGGCTTCTCTACACGGCCCAGCGCGTCGCCGCCGACCTGATCCTGTCCATGCACCTGCTGCGTCTCGATCTCGAGCGTGCCGGAATCGGAAAATCTTCCGGATGACGTACATTCTCGGGCTGAATGCCTTTCACGCCGACGCCGCGGCCTGCCTGGTGAAGGACGGCGAGCTGATCGCTGCCGCCGAAGAGGAGCGCTTCCGGCGGATAAAGCACTGGGGCGGTTTTCCCAGCGAGTCGATCCGCTATTGCCTGGCCGAGGCCGGCATCTCGCTGGGCGATGTCGGCCACGTCGCGGTCAACAGCGACAATCGCGCGAACCGCTGGCGCAAGCTTGCCTATGCGCTGACGTCGGGCGTCAGCCCGGGATATGTGCTCAGTCGTTTGCGTCAGCGTAGCGAGCGCGCCGACATCGCCGGCAATCTCGCGCGGGATCTGCCGGAGCAGGAATTCCGCGGAACCGTGCATGCCGTCGAGCATCACCTCTGTCATCTCGCGTCGGCGTTCCTGGTGTCGCCGTACGACAAGGCGGTCGCGGTATCGGTCGACGGATTCGGGGACTTTTCCTCGGCCGCCTGGGGACTCGGCCAGGGCGGTACCCTTCAGGTCGATGGACGCGTTTTCTTTCCGCACTCGCTGGGCGTTTTCTACGAGGCGATGACGCAGTTCATCGGCTTCCCGCACTACGGCGACGAATACAAGGTGATGGGACTCGCCCCTTATGGTGAGCCGCGCTTCGTCGAGCAGATGAAGCAGATCGTCCGGCTCAGGGACGACGGCAGCTTCGCCCTCGATCTGCGTTACTTCCGACACGCTTCAGGCGAGGGCGCCAACTACTCGGTGAAGGAAGGCATCCCGTCGGGCGGACGGCTGTGGAGCGACGCGCTGACGGGCCTGCTCGGGCCGGCGCGCGATCCCGCGGCTCCGCTGGAGGATCGTCACCGCGACATCGCGCGATCGGCGCAGGTGACCTACGAGAACGCCTTCTTCCATCTGCTGGGCGCGCTCCATCGGCGCTACGATACCGATGCCGTCGTCCTGGCGGGCGGGTGCGCCTACAACTCCGTCGCCAACGGCAAGGTTCTCGAGCGTTCGCCGTTCAGGAAGCTCTATGTCCAGTCGGCGGGCGGCGACGCCGGTGGCGCGATCGGTGCGGCGTTCGCCACCTGGCACAAGCTGGCCGGCCCGGCGGTGAAACGCCACTTCGTGATGGACCACGCCTACTGGGGCCCGTCGGCGACGCCGGACCAGATCGCTTCGGCAATCGCGGCGCGCCGGGCGGATTTCGACGCGGCGGGCTGTACCATCGAGCGTGTCGGCGACGAGGCGGCGCTGTGCCGGCGCACGGCGCAGGTGATCGCCGACGGCAAGGTGATCGGCTGGTTCCAGGGTCGGCTGGAGTGGGGACCTCGCGCGCTCGGCAACCGCTCCATCCTGGGCGACCCGCGCCGCGCCGACATGAAGGACATCCTCAATCTCAAGATCAAGCGCCGCGAATCCTTCCGGCCGTTCGCACCCTCGATCCTGCGCGACGCCGTGCCCGCCTGGTTCGAGACCGACGGCGACGTACCGTTCATGATGCAGGTCTTCCGGATCCGCGCCGAGCAGCGAGCGCAAATTCCAGCCGTCACCCATGTCGACGGCACCGGCCGTCTCCAGACCGTCACCTGGGCCGGCAATCCGCGCTATGCCCGCCTGATACAGTCCTTCGGCGATCTCACCGGCGTTCCCATCGTGCTCAACACCAGCTTCAACGAAAACGAGCCGGTCGTCTGCAAGCCCGAGGAGGCGATCGACTGTTTCCTGCGGACCAAGATGGACGTTCTCGTCCTGGGTGATACCTTTATCGAACGATGATCCCGCTCACCGTGAACGGTCAGGCGCGTCAGGTCGACGCCGAGCCTGATAAGCCGCTGCTCTGGGTCCTGCGCGAGGACCTGAATGTCGTCGGGCCGAAATTCGGCTGCGGCATTGCCGTTTGTGGCGCCTGCACGGTCCATGTCGAGGGCCAGCCGGTGCGGTCCTGCTCGATCGCCGTGGGCGATGTCGCCGGCAAGTCGGTGATCACCATCGAGGGCCTCGCCGGGGGCGAGAGCACGCTGCACGCCGTGCAGCGCGCCTGGATCGAGAACCAGGTGCCGCAATGCGGTTACTGCCAGCCCGGCTTCATCATGGCCGCGGCGGCGCTGCTCAAGGGCAAACCCAGGCCCAGCGACCAGGATATCGACGATGCCCTGAACAATATCTGCCGTTGCGGTACCTACAGCGCCATCCGGCGCGCCGTGCATCGCGCGGCGGCAATCCTGGGCGGGGCACTGTGAAGTTCACCCGGCGCAAGGCGATCATCGGCGGCATCGTCGGCGGTGGGTTCCTGGGCGTCGGTTTCTGGTTTGCCCGCGAACGCGACCGTCTGGGCAACCGCACGCTGTTCAACCTCAAGCCCGGCGAGGCCGGTCTCAACGGCTGGGTGAAGATCTCGCGCGACAATTCGGTGGTCGTGGCGGTGCCGCGGGCGGAGATGGGCCAAGGCATCCAGACCGCGCTCGCCATGCTCGTGGCTGAAGAGATGGACGCGCGTTGGGACCAGGTGCGGGTCGAGGATCCGCCCGAGGATGCCGTCTATCGCAATGTCGACATCCTGGTCGATGGGCTGCCGTTCTCGCCGGAGGAAGCGGGCACCGTGGTCGATGTCGCGCACTGGATGGCGGGCAAGCTGGGGGGCGTACTGGGCGTGAACGCGACCGGCGGGTCGACGTCGACGCGCGATGCCTGGGTGCCGATGCGGACGGCAGGCGCCGTGGCGCGCGACCTGCTGCTGCGGGCGGCCAGTCGCAAGGCGTCGATCCCCATCGCTGACCTGGTCGCCGTCGACGGCGAAATCCGCCGGCGGGACGGTGCCAAGGTGGTGACGTTCGGCGAACTGGTCGATTCGATCGGCGATCTCGCGGTCAGGCCGCCGCCGCCCCTGAAGGAGCCGTCCGAGTTCAAGCTGATCGGCACTTCGCCGCCGCGAACCGATGTGCCGGCGAAGGTGACGGGCACCGCGACGTTCGGCGTCGACGTTCGCCTGCCTCATCTGCTCTACGCCGCGGTGCGCAATGCGCCCTCCTTCGGCGGTGCGGCGAACGGCTTCAAGCTGAAGCAGGGGGCCCTGCCCGAGGGCGTCGAGAAGGTCGTCATCGTGCCGGGCGGCATTGCCGCCATCGGCAAGAGCTGGTGGCGCGCCAACAAATTCCTCGACGAGGAGGTCGAGGTCCAATGGCAGGACGGGCCGGAGCCCAAGCTCGACAGCGCCACCCTGTGGAAGCGCTACGAGCAGCTGCTCGAGACCGGCGAGCCGGCCCTGACGCGCACCTTCGGCAGCGAGAGCAGGCCGGACAAGGTTCAGACCCTCACGGCGACCTACCGCGCGCCCTACCTCGCGCATACGCCGATGGAGCCGATGAACTGCACGGCCCATGTCAGGGAGCATGAGATCGGCAGGCAGGGCGTCGAAGTCTGGATGCCGAACCAGTCGTCCACCCTGATGCGGCTCGTGGCCGCCAGGACGGCGGGCGTGTCGCAGTCGGACGTGACCGTGCACACGACCTTCCTCGGCGGCGGCTTCGGTCGTCGCGCCGAGGTGGATCTGGTGCGCCAGGCCGTCACCTGTGCGCTCGCGATGCCGGATCGGCCGATCCAGGTGCTGTGGTCGCGCGAGGAAGACATTCGCCATGATGTCTATCGCCCGATGGCACTGGCGCGCTGGCGGGCCGATCTCGATGTCGGCGGATCGACACCGAAACTGACGGGCGTCGCCAAGCGCCAGGTCGCGCAGTCGCCGACCGACCAGTTTCCGGCGCGCGTGATTGGCCTCCCCGCCCAGGGCAAGCCCGAGGGCAACGCGGTCGAGAATCCGCCCTATGCCTTCGCCTCCTACCGGCTCGACGCGATCGTCGCCGACGGATCGGTACCGGTCGGCTTCTGGCGCTCGGTCGGCCATTCGCACACCGCCTTCTTCGACGAGAGCTTCATCGACGAACTTGCGCATGCGCTGGCCAAGGATCCGCTGGCGCTCCGTCGCGAACTGCTGGCCGGTAAGCCACGCTACCTCAAGGTGCTGGACACGGTGGCGCGAGAAGCCGGCTGGGGAACGCCGCTGCCGGCCGGGTCGGGCCGTGGCATGGCGCTCCGGGCCTCGTTTGGCTCGATTGTGGCGCAAGTCGCCGAGGTGGCCGTGACCGACGGCAAGACCCTGCAGGTTAAACGCGTCACCTGCGCCATCGACTGCGGCCCCGTCGTCAATCCCGCAACCGTGCGGGCACAGATGGAGAGCGGCATCATCTATGGCCTGTCGGCTGCCCTCTACGGCGAGATCACCCTGGCCGGCGGCGCGGTCGAACAGGGCAACTTCCCGGATTACGATGCGGTGCGCCTGGCCGATGCGCCGGTGATGGCGGTCCACCTCGTCGACAGCGGTTCGTCCGCGATCGGCGGCATCGGCGAGCCCGGCACGCCGCCGATTGCCCCGGCCGTCGCCAACGCGATCTTCGCGGCGACGGGAAAGCGCCTGCGCAGCCTGCCGCTGCGTTTGAGCTGAAGCCGGCCCCGGGGGGACCGTTTTCTGGCACAGCTCGTTGTGCCACGGCCTGTCCCGCTGCCTGTGCCGAAAACCGCCGCCAAGTCCCTGAGCGGACGGGCGAATCGCCCCCCGACCGGCTGTGCCACCGAGGCCGTCTACCCGGCATCGTCGGATTTCTCCCTGCTGCGTGCGGCCTGGGCGCGAAGCTCGGCCTCATAGACGGCGATCCGCTTGTCCGCCGCGTCGAGCCGGCGCGTCATCTCGGCGTCGCGCTCGCGCTTGGCGCGCAGTTCGGCGGCGCGCGGCCCGTAGGTCTCTGCCTGCAACGCCTGCAGCAACCTCCACAGCACGCCGTTGTCCGGCACCGGTTCGTGCCCGACGATCCGGCCGTCGTGCCACACCGGCACGTCGTCGCCGACCGTGGCGCGGTGCATGGCCTCGTCGTGCAGGCGCCCGACGCCGCGCTCGCGGGCGGCCTCCCAGCGGTTCCGGAAATCGGCATCGGCTTCGCGCCAGTTGTAGACGGTGCGCCGTGCGAGGCCCGCGGCCCGGCAGGCGGCGGAGACGGAACAGGTGCGCGCGAACTCGCGCAGGAAGCGGCCCTGCGGCCGCCAGCAGCGTTTGATCCGGGTCATTTGAAGGTCCTGCTTGGGCAAAGAAAAACGCCCGCCGGGAGATCCGGCGGGCGTTTGGCGGGGCGGGCGTAGTAACCCACCGTGACGAAAATACTGGCAGAAACCTGCTGAACTTGCAAGTTCTCCTGTCAGCCTGCCTTATCGCGGCATCTTGCGCCGCCAGCGCAGCGTGTCCTCGATCTGCGTGGCGAGGTCGTGCGTCGGTTGCCAGCCTAGTCCGAGGCGGGCCTTGGTGATGTCGCCCACCAGCTTGGGCGAGTCGCCGGGACGGCGCGGCCCGATACCGTGCGGCACGGCGACGCCGGCGATGCGCGCCGTCTCGGCGATGACCTGCCGCACGCTGTAGCCGGTACCGGAGCCGAGGTTGAATATTTCGTGGATGCCGCCCTTGGGCGCCGCCGCCAGCCAGTCGATGGCCTTGAGATGGGCCTGGGCAAGGTCGCTCACGTGGACAAAGTCACGGACGCAGGACCCGTCGGGTGTTGGATAGTCCGTGCCCAGGAGCGTGAGGGCAGGGCCCAGTCCCAGGGCCGCATCGGCGGCGAGCGGCAGCAGGTGGGTTTCGGGATCGTGCGCCTCGCCGATCTCGCCGCCGGCATCGGCGCCCGTGGCGTTGAAGTAGCGCAGCGACGCCGCGCGCAGTCCGCGTCCGGCGGCCACGGTCAGCGCCTGTTCGACGCGGGCCTTGGATTCGGCATAGGGGCTGATTGGCGCGAGGCGATGCGTCTCGGCCAGCAGGTCGGTCTGGGGGATGCCGTAGACCGCGCAGGTGCTGGAAAAGACGAAGGCTTCGACGCCGTGGCGAAGGACTGCGTCGATCAGCGTGCCGGTCTTGCTCGTGTTGTTGGTGAGGTATCGCTCGGGCTGCCTGACCGATTCGCCGACCTCGATGTAGCCGGCGAGGTGGATGATGGCGGCCGGCCGGTGGCGGGCAAAGACCTCATCGAGGCGGGTGGCGTCACCGATGTCGCCGCGTTCCAGCGGCCCCCATTTCACCGCCCAGGCATGACCCTTCTCGAGCGTGTCGTAGCAGACCGGAACGGCACCGGCGTCGGCCAGCGCCTTGCAGACGTGGCTGCCGATGTAGCCGGCGCCGCCCGCGACGAGAACGGCGCGGCTCATGACGCGGCTCTGGAAATGGTGCCGGGTGAGGGATTTGAACCCCCGACCTTCGGTTTACAAAACCGCTGCACTACCACTGTGCTAACCCGGCATTTTCAATTGTTTCAACCACTTGGGCCTTGGATCGGCGCAACGTTACGGCAAATGCCGCCAAGTCCCGCCGACCATGTGTCCGCGAGGGGTTTCTAGCGTCTACCGGCGCCATGCGTCCACCCGCAGCGCCGCCGCTAGTCTGACCGTTTGATGCCCCAGAGTTCGGCGAGGTCCGGCCGCGAATATCTCGCGTCGGCGCCCGAAGGCAGGGGAGCATACTTGTTGTTTATCCAGGCAACGATGTCGTTGGCCACGATCGGCCCTTCATTGTCCCGCAGCAGCATGTGATAGCCATCGCGGTAGAATGCGAGATGCGAGTCGGCGCGTTTCGGCATGACCTCGATGGCCGATCGCACCGGCCCCTGGGGCACAAGGCGATCGCCCAGCCCGTACAACATGAGGTAGGGCTTGTGGATGTGTGGGGCTGCTGCTTTGGCCGCGTCCATCGCCTCGACCAGCCCATAGCCAAGATCGACCCGCGCATTGCGCAGAACCATGGGGTCCTTGCGCATTTTCTCCATCGTTCGCGGGTTGTCGGTCGGCTGGAAGTCGATCGAAGTCGGCCCGGAGGGCAGCCACGGCACGGTATGGGCGAAGAAGGCGAGGCCACCGCTCAAAAACGGGCCCAGCGTGTCGCGCGAGCGCAGCGCCGCGGCGACCAGGATCAGCCCATCGACATCGATGTCGCGATCGGCGGCGGCAAGGACGAGGGCACCGCCCATGCTTTCGCCGGCGAGATAGAGCGGCACGTCGGGGTGACGCGCGCGCACCAGGTGGGCGACCGCCCTGATGTCATCGACCATGGTCGGAGTCCCCGCCCAGCGGCCCCGCGTCGGGCTGGCACCGAAGCCACGCTGGTCATAGGCATAGGTGGTGATCCCTTCGAGCGCCCAAATCTCGGCCGGTTCCTCCCAGGCGTTGCGATAGTCACCGAATCCGTGGATGGCGAGGATCACGGCCTTCGGCAATTTTTCCGCACCTTTGACCGCGGGCCAAACGGTGAGCGGCAGGATGGTGCCATCGGCGGCAACGTAGCGGCCATCCTCGAGCCTCGGCGGACGAATGCTCTTGCCTGCCGGCATGACGGTCGGGGCACAGCTTGCGAGAACGGCCACGCCCAGCACCGCAATGAGTCCCGCTATCATTCCGCGGCGGTTGTCAGTGATGGGAATCCGCTCCTCGATCCTCGGGAAGAATCATTTCGAAATGCAGGTCAATTGCCCTTGCGCCGCCGCGCCCACTCGTAGGTGGCGACTGCGGCGGCATTGGAGACGTTGAGGGCAGCCAGTGCGGCCTTCGTCGGAATGGTCGCCAGCCGGTCGCACTTTTCGTTCGTCAGGCGGCGCAGGCCTTCGCCTTCGGCGCCGAGCACGATGCAGGCCCGGCCGCCGAGATCGAGGTCGCCGATCGAAACGTCGCCGCGCTCGTCGAGACCGTAGAGCCAGAAGCCCGCTTCCTTCAGCTGGTCGAGCACGCGCGCGAGATTGACCGCGCGCAGCAAAGGCACGACCTCGAGCGCCCCGGAGGCGGCCTTGGCCAGGACTCCGGTATCGGCCGGCGCGTTTCTTTCGGTGACGACGACACCGGCAACGCCGAAGGCCGCGGCCGACCGCAGGATGGCGCCGACATTGTGCGGGTCGGTGACCTGGTCGAGGGCCAGGACGAGGGCGTTGTCGCCGCAGCGCGCCAGGAGATCCTCGAGCGCTGGCTCTTCCAGGGGGGCAACGAGGACCGCGATTCCCTGATGGACGGCGCCCGCCGGCAGGCGCTGGGAAAGGTCGTCGCGCGACATCACGGTGGCCTTCTGGGTGGCGCCGGCGGCGGCAAAAGCGGCGGCATGGCGCTCGGCGGCCTCCTTGGTGACCAGCAGGCGCTCGACCTTGCGGTCCGGATTGGCCAGTGCGGCGAGCACCGGGTGATGGCCATAGAGCCAGACCGACTGATGGCCGCCGCGGGACGGCCTGTGGGGGCGAGGGGGACGGGGGCGCATGGCGAAGGCTTGTATTGTGCGACGTCGTTGGCGGCAAATCCCCCACCCAATCCATCCCCTCGGGGGATTTGGGCCTTGACGTAACCCATTGGATTTGCGAGCAACGCGCGCCCGTTTCGGCGGGTCGAACAGGCTAAATCTCGCGCTGCGCGCCGCAGGTTCGGAGGGGTGGCCGAGCGGTCAATGGCAGCAGACTGTAAATCTGCCGACTTCGCGTCTACGAAGGTTCGAATCCTTCCCCCTCCACCAGCGGATCTTAGCGCGAGATTGGCTCTGTTTGGCGATTGCGGGTGTAGCTCAATGGTAGAGCAGAAGCCTTCCAAGCTTACGACGAGGGTTCGATTCCCTTCACCCGCTCCAGGATTTGGCTACGTTGGTCGGTCTAGAAGCTGAAAGCATCACGAGGGTCGTTGCATCATGACGAAGGCGAAGTTTGAGCGGAACAAGCCGCACTGCAACATCGGGACGATCGGTCACGTCGATCACGGCAAGACGTCGTTGACGGCAGCGATCACGAAGATCCTTGCGAAGACGGG
>NZ_SCVH01000164.1 GCF_004296935.1 Reyranella sp.
CTCCATGATCGTCACGGTCTTGCCGACGCCGGCGCCGCCGAACAGGCCGATCTTGCCGCCCTTGGCGTAGGGCGCGAGCAGGTCGATGACCTTGATGCCGGTGACCAGGATCTGCGCTTCGGTCGACTGCTCGACGAACTCCGGCGCGCTGCGATGGATCGGCAGGGTCTGCTTGTTGCCGACCGGGCCACGCTCGTCGACCGGCTCGCCGATGACGTTCAGGATGCGGCCGAGCGTCTCGGGGCCGACCGGCATCTGGATCGGGCTGCCGGTGTCGACCGCCTTCTCGCCGCGCACCAGGCCGTCGGTGGTGTCCATGGCGATGGTGCGAACCTCGGACTCACCCAGGTGCTGGGCGACCTCGAGCACGATCAGGCGGCCATCGGCCTTGACGTGCAGGGCATTCAAAATGTTCGGCAGGTCGGCATCGAAGCGCACGTCGACGACCGCGCCCGTGATCTGGGTGATCGTGCCGATGTTGTTGGTAGCCATGACGGATCCCTTTCCTTCGATTGCTTTCAGCGCGCGGCCTAGACGGCCTCGGCGCCCGAGATGATCTCGATCAGTTCCTTGGTGATGGAGGCCTGACGCGAGCGATTCATCTGCAGCGTCAGTTTCTTGATCACGTCGCCGGCGTTGCGCGCGGCATTGTCCATCGCCGTCATCTGCGAGCCGTAGAAGCTCGCCGCGTTCTCCAGCAGGACGCGGAAGATTTGGACGGTGAGGTTGCGTGGCAGCAGGTCGGCGAGAATTTCGGCCTCGTCCGGCTCGAATTCATACACAGCGCCACCCATCGTGGCGGGAGCAGTGGTCTCGGGGGCCGGCGGCGGAATGAGCTGCTGGCGAGTGACGATCTGGGTCATCGCCGACTTGAAGCGGTTGAAGATCACGGAGGCGACGTCGAATTCGCCGGCCGCGAACATTTCCATGACTCGCCCCGTCACCTTGTGGGCGTCGGCGAACGACAGCCGCGGACGGCCAAGATCGCTGATCGTCTCGACGATGTGGCTGCCAAAGTCGCGGCGCAGCTGCTCGCGCCCCTTGCGGCCGACACACATGATCTTGACGGTCTTGCCCTCAGCCAGCAGCACGCGAATGTAACGTCGAGCTTCGCGCACGATCGTGCTGTTGAAGCCGCCGCACAGGCCGCGATCGCCGGTGGCGACGATCACCAGATGAACCTTGTCGGAGCCGGTGCCGGCCAGCAGGCGCGGACCGGTGCCACCCTTGAAGCTCGCACCCAGCGACGCCAGGATCTTGTCCATGGCCTCGGCATAGGGACGGGCCGCCATGGCCTGCTCCTGGGCACGCCGCAGCTTAGCCGCGGCGACCATCTTCATGGCCTTGGTGATCTTCTGCGTCGACTGGACGCTTCGAATCCTGAGGCGGTAGGTTTTGAGACTGGGCATCGAAAACCTGCGAAGGCCTAGGCGAACTTCTTGACGAAGTCGGCGAGGAACGCCTTCAGCTTGTCGTCGGTCTCCTTGGTGATCTCGCGCTTGTCGCGGATCGAGGCCAGGATCGAGCCCTCGGTGCGCAAGGTGTCGAGCACCTGGCGTTCGAAGTCGCCGACCCGCGCCACCGGCAGCGTGTCGAGGAAGCCGCGGGTGCCGCAGTAGAGCGACACGACCTGCTCTTCGATCACCATCGGCACGTACTGGCCCTGCTTCAGGAGCTCGGTGAGGCGCTGGCCGCGCGCCAGCAGGCGCTGGGTCGAGGCGTCGAGGTCGGAGGCGAACTGGGCGAAGGCCGCCATTTCGCGATACTGCGCCAGCTCGAGCTTGATGGTGCCGGCGACCTGCTTCATCGCCTTGATCTGGGCCGCCGAACCGACGCGGCTGACCGACAGGCCGACGTTAATCGCGGGACGGATGCCCTGATAGAACAGCTCGGTCTCGAGGAAGATCTGGCCATCGGTGATCGAGATCACGTTGGTCGGGATGTAGGCCGACACGTCGCCGGCCTGCGTCTCGATGATCGGCAGCGCCGTCAGCGAGCCCGAGCCGTTCTTCTCGTTCAGCTTGGCGGCGCGCTCGAGCAGCCGCGAATGGAGATAGAACACGTCGCCGGGATAGGCTTCGCGACCCGGCGGGCGGCGCAGCAGCAGCGACATCTGGCGGTACGACACCGCCTGCTTGGAAAGATCGTCATACACGATCACGGCATGCATGCCGTTGTCGCGGAAATACTCGCCCATGGCGCAGCCGGTGTAGGGCGCCAGGAACTGCATCGGCGCCGGATCGGACGCGGTGGCGGCGACGACGATGGAATATTCCAGCGCGCCGTTGTCCTCGAGCGTCTTCACGATCTGCGCGACCGTCGAGCGCTTCTGGCCGATGGCGACATAGACGCAGTAGAGCTTACGGCTCTCGTCGGTGCCCTTGTTGATCGTCTTCTGGTTCAGGAAGGTGTCGATGGCGACGGCGGTCTTGCCGGTCTGGCGATCGCCGATGATCAGCTCGCGCTGGCCGCGGCCGACCGGGACCAGCGAGTCGATGGCCTTGAGGCCGGTCTGCATCGGCTCGTTCACCGACTTGCGCGGAATGATGCCGGGCGCCTTGACCTCGACCAGGCGGCGCTCGGTGGTGGCGAGCGGTCCCTTGCCGTCGATCGGATTGCCGAGACCGTCGACCACGCGGCCGAGCAGGCCCTTGCCCACCGGCACGTCGACGATGGTGCCGGTGCGCTTGACGATGTCGCCTTCGCGGATGGTGCGGTCTTCGCCGAAGATCACGACGCCGACGTTGTCGCTCTCGAGGTTGAGCGCCATGCCCTTGATGCCGCCGGGGAACTCGACCATCTCGCCGGCCTTGACACTGTCGAGACCGTAGACGCGGGCGATGCCGTCACCGACGGAGAGGACCTGGCCGACCTCGGCCACTTCGGCCTCGGTGCCGAAATTGGCGATCTGCTGCTTGAGGATGGCCGAGATTTCGGCGGCACGGATATCCATTTAGGCAACTCCCTTCATGGCAAGCTGCAGGCGCTGCAGTTTGCTTCGGATGGACGAATCGAACAGGCGCGAACCGACCTTCACGACGAGACCGCCGAGAATGTCGGGTTCGACGCGCGCGTCGACGGAAACTTTGGCGCTTCCCAGCACGCCGCGAAGCGTGTCGGTGAGCTGCTGAAGCTGGGCCGGCGAGAGCGGCACGGCCGAGGTGACGGCCACGGTGGTCTCGCCACGGCGGCTCGCCAGTTCGGCGAGGAAGGCCGTGGCCATCGCCACCAGCTCGCGGGCACGGCCATTGCTGGCGACGGTGCCGATGAAATTGCGGGTGAGGCCCTTGATCTCGGCGGCGTCGAGCACGGCCAGCAGCGCCTTGGCCTGCAGCGGGCGGCCGATCACCGGACTTGCGATGAGACGGGCAAGATCGGCGCTATCGCCGACCAATTTGCGGAATGTGGTGAGGTCCTGAGCGACCTGGTCGAGCGACTTGGCGTTGTCGGCCAGGTCGAAAAGGGCGCTGGCATAGCGTCCGGCGACGCCGGTCGTGGCAGAGGTAGCGGTTGACACGTTAAAAGCCTCTCCAAGTACCGTTGCGTCCGACCGGCAAGCCATTGTTCCGGCGGGACTTTTCCCAGGAGAACGTGTCGCGCAACTTCTCGCCCCGCCCCGGAAAAGCGCGCGTTGCTACCATGCGGTTTTCCCACGCGCAAGATTGCCAAAGGCCTGTATTACCGCGGTTTTTCAGCGCGCACTGTCACAGGAAGGAATAGGGATCGACATCGACCTGCAGACGCACTGATCCGGGCAGTCCGATCCGCTCCAGCCAGCCGTGCAGCAGGGGCTGCAGAGCGGTTTCGCGCGACGCCTTCAGCAGGAACCGTCGGCGGTGGCGGCCGCGCAGCAGCGCCAGCGGCGCTGTCGAGGGACCCAGCACCGTGACGCCAGGCTGCTGCGGCGCCCGGCGCGCCAGCGCGGCACAGACGCCATCGACCGCGGCGGGGTCGGGCCCGGACACGATCAGCGAGGCGAGACGCCCGTAGGGCGGCATGCCGGCGGCGGCGCGGTCGGCAAGCTCGGCCGCCACGAAGCGATCGCGGTCGCCCGAAACCAGCGCCTGCATCACCGGATGCTCGGGCATGTGGGTCTGCACCAGGGCGCGACCCGGCCGGTCCTCGCGGCCGGCGCGGCCGGCCACCTGGTAGAGAAGCTGGAACGTCCGCTCCGCGGCGCGTAGATCGCCGCCGTTCAGGCCGAGGTCGGCGTCGATCACGGCCACCAGCGTCAGATTGGGAAAGTGGTGGCCCTTGGCCGCCATCTGCGTGCCAATCAGGATGTCGATCTCGCCCGCGATCATGCGGTCGACCGCGGCCGAGGCCTCGTCGCGGTTCATCAGCGAGTCCGAGGTGAAGAGTTCCAGCCGCGCCTCGGGAAAGAGTTCCAGCGCCTCCTCGGCCAGCCGCTCCACGCCGGGACCACAAGCGACGAACTGGTCGACCGCGCCGCAATATTTGCAGGCATGCGCCGGCGGCTCGGTGTGGCCGCAGTGATGGCAGACCAGGGTGCGGCGGAAGCGGTGCTCGACCAGCCAGGCCGAGCATTGCGGACACTCGAGCCCATGGCCGCAGGCGCGGCAGAGGGTAAGCGGCGCATAGCCGCGGCGATTGAGGAACAGCAGAGTCTGTTCGCCCGCCGCCAGGGTCTGCTTCATCGCCTCGACCACCGGCGGCGACAGCCAGCGTCCGCGGGAGGGTTGCTCCCGCCTGAGATCGACCGCCGTCAGCCGCGCCAGCTGCTGGCCGCCGTGGCGCCCCGGCAGATGCAGCGCGCCGTAGCGGCCCGTCGTGACATTGACCACGCTCTCGAGCGAGGGCGTGGCCGAGGCGAGCACGATCGGCGCCGCCACCAGGCGCGCCCGCACCACCGCCATGTCGCGGGCATTATAGGTGACGCCCTCGTCCTGCTTAAAAGAGCCGTCGTGCTCCTCGTCGACCACGATCAGGCCCAGCTTCGTAAAGGGCAGGAACAGCGCCGAGCGCGCGCCGACCACCACCCCCACCCTGCCCTCGGCGATGGCCCGCCAGGTCTCGCGGCGCTCCAGCCCGGTCAGGCCGGAATGCCACGGCGCTGGCGGCGCGCCGAAGCGGTCCTCGAAGCGTTTCAGCCACTGCGCCGTAAGCGCGATCTCGGGCAGCAGCACCAGCGCCTGGCGGCCGGCGGCCAGCGCGGCGGCAATCGCCTCGAAATAGACCTCGGTCTTGCCCGCGCCCGGCACGCCGTCGAGCAGGGTCGCGGAGAAGGCGTCGGCCTGCACCTTTCCGACCAGCGCCTGCGCGGCCGTGTGCTGTTCGGGCGAGAGCGTCGGGCCCGGCCGCTCGCCGTCAGGCTGCGGAAACGACCGCCGCATCGTGCGCTCGACCGGGTCGAGCAGGCCGACGGAAGCCATGGTCTTGATCACCGACGTGCCGACGCCCGCGAGATGGGCGAGTTCGGCCGCCGGCATCGCCGGTCCATCCCGGAGCGCCTCGAGCACGCGGCGCCGGGCTGCCGTCAGCTTCAACGCTTCGTCACCGGACGAGCGCGCGGGCCGGTAGATGGTCTCGGTCTTGGGCGCTTCCAGCGCCGAAGGCACGCTCATCGCCATGCGCAGCACCGCGCCGGGCGGGGCCAGCGTGTAGGCCGAGACCCAGTCGACGAAGCGGCGCAGCGCGTCGGCCATCGGCAGGGCGGGCAGGATTTCGGCGATGTCGCGCAGCTTTTCCAGCGCCACCTCGCCCGAGCCCTCGCCCCACACCACACCGACAGTTTCACGCTTGCCCAGCGGCACCACGACGAAGTGCCCGGGCGCCACGTCCATGCCTTCCGGCACCCGATAGTCGTAGGCGTCGGACAACGGCAGCGGCAGCAGGACCTTCATGGTCCGGGGGGCGATGTTTTCCACCGACTGAGGTCGTGCTTCGGCAGCCTCCTTGCCTTGTGGCTCGGAGGGGGAAACGCTAGAAATTGTGGTGGCGCGTACGTCCGTACCACTGGCCATTGGGGTAGTTTATATGAAGTTCTTCGTCGATACCGCCGATGTCGCCGAGATCAAGGACCTCGCGGCCTCCGGACTGCTCGACGGGGTGACCACCAACCCCTCGCTGATCCACAAGGCCGGCCGGCCGATGCTGGACGTCATCAAGGAGATCTGCGCCATCGTCCCGGGCCCGGTCAGCGCCGAAACGGTCGCGACCGACCACAAGACGATGCTCGCGGAGGGCCGCAAGCTCGCCAAGCTCGCCAAGAACGTCGCGGTGAAGGTCCCGCTCACCCCGGACGGCCTCAAGACCTGCAAGGCGCTCACCTCCGAAGGCACGATGGTGAACGTCACCCTCTGCTTTTCGGCGGCCCAGGCGCTGCTGGCCGCCAAGGCCGGCGCCACCTTCATCTCGCCCTTCGTCGGCCGCCTCGACGACATCGGCCAGGACGGCATGCACCTGATCGGCGAGATCATGACGATCTATCGCCAGTATCCGCACTTCAAGACCGAGGTGCTGGTGGCCTCGGTGCGCCACACCCAGCACGTGATCGCGGCCGCCAAGCTCGGCGCCCATGTCGCCACCTTGCCGCCCAACGTGCTGCGCCAGCTCTTCAAGCACGTGCTGACCGACAATGGCCTGAAAGCCTTCCTCGACGACTGGGCCAAGACCGGCCAGTCGATCCTCTGACCCGGAGGCGGGTAGATGGGTAACGACGGCACGGTAACGGCACCCGACGGGTCAGGACGGCAGGTGAAGCTGATTACCGCCGAGGATGTCGTGGCCTACCTGAAGGCCCATCCGACCTTCTTCGCCGACCATGCCGAACTTGCCGAGGAACTGGCGCTGGTGCCGCGGGTACAGGGGCCGGGTGTCATCGACATGCAGCAGGCGATCCTGAAGCGCCTGCGCTCCGAGATCGACCGGCTCAAGAACGAGCGCACCGAGATCATCGCCAACTCCAAGCAGAACCAGATCGTCCAGAACCGCATCCAGGCGGCGGTGATCAGCATCATCCAGGCCACGACCTTCGAGAAGATGATCCATGTCGTGACCCACGAGCTGCCCGAGCTGCTCGACGTCGATTTCATCACCTTGGCCATCGAGGCCAATGCCGACGCGCCCAAACGCGTGCCGGTGCGCGGCGTCTATGTGCTGGCGCCTGGTGCCATCGATGCCGCCATCGGCCTCGACAAGCACGCGAGGCTGCGCAGCTCTATCATTGGCGAGGACGCCTTCTTCGGCGAGGTCTCGCGCTTCGTGAAATCCGACGTGTTGATGCGGCTCAAGGTCTCGACCGGCTCGCCCGACGGCGTCATGTGCTTCGGCTCGCGCGAGCCCGAGGCCTTCGGCCCCGACATGTCGACCGAGCTCCTGTTCTTCCTGGCCAAGGTGCTGGAGAACACCATCCGCGCCTGGCTCGACTTGCCCGAATGACTCTTGGCGAGGCGCAGGCGGACTGGCGCGACTGGCTGAAAAGCGAACGCCGGCTCGCCGCCCACACGCTGATCGCCTACGAGCACGACGTCGCGGGCTTCCTCGGTTTCATGACGACCTATCTCGGCACCGCCCCCACTTTGGAGGCACTGGCCAAGCTGAAGCCGGCCGAGTTCCGCGCCTGGCTGGCCGAACGCTCGCGCCAGGGCATGGCGCGCAGCTCGACGGCCAGGGCCTTCTCCTCGGTCCGCTCCTTCTTCGGCTTCCTCGACAAGCGCGGCCTCGCCCACAACGCCAGCATCGGCACGATCCAGACACCCAAGCTGCCGCGCTCGCTGCCCAAGGCACTCAGCGAACGCGACATGGGCGAGCTCCTCGATACCGATCCGGCCGAGAAGGAGCGCGAGCCCTGGATCGACCTGCGCGACAGTGCCGTGCTGCTGCTGCTCTATGGCGCGGGCCTCCGCATCGGCGAGGCGCTCGGCCTCACCAAGGCCACCGTCGAGGGCCTGCTGAAAGCCGGCCAGGACACGCTCTCCGTCACCGGCAAGGGCAACAAGACCCGCCTGGTGCCGCTGCTGCCGCAGGCGCTGGACGCCATCGTGGCCTACCGCAACGCCTGCCCGTGGCTGAAGGCCGCCCGCCCCGACGACGCCTTCTTCATGGGCGCCCGCGGCGGCGCGCTCGATCCCGCCATCGTCCAGAAGCGGGTGCGCGACATCCGCCGCCACCTCGGCCTGGCCGACAGCGTGACGCCGCATGCGCTCCGCCATTCCTTCGCCACCCACCTGCTGGGCGCCGGCGGCGACCTCCGCACCATCCAGGAACTTTTGGGCCACGCCTCGCTCTCGACCACCCAACGCTACACCGACGTCGACTCGGCCCGCCTCACTGCCGTCTACCGCAACGCCCATCCAAGGGCGAAGGTGCGCTAGAAGACGCAGCAACGGCACACGAAGTGTGCCGCAAGAGGGCGGCAGGTGTGCCTAGGCGTGTGCCGCGACGGCCGATTCGCCGCGGGACTTCAATGGCTTGGCGGATTGTCTGACACAGCACCGGCGCCCTTCCGACCCGCCTCCGAATCGCGGCCCTGTCCAGCGCCTCGCTCGCCAGATCACCAAGGCACCCCGTTCTTGCGCGTCACGGCGTCCACTTGCCAATAGGTCATTGCGTTGACGGCGGCCCCCGGCCCGACGTTGACATGGAGCAACATGTCGCCTTGGCTAACGCACACCGATCTCAGAACCCAGAGATCGTTCGCGAACTGTGGAACTGTCCGCTTGCAGAAGTAGCAGTCGGCGCAAGGGGCTGCTACCTGTCGCGGCGAACATTGAAAGCCATATTTTGAAACCAGGCTTTCAGCGCCCCCAACCGCGACCGCTTTGTGGAGAAAGTCCTCCAGGTTCGGATTGTTGACCCAAGTATCGAACGGCATTCTATATAATGCCTTGCCCGTCGCGTCGTCCGAGTAAATTGGGGACCTGACCGAATTTTCGAATGCATCACCCTGCGGACACAGCGCGCCACCGCAGGCAGCGAGTTCGAACAAGATGAACAACGCGCCAATTGTCGTCGCAAGACGGCGGTTGAAGTGTGCCGGCATCGTCTGCATTCTCGAGCTAATCCCCCGCGGACAGAGCGCAAAAGCCATCTGTCCGCCGGCGAGAAGCAGGGCCACGACCGCTGCCGAAATGCGATGGATGAAATCTCTCAGCATGCCGCATCCGAAGGGAGAGGAAATGAACATGCCGAGAACAACATATGGATACAACCAATCTAAGGTTGTATCTCGGAGAGGACGCTACGGCGCGTCCTTCACGGGAAAGACCGGCGGCGCCACGTAGCGCTTGTATTTCGGGTCGAGCAGGTCGCGATCCCAGCCCGAGAAGGTCCGCGTCATCCCCTTGTCCCGCAGAGCAGCGGATAGGTCGAGCCCCATCGCCTTGCCGAGCGTGAAGGCGACGGAGTTGCTGTTCTGAATCTCGCCACCCCGGCCGCCAAATTCATAGGCCGGATCGTGCGCCTTGTAGTCGAACTTCTGGCTGTTGATGGCGTCGGCTGTCTGTACCCCACGGCCCCAGAGCTTCTCCATCTCCTCCCTGGAACCGGACCCGACTGCCGAGATTTTCCTTCCACCGTACTTAAGGCCTTCAAAGTGCGTCGCGACAAGATCAGAACCGTCCACGCCTAGCGTCATGGGCTCGCGTGGCTGGTTCGCAGGGGAATGCTTCGAGTAGGCCAAGCCATGCAGTTCGCGGACGACGTCTCCCTTGTCATCGACGAGCGCCAGGAAAGCATGCCCCCGGTGGGCAATCGGCAGGTACCTGAGTTCAATGCGCCATGCTCCCGGCGCTGAGTCGCCCTGCTGGTTGGGATACATGATCTCGGCAGGATGTCGATCGGTCATTGAAGTCTCCAGAAATGATAAAGCCGCCCGGCGAGGGCGGCTGATGTGGATCGGAACGGACAACAAAAAGCCCGCGCCGGGGAACCGGGCGGGCTGAACGGCGACGCGACTAGCGTCAGCCTGTCAAAAAACTAGCACGAAATCTGCTGAACCTGCAACTTTTCCTTGGAGCTTTCGCAAATGCCAGCACCGCTAGCACCCGAACCGGGAACAACGCCCGCTCAGAGGGGCTTCCGGAAAATGATCTCGCCGTTGTCCTGGCGACCGACATCCTCCCACCCGTTCTCGCGATAGAAACGTTCGGCCCGCGTGCCGGGGCCCGTCGTGAGCGTCGCCACCGAAAATCCCGCGGCGCGCAAGTCTTCGCAGGCGCGTGGCAGCAGCGCGCGGGCGATGCCGCGGCCTTCGTAGTCGGGATGGATGAACAGGCCGAAGATCGTGCCGTCGCGCGGGTCGGCGACGGAAAAGCCCTGGATGGCGCCATCCTCCTCCCAGACCCAGAAGGCCGCGTTCGCGAAGATCCAGTCGGCGGTCTGGTCGACCTTGGCCACGGAGGCCGGGCTCAGGCGATTTTCCCGCACGGCGTGGCGCACGTCAGAAATACGGTAACGGTCGGCGAGGGTCGCCTTGCGAATCATGGCAAGAGTCCGATGCAGTGCGTAAATCTGGCAGGCGATGATAACATTCCACCTGATGAAGCGCGTGATACTCGCCGCAGCCTGTCTGCTCCTCGCGGCTGCCCTCTCATCGCTGGCTCCGGCGCCGCTGACGCTGGCGCACGCCCAATCCCAAGGCCAATCCGACTACGCCGCCAGGAACAAGGATGCCAATCCGCGCCCCTCCGTCGCCGAGATTTGCCAAACGCTCGCGCAGTCGGCCGCCGGCAACAACCTTCCCGAAGAATTCTTCACGCGCCTCATCTGGCAGGAGAGCCGCTTTAATCCGTCGGCCGTGAGCCCCGCCGGCGCGCAAGGCATCGCGCAGTTCATGCCTGGAACCGCCGCGATGCGGGGGCTGATCGATGCCTTCGAGCCGCTGCAGGCGCTGCGTGAGTCGGCGGGCTATCTGCGCGAACTGCGCACGACGTTCCGCGGCAACCTGGGCCTGGCCGCGGCCGCCTACAATGCCGGTCCCGGCCAAGTCGCGGCCTGGCTCGCGGGCAAGGGCAAGCTTCCGGCCGAGACGCAGGCCTATGTCCGCATCGTCACGGGCTTCAGTGCCGAGGCCTGGATCGCCCAGCCGACGCCGCAGATGCAGTCCATGGCCTCGCCGGCGGGCGATCGCTGCGTCGAGTTCGCCAAGCTGATGATCGAGGCGCCGCGCCGCCGTCGCGACCTCATGAGCGACCCGGCGTGGGGACCATGGGGTGTCCAGCTTGCCGGCAACTGGTCCGAAGGACGCGTGCTGGCCACCTACGAACGGCTGCGGCGCAAGCACGAGGCCGTTCTGGGCGACCGGCTGCCGTTGATCCTGACGGCCCGCCGCTCGGACCTCCCGACCTACTCCGTCCGGGTCTCGGAAAAGAGCCGCGCCGACGCGGATGCGCTGTGTGCGAAGCTGCGGGCCGGCGGCGGCGCTTGTGTCGTTTTCCGCAACCCTCGCGACTAGGACGTCAGGCTAGGGCGCCAGGTTCTTCGCCAGGAACGCTTTCACGTCAGCCACGAACTGCTTCCATGCCGGCTCATGGGCGCCGTAGTGCGCGCCGCAGCAGCCGCCGGGCTTGCTGCGGTTGCCGACACCCTCGAGATAGCGCACCGGCAGGCCCAAAGCATCGAAGCTGTGATGCGCGCCTTCATAGATGCGTGTCTCGACGAAATCGCGGCCATTGACGACACGATCGATCACGGCGCGGCACTGCGCCGGTGGCGTCCAATCGTCGAGCGCGCCCATGGCGAACAGGGTCGGCTGACGCACGGTAAGCTTCGGCCCCAACGCATCGGCCAGCGCACAATCGGGATAGACCAGGATCACCGCGCGGGCCGGCGACGGTGTCGTGTCATCGGGCTTGCCCGAGAGGGCACGCAGCATCGCGACGCCGCCGCCGTAGGAATAGCCCATGACGGCGAGCCGCCTGGGATCGACGAAGCTCTGGGCGCCGAGCCAGGCCAGGGCAGCATCGATGTCGCCGGCGCGCGCCTCGGCGTCGGCCTGCGTCGGCCAGTTGCGGCCGCACACGTCCTTGAGGCCGCGCGCGGAAAAACTGTCGACGACCAACGCCGCATAACCCCACGACGCCAGGAGCCCGGCCATGCGCGCGGTATTCTGGCCCGGCCCGCCGCAGCCGTGGAAGATCGCAACGGCGGGGACGCTGCCGGTCGTCGTCGCGGGTTTGAAGAGCTGGGCGGCGAGCTGGAGCGTGCGGCCACTCTGCTCCAGCGGCACGTGCATGTTCTGCTGCGCCCAGACAGGAACGACCCAACCGGGCACCGCCCAGAACATCACCAGAAGAAGCCAGCGCACACTCATGCATCTCCTTTGCCATGCCAGTTCGGTCTCGAATGGATCAATCATGACATCATTCGAACACGGGAATAGATGTATGGTACCTGATGCCTGTTCCCTCTCACTCGACGTCGGTCTTTAACGAGACGACCCTCCCTGCCGCCCTGCGCGGCGAGCATCGTACGAAGGCCGGTGTCTGGGGCGTGATCCAGGTGATCGAGGGCGAACTCAGCTTCAGCCTGATCAATGGAGACGGCGAAACGATCCTGACACCCGACAATCCGGGCCTGATCCTGCCCGAGCAAACACACTGGGTGGAACTGATCGGACCGGTGCGGGTGCAGGTCCATTTCTATGACCAGCGGCCCGACCTGCGCGACCACCACAAGCACACCCGCCCCGGCGCTGCGTAGCGCCACGACGTCGGTCGAACGAACACTGCGCTATCCAGCCACCGCCGTCCGGCGAATTCACTTCTGCCGAAACGCGTGACTGAACGATGTCGTGAGCGGCCCGACAAGGTAGTCGAAGGCCGTCCGCTCGGTGGTCGGGATCATCACCGTTGCCGGCATGCCCGGATAAAGCCGGATGTTGGGAAGCGCGGCCAGTTCCGCGGCATCGAGGCGGATCAGCGCCACGTAATAGGGATTGCCGGTCTTGGGATCGGTGAGACGGTCGGCCGAGACCTGGACGACGTCGCCATGCACGATCGGCGTGATGCGCTGCTTGTAGGCCGTCAGGTGGACCTCTGCCCGCATGTCGGGGTGGACGTCGCTGATGTCCTCGACCGCCACCTGCGCCTCGACCATGAGGCTGTCCTGGTCGGGCACGATGTCGAGGATCTTCTCGCCGCGCTGGATCACGCCGCCGACCGAAAAGACGTTGAGCGCGACCACCCGCCCGGCATAGGGCGAGCGGATTTCCATGCGCCCGAGAACGGCCTTGGCGTTCATCGCCTTCGGGATCACCTCGAGCAGCTTTGCCTGGGTGTCGCGCAGGTCCTTGGTGACGTCCGCCATCTGGTCGTTGTCGAGCTGGGCGATCTGCAGCTCCTGCTCGGCGATGGCCTGCTTGAACTTGGCAATGCTGGCCCTGGCATCGGCGATCTGCCCGTCGAGGCCGAAGGCGCTGCGCTCGAGCTGCAGCAGACGCGGACGGGGAAGCAGCCCCTTCTCGACCAGCGGCCCGATGCTTTCGATTTCGGCGCGTATCGAGCTGATCTGGTCGGTGAACGACTTGACCTGTGCCTCGGCACCGACGATCTGCGACTTGAGCTGGTTCGCCTTTTCGCGGATGACGCTGCGCTGGCCCTCGATGGCCGCGCGGCGACTGTCGAACTGGCTGACCTGACCGCTCCAGATGCCTTTGACATAGGGGTCGTCCCGGCGCGCCGCCAGTTCCTCGGGCATGACGAGCCTGACATCGCGCGCCAGCTCGGCCAGCAGGCGCGTTTCAGTGGCGCGCAGCACGAAGTATTGCTGGGTCAGCACGTCGAATTCCGCCCGGGACTGGGTGTCGTCGAGGACGATCAGGGTGTCGCCGACGGCGACCCTGTCGCCTTCCTTGATGCGCAGCTCCTTGACGATGCCGCCGTCGAGATGCTGGACGCTCTTGCGGTTTCCGTCGACCTTCAACACCCCGTTTGCGACGACCGCGCCATTGAGCGGCGCTGTGGCCGCCCAGGTCCCGAAGCCGCCGAAGAAGAGCGCGATGATCAGCCAGCCGACGACAGAGACCAGGCGGATCGAATCGGTCGGAACGACGTCGTCGTCGGCATCGGGCCGGGCCTCCGCACGATGAGAAGGAGCAAGAGCGCGCATGACTTTCCTAGCCGGCCGCGCTGGCGGCCCGAACGGCAGGCACCGCCGCAGGACGTGTCAGGCGCGCCATGACCTCGACGCGCGTGCCGAACATTTCCGCGACGCCATCCTTGAGGACGAGGATCTTGTCGACGACACCGATGGTGCTCGGCCGATGCGAGACAAGCACGACCGTGGTCCCACGCCGCTTGAGTTGCAGGATGCAGTTGGTCAGCGCCATGTCGCCGTCGGCGTCGAGGTTCGAGCTGGGCTCGTCGAGCACGACCAGGCTGGGATCGGCGTACACGGCGCGCGCCAGTCCGACGCGCTGGCGATAGCCGCCCGAAAGCGTGGCACCGCCTTCGCCAACCTGCGTGTCGTAGCCGTTGGGCAGGCGCAGGATCATGTCGTGCACACCGGCCATGTTGGCCGCCCGGATGGCCTCCTCGTCGTCACCCGACTGGAAGCGGCTGATGTTGGCGGCGACCGTGTCGGCGAACAATTCGATATCCTGCGGCAAGTAACCGACATGCCGGCCGAGCGTCGTGTGTGCCCACACGCTCACGTCCGATCCGTCGAGACGTACCGCACCCGCCGTCGGTGCCAGCACACCGACCAGCTGCCGTGCCAGCGTTGATTTACCAGCGCCCGAAGGGCCGACGACGCCCAGGACTTCGCCCGGCTCGATAGCGAAGGAAACGCCGCGCAGGATCGGCTTGGAGTTGCCCGGCATCACGAACGTCAGGCCCTCGACCGAGAGACGTCCGGTAGGCCGCGGCAACGACAGCCCGGCATCGCGCACGGGATTGGCGTCCAAAAGCTCGTTGACGCGCCGGAACGAGCTGCGGGCGGCAACGAGGTTGCGCCAAGAGCCGACGATCTGCTCGACCGGCTGCAGGGCGCGCCCGAGCAGAATGCTGGCGGCGAACATGGCGCCGGCGGTCGTGAGGCGCTCGATGACCAGATAGGCGCCGAGCCCCAGGATCATCGACTGCATCGACAGCCGGAGGAAGCGGATGACGCTCTGCATCGTGGCCGCGCGATCGCTCGCCGCGGCCTGGCGGTCGAGCATGAGGTTGCGGTCGCGGCCCCAGCGCTTGAGCAGGCCGTCGGTCATCCCCATGGCGCGCACCACCTCGGTGTTGCGCAGGCTCATCTCGGTGAAGTTGTAGTTGCGCGCTGCGGCGGTGCCGGCTTCGCCGAGCGGCGTCTTGACGGCCCATTCGTTGAGCAGCGCCATGCCAATCAGCAGGAGAGCACCGCCCAGCGCAAAGGCGCCGAGCACCGGATGCAGCATGAAGATCACCGCGATATAGATCGGCGCCCACGGCAGATCGAAGATCGCATGGATGCCCGTGCCGGTGATGAACTGGCGGAAGGTGTCGAAATCGCGCAGGAGCTGGCTGCGCGCGCCGCCGGACGCCGCCGGGCGGTGGATGATCGCCTTCATGATGCGCGCGGCGATGCGCTGGTCGAGGCGGACGCCGGCGCGGGTCAGCACGCGGGCGCGCACCGAATCGAGGCTGGCCAGCACCACGTAGGCCATCAGCAGCGCCAGCGTCAGCATCACCAGCGTGGTCTCGCTGGCGCTCGAAATCACCCGGTCATAGACCTGCATCATGTAAAGCGGCCCGGCCAGGTACAGCAGGTTGATGGCCAAGCTGAACATCAACGCGGTCATGAAATAGCCGCTGCAGGTCCGCAGCATCCGGGGCAGTTCCACGGGTCTCTTGGAGGCCATTCAGATCCAGAAAATGAAAGCCAGGTGGTCGTAAACGGACAACGAGCACTCAAAGACGTTGGGGAACCTCCCCGGGGCGAGGGCTGCAGGTCGACAACCCTCAAGCGGACGAGGCGGCCTTTCGGCCGCCCCGTTTAGCTGTCTCAGAGGCGCGGCCAGGGTCGAGAGCCTGCGACTGTTCCTTTGTTCGGCGGAGCCGATGGGACTATGAGAAAGTGATCTCACCGGCCAGGGTGGCCTTATCGATCTGCACGCCAGACAGGACGATCTCGAACGACGGGTCGGTGTCGAGCGTCAGCTGCGTATCGGCGATGCTGTCGCCGGTCCAGTCCTGCGCGGTGTTCACCAACATGTGGTCGTCAAACTGCTGCGCGGTCAGGCCCGAGAAGTCCAGCGTGTCGGAGCCCTCGGCGAAGCCCGAGATGACAACTACGCCGTCCGGACTCGTGACGATCTCCTCCGAGGTGTCCGCCGTGGTTGCAGATTCGCTGAAGTACCGGACTTTGACCGCTCCGTTGGGGAATTGGACAGGTTCGGAGATCTTCGGCGAAGAGAATGTTCCATCGAACCCCTCCACCGTCGGCGCCGTGGTCTGCGAGCCGTTGTTGTTAACGACATCTACGGTGGTATTGGCGTCCGCCCCGTCAGTGCCAAGCGACTTCAGGAACTCGTCGTACAGGTGAACAATGTTCGACTGATCGAGGCCCGGCTGGTCAAAATCGAACGATACCGTCGTACCCGGCGTCGTCTCTGTGTGCACATCGAAGGTGAAGTCATATTCCGTCGCCGGCGGCGGGGCCACGATGTCGGTCACGCCGTCCACCGTGATCGTGAGCGTCGAGTTCGAGGTTGCACCGAACTCATCCGTGACCGTGTAGCTGGCGACGACCGGCAACTGATCGCCGTCGTTCAGGGACTGATAGGCGGCATTGCCGGCATCGAAGGAGTAGCTGCCGTCCGCGTTCAGCGTCAGGCCCGCCACATCTCCGTCGAGGCTGTAGGTCAGCACCGCACCGTCATCGACGTCGCCGTCGTTGGTCGCCACCGACCCGGTAATCACGCTGTCCTCGCTGCCCGAGTTGACGTCAGCCGCCGCAACCGGCGCGTCGTTGGTGCCCGTCACCGTGATCGTCAGGGTCGAGTTCGCGCTTGCGCCAAACTCGTCTGTGACGGTGTAGTTCGCCGTCACGTCCACGGTCGCGCCGCTTGCCAGGTGCTGGTAGGCGACATCGCCGGCATCGAAGGAGTAGCTGCCGTCCGCGTTCAGCGTCAGGCCCGCCACGTCGCCGGCAAGGCTGTAGGTCAGCACCGCACCGTCATCGACGTCGCTGTCGTTGGTCGCCACCGACCCGGTGACCACGCTGTCCTCGCTGGTCGAGTTGACGTCGGCGACGGCGACCGGACCGTCGTTGGCGCCGGCGATCGTGACCGTCGCGGTCGCCCAGGCGAGCGTGCCGTTGCCGAGTTTGATCGCGTAGGTGAACGTGTCGGTCACGCTGTCGCCTTCGGCGAGGTGCTGAAGCGAATCGCTGACTGCCGACGTCAGATTGTAGGCGACCTTGCCGTCGGCCGTGATCGAGATCTCGGCGCCCATGGCGCTGTACTGAATGACACCGACGCCGTCCTTCGTGAGCAGATCGGTCGGGCGGATACCGCCCAGGCTGGTGCCGTCGTCGAGAGAGTACAGCGACTTCGCAGCGCCTCCCAGGTCGTTGCCCATGACGTCGAGAATGACGGTGCCGCCGCCTTCGGTGAGGCCGGTATTGGTAAAGCTGTCGCCGACCGCTTGCGGGGTGTTCCCGAACGAGACGACCGTGCCTTTGGTGATAACGCTAGCCATAACTTATTCCTTCCCAATATGAACCGGTCGCCCCGACATGAGCCGTGGCGACAGATGCTGGCCCGGCCTTTCCAGCGGTCAGGCGCAGCACTCGTTGCGGTTGTTAAAATCACCCCACACCGCGACACCCTCGCGGCTCGATTGTGTGTTTATGTCGTATGCAACGATGAGTCTGTGATATGCGTCACATCCATTGGAAATATTTCTTCACTCTGACTGTTGAATCTTTTTGCAGTCACTTCAAGTGCAAGACTGAATCTTTCAACCGCGGCCCTTCATCGAATGAAACGCCAAAGCCCACCCCCATCCGGCTTCCCGTTCAACCGCAACATTCTCGCGGGGCTCCCGGGGGAGTACTCGTCGCATTTGCTGAAGAACGCGAGCAGGGTGGCGTTACCCCAAAGTCAGGTTCTTTTTCAAAGAGGCGCCCCCGGCGACGGCTGCTACTGGCTTCAGAGGGGCGTCCTCAAGGTAAGCGTCGCCTCGCAAAGCGGAGAAGAGCGTACCTTGGCCATTCTCGGACCGGGGGCCATCGTCGGCGAACT
>NZ_SCVH01000165.1 GCF_004296935.1 Reyranella sp.
GCTCAACGGGCCCACCTGAAACGTGGGGGTGTTGGGCCCGAATGTGGGCCCGGAGTCCGACCCCCTCCGCCCGCTACGCGGGCACCTCCCCCGCAGACGGGGGAGGAGTTAAATCGACCTCTTCCTCCTCCCCCGTCTGCGGGGGAGGTGCCCCGTCTTTCGGGGCGGAGGGGGGTCAGAGGTTGTTGGACCCGCGAGTCAGGACATCGCGGCGGCTGCACCAAGCGCCTAAGCGCGAACCCGCGGACGGCCGCGGGCAGGTCTTGCCGGAACGAACGAAAGAGGCCGGCGCAATCCCCGCCAGCCTGACAGAAATAGTGGCCAAAACCTGCTGAAATGTCAACTTTAAGAGCGGGATGCGCCGGAGCGATCTGTGGATTCCATCCCTACCAGATGTTGCGGTTTGGTCAGAATAATAATACAATATCTGGGTGGGATTTCCGCCAGTGCTTCTGCATGGACAGAAGTGCGAGCCGGCGTAATGGCCCGTCGCGGCATTCCCCGAGCGTGGTTCGTGCACGCGTAGCGTCCTCAAAAGCTCAAGAGCCAAGAGCGGAGACCTCGGGTCTCCAACGCTAACCGGAGGAACAACAAGTGATGGAAGTTTTCGACAAGGCCAAAGCCTGGATCGTCAGGATCACGGAGTTGGGCCTCTTGATCGTGGCCCTCAGCATCGTGTTGCAGATGCTGTTCGGCACGAACGTCGCCTTCTTCGGCGACGTCGTCGGCAATCTGATCAAGCTGATAACGGCGCTCGGCAACAACGGCGTCGTGGGATTGGTGGCGATCGCCATCATTCTCTACCTGTTCAGTCGCAAGTAACCCCTCAACTCCAACCCCCTCGAGTCGACAAGAAACCAAGAGGAGACAACGATGGAATGGTTCGATCGTGCCAAGATGATGGTCGTCAAGTTCACCGACATCGCCGTCGCGCTTCTCGCGCTGGCCATCATCCTGCAGCTGCTGTTCGGCAGCAACACACAGTTCCTCGGCGACGTCGCCGGCAACATCATCACCTTCCTGAAGGCGTTCGGCGGTCAGGGCCTGGTCGGCCTCGTCGCCATCGGCGTCGTGCTCTACATCCTCAATCGCAACTAGCGCGAAGCGGCACACCGCATCGAGGGAGCCTCCCCGGCAACGGGGAGGCTTTCTTCTTTCCCGGGCTTCTTTCCCGGGCTTCTTTCCCGGGCCGCGTTCTCAGGGCCGGCGCGCGAGGGCGAGGCCGACGCCGGCGCCGATCAGCAGGCCACCCGTCAGCCGGTTGCGCAGTCGGGCATGCGCCACCATCAGCATGCGCAGGCGGCCGGCAAGGACGGCCCACAGCCCGTCGAGCACGACGGCGACGACAAGGAACGTCACCGCCAGCAGCAGGAGCTGGTCGGCCGCGGTCGGGCCCGGCGTGATGAACTGCGGCAGGAACGCACCGTAGAACAGCAGGGTCTTGGGATTGGTGAGACCGACCAGGAAGCCGCGCCCGAAGATCAGCCGCGCCGAGCGCGCCTGCGCCTCGGTACGCGAGAGGTCTACGGCGGGCGCCCGCCAGGCGGCGATGCCCAGCCACACGAGATAGGCAACACCTGCCCAGCGCAGCCAGTCGAAGCTGGCGGCCAGGAAATTCAACAAGGCCGTCGCGCCCAGCACCGTGAGTGCCAGGTGCACCACGACGGCGCTGCTGGTGCCGGCCACGGTCAAGAGCCCGAACCGCGTGCCGTGGGCCACGCTGTTGGCCACGATCAGCGCGACGTTGGGCCCCGGGATCAGGATCAGGACCGCGCAGGCGGCGACGAAGGCGAGGTAGAGATCGAGCGACATGGCCGATGCCTACAGCGGAATAAGCGCTGCCGCCACCCGCCGGCTCTCGGCCAGCAGGACATTGTAGATGCGGCAGGCCGAGCCGGTATCGACGACCTCGAGGGCGAGACCGGCGGCCTTGAGCGCGGCGCGAAGCTCGGCGGGCACCAGGATCGCGCGGGCGCCGCAGCCCAGCACCAGAAGCTCGGTGGGTGCCGGCGCCGCCTTGAGCGCGGCGAGGCTCTCCAGCGTCAGATCTTCGGCGCGTGCGACGTTCCATGCCGTGGTGGCGAACGGCGTCACGAGGACCGGCTGGCGCCAGTCGCGATCGCTGATCAGGAAGCGGCCGGGACCGTAGCTGCGGATGAGCTGGACCTGGGCCGGATCCGGCGCCGGCAGGGTCTTGTCGTCCGGCGCCCTGCCGCCTGAAGCGGGGCGCGGCGGGATCACGCCTTGGCCTTCGCGGCCTCTTCGTCGGCCGGCCGCAGCTGATCGGGTCTCAGGTTCAGGTAGACGAGGGCCGCGCAGGCAATCCAGACCGATGAATAGGTGCCGACGATGACGCCCCACAGCATGCCGATCGAGAAGCTGTAGAGTACCGGTCCGCCGAACACGACCAGGGCCAACACCGCCACGAACACGGTTCCCGATGTCATCAACGTGCGCGACAGGGTTTCGTTGAGGCTGAGGTTGAGCAGATCGATCAGGCCAAGCTTCTTGTAGCGCCGCATGTTCTCGCGGACGCGATCGAAGATCACCACCGTGTCGTTGATCGAATAGCCGGCGATGGTCAGCACCGCGGCGAGCGCGGTCAGGCTGAAATCGAGCTGCAGCAGGACGAAGACGCCGAGTGTGGTGATCACGTCGTGCAGCATGGCGACCAGGGCACCGACGCCGAACTGCCATTCGTAGCGGAACCAGACGTAGACCACGATGGCAGCCATCGTCGCCAACACCGCCCAGATGCCGCTCATCATGAGTTCGTCGCCGATCTTGGGCCCGACCGATTCGGTGCCACGGATATCGTAGTTCGCGCCGATCGCGTCCTCGACCGCCTTGATCGCCACCTGCTGGCACCATTCGGCGCGCTGCTCCGGCGACATGTCGACCTTGGCGGTGGCCGTCGTGCCGCGCGGCAACTGGCGCTCGACGATGGTGAGGCCGACCCGGCTCACCGCGTCGCGCCAACCGGCGCCGTCGAGCGCCTGGGGCGCCGTGAATTCGACGTCGCCGGTGCCGGCCGCGCCCGGCTTCACCTGCCAGCCCGCACTTGAGCGCTTCTGCATCACGCGCTGGGCGCCGGCCACGCACTGGGCATTGCCCTCCTGGCGCTGGATGCGGATCAACACGGTGCTGGCCTCGCCGAACTCCTGCAGCGAGACCTCGCCGACGCCGAGCCCGCCCACGGTGGCACGCAAGGCGTCGAGCTGGGCGGCCGCGCCCTGCTTGGCGCGCACCTGCAGGGCGATGCCGCCCTTGAAGTCGATGCCGAAATTCAGCCCGACGAAGACGACGGCCAGGATCGCCACGACGTTGATCAGCGTCGACAGGATGAGGGCCGGCTTGCGCCAGCGGAGAAAATCGAACTTCTTCTTGAAGGCGAACAGGTGAACGGGCTTCCACATGACGGCGCCCTCAAATCACGAGTTCGGTGGGACGCCGCCAGCGCACCCAGACCGCGAGCAGCATGCGGGTGAAGATGGTCGAGCTGAACATCGAGGTCAGCAGGCCGAGCGACAGGGTGGTGGCAAAGCCGCGGATCGGGCCCGAACCGAAGCCGAACAGCAGCACGGCCGCGATCAGGGTCGTGAGGTTGGCGTCGATGATGGCCGACATGGCGCGCTCATAGCCGGTGGCGATCGAGCTGAAGGCCGAACGGCCGAGCGCCTTCTCCTCGCGCACGCGTTCGTAGATCAGCACGTTGGAATCGACCGCCATGCCGACCGTCAGCACGAGTCCCGCCATGCCCGGCAGGGTGAGCGAGGCGCCGAGGATCGACATGCCGGCGAACACCATCAGGAGGTTCACGAGCATGGCGAGGTTGGCGAAGCCGCCGAACACCGGGCCGTAGGCGACGAACATCACGATCGCCACCAGGACGGTGCCGACCAGCGCCGCCACCGTGCCGGCCTGGATCGCATCGGCGCCGAGATCGGCGCCCACTGTGCTCTCCTGGATGATGGTGAGCGTCGCCGGCAGCGCGCCCGACCGCAGCAGCAGCGCCTGCTCCTGGGTCTGCTGGGTGGTGAAGCTGCCGGTGATGATGCCGCTGCCGCCGCAGATCGCGCTCTGCACCACCGGTGCGCTGATGATCTCGCCGTCGAGCTGGATCGCCAGCCGCTTGCCGATGTTGGCGCGGGTGGCGGCGCAGAAGGCGCGGCCGCCGGCCGAGTTGAAGGTGAAGCTGATGATCGGGCGGCCGCCCTGCTGCTGCTCGAAGGTGGCCTTGGAATCGTCGAGATCCTCGCCGCCCACGACCACGCGCTTCAGCACCGGCAGGCACTGCGGCTGGTAGCGCCGGCAGATCTGCTCGGGCGACATCCGGGGATTGGCCGCCTGGATATCCTCCCACGCCTTGGGGTTGGTCCGCCTCAGCTCCTGCATGCCCTCGCGTGTCGGCACGAGGAAGGTGGTGGGCGGCAACGTCGCCGGGATGTTCGCGCCGGCCGCCGCCACGTCCTCGTTCACGAGATGGAACGTCAGCTTGGCGGTCTGGTTGATCTTGCGCTTGAGGTCGGTGGTGTCCTTGATGCCGGGCACCTGCAGCAGGATGCGCTCATCGCCCTGGCGCACGAGCGTGGGCTCGAGCGTGCCGGTCTCGTCGACACGACGGCGCAGGATCTCGATCGACTGGTCGATCACTTCCTTCTTGCGGCGGAACAGCTCCTGCTCGGAGTAGGCGAGCCGGATGGTGTCGCCGCTGCCCGACACTGCAAGCGTCGGATCGAGGGCGCGGATCGCCTCGATCGCCTTGGTCCGCTGGGCCTCGTCGCGCAGGGTGACGATCACGGCACGGCCGGGCTCGACAGTGACGTCCTTGATACCGACCTGCTGCTTGCGCATGTCGGCGCGCACCGAGTCGGAAAGGTTGGTCAGCCGTTCGGTGAGCACGCTGCGCAGGTCGGCTTCCAGCAGGAAGTGGGCGCCGCCGCGCAGGTCGAGGCCGAGATTGATCCTGTTCTGCGAGTACCAGTGCGGCAGCGCATCGAGGACGTTGCTCGGCAGCAGGTTGGGCAGGGCGAACAGTCCCGACAGCACCGTGATGGCGATGATGACGATGGTCTGCCAGCGCGGAAGATTGAGCATCCCGACCTACTTCTCCCAGCCGATCCGTCTACTTCTTGCCGCCGAACAGGTTGCCGAGCAGGCTCTTTCTCTCGCCCGCCGGCGGCGGCGGCGGCAGCATCGGCTTGTCGTCCTCCTCGGACTCCTTGGCGCCGCGCACCGACTCGCCGCGGGTCAGGATGTCGGTGATGGTCTGCTTGACGATGCGAACCCGCACGCCGTCGGCAAGTTCCACCTGAAGCTCGTTGTCGGAGATCACCTTGGTGACCAGCCCGATGATGCCGCCGCCGGTGACAACCCGGTCGCCGCGCTTGACGCCGGCCAGCATCTCGCGCTGGGCCTTCATCTTGGACTGCTGCGGGCGAATCAGCAGGAAATAGAACACAACGAAGATGAGGATCAGCGGGAACAGCTGGACGAGGAAATCCCCGCTGCCACCGCCTGCCGCTTGAGCCCACGCTGGGGAAATGAACATCTTCTGCTCCTGATCTTCCGGCCGTCGAAAAAGCGCGCGGACTATAGCGGCCCGTGCCCGCTTTGCAATGCAAGCAGGGGGCGATATGGTCGCCCCCTTTCACGCAGCCGGCAATGATGGATCAAGACCTTAAAGCAACACTTTCACGTATCGCCGAAGCGCTCGACCGTCTGGCCCCGCCCGCACCGCCCAGCGCCGACATCGGCGCGGCCGAAGCCTATGTCTGGCACGCCGCCGGCCACCGGCTGGAAATGGTGCCAAAGGTGAACCGGGTCAACCTCGACCTGCTGATGGGCATCGACCGCCAGAAGGAGACCCTGCTCGAGAACACGCGGCGTTTCGCCAAGGGGCTGCCCGCCAACAACGCGCTGCTGTGGGGTTCACGCGGCGCCGGCAAGAGCTCGATCGTGAAGGCCGTCCACGCTCACGTGAACCGCGAGCTCGGCGGACCGCCGGGCCCGTTGGCACTGGTCGAAATCCATCGCGAGGACATCCCCTCGTTACCAGGATTGCTCTCCCAGATCCGCAACTCCCAGCGCCGCTTCGTCGTGTTCTGCGACGATCTCTCGTTCGACGGCCAGGACGCAGCCTACAAGTCGCTCAAGGCGGTGCTCGAGGGCGGCATCGAGGGCCGGCCGGAGAACGTGGTCTTCTACGCCACCTCCAACCGCCGCCACCTGATGCCGCGCGACATGATCGAGAACGAACGCTCGACGGCGATCAATCCGTCGGAAGCGGTCGAGGAGAAGGTCTCGCTGTCGGATCGCTTCGGGCTCTGGCTCGGCTTCCACAACGCCGACCAGGACACCTTCTTCGCGATGATCGAGGGCTATGCCGCCTTCTACAAACTCGGTGTGCCGGCCGAGACGCTGCGCAAGCGGGCGGTCGAATGGTCGGTGACGCGCGGCTCACGCTCGGGCCGCGTCGCCTGGCAGTTCATCCAGGAAGTGGCGGGCGAGCTCGGCAAGAAACTGGAGTAGCCATGGAGGAGTGGCGATGAGTGGGCCCGAAGACGTGATGTTCTCGCCGGCGGTCAAGGCGGAGCAGGCACGTCTCGGCTCGCGGGAGTCGTTCGAGGACCGCGATTGGCAAACGGAGATCACCGACGACCTCCGGCAATTCCTGGCCGCCATCGACACCTTCTTCTTTGCCACCGCCAGCGCCGACGGCCGTCCCTATGTCCAGCATCGCGGCGGGCCGGCCGGCTTCCTGAAGCCGATCGGCAGCCACATGCTCGCCTTCGCCGATTTCGCCGGCAACCGGCAGTACATCACCCTGGGCCATCTCAAGGAGAACGACCGGGCCCACATCTTCATTCCGCATTTCGCCACCCAGCAGCGGCTGAAGCTCTGGGGCCGCGCCCGCGTGGTCGAAGACGATGCCGAGCTGATGGAGCGGCTGGTCGACCCCTCGTATAAGGCAAAGCCGCAACGGGCGATCGCCTTCAGGATCGAGGCCTGGGACATCAATTGCCGGCAGCATATCGTGGCGCGCTACAGCGAGGCCGAGATCGCACCGGCCGTGAATCAGCTCACACAGCGGATCAAGGAGCTGGAAGAGGAAGTGGCGCGCCTGAAGGCGGCGCCTTAGGCACGGTCCTTGCTTCCCGGGGTTCGACAAAGGGGACCCCACATGAAAAAGACCACGACCATCTCGATCAACCGCCGCGCCATCCTGGCCGCCGCGGGTGCTGCGACTGCCGCCCTCGCGGCACCGCGCCTCCTGCGCGCCCAGACCAAGGAAGTCGTGGTCGGCGGCGCCGCCAGCCACAAGAGCTTCATCGAGCAGATCGTGGCGCCCGCGGTCGAAAAGAAGCTCGGCTGCAAGGTCGTGTTCGAGGGTTCGCGCTCGCTGGTCAACCTCGAGAAGATGCAGAAGAACAAAGACAAGCAATACCTGTCCGTCGTCATGATGGACGATCCGGTGATGATCCCCGCCGTGGCCGAAGGCCTGCTGGAGAAGCTCACGCCGGAGAAGGTTCCGAACATCAAGTTCCTGAAGCCCGGGACGATCCACATGGACGGCATGTGGTGCAACTACCTGCAGCCCTGGCTCGGCATCGCCTACAACCCCAAGGTCATGCCGACGGCGCCGACGTCGTGGGCCGAGATCTACGATCCCAAGTACAAGGGCCGCATCATCCTGCCCTCGCTGCAGAACACCGAGGGACTGGCCAACCTGTTCATGGCCGCGCACCTCGCCACCGGCAAGCCGATGGCCGAGGCCCAGAAGGACATCGACGCCGCCTTCAAGAAGCTGGTGACGATCAAACCCAACCTGCTGACCGCGTACACCCAGATGCCGCAAGCCTATAACCTGCTGGAGCAGGGCGAAGGCTTCATGATCTCGAGCGCGATCTCGCAGGTGGCGCTCGACCGCAAGGCCAGTGGCGCGCCGGTCAACATCGCCGTGCCGAAGGAAGGCATCTTTTCCATGCCGTCAGGCGTCGCGCTGGTGAAGGGGGCGCCCCAGCCCGAACTCGGTGCGGGATTTGTCGACGTCATGATCAGTGTCGAGGTCCAGAGCGCGCTTGCCGCCAAGACCAATTCGCTGCCGACCAACAAGGATGCGGCCATTCCGGCCGGCATGCCGACGAATGCCACGATCCACACCGTCGACTGGGCCTTCGTCGCCGCCAACCGCGAGGCGTGGGTCAAGCGCTGGGATCGCGACATGGCGCTGTAGAGCGCGTCGTGACGGAGGCCTTTCTCGACGTCGCGGCGGCGGAGAAATCGTTCGGCGCCGCCACTGTATTGGGTGGCATCGACCTCAAGGTGGGCGCCGGCGAGTTCGTCTCGCTGCTGGGGCCCTCGGGCTGCGGCAAGACCACATTGCTGCGGATCGTGGCAGGCCTTCTGGCGGCAGATCGCGGCACGGTCCGGCTCGACGGCGAGGACATCACGGCCAAGCCGCCGCACCGGCGCGACGTCGGCGTGGTCTTCCAGAACTATGCCCTGTTCCCCCATCTCACCGTCGCCGAGAACGTGGCCTTCGGCCTGAAAGCCCGCAAACGCGCCGCCGCCGACATCGCGCCAACCGTGAAGCGGTTTCTCGAGCTGGTGCATCTCACCGACTTCGCCGATCGCTCGGTGCGGGCGCTGTCGGGCGGCCAGCAGCAGCGCGTCGCCGTCGCGCGCGCGCTCGCGGTCGGGCCGAAGCTGCTGCTGCTCGACGAGCCCTTCTCCGCCCTCGATCGCAAGTTGCGCGAGACCATGCAGATCGAGCTCCGTCGTCTGCTGCGCGAGCTCGGCACCACCGCGGTGTTCGTGACGCACGACCAGGACGAGGCGCTCACCATGTCCGACCGCATCGCCGTCATGTACCGGGGCGCGATCGAGCATCTGGCGACACCGGAGGAAATCTACCGGCGGCCGGCGACTGCCTTCGCCCTGGGATTCGTCGGCCTCTCCTCGCGTCTCGCCGGCACCGTCGTGGGCAACGACCAGGGCATGGTGACCGTCGAGACGGCGTTCGGACCGCTCCGCGCCGCCGGCAATTTCGTGGCCGGCGCCCCGGTCCTGCTCGCGGTGCGTCCCGAGCGCATCAGGGTGAACGCGCCCGGCGACTACGCGCTCATCGCCCGCCTGCGCGACGCCGTATTCCAGGGCTCGAAGGTCCAGCTCCACTTCGAAGCGCAGGGCGGCGACCAGCTCATGGTCGAGACGGCCGATCTCACGGACGGCGTGCCGGCGCCCGGAACCGAGATGAAGCTCGGCTGGGCGGTGTCCGACACGCTCATCTATCCGGCGTCATGACGACCCGCGCCGCTCCTTCGTCCGCCCCCTCGCCCTGGCGCGATCCCGTCATCCTGCTGGCGGTGCCGGCGGTGATCTACCTGCTGGTCGTCTACGCCTATCCGCTGCTCTGGCTGCTGATGAAGAGTTTTACGGGCCCGTCGGGTCTGACGATCCAGCCCTACATTTCCTTCATGAGCGACCCCTTCAACTGGCGCGTCGTCGGCAACACGCTGCGCGTCGCCGCCTGGGTCACGCTCTTCTGCTTCGTCATCGGCTATCCTGCCGCCTTCGCCCTCGCCCGCGCCGGTGCGGTGGTGCAGATCGTGATGCTGGTCTCGATCATCCTGCCGCTCTCCATCGGCGCGGTGGTCAAAGCCTTCGCCTGGCAGATCGTGCTGCGCCGCGACGGCGTGGTCTCCCAGCTCCTGGTCGGGCTCGGCATCTGGGACACGCCGCAGCGACTGCTGTTCACCGAGACCGGGCTGGTGCTGGGCGCGGCCAACATCTTCCTGCCCTTCATGATCCTGCCGATTTATTCGGTGGTGAAGCTGATCGATCCACGCCTCAGCGAAGCCGGCGCCACGCTCGGCGCCACGCCGCTCTACAGTTTCACGCGCGTGACCCTGCCGCTCACCCTGCCCGGCATCGTCTCGGGCGTGGCCTTCGTCTTCTCGATGAGCGTGTCGATGTTCGTGATCCCCTCGCTGCTGATCGGCGACCGGTTCCAGACCCTGGCCACCCTCACCGGCCGCTCGTTCCTGCTGATGCGCAACGAGCAGCTGGGTTCGACCACGGCGGTCATCCTTCTCACGCTGGCGGTGGCCATCGTCGTCGGCTCGACCTGGCTCGCGCGCCGGCTGGGCGGCAGCACATGACCGCGACCGAGCGGCTCACCCGTTATTTTATCTGGTTCATCGCGGCCTTCACCGTGGTGTTCCTGATGACGCCGCTTCTCGTCACCATCGCGGTGTCGTTCGGCTCGTCGACCGTCTTCACGCTGCCGCCGCCCGACTGGTCGCTGCGCTGGTACCAGAAGCTGGCCAACACACGCGGCCTGCTGCCTGCCCTCATGGTCTCGCTGCAGGTCGCGGCCATCTCCACCGCCATCGCCATGGTATTGGGCACGCTCTGCGCCATCGCTCTCGTCCGCGGCCGCTTCCCCGGCCGCGAGGCCATCTCGACCTTCCTGATCTCGCCGCTCATGCTGCCCGGCCTGGTGATCGGCATCGCCATGCTGCAGGGCTTCAAGGCCATGGGCTTGCGCGACGTCTACGCCAGCCTGTTCGTGGCCCATGTCGTGATCACGCTGCCCTATGTCGTGCGCACGGTGGTGGGCGCGCTCTCGCTGTTCGATTTCTCGCTGATCGACGCCGCGCGCACGCTCGGCTGCAACTATCCGATGGCGCTGATGCGCGTGCTGGTGCCGGCGCTGGCGCCGGCGTTCCTCACGTCCGGCATGTTCGCGTTCCTGGCCTCGATGGACAACTACCCGATATCGATCTTCTTCACCGATGCCTGGACCAAGACCCTGCCGATCCAGATGCTGCAGTATGTCGAGGAGACCCCCGATCCCACGATCGCGGCGATCTCGGCCGGCCTGGTGCTGCTGGCGATCCTCGTCCTGATCATCGGCGACCGCCTGGTCGGGCTGCGCAAGCTCGCGGACTTTTAAGTCGCGGCCTCCTAGAGTGACGCCATGAAGATCCTGGTCGCCAACCCCAACACCTCCACCGGTGTCACCGAGCGTCTGGTCGCCGCCGGCCGGCTGGTCGCCAGTCCGGGAACGGAGCTGCTGCCCATGACGGCGCCGCGCGGCGTACCCTACATCGCCACCCGCGCCGAGGCCGCCATCGGCAGCGCGGTGATGCTGGAGATGCTGGCCGAGCGGCGCGGCACCTTCGATGCCGCCATCGTCGCGGCCTTCGGCGACCCGGGCCTCGGTGGCGCGCGCGAGCTGTTCGATTTCCCCGTGGTCGGCATGGCCGAAGCCGCGATGCTGGTCGCCTGCACGCTCGGGCGAAAGTTCGCCATCGTGAGTTTCGCCAAGGCGCTGGAGCCGTGGTTCGCCGAGATCGTGGAATGGCACGGCATGTCGGGCCGATGCGCCGCCATCCAGATGCTCGACAGCTCCTTCACCAACATCAACGACGTGGCAGACGAGAAGGAGCAGCTGCTGGTCGATCTCGCCAACCGCGTCGTCACCCACAACGGCGCCGACGTGGTGATCCTGGCCGGCGCGCCGCTGGCGGGCCTCGCCAACAAGATCAGGGAGCGCGTGCCCGTGCCCCTTGTCGACGGCATCCAGGCCGCCATCACGATGGCCGAGGGGCTGGTCCGCCTGAACCCGCGCAAGGCGACTGCCGGCACCTATCGTCGACCGGCGGCGAAGGAGTCCAAGGGCCTCTCCAAGTCGTTGGCCGACGTCATCGGGCACCGCGATGCGTGACCTTAAAGGCTACGGCCGCACACCGCCCGATCCGAAGTGGCCCGGCGGCGCACGGGTCGCGGTCTCGTTCGTGATCAACTTCGAGGAAGGCGCCGAGATGTCGCTTTCCCGGGGCGATCCCCACAATGAAAAGGTCTACGAGGTCACCGACGAAGTGGTGGGCGTTGCGGATCGCTGCATGGAATCGCACTTCGAGTACGGCACCAAGGCGGCGTGGTGGCGGATCGCCGATACGCTCGAACGGTTGGGCGTCGTCACCACCGTCAGCACCTGCGGGATGGCGGCCGAGCTGTCGCCGTGGCTGATCGAGGACGCGGTGAAGCGCGGCCACGAGATCGCCTGCCATGGCTGGCGCTGGGAGAAGCACGCCCATATGGAGGAAGCGGCCGAGCGCGAGGCGATTGCCAGGACGGTGAAGGTGCTGGCCGAGATCGCGGGCACGCGCCCCGTCGGCTGGCACACGCGCTCCACGCCCTCGCCCAACACGCGCCGCCTGCTCGTTGAGGAGGGCGGCTTTCTCTACGACAGCGACGACTATTCCGACGACCTGCCGTTCGAGACCGAGGTGTCGGGCAAGAAGCACCTGGTCATCCCCTACAGCTTCGACACCAACGACATGCACTATCACCAGGGCTTCCACCGCTTCGTGACGGCGCGCGACTTCGCCGAGTACACGACCGACGCCTTCGACACGCTGTGGGCCGAGGGCGAGCGCTCACCGAAGATGATGTCGATCGGCCTGCACCTGCGCATGATCGGCCGGCCCGGCCGCATCGCCGCCCTCGATCGCATCGTCGGCCACATGAAACAGAAGGGCGGCGCCTGGTTCGCCACCCGCCGGCAGATCGCCGAGCACTGGCTGGCCCGGTTCTGAGGTCGCTTCTCTAGGCTTTCTTCGGCCGGACGATCTTGATGGTCGAGGTGGCATGGACGATCAGGCGGCCCTTCTCGTCCTTGAGATCGCCGTCGAGGAAGCCGACCGAACCGCCCCAGCGCATCACCCGGCCCTCGGCGAACACGATGCCCGGCCCCATCGCCTCGAAGAAGCTGATCTTCAGCTCGAGGGTCGGCACGGCGACGGCGAGGTTGCCCTTGACGATCGCGGCGTTGGCCATCGCGGTATCGACCATGCCGGTGAGGAAGCCGCCCTGGCAGATGCGGCCGTCCGAATGGCAGAAAGCCGGTACGATCTCGAACCGGAAGCGGCAGGTGCCGCGAGCCTGATCGATCTCGATCAACTCGCCATTGAGCGTCTTCACCGGCTCCGGCGGATTGGCCCGCATCAACTGGAGAAGAACGGTGTCGTTCATCGACTGGCCGGCGATATGGCCGAAGTCGGGATGGGCTGAGGTCATGGCGCGTCAATCATGGCGGCCGGGACTATAACGAACGCGCGCCGGCCCGCACCTTTTCCAGCAGCTCGATGAGCTTCAGCGTTTCGGCGGTCGAAAGACGGGAGGCAATGCGCTTCTCGTGAGCCCGCACCAGACTCGTGAAGCGTGTGAGCGCCTTCTCGCCGGACGGCGTCAGCCTCAGCGCATGCGTGCGCCCATCGGTGGGCGAGCGCCGCCGTACCAGCAAGCCGCGCGCCTGCAGCCGGTCGAGGATCGGCACCAGGGTCGAGCGGTCGATGCCGAGTGCCCGCGCCAGCGCCATCTGGCTGAGGCCCGTATTGCGGGAGACGAGAATCAGCAGGCCGAATTCCCCGGGAGTCAGCGCCGCGCCGGCCGCCTGGAAGGTCCCGGCGAAATCGGCAAACACCGCCGACTGCGTGCGCCGCAGCACGTAGCCCAGCAACGTCGGCAGGACGCCGCGGTCAAGCTCGGGGGGGATCGGTTTGGCGGGTGGACGGCCCATGACACGAGTGGTAAACGGCGATTGTTTGGGGATCAAACAAATTCTCGTGCGCAGTTCCCGATGAGTTTCAAAGTCCGTATCGCCCAGGCTGACCGCACCATCGAGGTGCCGACTGGCGCCACCATCCTGGAGGCTGCCCTCGATTCGGGCGTCTCCTATCCCTTCGGCTGCCAGTCCGGCAATTGCGGCGCCTGCAAGTCGCACCTCGTCAAGGGCGAGGTGACGATGGAGGGCTACTCCGAGTTTGCGCTCTCCGACGAAGAGAAGGACCGCGGCCTGATCCTGGCCTGCCGCGCCGTCCCCTGGGAAGACTCCGAAGTCGCCTGGCTCGAAGAGGACGACCTGATCGTCCATCCCCGCCGCGTGCTGGTCTGCAAGGTGGTCGGCCTCGAGGATGCCACGCACGACATCAAGCGCGTGCGGCTGGAGATCGCCTCGGGTGGCCCCTTCGATTTCTCCGCCGGTCAATTCGCGTCCGTCACCTTCGGCGGCTGTCCGCCGCGTGACTATTCGATGGCCAACCTGCCGGGCGATCCGATTCTGGAATTCCATATCCGGCGGACTATCGGCGGCGCCACCAGCCTCCATGTCGCGGAGCAACTCAAAATCGGTGACGGCGTGCGGGTCGAAGGCCCGTTCGGCGCCTCGTATCTGCGCGAAGCCCATCGCGGCCCGATCATCGCCGTCGCCGGCGGCTCGGGCATGGCGCCGATCAAGGCGATCGTCGAGCGCGCGCTTCAGAAGAACCTGCCGCAGCATATCTACTGCTATTTCGGCGTCCGCACCGAGCGCGACCTCTACCTGCACGACCATTTCACTGCGCTGGCAAGCCAACACAAGAACCTGCATTTCATTCCGGTGCTGAGCGAAGGCGATGGCATGAGCCGGCGTTGCGGCCTGGTCCACGACGCCGTCGCCGCCGACTTCGACGAAGTCGACGGCTGCAAGGCCTACCTCGCCGGACCGCCGGTCATGGTCGAGGCCGCGACGAAGCTGCTCGAGCGGCGCGGCATGCGCCGGATCGACGTCCATGCCGACGCCTTCTACACCGCGGCCGAGATGGCCAGCGCCAACAAGAAAACGGGAGCGGAACGATGACTGCATTGCTGGAAGGACGCTCAGCCATCGTCACCGGCGCCGGCCGCGGCATCGGCCGCGCCATCGCCGAAGCGCTGGTGGCCGAAGGCGTGAAGGTGATCGTGGCCGACAATGGCGCTTCGATCTCGGGTGAGGACGGCGATCCCGAAGTTGCGCGCGAGGCCGCCAAGGCACTCGGCAAGAATGCGCTGCCCTTCAGTGAGAGCGTGGCTTCTCCCGGAGCCGCCCGGCAGCTCGTCGACATGGCCGTGAAGCAATTCGGCGGCATCGACATCGTCGTAAACAACGCCGCGATCCTGCGCGATGCCTTCGTCTTCCGCGCCGACCCGCGCGACTGGGATGCGGTGATTCGGACCAACCTCTCGGCCGCCTTCTACCTGATCAACGCCGCGTCAGGTGTCATGCGTGAGCAGGGCAAGTCAGGCCGCGGCGGCAAGGACGGCTACGACTGGGGCCGCATCGTCAACATCGTCTCGTCGGCCGGGCTCTACGGCAATCTCGGCCAGGCGGCCTACGCCAGCGCCAAGGCCGGGCTGTTCGGGCTCACACGGGTCGCCGCCATGGACCTGCAGCGGGCCGGCATCACGGCGAACGCCGTGGCGCCATTTGCCAAGACGCGCGTGACCGACATCATCCAGCCCGCCAACGACGCGCAAAAAACCTACAAGGAGCGCGCGCTCAGGATCGGCGCCCACCATGTCGCCAACGTCGTGACGGCGCTCTGTTCGCCGGCCGGCAAGACCATCACCGGCCAGCTGCTGGGCGTACGCGGACGCGAGGTCTTCCTGTTCGCCCAGCCGCGTCCCGTCGCCACTCTGGAGGTGGGAGCGCCTGCGACGCTGGCCCAGGACCTGGTCGCAAAACTGGGGCCGAAATTCACCGACATGACCACCGATCTCGAAGCCTTCAATACCGAACCACTCGTCTGAGGAGATCCACCATGACCGACATCGTCGTGAAGACCGTCGAGGAGCTGAAGGGCGCGCCTGCAGAATATCGCGAGGCCGTCTCGAAGCTCGTCATCAGCCATGCCATCAACGAGCTCTACGGCGCACAGGTGTTCGACGAGCCGGCCATCTCCTACGCCCCGACACCCTACGCCAAGTGGCTGACCTGTCGCGTGGCGATGGAGGAATACGGCCATCACGTCCGCTTCAAGCAGCTCGGCGTGCAGATGGGGATTCCTGAGGAGCGCATGGTGCCCGGTACCGGCAAAAAGCCGCTGTCGATCTTCGAGTTCCCGCTGAAGACCTGGGAGGAGTTCGTGGCCATCAAGCTGCTGGCCGACCTCGCCGAGATCCTGCAGGTCGAAGACCTCCTGCACTGCACCTTCCATCCGCTGCGCAACCTCGCGCGCGCGACGATGCCGGAGGAGCGCTTCCATGCGCAGTTCGGCGAGGATTTCTCCGCCGAACTGGTGAAGACGCCCGACGGCAAGGCGCGGCTTCAGGCGGCTGTCGACGAATATTATCCCTACCTGCCGTCGTTCTTCGGCGGTTCGAAGTCGAAGAACAACGAGATCTTCCGCAAATGGAAGATCAAGCAGCGCACCAACGACGAGATGCGCCAGGACTACGTGACGCGCGCCACCGAGGTGGCCAGCAAGTACGGCCTTACCCTGCCGGAGATCCGGCAGGCGGCGTGAGCCCCGTGGGGTGAACCGCATCGTCGCCCTTCCCCGGACGTTGCTCGATGCGCTTCGCATGGAAGTGCAGGCGGCGTCATGGTTTGCCGCTCTCGGCGAGCCTCTCACCGAAGGCGACCGCAGCGATGCAGCGGCATATCTGGCGGCGCTGGGCTTCGACGCCTTGGAGGTCGGCTTGGCGCGCGACTGGCCCGACGCCGAGCGCCTCCTGAAGGCGCCCGACTGGATGCCGGCGTGGTGGGACCGCGAGGAGTCGCTGCGGCTGACCCTGCTCGCCGAGGCCGAGGCGCGCTATCCCGAGCGCGCGCTCTGGTCGTCGCTCACCGAACTCACGACCGAGACCGGCGACCTGGTGCATGGCAAGGCCGCGACCGCCGCCGCCCGCATGGGCAAGGCCGCCGCCGCCTCCATCCATGTCGCAGCGGGTGCTGCGGCGCAGGCGGTCTATCAACTGGCCCTCGCCCGGCTCGCCGAACAGCCGGCGTCGCCCTTCGAAAGCAAGTTTCGTCTCTACGCCGCCGGCCGCTGGCCACTCGGCATCATGGATTCCAGGCTGATCCTGTTCTGAGAAGGCCTGCAGTCAAGCAGTCCTGATGTGCAATAGCTGCCACTCGCCACGCCGCGGGTAGGACGCTACGTTCAACGAGCCGGTCGAGGCGTTTCCCGCATGCCGGCTTTGGGAGGAAACGTTGTCTCAGGACAACCCGCGAATAGCCATTCTCGGCTTCGCCATCGAATGCAATCGGTTCTCACCCGTCACCACGGCGGCGGATTTCGAGCAGGACGTCGATATCCGCGGCAACCGCATCGTGAGCGAAGCGCGCTCCGGCGCGTCGATCACGATGCCGGACCTGCCCGGCTTCTTCACCGAGATGGATCGCACCGGCAACTGGACGCCGGTGCCGCTTCGCGTGTCGCTCGCCCAACCGGGAGGTCCGGTCGAGGAAAGCTTCTTCCGCGAATTCCTGCGCGAGATCGAGGCTGGCCTGAAGGCAGCAGGGCCTCTCGATGCGGTGTTCATCTCGAGCCATGGCGCCGCACTGGCCCAGGGCACCGACGATCCCGACGGCGATCTGTTCGAGATCGTGCGCCGTATCGTCGGCCCTGAAATCCCGGTCGTCGTCGTATTCGACCTGCACGCCAACGTGTCGCGCAAGATGATCGACAACATCTCGGTGTTCGTGGGCTACCTGGAAAACCCGCACACCGACATCTACGAACGCGGCGTCGAGGCCGCCAAGCATATGCGCGAGTGCCTTGCGGGCGCGAAGACCGCCATCACCATGGTCAAGGTGCCGATCGTGGCGCCGCAGATCTCCCTGCTGACCGCCAAGGGGCCCTATGCCGACCTCATCAAGTACGGTCAGACAAAGGTGGGCGGCGATATCCTCAACGTGTCGGTGATGGCGGGTTTCGCCTACAGCGACAGCCCGAAGAACGGCCTCACCGCGGTCGTGACGGCGCGCAACGGCAACCGCCAGGCCGCGGCCGACCTCTCGCTCGACATCGCCGGCCGCGCCTGGGGCATGAAGGACCGCTTCAAACGGGCAATGATGTCGCTCGGCGACGCCGTGCAACTCGCGGCCTCGGTCGGCCGCGACCGGCGCCGCAAGCCGATCATCCTGGCCGATGTCGCCGACAATCCCGGCGGTGGCGGGCGCGGCAACACGACCTACCTGCTGCGCGCGCTGAGAAGCGCCGGCGCACAGAATGTCCTGTTCGGCGTATTCAACGATGCCGCGCTCGCGGCCAAAGCACACCAACTCGGCGAGGGCGCGATCTTTACCGCCTCGTTCAACACCGAGGAACACCAGGAATTCTCGCTGCCGTTCGATTGCCAGGCCAAGGTCGTGAAGCTGTCGGACGGCCGCTATGTCGGTCGCCGCGGCGTGCTGAGGAACGTCTCGTCGGACATGGGCCCGTCGGCGCTGCTCGATCTCGGCGGCATCCAGGTCGTCGTCATCAGTCATCGCTGCCAGTGCATGGACCCCCGCCAGTTCGAGATGTTCGACCTCGACATCGCCCAGGCGCGCGTCGTTGTCGTCAAGAGCCGCGGCCATTTCCGCGGCGGCTTCGACGAGTTCTTCAAACCCGACCAGATCTACGAAGTCGACTGCCCGGGCTTGACGTCGCCGGTGCTGGCGAACTTCACCTGGACCAAGCTGCCGCGGCCCGTCTATCCGCTCGACGAGGAGACGACCTGGATGCCGCCTCCCTCGGCTTGAGGGCGATCAGCGGTCCGGCAGCGGGATGAACTCCGGATCGCCCGGCACCATGGCGAATCGGCCGGCGCGCCAGTCGTCCTTGGCCTGCTCGATGCGTTCCTTTGTCGACGACACGAAATTCCACCAGATGTGACGCGGTCCATCCATCGCGGCACCGCCCAGCAACATCAGCTTGGCGCCGTCCGCGCCTGCCACAAGTTCGGCCGTCGCACCGGTAGCCAGAACGGCGAGATCGCCGACGGTCAGGACCCGATCGCCGACCGTCACGGACCCGTCGGCCACGTAGAGCGCCCGTTCGGCGTGTTCGGGCGACACGACGAACTTCGCTCCCGCCGACAGTTCCCCGCCGACATAGAAGATCGGCGAAAAATGCGTCGTCGGCGCCGTCCGGCCAGCATAGGTGCCGACGATCAAGCGAAGCGCCGCGCCCTGCTCCTGCCAGGCCGGCAGCCGCGCCGCCTCGACATGTTCGAAAGCCGGTGCTGTCTCCTCGTGCGTCTTGGGTAGCGCCACCCAGGTCTGGACGCCGTGCATGCGAAAGCCCGTCCGGCGCATCTCCGGTTCGGTGCGCTCGCTATGGACGATGCCGCGGCCAGCCGTCATCCAATTGACGTCGCCCGGCTTGATCGGCTGCGCGAAGCCCAGGCTGTCACGATGGAAGATCCCACCATCGAACAAGTAGGTCACGGTGGCGAGGCCGATATGCGGGTGCGGCCGCACCTCCATGCCGCCGCCCGGCGGCACGTCCATCGGGCCGAAATGGTCGAGGAAGATGAACGGCCCGACCATGCGGCGCTTCGCACTCGGCAACACACGCCGCACCGCAAAGCCGCCACCCAGATCGTGCGCGCGGCCCTGAATCAGCAGCTCGATCGGATCGGCCATCTTGTTCTCCTTCAATGTTTGTGCTGCAAACAATTCGACATGGCCATCCGCGACCTCTCGCCCTTTTTCGCGCCCCGCAGCATTGCCGTCGTCGGCGCCGGCGAGCGGGCCACGTCGTCCGGCGGAGCCATCATGCAGATGTTGCGGCAGGCGGGATATGGCGGTCGCGTGGTGCCGGTCAATCCCAAGGGCGGCACGATCTTCGGTTACGACTCGGTGACCTCGATCGGCGCCATCGACCCGCCGGTCGATCTCGCCGTCATTATCATCCGTCCCGACGCCATCCTCGACGCGGTACGCGAGGCGGCCGACCGCGGTATTCGGAACCTCCTGATCCTGCCCGGCGGCTTTGCCGAGGCCGGGCCGGTCGGCGTCGCACGCAACGAGGCGCTGCTGAAGCTCTCGGCCGAGCGCGGCCTCACCATCGCCGGGCCGAACTGCGCCGGCATCATCCATCTCGATCCGGCCTGGCGCTTTGCCGCGACGTTCCTGCGTGACCTGCCGCCCGGCGCCGCCGCTGGTGCGGGCAACGGTCTTGCCTTCATCTCCCAATCGGGTGCGCTCGCCGAGGAGTTCATCGACAAGGCCAACGCCCGCGACCTGCCGCTCGCGTCCGTGGTCTCGGTCGGCAATGCCGTCCATCTCGGCGTCGAGGACTACCTTGCCTGGCTGGGCGATCGCCCGGAAATCGGCACGGCCCTTCTCTACGTCGAATCGATCGAGGATCACGAACGCTTCTGCCACGCCGCCCGCGCCGTGGCCGCGACCAAGCCGGTGATCGCCCTCTTTGGCGGCCGGACCGAGGTCGGCGGGCGGGCGGCCTCGGCCCATACCGGCGCCATCGCCAACGACGATGCCGCCATCGAGGCCTTCTGCACCTCCTGCGGAATCGTCCGGGTAAAGAGCCTGCGTCGGCTGCTGCTGGCCGGCAAGGCGTTCGGCCGCTTCCCGCAGGGCCTCGGCAAGCGGGCCCTGATCCTGTCCAATTCGGGCGGCCCGGGAGTGCTCTGCGCCGACCGGGCCTCGCTCGAGGGGCTGGATCTAGGCGCCCTGCCGACCGCCATGGCCGAGGTATTGCGTCAGCAGCTGCCACCGGAAGCCTCGATCGCCAACCCGATCGACCTGCTCGCCGATGCCCGGGAGGACCGTTTCGGGCTCGCTTTCGAGGCGGCCATGAATCATGCCGCCCAAGCCTACGACCTGGTCATGATGATCCACGTCGTGCCGTTCATGGTCGATGCCAGACCGGTGATCGCCAGGCTGGCTGACCTCGCCGCAACCGCCCGGCTACCCCTGCTTCACAGCATGATGGGCACCCTGCCGGGCAAGGCCGACTGGTTCGCCACAATGGAGCGCGCGGGCGTTCCCATGTTCAACGATGTCGAGGAGATGGCCGAGGCCGCCGGCCTGCTGGCGAGCTATCCCGCACTGCGGGAGTCGCTCGAAACCACGGCCAAGGCCCCTGTGGCGTTTCGTGACCGGCGTCGTCCCTAGAGACGAAAAATCAAGCCATAACAACAGGTTATCCACATTGCGCGAGTGTTGCATTTTTGCAACTTTTTGTTGGACTTGTGGATAGTCCGTAGCCAGTATCGCCCGAAGCGGGGCATCGCGGGGGGCACCGACCTGGGGGAGGTCGGTGAATTCGTTGATTGGCCTCTAAGACAGTTTGTTGAGTTCAATGGATCGGGAGAGGCCAATGGCGTCCACGACAACGCGCGATGAGCGCGCCCAGCGCTGGCGAGCCGTTCGCACCCTTGTGACCGCAACTCTCGCCGTTTCCACGTTTCAGCTTTACGGTGCCGCCGGGGCGACCGCCCAGGTCAAGGCGCCCAGCAAGAACCAGCTCAAGGCGCCGGCGAAGGCCGCCTCCAACAACGACATCCAGCCCTTCTCGATCGGCAGCGACGGCTCCGTCGTCGAACAACTCGTCAATCTCAAGGTCGACCACGCCGACGCCCAGGCGGCATCCGAGGCCGTCGGCAAGGCGTTGAGCCAACTGAGCGCCAAGGAAGCCAGTTCCGGCCGTGCCGTCCTGGTCTCCCAGGGCGCCAACCAGCCCAAACGCCTGGTTGCGCTGCAGCTCTTTTCCGCAAGCTCGCTGGCCGTGGAACTCGAGCGGACCGCCGACGGCACGTTCGGTTTCAAGCTGGCACCGGGTGCCACCGAGAACGACGATCAACGGGTCTCCACCGTCCCCAGTACGGCGTCGGCCGCCGGCCCCGGCGCCCGGTCGGTCGTCGCCGGATCGGTAACGGTCGTCAAAGCCAACAGCGCGACGCTGGTGACCAGCCTGGCGCCAGCCGGCACCAGCGCGGCAACGCTCAAGGAACTGACCCAGGCACTGGCGGGATTCGCGCCCCCAACCGCCAAGGTCGAGGTTCTCCAGGGCCGCACCGTCGATGGTGCCCCGCGCATCCTCCTCGCCAGTCTCGGCGACGGACAGAACAAACAGTCCTTCTGGTGGTTCGCTCCGCCCAATGAGCCGGAAGGTTGGTTCGACGAAAATGGCCGCCGGCTGGGTGGCACAGCGCTGACCGACCCAAGGCCGGGTGCACGCATCTCCTCGCCCTTTGGCATCCGCCGTTACTACGGCCGCAAGAGCGGTGGTGGCTTCCACAATGGCATCGACTTCGAAGGCAAGACCGGTGAGCCGATCTTCGCGGCAGCCGATGGCATGATCAATCACCAGGGCTGGTACTTCAACTACGGCCGCACCGTAAAAGTCAGCCACGCCGATAATTTCGAGTCGCTCTACGCCCACATGTCGCGGTTTGCCGATGGCATGGGTCCGGGCACCCGCGTCCGCAAGGGCGATCTGATCGGCTACGTCGGCTCGACCGGCCGGTCGACCGGGGCACACCTGCATTTCTCGGTGATCGTGAACGGCCAGTTCGTCGATCCGGCGCCATACATCACGGAAAAGGGCGGCGCCATTACGCTGACCGGCGAGGCACTGGTGTCCTACCGCCAATGGCAGCAGGACGTCCACGCAGCCAGCAGCCGCAGCAAACCGCGGTCCTTCGGCGATTGGTTCCGCAGCTCGCAGGATTCCGAGCCCTGGTCGAAGAACCCGTTCGGCGCCAACGGCGCGGATCGCCTCTAGACATCGTCCTTCAGAGCGTCCCGCCCGGTTGGGCGGCGTTGCGTCCGGCCGTTTGATCGCCTACGAATTGCGCCATCGACCGTGAACGGTCACGCAAGTCGCCGATCGGGAATCCGATGCAACCACGAGGGAAAGACCAGATGTTGAACAAGTTTTTGGCCGCCGGCGTCGCCGCGGTCGCACTGGCCGGTGTCGCCACGACGGCACAAGCCGGCAAGGAACTCGACGCCATCAAGGCGCGCGGCCAGCTCATCTGCGGCGTCAGCACCGGCGTTGCGGGTTTCGCGCTCGCCGACAGCCAGGGCAAGTGGACCGGCCTCGACGTCGATCTCTGCCGCGCGGTCGCCGCGGCGATCTTCGGCGATGCCGACAAAGTGAAGTTCGTCCCCACCACCGCCCAGCAGCGCTTCACGGCGCTGCAGTCGGGCGAGGTCGACCTGCTGGCGCGCACCACGACCTACACGCTGACGCGCGATACCGCGCTCGGCTTCGATTTCACCGGCGTCAATTACTACGACGGCCAGGGCTTCATGGTGAACAAGAAGCTCGGCGTGAAGAGCGCCAAGGAACTGAACGGCGCAACCGTCTGCGTGCAGCCTGGCACGACGACCGAACTCAACCTTGCCGACTACTTCCGCGCCAACAAGATGACCTTCAAGCCGGTGGTCATCGAGAAGGTCGAGGAAGTCCGCGCCGCGTTCTTCGCCGGCCGCTGCGACGTCTTCACGACGGACGCCTCGGGCCTCTATGCGACCCGTGCCGCCAACGCGCCCAAGCCGGAAGACTACATCATCCTGCCGGAGATCATCTCCAAGGAGCCGCTGGGACCGGTGGTGCGCCACGGCGACAACCAGTTCGCCGACATCGTGCGCTGGTCGCTGTACGCCATGGTCGAGGCCGAAGAGTACG
>NZ_SCVH01000166.1 GCF_004296935.1 Reyranella sp.
GCGCGACATCGGGCAGACGCCACTGGCCATCGCCCGCGCCCTGGTCGACCGCGTGCTGAGCGTCGACGAGGTGGCCATCGAACGCGCCATCGCGCTCTTCCTGGAAGTCGAGAAAACGGTGGCCGAGGGCGCCGGTGCCACCGGCCTCGCCGCCCTTCTCGCTCATCCGCAGCATTTCACCGGTCGCAAGGTCGGCCTCGTCCTGAGCGGCGGCAACATCGACACCCGCTTGCTCGCCTCCGTCCTGCTGCGCGGGCTGGTGCGCGACGGAAGGATCGTACGGCTCCGGCTGATGATCGGCGACGCGCCGGGCCAGCTCGCCCGGGTTGCCGGCCTGATCGGCGGTGCCGGCGGCAATATCGTGGAAGTGCTGCACCAGAGGCTGTTCGGCGTGGTCGCCAAGGCCACCGAACTCGACGTCACCGTCGAAACCCGCGACCGCGCCCACCTCGGAGAGCTTTTGGCCGCCCTGCAGGCCGACGGCTTCAAGGTCCGCGTTCTGGAGGGGGCGGACGCGTAAAAGCGCCGCCTTACAACCCACCGCACCGCGGGCTAAAAGGGCGCCCATGTCCGCCGCCCCCTCCTACATCCCCTCGCCCACCCCCGATCTCGCCCGCATCCAGCGCGCCCTGATCTCCGTCTCCGACAAGGCCGGCCTTATCGAGCTGGGCAAGGCGCTGGCAGCCCACGGGGTCGAAATCCTCTCGACCGGCGGCTCGGCCAAGGCGCTGCGCGACGCCGGCCTGAAGGTCGTCGAGGTGAGCGACCACACCGGCTTTCCCGAGATCATGGACGGGCGGGTAAAAACCCTGCAGCCCACGATCCATGGCGGCATCCTGGCGCGGCGCACCGACGCCGGACACCAGAAGGCTATGACCGATCACAGGATCGCCGGCATCGATCTCGTGGTGGTGAACCTCTACCCGTTCGAGGCCACGGTGGCGCGCGGCGCCGATTTCCCGACCTGCGTCGAGAACATCGACATCGGCGGCCCGGCGCTGATCCGTGCCTCGGCCAAGAACCACGACTTCGTCACGATCGTCGTCGATCCGAAGGACTACGCCGCGGTGCTCGACGAGCTCAAGGCCAACAAGGGTGCCACGACACTGGCGCTGCGCCGCAAGCTGGCCGCGAAGGCCTATGCCCGCACGGCGTCCTACGATTCGGCGATCGCCACCTGGTTCGCCAAGCAGGAGAACGACACCTTCCCCGAGCGGCTGACGGTCTCGGCCGAGCGCGTGCAGACGCTGCGTTACGGCGAAAATCCGCACCAGCAGGCCGCGTTCTATTCCGACGGCAGCAAGCGGCCGGGCGTCGCCACCGCACGCATGGTCCAGGGCAAGGAACTTTCCTACAACAACATCGGCGACACCGAGGCGGCCTATGAATGCGTCGCCGAGTTTTCGGAGTCCGCCATCGTCGTTGTGAAGCACGCCAACCCGTGCGGCGTCGCCGTCGACAAGGACCAGTACGCCGCCTACCTCAAGGCCTATGCCTGCGATCCGGTGTCGATCTTCGGCGGCATCGTGGCGGTCAACCGCACGCTCGAAGCCAGGACGGCAGCCGACCTGGCCAAGCTCTTCCTCGAGGTCGTGATCGCGCCCGACGCCACGCCGGAAGCGCTGGCCATCCTCGCCACCCGGAAGAACGTGCGTGTGCTGCTGGCCGGCACCCTGCCGGATCCAATGTCGCCCGGCATGACGATCAAGAGCGTGGCCGGCGGCTATCTCTTCCAGAGCCGCGACAACGGCCACCTGAAGAAGAGCGATCTCAAGGTCGTGACCAAGCGCGCGCCGACGGCGAAGGAACTCGACGACCTGCTGTTCGCCTTCACCGTCTGCAAGCATGTGAAGTCGAACGCCATCGTCTATGCCAAGGACGGCGCCACGGTGGGTGTCGGTGCGGGCCAGATGAATCGCCGCGACAGCTCACGCATCGCGGCCATCCGCGCCGCCGAAGCGGGCGAGACGGCGGGCCTGAAGGTGAGTCCCGCGGTCGGCTCCGTCGTGGCGTCGGATGCCTTCTTCCCCTTCGCCGACGGCCTGCTGGCTGCGGCCGAAGCGGGCGCCACCGCCATCATCCAGCCCGGCGGATCGATGCGCGACAAGGAAGTGATCGAGGCCGCCGACGCGGCCGGCCTCGCCATGGTCTTCACCGGGATGCGCCACTTCCGCCACTAGATGTGAAGTGAGGGGCGGAAGCGGGCCTTCCGTTCCCGGCCTCAGTTCATCAACTGGCCGAGATTGCTGATGATCTCGGTCACCAGCCGTGTGTCACGATTCATCAGCACGATATCGTCGTCGACCCGGACATAGTCGTAGCCCGGCGGCGGCGGCGCGAGCTGCATCATCAGCGGCTGCGGCAGCTGATGGTAGACCGTGGTCGGCGGCAGCGGCTGGCCGACGCTCCAGAGCTTCTTGGCCTGACCCGGCGGCAGGCAGCCGTTGTTCTTCTTGGCGAGACCCGGCGGGCAATTGCCGTTCGTGAACTCGCTCCGATAGTAGGTGTAGACGGTCGTCCGGTCGCGGTCGGTGACGACGACCCGCGTCGGCGTGCCGGCCGGTCCGCTGTCGATGCGGTTGCCCTGGTTCTGGCCACGGCTGTTGTCGTTGCCACGGTTGTTGTCGTTTTGGCTTTGGCCGCGGTTGTTGTCGCCGCCTTTGCCCTTGTTCTTGTCGTTGTCGGCCCAGGCAGGCGAGGCGAGGCCGGCACAAAGCGCCGACACGAGAACCAAACGGATGACTTGCATGATGAAATTCCTCCGCACCCTCAACGCGGGCCGGCACCAGGGGTTCCCCCTCAGGGCGCACCGACCAGGAAGGCGCGCGGCAGCACCGAGACCTCAAGCGGCAGGCGGCCCACCGTCTCGCCGTCGAGATCGACCAGGGTCTCGGACTCGGACTCGAAGCGGAACGACGTGCCCTGGCTCACCCGCACCTTGGGATGGCCGATGTGGGCGCCGCTGTAGAGCTTGGGCATGACTCCAAACAGGACGCCCAGCCGCGAGACGTCGCCCATTTCGATCAGGTCGAGGATGCCGTCGTCGAATCTGGCGCCCGGCATCAGCTTCATGCCGCCGCCGCCGTTCTCGGTGTTGGCAACCATGGCAGTGAATAGCCGGCGCGTGCCGTCGGCCACCCCGTCGATGGTGATGGCGATGTCTCGGTGGCGGTAGCCCAGCGTCACGGCCGGCGTCATCAGCAGATAGGCGATCTCGCCCAGCTTCTTCAGCCAGCGCGAGCGCGAGGTGCGGTGGCTGATGGTGGCCGCGGCACCCAGCGATACGATGAGGTAGCCGAAGCGGTCGACCTGACGGCCGGCGAGATCGACGCAGCGCACGCGCAGCAGATCGACGGGCCGGCTGCCGCGGCCGGCGGCGGCCTCGTAGGCGCGAGCCGGATGCTCGAGATGGCCGAGGGCGCGGCAGAGTTCGTTGGCCGTGCCGGCGGGCACCGGACAGAGGACTGTGTCCGGCGCGACGAGGCGGCCCGAGGCATCGAGCAGGCCGTTCAGTGCCTCGTTCACCGTGCCATCGCCACCCACCGCCACGATCCGCCGCGCGCCCTGGGCCACCGCACGCCTGGCAAGGTCGGTCGCATGACCCGGCGCCTCGGTGAAGCTGGGCGTGAAGGGACCCAGGCGCGCGCTGAGTTCGGCCTCGATCGCCGGCCAGCGCCGCGCTGCGCCGCCCTTGTGGGCGGCGGGATTGACGATGACAGCAATGCTGGCGTGCCCAACCATGAGGCACAGTGTGAGCATCTGTCGGGATCGCCGCCAGTGATCACCTGTTGATTGCGTCGACCGTGGCAATTGCCGCAACAAATGATCGCGTCGGCAGGCGGATTGACACTGGAAGTCGGCGGAACCACATCTGCCGGAGCGACGCAGAATGAGTCGCGGGGGAGTTCCGTTGCCTGTTTTCCGCCAGCTCTTCTTTGCCGCCGTCCTTGCCTTTGCTGCCACGCCGGCCGTGGCCCAGGGCGGCCCACCCGCGATGCCGGTCGGTGTCGCCGAACCGATCGCCAAGCGCGTCACCCAGTGGGACGAATATTCCGGCCGCTTCGAGCCGGTCGCCGCGGTCGAGGTGCGGGCGCGGGTTTCCGGTTTCATCGACAAGCTGCATTTCCGCGACGGCCAGCTCGTGAATGTCGGCGACCTGCTGCTCACCATCGACAAGCGGCCGTTCGAGATCGCCGTCGAGAGCGCAGCGGCTGAAGTCGCGCGTACCAAGGCGCAGGTCGAACTGGCCGAAAACCAGGTCGAACGCAGTGCAACGCTGATCAAGTCGCGCACCATCACCGACCAGGAGCACGACCAGCGCAAGGCCAACCTCAATGTCGCGCGCGCGCAGCAGAAGGCGGCCGAGTCCGGCCTGAAATCGGCCGAACTCAATCTCGACTGGGCCGACGTGCGCGCGCCGCTGGCCGGACGCATCTCCGATCGCAAGGTCGACGCCGGCAACCTGGTCTCCGGCGGCCAGACAGGCGCCACCCTGCTCGCCACCATCGTCACCCTCGACCCGATCCGCTTCGTGTTCGACATCTCCGAGGCTGACTACATTCGCTACCAGCGTCTGTTCCTGTCCGGTTCGAGACCGTCGGAACGCGGCGATACCGTCATTCCGGTCCGCATCCGCCTCTCCGACGAGACCGAATGGACGCGCACCGGCAGAATCGACTTCGTCGACAACACACTGGGCACCCGCTCCGGTACCATCCGCGCCCGCGCCATCGTCGAGAACAAGGACCAGCTCCTCACCCCTGGCATCTTCGGCCGGCTCCAACTGTTCGGCGGCGAATACGACGCCCTGCTGATCCCCGATTCGGCGATCATCTCGGATCAGGCGCGCAAGATCGTGTTCACGGTCGGGCCCGAGAACGTGGTCGCGGCCAAGCCCGTCGTGCTCGGCCCACTGGTCGACGGCCTGCGCGTCGTGCGCAGCGGGCTCACCGCAACCGACAAGGTGGTGCTCGACGGACTGGCCAACCCGATGGTGAGGCCGGGCGTCAAGGTGGTGCCGCAGAAGGGCGAGATCGTCGCGAAGGCGAACTAGCCGATGATCCGCCTTTCGCACTTCTTCATCGACCGGCCGATCTTCGCCTCGGTCCTGTCCGTCATCATCGTGATCGTGGGCTTCATCGCCCAGCGCGGCCTGGCGGTCGCCGAATATCCCGAAATCGCCCCGCCCACGGTCAACGTCACGGCGACCTACCCCGGCGCCTCGGCCGAGGTCATCGCCGAGACCGTCGCCACGCCACTCGAGCAGGAGATCAACGGCGTCGACGACATGCTCTACATCAGCTCGCAGTCGACCGGCGACGGGCGGCTGTCGATCAACGTCGTCTTCAAGCCCGGCGTCAACATCGACCAGGCCCAGGTGCTGGTGCAGAACCGGGTCGCCGTCGCCCAGCCGCGCCTGCCCGAGGACGTGCAGCGGCTCGGCATCGTGGTGCGCAAGGCCTCGCCCGACCTGATGATGGTCGTGCACATGATCTCGCCCGACGGCACGCGCGACCAGCAGTACATCTCCAACTACGCGACGCTCTACGTGAAGGACGTGCTGAGCCGCGTCGACGGCGTCGGCAACGTGCTCATCTTCGGCGCGCGCGACTATTCGATGCGTGTCTGGCTCGATCCGGCGCGCGTCGCCTCGCGCAACCTGACCGCCACCGAGGTCGTCCTGGCGCTGCGCGCCGCCAACCTGCAGGTCGCCGCCGGCGCCATCAACCAGGCGCCCGCCGTCTCGCCCGGCGCCTTTACGCTGTCGGTGCAGACGCTGGGGCGGCTGAGCGCCCCCGAGCAGTTCGAGAACATCGTCATCCGCGCCGAGCCCGACGGCTCGGTAACCCGGCTGCGCGACGTCGCCCGCGTCGAACTGGGCGCGCAGGACTACACGCTGAACGCCTATCTCAACAACAAGAACGCCACCGCGATCGGCATCTTCCAGCGCCCCGGCTCGAACGCGCTGGCGACGTCTGACGCCATCATCGCCGAGATGGAGCGGCTGAAGAAGAGCTTCCCGGCCGGCATCGGCTATTCGGTCGTCTACAACCCGACGGAATTCATCCAGGCCTCGGTCGACGCGGTCATCACGACGCTGTTCGAGGCGCTGATCCTGGTCGTGATCGTGGTGATCCTGTTCCTGCAGACTTGGCGGGCCGCGATCATCCCCATCCTCGCCATCCCGGTGTCACTGATCGGCTCGTTCGCCGTGATGTCGGCCGTCGGCGTCTCGTTCAACACCCTGTCGCTGTTCGGCCTGGTGCTGGCGATCGGCATCGTGGTCGACGACGCCATCGTCGTGGTCGAGAACGTCGAGCGCTACCTGACCCAGGGCATGTCGCCCAAGGAGGCGGCGCACAAGACCATGGACGAGGTCGGCGGCGCGCTGATCGCCATCTCGCTGGTGCTGATCGCGGTCTTCCTGCCGACCGCCTTCATCAGCGGCCTGCAGGGCACCTTCTACAAGCAGTTCGCCATCACCATCGCGGCCTCGACGGCGATCTCGGCCTTCGTGTCGCTGACGCTGTCGCCCGCGATGGCCGCCCTGCTGCTCAAGACCCATGCGCTGTCGCACGTCGAGAAGGCCAAGCCCAGCCTGCTCGACCGCGCGATGTGGCCGGTCAACTGGTTCTTCGGCCACTTCAATCGCGGCTTCGAAGGGCTGGCGAATTTCTACGGCCGCGCGACGGCACGCCTGATCCGCATGAGCGTCATCATGCTGGTGATCTATGCCGGCCTGCTGGCGCTGACGCAGAATCGCCTGGCCTCGACGCCGACCGGCCTGGTGCCGCAGTTGGACCGCTCCTACCTGATTGCCGCCATGCAGCTGCCGGCCGGCGCCACCCTCGAGCGCACGGACGCGCTGATACGCCAGGCAACCGACATCATCGTCTCGCAGCCGGGCGTCAAGGACGCGGTGGCCTTCGTCGGACTCGATGGCGCCACCTTCACCAACGCGCCCAATACCGGCGTGATTTTCGTGACCCTGAAGCCCTTCGCCGAGCGGCCGGGCATCACCAAGGACATGATCCTGGCCGAACTGCGCGGGCGCATGTTCGGGCTGCGCGAGGCCTTCGTGTTCGTGCTCGAGCCACCCTCCGTTCCGGGCATCGGCACCGGCGGCGGCCTGAAAGGCTACGTCCAGGACCGCGCGGCACGTGGCCTGCCGGCGCTCGAGGGCGCGACCTGGGCGCTGGCCGGCGCCGCCGGGCAGGCGCCCGGCCTCACCCAGGCCTTCACGCTCTTCAGCACGCGCACGCCGCAGATCTGGGCCGACATCGACCGCACCAAGGCCGAGCAGCTGGGCGTGCCGATCGCCTTCGTCTTCCAGACGCTGTCGGTCTACATGGGCTCGGCCTTCGTCAACGACTTCAACATCCTCGGCCGCACCTATCGCGTCACCGCCCAGGCCGACAATCCCTATCGCCTGACCTTGCGCGACGTCGCCAATCTCAAGACCCGCAGCGTCAGCGGCGAGATGGTGCCGATCGGTTCGGTCGCGACCTTCAACGACACCACCGGCCCCTACCGCGTGGCGCGCTACAACCTCTATCCGGCGGCAGAGGTCCAGGTCGCCCTGCAGCGCGGCTACTCCTCGGGCCAGGGCATCGCCACCATGGAGGCGCTGGCCGCCAAGGTGCTGCCCTCGGGCTTCGACTTCGAATGGACGGAGATCGCGCTGCAGGAAAAGCTCGCCGGCAACACCGCCATCCTGGCCTTCGGTCTCGCCGTGCTGTTCGTGTTCCTGCTGCTGGCGGCGCTCTACGAGAGCTGGCTGCTGCCGCTCGCCGTCATCCTGATCGTGCCGATGTGTATCCTGGCGGCCATGATCGGCGTGAACATCCGCGGCCTCGACCGCAACGTCCTGGTCGAGATCGGCCTCGTGGTGCTGGTGGGCCTCGCCGCCAAGAACGCCATCCTGATCGTGGAGTTCGCCAAGCAGGCGCACGAGCAGGGCATGAACCGCTTCGACGCCGCGGTTACCGCCGCCAAGACCCGGCTGCGACCCATCCTGATGACCTCGCTCGCCTTCATCCTGGGCGTGGTGCCGCTGGTCATCAGCGTCGGCGCCGGCGCCGAGATGCGCCAGTCGCTGGGCACCGCGGTGTTCGCCGGCATGCTGGGCGTCACCCTCTTCGGCCTGATCTTCACCCCGGTGTTCTACGTGATCTGCACCGGCCTCTCGGAGCTGCGCTTCAAGTGGCGCAAGCAGGAGATCAAGCCCGACTTCAAGCCGGATTCGGCCTGAGCACGCGATGCAGGTCGAGCACCGGCGGATCCCGGCCAAGCTGCGACAGCAGCGTGTGGACCTGGGCGCGGTGATGGGTCTGGTGATTGAAGAAGTGCGGCAGCAGGACGTCGAGCGGGTCCTCTGACGTGAAACCGGAATTGTTGAGGTAGCGGATCGTGCCGGCCGCGAAGGCGCGCGGCAAATCCGCGACGAACCGCTCGATGCGGGCATCCATCGCGACCCGCGCGGCGCGCAGCTCGGTGAAATCGTCGTAGAGCACGGCGCCGAGATCGGTTGAAGGATGCTGGCCGCCCTCGAAGCGGGTCATCCAGATGCGGTCGCCCAGCAGCAGATGGTTCAGCGTGCCGTGGACGCTCCTGAAGAACGCCCCGAGGTCGCGCCGGCGCTCCTCATCGCTGAGCGCGGCGCAGGCCTCGTAGAGCGTCTCGTTGGCCAGTCGGTTGTAGCGGGCGTAGTGGCCCCAGGGCGCAGTCATGCGCCTTGTTTATCGGGCCGCGGCGGAAATCCAACCGGCGTGGAAGCTGTTCGAAATCCAACGACCGAAGTCGCGGAACAGGCCGGCGACGGCTGCGGCCCGCAGGCGGTGAGCCCGCACCATGTAGGCCTGATACTCGGGGGTCGAGGGATACGGGGTGGTGAACATGAATATCTCCTTTGGATTGAAAGGAACGTAATTCCTTGCCAGCAAATGGATAATCCGGAGATAATGAAGAACAATGATGAATATAATTCATTAATTCCGCAATGATTGACCATGCGAGCGAAATGGCCGCCTTCGTGCGGGTCGTTGATTCCCAGGGCTTTTCAGCCGCCGCGCCGGCGTTGGGGCTGACGCCCTCGGCCGTCAGCAAGCTGGTGACCCGGCTGGAGACCCGGCTGGGCGTGCGGCTGCTGCAACGCACGACGCGGGCGCTGCATCTCACTGCCGATGGCGAGGCCTTCTATGCCGCCGCCCGTCGCATCGTGGCCGAGATCGCGACGCTCGAGAGCGAGATTACCGGCCAGAGCGGCACGCCGCATGGGCCGCTCAAGGTCACGACCTCGCTCGCCTTCTCGACCCACCAGCTCGCGCCCATCATCGGCGAGTTCCTGCAGCGCTACCCCGCCGTGCAGCTCGAACTGTTGCCGACCGACCGCGTGGTCGACGTGATCGACGAGCGCATCGATGTCGCCATCCGGATCGGCAAGCTCGCCGACACGAGCTTCATGGCGCGCAAGATCGGCGAGGACGTCCGCCTGATCTGTGCCGCGCCGAGCTACCTTGCCCGTCGCCGCGCGCCTCAGCGGCCCGAGGATCTCGCGCGCCACGATTGCATCGTCAATCGCGACCGGCCCGAACTCAACCGATGGCCGTTCCGCATCGACGGCAACATCCGCCTGATCGAGGTCAACGGCCGCCTGGCCGTCAACGAGGGTGAAGCGCAGATGCGGCTCGCCCTGCAGGGGCTGGGCATCGTCTGCCTGACGCGGCTGACGCTGGCCGGCGCCATCCGGCGCGGCGAACTCGTGCCGCTGCTTGGAGACTTCTATGCCGAGGAGCCGGTGCCGATCCATGCGGTCTATCCCCACCGGCGACATCTCGCGCCCAAGGTCACGGCCTTCGTCAATTTCCTCATCGAGAAATTCACGCCGCCGCCGTGGGAGATATGAGCGGGAAATATGGTCTACTGCCGACAACCTGGGAGGACACCATGGCCGACGCCATCGACGATCTGTTCCGCCGCTTCGGCAAGGCCTTCAACAAGGCCGACGCCGAGGAGATCGCGGCCTGCGTCACCGACGATTTCGAGTGGCGCCTGAACGCCGGCGGCGCGCCGTCCGGCAGGGTGCTGAAAGGCAAGGAAGGCCTGCGCGCCCATTTCGCCGACAAGTCCACGGCGCATCGCGAGGCACGCTATTCCGAGGCCCGCATCCATCGCGCCGGCGACAAACTGTTCGGCACCTTCCGCGTCACCGGCATCGACCATGCCGGCAAGCCGTTCGACCGCTACGGCATCGACCTCTACGAGGTGAAGGACGGCAAGATCTCCCTCAAGGACAGCTACCTCAAGGCCGAGTGACGTGGCCAACGACACGGTTCTCTGGGAAATCGACCGGCGCGGCGTGGCGTCGGTCACGCTCAACCGGCCGCAGGTCAACAACGCCTACAACGGCGATCTGATCGAAGGCCTGCACGCCGCGATGGACGCGCTCGGCCGCGAGGCCGGCCTGCGCCTCGTCGTGCTGCGCGGCAACGGAAAGCATTTCCAGGCCGGCGCCGACCTCGCCTGGATCAGCGGCGTCGCCAAACAGCCGCCGGCAGAGAACGAACGCGCGAGCCGGCTCACCGCCGAGGCGATCCGCCGGCTCGACACCTGCCCGGTGCCGACGCTGGCCCTCGTCCAGGGCGGCTGCTTCGGCGGCGGCACCGGCATCGCGGCGGCCTGCGATGTCGTGGTGGCGAGCGAAGACGCGATCTTTTCCATCGCCGAAACCCGCTGGGGCCTGATGGCGGGGATCATCCTGCCGCAACTCTGCCGGGCGATGGGCGTGCGCCAGGTCAGGCGCTACGCCCTGACCGGCGAGCGCTTCGGCGCCCAGGAAGCCCGGCGGCTGGGGCTGGCCCACGAGGTCTGCCCGACCGGCGGTCTCGAGGCAGCCGGGGCCGGGATCATCGAGGCGGTGCTGATGAACGCGCCCGGCGCCACGACCGCCACCAAGCTCAGAACGCTGGCGGCGGCCCGCGCCTTCATCGACGACGGCGAGTTGCGCGACCTGATCGACGAACACGCCCGGGCCCGCCAGCAGCCTGAGGCGAGCGAAGGCCTCGCCAGCTTCCGCGAGAAGCGCAAGCCTTCCTGGTACCCGGGCTGATCAGAGGCCTTCGAACTCAGAGCCCTTCGAACAGGGGCGTGCTGACGTAGCGCTCGGCAAACGAGGGAATGATCACCACGATGCGCTTGCCGGCGCTGTCCGGCCGCGCGCCGATCTTCAGAGCGGCAGCCACCGCCGCGCCCGAGGAGATGCCCACGGGAATGCCCTCCATCGCCGCCATGTCGCGCGCCGTCTTGAAGGCGGTCTCGTTGTCGATTTGCACCACTTCGTCGATCACCTTGCGATCGAGGATATCGGGCACGAACCCCGCGCCGATACCCTGGATGGGATGGGGCGAGTGCTTGCCGCCCGACAGCACGGGACTGAGCGCCGGTTCGACGGCTACCACTTTCAGGCCGGGCAGGCGCGGCTTCAGCACCTCGCCGACACCGGTGATGGTGCCGCCGGTGCCGACGCCGGCCACGAAGAAGTCGAGCTTGCCGCCTGTGTCCTTCCAGATTTCCTCGGCCGTGGTGCGCCTGTGCACGGCGGGATTGGCCGGGTTCTGGAACTGCTGCGGCATGAAGCTGTTGGGAATTTCCTTCAGCAGCTCCTCGGCTCGCGCGATCGAGCCGTTGATGCCCTTCTCGCGCGGCGTGAGCTCGAGCCGGGCGCCCAGGATGGCCAGCATCTTGCGCCGCTCGACCGACATCGAATCGGGCATGGTGAGGATGATGCTGTAGCCGCGGGCGGCAGCCACGAAGGCAAGGCCGATGCCGGTGTTGCCGGAGGTCGGCTCGATGATGGTGCTGACGCCGGGCACGATCTTGCCGGTCTTTTCGGCGGCATCGATCATGGCGAGCCCGATCCGGTCCTTCACCGAGGCGAGCGGGTTGAAGAATTCCAGCTTGGCCAGGATCTCGGCCTTCACGCCGTCGCGCCTGGGCAGGCGGTTCAACCGCACCAGCGGCGTCGCGCCGACGGTCTCGGTGATGTCGTTATAGATGCGGCCGCGGAATTCGGGCGAGGATGCAGGCTGGGTCATGGGCTGGTATATACGCCGCCCGATGGAAATAGCGAAGCCAGTGTCGCCGTCGAAACGACTGGACCGTTGCGATGGCGCGCTCCTGGCGGCCTTCGCCATCGTTGCCGCCCTCGGCACCTGGAACGGCTGCCTGCTGGTGAACGATGGCGCCGTCCTGCTGTCGGCCGGCTGGCTCGGCAACGCCTGGAACCTCTATCTCGACCAGATCGCGAGCCGCGCCGTCTCGACGCTCGTGGCCTTCGGCCCCGCCTGGTTGGCGCGCCGGGCATTCGATCTCGCGCCAGCAAGTTACGTCACGGTCGCCCATGCGCTCTATTTCGCCGTGCCGCTGCTGTTGTGGGCGGCGATGCGCACCGTCGAGCCACAGCGTCTCTTCTCGCGGCTCTACCTCGCGATGACGCTGGTGCTGGTCTATTTCCCGACCGAGCTGATCGTCGGGACCGGGCTCTGGATGATCTGGGCCGCGGTGGCGGCCGATCCGACGCGATCGACGCGCCAGGTGGTGGCCACGACCCTCGGGCTCGGCCTGGCGATGGCCCTTACCCATCCGTCGCTGGCCGCGATGAGCCTGCTCTATGCCGTGACCGGCGGCGCCCTCCTGGCCTTCGGCCGTCCCTTTCCGGGACGGACGGTGATGGCGGCGGCGGCGATGGCGGCCCTGCTGGTGGTTGCCTACGCCGCGACCTCCAGCCTGATGCCGCCGGCCAATCCGACGATCGCCCGGGCACTCGCCGCCAACCGTTACGACCATGTCGATCCATGGTGGATGCTGGCGACGCTGGCGATGTTTCCCATGCTGGCGGCACTCTGGCTGCTGCTGCTGGCGCCGGGTGCCGAGGTCGCGCGCCTGCGCTGGCGTCTACCGCCCTGGGCGATGACGGCGGTTGCCGTGCTCGGCCTGTGGTTCGCCTTGAACGGCGCCAGCATGCTGACCTGGATCTACGCCCGCCACACCGGCACGTACGTGCTGGTTCTCGCGCTCGCGCTGGCGCTGGCCGCCCCCGCCGGCGACTGGCTGGCGCGGGCGCGGCGGCCCCTGATGCTGTTCGCCGCCATCATGGCCGCCGGCGCGATTTCCTACGGTGTCGATCTCGTCCTGTTCGGCCGCTTCCTCGAGCAGCGCGGCGGTTCCGGTGTCGTCGATGTCGATGCGTCGCCGGCGCCGTCCTGGCCGCCGCGACGCGAGGCGACCTTCGGTCCACGGATCTATTTCAAGTGGGCGGCGGGAGGCGACTACGTGCGCGATGTCGTCGTGCCCGACTACGACTGGTATCGCGTGACCCTGGCCTTTCACAGCTTCTTCGCGTCCGACGGCCGCACGGTGCTGTTTCACCGCCTGACCGCCGACGGCTGGATCCCCTTCGCCTGCGCCCCGATCGGGCGGGCGCTGGACGGTGCCCAGGGCGAGTCCCGCCGGATGTTTCTCCGCTTCCTCGGCGAGAACTACTGCGTCCGCTGAGACGGCAGCCCTAGTCGGCGGCGCGGCGCTGGGCGGTCTGGTCGGGCGTCAGCGTGTAGGTCTTGAAAGTCTTGTTCAGCGCCGGCATCGGGCAGGCCTCGAGATGGCCCTCGCCGGGGCGCATCAGGATCATTGCCGTCGTGGCCGTCATGACGCCACGCGTGTTCATCCGCGGCGGCCGGCACACCGACCAGGGTGAATTCCAGTCATCGAAGAAGGCGGCGCGAAAATCTTCCAGCGTGAGCTTGCCGCGCTTCGGACCAAGTTGATCGCGCACCCGCTTGTCGCGATAGATCGAGCACGGCGTCTCGGCGAGGCCGGTGTCCTTGACCTTGGCGCGCGCCGACTCGGCGATCCAGTGATTGGCGTGCACATAAAGGCCGCGATCGGGCGCCAGCCAGAACGTGTCGTCGGGGGCGCATTCGAAGCCGAACGCCTCGCCGCCGCCGCCGCCATTGCCCCCCACATTGCTCGTCGCGTGACTGACGGCCATGTGGTTGGAACCGGGCTTGGGCGTCGAGACGATCGTCTGCACCGCCTGCGCGAGATGGGCCGCCTCCAGCACCTTGCGCCGGATGAAGGGCAGCGGCACGCCGACGCCGCGCTGGTAGTCGCGGTCGCATTCCAGCGCATTGGCGGTGAGGCCGATGCCGGCCGAGTTGAGGCCGGAGCGGGCAAGTCCGCCGGCCTCGGTGAAGGTCAGGATGTCGGGCCCGTCGTCGCGCCGGATGCGCAGCACCACGCCGGTCTCGGCGCACTCCGCGCGCCAGTCCCAGTTCTGGCCATGCAGCAGCACGCCGTCGGCACTGGCCTCGGGCAGCGCCAGCGCAGCCGTGCAGCCGTCCGGAAAATGCTGGGCCGCCTTCTGGCGACGCGCCGCCGCCACCATCTCGGTGCGGGCATTCATCAGCATCACGGCAGCGAAAGGCTCGCCCGCGCCCTCGGCGATACCGCGCATCTCCTCGACATAGGCCGGATCGAACTGCTCGATCGCTGGCACCGTCGCCTCGGCGCGGCGCTCCAGTTCCTTCCAGTCGACACCGCTCGCGAGCAGCGACTCGGCGTACATCCTGGCGCCGCGCCGCAGCCGGTCGGCGGCGGCCTTGCCGTGCGTGCGGCCGCGCTCGCGCGGGCTTCCGGCGAGGTCGATCAGCGGGAAGGGCGCGTAGTCGGTCATGTTCCCCTCCTACGTCGGCTTGATGCCCAGCGCCTGGCGGAAACGATCCTTGAGATGCGCGCCGTCCTGCGGCGGCATGACGAATTCGAGCTTCTCGACCATCACCTTGACGAGCCGGAACACAGGGCCCTTGGTGATGCGGGCGTCCTTCACGAGCTGCGCGACCTCGCCCGCCTCACGCACGGTGCCGCTGTCGGCGATGCCGCAGCCCTTGGCGATCATCGCGAGGTCGGTGCCGGCGCCCGAATCGGTCGGACCGTTGTTGCGCGGAGCGGTGGCCGTCGCCTGATTGCCGGTCTCGCCGAACTTTTCGTTGTCGAGCACGACGATCGCGAGATTGTCGGGTTGCTGGGCGGCGACGGTGGCAAGAGAGCTGAGGCTCATCAGCATATCGCCGTCGCCGGTGATCACCAGAACGCGCTTCTTGGGCTGTGCGAGTGCCAAGCCCAGGCCCATCGGTACCGGCGCCCCCATCGAGCCCCACAGCGGCATGTTGAGCGGTCGGTCGCCCGCTTCGGTCACGTCCCAGTTGGCGGAGCCCAGTCCCGCGATCACCAGGAGATTGTCGTCGGCGCCTTCGAGGATCTTCTTCACCAGCGGGCGGCGTTGGAGCGTTGCTTTGCTCATCTCACTTCTTCCCGAAATTCTTGATGCCGAGCAGCTTCTGCCGCAGCAGGACAGCGACCGACTGGCCGCCGTTGAAGGCCGAGCGCGCGGCGGCGTCGACGGTTGCCTTCACTTCTTCAGGCTTGTCGACGGAGTAAACCAGCACGCCCATGGCCTCGAGGACCTTGGGCGTCGCCTGGCCCATCGGGTACTGCCAGGAATTGAACTCGCCGTAGTCGCCGCGCATCGTGATCAGGGTCAGGAACGGAAAGCGCAGCGTCTTGGGCATGCCCATCAGATTGATGGTGTTGCCGACACCCGAGCTCTGCATCAGCAGCACCGAGCGCTGGCCGCCCAGCCAGGCGCCGGCGGCGAGCGGAATGCCTTCCTCCTCGGTGGTGAGCGCCAACGTGCGGATCGAGTTCGATTTCTGGCAGAGCTCGATCAGCCGGCTGTGGCCGGCATCGGGCACGTGAAAGACCTGCTTGATGTCGTGGTCCTGGAAGACATCGAAGATCTGGTCCTTCCACTCGGCGCTCTTCAACTCGACGTTCATCTGATTTCCTAAAACGGTTTCAGCACTACGAGGAATACGATAGCGATCATCAGCACCGTCGGCACCTCGTTCCACCAGCGATAATAACTGGCAGGTCTGGTGTTTCGGTCTGCCTCGAAGGTCTTGCGCCAGCGGCCGTAGACGTGATGCACGCCGGTCAGCAGCAGGACCAGCACGATCTTCGCCTGGAACCAGCCGGAGGCCCACCATTCGCCCCGCCAGGCCAGCAGCAGGCCCAGGATCCAGACCGCGCCCTGGGCCGGCTCCATGATCGCATAGACCAGACGCCGCTCCATGACCTTGAAGGTCTCGCTCTGCTTCGAACCTTTCTCGGCGTCGGCGTGATAGACGAACAGCCTGGGCAGATAGAGCAGCCCCGCCATCCAGGCGATCACCGCCACGATGTGCAGCGCCTTCAGGATTTCGTAGAGCATCACATCGCTCCGGCGATGAGGGGGCAGCCAAGGTGCTGGGAGCCGCAAGGCATGGTCTTGGCGCCGTGGCAGATGGCGACCTGCGGCTCGGCGAGGATCGCGCGCACCCGGTCCGCCAGGCCACCGATGAACGATGGATGGGTGCCCACGGCCGGGACGCGCCGGTAAACCGGCACGCCGCTTCTCTCCGCGAGATGGCGGTAGTCGATGTCGAGCTCGACCAATGTCTCGGAGTGTTCCGACACGAAAGCCAGCGGATAGAGCACGACGGAGCGTCCGTCCGCACCGGCGCGGCGGATCTCGGCGTCGGTCGAGGGCCCGATCCACTTCAGCGGGCCGACCCGGCTCTGGTAGCAGACCGACCAGTCGAGGGCCCCGGTCTGCCTGGCGATCTGGTCCACGATTGCCTGCGCCGTGCGTTCGACCTGCACCTGATAGGGATCGCCGCGCCTGATGACTTTTTCCGGCAGGCCATGGGCGGAGAACAGCAGGCGGACCGGGCCACTGCCTGCTTCGGCAAGACCCTGCTTCACGAGATCGACGGAGGCGGCGATAAAACCCGGCTCGTCGGGATAGCAGCATACGGTTTGCGTCGGGACGGCGAGTTTGGCCGCGGCTGTGACGGCCTTCCACGCCTTCACCGAGGAGTCGGTCGTGGTGGTCGAGAATTGCGGGTAGAGCGGCAGCAGGACGATGCGGTCGGGCGCGAAGCGCTTGACCGAGCGCACCACGGCCTCGGTCATCGGATGCCAATAGCGCATGCAGACATAGCCGCGCCATTCGTATCCGCTGCCGGCCCCGCTTCCAAGCGCCGCCTCCAACGCCCGCGCCTGCGCTTCGGTCTGCCCGAGGATCGGTGAGCTGCCGCCGATCTGGTCGTAGATCTTCCTTGCCTTGGGCGCGCGCCGGCTGGAGATGAAACTTGCCAGTGGCAGGCGCAGAAACGACGGCAACGAGATGATCGCGGGATCGCTGAAAAGGTTTTTCAGGAACGGCTGCACCGCCTCGGGCGAATCCGGGCCACCGAGATTGAACAGGACGATGGCGATTTTCATGGCCCGATACTCATGGAGCGCCCGGCTTCCAGTTGCGCACGATCTCGACCAGGTGCGCCACGTTATCGGGTGGCGTCTGCGGCACCACGCCGTGGCCGAGATTGAACACGAAAGGCCCGTGGCCGAGCTTGTCGAGGATACGCATCGCCTCGCGTTCCATCGCCTGGCCGCCGGCGACCAGCATGATCGGATCGAGATTGCCCTGCAGGCAGATGTGCGGCTGCAGCTCCTTGGCCGCCCAATGCGCACCGATGCCGGTATCGATCGACAGCGCGCTGAAAGTATCCGGGCGCCGGTACATCAGCATCGCCGGCCCGACGGCGCGCGGAAAGGCGATGATCGGAACCTCGGGGTGGCGTTCGCGCAGGCCCTTGGCGATGCGCATCATCGGATCGAGCGACCAGTGGAAGAGCTGCTCCTCCGGCAGCACGCCGGCCCATGAATCGAAAAGCTGTACGCCATTTACGCCGGCCTCGACCTGGTAGGCGAGGTGATCGACCACGGCCTCGACCAGCAGGTCGATCAGCAGACCGAAGGATTCGGGATGGCTATAAGCCCAGGTCTTCACCTTGGCGAAATCCTTGCTGCCGCTGCCTTCGATCATGTAGCAGGCGAGCGTGAACGGCGCGCCGGCGAAACCCAGCAGCGCCGTTTCCGGCGGCAGCGCCGCACGCGTCTGGCGGATCGCCTCGTAGACTGGCGCCAGATGGTCGGCGATGCGAGCCCGCGACAGCCGGCCGAACTGCGACGGATCGGTCAGTGCCTCGAGCTTCGGCCCCTCGCCCTCTTCGAACCAGACTTTCTGGCCCAGTGCATCGGGCACGACCAGGATATCGGAAAAGATGATTGCAGCATCGAAGCCGAACCGGCGGATCGGCTGCAGCGTCACCTCGATCGCCTTGTCCGGCGTGTAGCAGAATTCGAGGAAGGACTTGGTCGTGGCACGAACGGCGCGATACTCCGGCAAGTATCGGCCGGCCTGACGCATCAGCCAGATCGGTGGCGTCGGAAATCGCGTCCCGGCCAGCGTCTGCAGAAACTTCCCCTCTGCTTTCTGCCTGCTCAAGTCTTGTCCCTCATGCTTCCTCTTACTCTAATCTTAATAGGTAGTAGCAGTAGTAGGGCCTGTGGCACGTGGGGATGCGCCCTATTGGACTCTTCTCCCCAGGACGCTGTGGACCGGCAGAGGCCGGATTCAGGCGGTTGCTTGGTGTGATTCCCGACTCGCAGGCCTTTCCTCCCGGACTGTCCGCAAGGGACGAATATCTGGAGGGCGAAGGCGAGTCGGGCCCCGAATTGGTCGACTTTGCCCAATCGACTCGACTGTCCCCGCGATCCAGCTGGCAATCCCGCGTTTCTCCCAGCCCCGCTGTGGGGTAAAACACGGCGTGGCGAATCGCAATTTTCACGTTCATCTCGTGTCCGACTCCACCGGTGAAACGGTGTCCAGCGTGGCACGCGCCTGCTTGGTCCAATACGAGGGCATCTTCGTGCAGGAGCATGTCTGGTCCCTGGTGCGAACGCGCGGTCAGATGGAAAAGGTCGTGCAGGCGGTCGAACGCGACCGCGGGCCCGTTCTTTATACGCTGGTTGACCAGGAACTGCGCGATCTCGTACGCGATCATTGCCGGCGGCTGCAACTGCCCTGCGTCGGCGTGCTCGACCAGGCAATGAGCGTGTTGGCTGTTCATTTCCATTCCAAGAGCGAGCAGTGGCCGGGCCGCCAGCATCAGCTCGACGAAGGCTATTTCGACCGGATCGACGCCATGCACTACACGCTGGCGCACGACGACGGCCAGTCGACGCACGACCTGGAGGACGCCGATGTCATCCTGGTCGGTCCGTCGCGGACCTCCAAGACACCGACCTGCGTTTATCTCGCCAACCGCGGCGTGCGCGCGGCCAATGTGCCGCTGGTGCCGGAGGTGCCGCCGCCGCAGGAACTCGAGGATTCGAAACGGCCGCTGATCGTCGGATTGATCACCGATCCCGAGCGGCTGGTGCAGATCAGGGTCAATCGCCTGCGCCTGCTGCAGCAGGAGACCGAGACCGAATATACCGACATGGAACAGGTGCAACGCGAGATCCAGGATGCGCGCCGCCTCTACGCACGCCGCAAGTGGGTGACCATCGACGTCACGCGACGGTCGATCGAGGAGACGGCGGCGGCCATCCTGCAGATGCTCGCCACACGACGCGAGCAGAGGCTTCAGGCTCAATAGAAACCAGACAACCAAGGAGGTCGGTCATGCGTGCTCATCTCATCGCAGTTGGTCTGATTTTTGCTGGTTCATCGGCACACGCGGCGAATGGCATCGACGTCAAGCGCGGCGTGGACTCCACGGTCTTCGGCAATTGCGTGCCGAGCCTCGTGGTCGAGAACAAGTCGGCGGAGACCATCGACTATCTGCAGGTCGATGTCGTGGTGGCGCTGGGCAATGGTCAGGAGCGCACCGTCGAACTGAAATCGGCCTACCGTGAGGGTGTGCTCTATCCGATCAGTCCCGGAGGGAAGGCGACCTTGAAGCAGCATCTCGATACTTCCGTAGCCCTCGGTGCGCCGTGCGCCGAGGTCAAGACGCGCCGCGTCGTGCGCACGATCTGCGAGGCCACCGGCGGCAAGGCCTGTGCTTCCTCTGTTTCGGTGAATCCGTGATCAATAGAAGAACTGTTCTTGGTGCTGCCGGCGCGTCTTTGCTCGCGGCACCTGCTCTCGGCCCGGCCCTTGGACAGGGTGCGTTTCCCAACAAGCCCCTGAAGATGATCGTGCCCTACCCGCCGGGCGGCGGTACCGACGGGCTCGGCCGCATCACCGGACAGTTCCTGTCCGAGAAGCTCGGGCAGCCGATCGTGATCCAGAACATCGGCGGCGCCTCGGGCACCGTGGGCTCCGACGCGGTGCGTCGCGCCGATCCCGACGGCTACACCCTGCTGTTCAACGCCAGCCTGTTCGTGCTGGGAAAAGCGGTCGTGCCGAGCTGTCCCTACGACGCGCAAACCGACTTCCGGCCGATCGCCCAGGCCGGCGAGGCGCCGCTGGTGCTGCTGGCCAACAACGACGTGCCGGGCAAAGACTATGCGAGCATGATGGCGGCCATCGCCAAGGAGCCGAAGAAATACTTCTTCGCCCTGTCGTCGGGTGGATCGGCCGGCCACATCGCCACGCTCGCATTTCTGAAGCGCACCGGCCTGCCGCTCGACACCATCCTCTACAAGGGCACCGCGCCGGCCAATACCGACCTGATGTCGGGCGCCGTGCAACTCTTCATGGATCCCTGGACGGCACTGTTGCCGCTCGCCACTTCGGGCCGCGCCAAGGGCGTTTTCGTCACCTCCAAGGAACGCACGCCGCTCGCCCCCAACATCCCGACGACGAACGAGGTCGGACTGAAGGACTTCAACCTCAGTTCCTGGTACGGCGCGTGGGCACCCAAGGACACGCCCGGCGCCGTCGTGAACCGGCTGGCCGCCGGCATGGCCGAGGTTTCCAAGGATCCCAACTTCATCGCCAAGACGACGTCGCTCGGCATCGTGCCGACCGCGCGGGGCCCCAAGGAATTCGCCGCCTTCATCAAGGAAGAGGTCGAGACCAACACCGCGCTGCTGAAGGACGCGGGCTTCAAGCCGGAGTAATTGCTGGGGGCGCGCCACTGGAGTGGCGCGCCCCCAGCCTATTCCGCCGCCTTGGGCAGTGGCTCGAAGCGGGTGTCGAAGTCGCGGATGGATTTCTCGACGGTCGCGGCCACCTGGTTGAGCTTGTCCTGGTTCACGACCTTCAGGCCGAACAGGTCCTTGACGTAGAACACGTCGACGGCGCGCTCGCCGTAGGTGGTGATGTGGGCCGAGGCGATCTGCAGGTTGAGCCGCGTCAGCGCCCGCGTGACGACATGCAGAAAGCCCGGCCGGTCGCGGCCGTTGACCTCGATCACCGTAAAAGTGTCGGACGCGTTGTTGTTGATCAGCACGCGCGGCTGGACGGTGAAGACCTGGTCGCGCTTGGGCCAAGAGCCGCGCTGGGTGTCGAGCTCGCGCTGGATGTCGAGGCGGTTGGAGAGTGCCAGCTCGACCCGGGCGGCGAGCCGTGCCAGGCGGCGTGAATCGTCGAACGGCTTGCCCTCGAGGTCCTGGATCCAGAAGGTATCGAGCGCCATGCCGTTGGCGAGCGTGAAGATCTTGGCGTCGACGATGTTGGCGCCGCTCACCGCCATGGCGCCGGCCAGGCGGGCGAACAGGCCGTGGGTGTCGAGCGTGTAGATCGTGACTTCGGTGACGGCGCGCGCCGTGTCGACCCGGTGCTCTATCGCCAGCGGCTGGCGGCCGCGTTCGGCGCCGCGCACCAGCTCGGCCTGGCGCGCCAAGGTGTCGGGATCGAACGACAGCCAGTAGGGCGCGTAGCCGCGGGCGAAGTGCTCGTCCTTCTCCTGGTCGGTCCAGCTCGCCAGGCGTTTGCCGACCTCGGCCTGGATCTGGCGGATGCGGTCGGCGCGGCCGCCGGCCAGCGTGCCGCCCGACATGACCTGTTCGGCGGCGTTGTAGAGCTGGCGCAGCAGGGCCGCCTTCCAGCCGTTCCAGACGTTGGGGCCGACGGCGCGGATGTCGCATACCGTCAGCACCAGCAGCAGCCTGAGTCGCTCCGGCGATTGCACGAGGGCGGCGAAATTCTCGATGGTCTTGGGATCCATCAGATCGCGCTGGAAGGCGGTGCCCGACATGGCGAGGTGATGACGCACCAGCCAGGCCACGGTCTCGGTCTCGGCGGCGCTGAGGCCAAGCCGCGGGCCGACCTGCATGGCAACATCGGCGCCCAGCACCGAATGATCGCCGCCGCGGCCCTTGGCGATGTCGTGCAGCAGCACCGAAAGATAGAGCACCGGCCGCGACAGCACCTTGTGCACGACCTCGGCCGACAGCGGATGGTCTTCCTTGAGCGTGCCGTTCTCGATGCTGGCCAGGATGCCGATCGCCCGGATGGTGTGCTCGTCGACGGTGTAGGTGTGATACATGTCGTGCTGCGTCTGGGCGACGACGCGGCCGAAGTCGGGAATGAACCGGCCGAACACGCCGGCCTCGTTGAGGCGACGCAGCGTCGTCTCCGGGTCGTGCCGCGACGTCATCATCTCCATGAACAGGTGATTGGCCTCGGGATCGTTCCTGAGCCTGTCGACCAGCCGGATGTTCTGGGTGATGAGCCGGAGCGTCGCCGGATGGATGTCGAGGTCGTTTTCCTGCGCGACGTGGAACAGCCGCAGGATCGCCACCGGATCCTTGGTGAAGGTATCGGGCGACGCCACCGCGAGGCGCTCGCCGTCGAGCTTGAAGCCTTCGAGCTGGCGTGGCCGCAGCGTCTGCCACAGCGCCGCGAGCTTGGGCTTGCGGCGGTGGCTGTCCTCGAGGGCGGCGACGAAGATGCGGGTGAGGTCGCCCACCGTCTTGGCGTGGAGATAGTAGTGCTTGGTGAAGCGCTCGACGCCGCGGCTGCCCGGGCGGTCCTGATAGCCCAGCCGCTCGGCGATCTCGCGCTGCAGGTCGAACGACAGGCGATCGTCGACGCGGCCCGTCAGGTAGTGGATGTGGCAGCGCACCGTGGTCAGGAAACGCTCGGCGCGCTCGAACAGGCGCGCCTCCTCCTTGGTGAGCACGCCCTTGGCCACGAGGTCGCCGGGCTCGCTCACGCGATAGAGATATTTGGCGATCCAGAACAGCAGGTGCAGGTCGCGCAACCCGCCCTTGCCTTCCTTGACGTTGGGTTCGACGACATAGCGCGAGTCGCCCATGCGCTGGTGGCGCTGGTCGCGCTCGGCGAGCTTGGCCTCGACAAAATCGCGGCCGTCGCCGGTATGGAATTTCTGCGCGAAACCCTTGTGCAGCTCGTCGAACAGCTCGCGGTCGCCCCACAGGTAGCGCATCTCGAGCAGCGCCGTGCGGATGGTGTGGTCGTTCTCGGCGTAGCGCAGGCTCTCGGCCACGGTGCGGGTGGCGTGGCCGACCTTCAGGCCGAGGTCCCACAGGAGATAGAGCATGAACTCGACGATCTGCTCGCCCCTGGGCGTCTGCTTGTAGGGGCGCAGGAACAGGAGATCGAGGTCGGAGAGCGGCGCCAGCTCGCCGCGGCCGTAGCCGCCGGTCGCCACTACGCCCAGCCGCTCGGCGGCGCTCGGGTTGGCGGCGGGATAGGCGTAGCGGTCGGCGAAGTCGAACAGGACGCGGACGATCTGGTCCATCAGGTAGGAGGTGGCGGCCAGCACCGCCGGACCGTCGTTGCGCAGCGGGCCGGGCTCCTCGAAGCGGCGGCGGATCTCGGCCCGACCTTTGGCCAGGGCGTCGCGCAGCAGCGCCAGCACCGGCGGCCGGGGCGGCTCGCCGCCCGAGGGCAGGTCCTCGACCAGCACGCCCAACGCCTCTTCGAGCACGCGGCGGCGCACGATCTTTCGGCGGTCGGGGATATGATCGTAGGGATTGGCCATTTCGGGCGGGATACTACAGGGCGGCGCTCGTCTAACATAGGGACCATGCCGCCACCCACCCTCGCCGTTTTCACCAAAAACCGGGTCAATCCGGCCTATGACGCGGCCCGGCTGATTGCCGACCGGCTGGCCGCCGAAGCCGGCGCCCGGACCATCCACTATGTGCCGCAGACCCCCGACCATGTCGGCGAGCAGAAGGCCCTGGTGAGCGAGGCGCTGGCGGCGCGGCCCGATGCCGTCCTGTTCAATCCGACCGACGACGTCGAGATGGCCGGGGATCTGGCGCGATTCGCCGCCGCCGGCATCCCGGTCGCGGTCTTCATCAACCGCATGCCCGGCAAGGTCCTGACCTTCGTCGGCTCGGACGATGTCGCGGTGGGCTACAAGGCCGCCAAGGCGTTGATCCTGGGCCTGGGCGGGACGGGCGGCATCGTCGCGCTCGACGGCACGCCGTCGGCGCGCACCGCCCGCGACCGCACCGTCGGACTGCAGCGCGCCGTGGCGGAAGTCCCCGGCATCAGGTTGCTGGGCTCGCGCATCGGCTATCTCCAGGCGGCACCGGCGCGCAAGGCGATGGCCGAGCTGCTGGCGGCCCACCCGCGCATCGACGGCGTCTGGACGGCCAACGATGTCATGGCCTTCGGCGTCCTCGAGGCGCTGGCCGATGCCGGGCGGACGGCCGAGGTGGTGGGCGTGAACGGCCTGCCCGCCGCCATCGACCACATCGAGCACGGCCGCATGCTGGCCAGCATCGACTTCAGCGCCTTCAACATCGCCGCCATCGCCACCCAGGCGGTGCTGCGGCACCTCGCGGGCAAGCCGGTGCCGCCCGAGATCATGGTGCCGGCCGAGCTGATCGACCGGTCGAACTGCCAGCGCTGGAAAGTGCCCTTCACTGAGCGTCCCAGTCCCGCCTGGGACGAGATCGTGCGATAATCGCGCGATGAGCCGGATCGTCTCCTTGATGGCGTTGGCGCTGCTGGCGCTCGCGCAGCCCCTGTCTTTCCAGCCCCTGTCTTTCCAGCCCGCGTCGGCGCAGCAGCGCGCAGCGCCGGCCCCGGCGCCCGCCGCCAACCTGATCGACCTCAACAACGCCAGCCGCGACGACCTGATGACGCTCGACGGCATCGGCGAAGTCCGGGCCGACGCCATCATCCGGTCGCGGCCGTTCAAGGCCAAGACCGAGCTGGTCGAGCGCCGGCTGATCCCCGAGCATCTCTACGAAAAGATCGCCGACAAGGTGATGGCGCGCCCGCCGCCGGCCGCGCCGGCGCCGACACCGGGCCGCCCGCCGCCGCAAAAGCGGACCTAGATGGACGACGCCACCATCTATGCGCTGGCAACGCCCGTGCCCTCGCGGGCGCATCCGGGCGCCATCTCGGTCATTCGCCTGAGCGGCCCCAACGCGCCCGACGTGCTGGTCTTCCTCACCGAGCCGCGCGCCTTCGAGCGCGGTCATTCGGCGCGCGATCCGGCGCTGCCGGAGCCGCGCCGCATGGTCGTGCGCACGCTCTACGATCCGTTGAGCGGCGAGGCGATCGACCGCGGCCTGTTCGTGTGGTTCGAGGCGCCCCACAGCGAGACCGGCGAGATGATGGCCGAGCTGCACCTGCACGGCGGGCGCGCCGTGGTCGCCGCCGCGCTGGAGGCGGTCGGGCGGCTCGGCCTCTGTCGCCTGGCCGAGCCCGGCGAGTTCACGCGCCGCGCCTTCGAGCACGGCAAGCTCGACCTCACCGAGGCCGAGGGCATCGCCGACCTGGTCGCGTCCGAGACCGAACAGCAGCGCCGCCTCGCCCTGCAGCAGATGGATGGCGCGCTGCACCGGCTCTACGAGGACTGGCGCACCCTGGGCCTCGCCACGCTCGCCCATCTCGAGGCGGCGATCGATTTTCCCGACGAGGATCTGCCCGCGGGCATCGCCGCCCGCGTCCGCGACGGCGTTGTGCAGCTGCAGGCCGAGATCGGCGCCCATCTCGGCGATCGCCGCGGCGAGCGGCTGCGCGAGGGCGTGCATATCGCCCTCATCGGTCCGCCCAACGCGGGAAAATCATCGCTGCTCAATCTTCTGGCGCGGCGCGACGCCGCCATCGTGTCGGAGACCGCCGGCACGACGCGCGACGTCATCGAAGTCCATCTCGATCTCGGCGGCTGGCCGGTCGTGCTGGCCGATACCGCGGGCCTGCGCGATTCGGGCGACGCCATCGAACAGGAAGGCGTGCGCCGCGCCCGTGCCCGCGCCGCCGGGGCCGATCTCCGCGTGCTCGTGCTCGATGCATCGGGCGATTGGAGGGCGGCGCGCCGCGACCTCGTCGCCGCGACCGACCGATGGGACCCGGCGCGCGACATCGTGGTCGTGAACAAGGTCGATCTCGCGGCAGCGGACGCCGCCGACATCGTGCCGCTCTCGGCGACATCGGGCGCCGGCCTGCCGGAATTGCTGGCCCGCCTCGAACGCTCGGCCGGCCTGATGATGGAGGAAGGCGCCGCGGTGCCGCCACTCACCCGGGCGCGTCACCGCGAGGCGCTGGCCGAAGCCCATGCCTGCCTCGGCCGCGCGCTGGTGGCGCCCGAGATCGCCTTGGCCGCGGAGGACCTGCGCCTCGCCTTGCGCGCCATCGGCCGCATCACCGGCACGGTGCGGGTCGAGGAACTGCTGGACGTCATTTTTCGCGACTTCTGCATCGGGAAGTAAAAGCGAGAGCGCAATCTTGACGGTCAGGTCGGCCCGGGATACTGTGTAAATGTGAAAAATATCACAGTCACACTGGATGATGAAACTTACAGGCGGGCACGCATCAAAGCTGCCGAACTGGACACCTCTGTTTCGGCCTTGGTGAAGCGCTATCTCGTGGACCTTGCGGCCGGTGAAAGCGAATTCGAGCGGCTCGCAAGACAGGAGCGTGCGCTCCGCGAGCGGATCGTGTCGTTCCGCGCCGGCGACAGGCTGTCTCGCAATGAGCTCCACGAGCGCCGCCGATGAAGGGGCGGCGCTTTGTCGACACCAACATCCTGCTCTACTCGATCAGTCGCGATCCCGGCGAGGCGGCCAAGTGCGATCGTGCCGTCGCATTGCTGGACGCGGACGATCTTGCGCTGTCGGCGCAGGTGCTGCAGGAGTTTTATATCCAGGCAACGCGCGCCAATCGCGCCGATGCACTGCCACACGATATTGCCGCCGGGCTGATCCACGCATGGACGCGGTTTCCGGTTCAGGAGGTTTCGCTCGGCATCGCGACGGCCGCGTTGGAAATCCGTGCGGCGCGAGGCTTCTCTTACTGGGATAGCGCGATCATTGCCGCGGCCCAGGCACTCGGCTGTCACGAGTTGCTATCGGAGGATATGAGTCATGGGCAGCAGATCGACGACGTGACGATCGTCAATCCGTTTCGATAGTGGTCCAGTCAGCCGGGGCGCCATGACCAAGATCCTCCTCACCCGCCACGGCCACGTCGATGGTATCCATCCGGCGCGCTTTCGCGGCCGCGCCGAGCTTGCCCTCACCGGGCACGGCCTCGCCCAGGCCGACGCGCTCGCCCGCCGCATCGCCCGGCACTGGAAGCCGGTGGCCGTCTATACGAGCCCGCTACAGCGTTGCGTGGTGACGGGGGCCAAGGTCGCGGCGGCCTGCGGGATCACAGCGTCGGTGCACGAGGGCTTGGGCGACATCGACTACGGCGCCTGGCAGATGCGCACGCACGAGGAGGTGAGCGCCGAGACGCCGGAGGCCTATCGGCTGTGGCGCGAGGCGCCGCATCTCGTGCGCTTTCCCGGCGGCGAGTCGCTGCAGGATGTGGTGGCGCGCACGTCCGACGCACTCAGGATGGTGCTGGCGCGGCATGCCACCGACACTGTCGTCCTGGTCGGGCACGACAGCGTCAATCGCGCCCTCCTGCTGCAGCTCCTCGACCAGCCGCTAAAGGCCTATTGGCGGCTGTCCCAGGACCCCTGCACCCTGAACGAGATCGAGGTCCTTGCCGCGGGCGACGTCCGGGTCGGCTTCATCAACGACACCAGCCACCTGCCGCCAGCCTGAGGTTCCGCCCCAAAAGGTGACGCCGCGGGGATTGTCCGCCATGCTCGGGGGTCGCCTTGATCGGAACCCCGTCGCCCAATGTCGCAGCGCTTCCGGATATTCATCTCCTCGCCGGGTGACGTGAACGACGAGCGCCGTCGCGCCGCCCTGGTGATCGGCCGGCTGAAGCGCGAATTCGCCTCGTTCTTCGACATCACGCCGGTGCTCTGGGAATACGAGCCGATGCTGAGCTCGGGCCATTTCCAGGACATCATCGACCCGCCGGCCGATGCCGACATCCTGGTGCTGATCCTGTGGTCCAGGCTGGGCACGCCGCTGCCCGAACGCACGGCGACACGGGAGTATCGCGGCATCGACGGGCGCGCGCCGGTGACCGGCACGGAATGGGAGTTCGAGAGCGCGCTGGCCGCCCGCGAGCAGCGCAGCGGCGTTCCCGACCTTCTCGTCTACCGCAAGCAGGGCGAGGGCTTCGCGCGCTTCAGCCGCGTCGACCAGCTCGACCAGATCAGAAACCAGTGGGAGTCGCTGCAGAGTTTCTGGCAGTCCCACTTCGAGGACGCGAGCGGCCAGTTCAAGGCCGCGTTCAACCGCTTCACCACGCTGGAGGAGTTCGAGACCCAGCTCGAACAGCACCTGCGCGAGCTGCTGCGCCGGCGCCTGCCCGAGTTGCTGCGGCGCACGACGCCGGCGGGCGAAGGCGCGCGCATCGAATGGTGGTCGGGCTCGCCCTACCGCGGCCTGCAGGCCTTCGACCGCGAGCACGCCGCCGTCTTCTTCGGCCGCGAGCGCGCCGAGCGCGAGATCACCGAGGCCCTGGTCAAGCGCGCCGCCGAAAACAAGGCCTTCATGCTGGTCCTGGGCGCCAGCGGCTCCGGCAAGTCGTCGCTGGTGCGCGCCGGACTCGTGCCCGACCTCATGGCGCCCGGCGTGGTCCCGAGTGTGGACGGGGGCCAGACCACCTGGCGCCATGTCGTCGTCCATCCGGCCGACCTCGCGCCGTCGCCGCTCGAAGGGCTGGCGGCGGCGCTTCTGCGCCCCGATGCCCTGCCGGAACTGGCGGCGATCGGCTACGGCCAGTCCGAGCTGGCCGCCCTGCTGGGCGGCCCGCCCGCGGTCGGCGCCGGGCCGTTGCGCGTGGCGCTGGAGCGCGTCGCCGCCGCCGATCCGCACGCGGCGCCGGGCGACCGCCGGGTCGGCCGGCTGGTTCTGGTGCTCGACCAGCTCGAAGCGGTCTTCACGTCGGGCGCGATCTCCGACGACGATCGCCGGGCGCTCGATGCCGCCGTGGCGCGGCTGGCGACGTCCGGCATGGTCTGGGTGATCGCGACGCTGCGCAGCGACTTCTTTCACCACATGCCCGATCTGCCCCAGCTCGCCGAGCTCGCCGCCGGCCTTGGGCAGTACCACCTCGTGCCGCCGACCGGCGCCGAGGTCGACCTCATCATCACCCGGCCGGCCGAAGCCGCCGGCATCACCTTCGAGAAGAGCGCCCGCAGCGGCGTCTCGCTGGCGGCGGTGATTCGCGAGGCCGCCACCCGCGACGCGGCATCGCTGCCGCTGCTGTCGTTCCTGCTCGACGAGCTCTATCACCGCGACGTCGCGGGACGCGACCGACCCGGCGACGTCGCGGGACGCGAGCAGCGCCAGCTCACCTATGCCACCTACAACGAACTCGGCCAGCTCGAGGGCGCCATCGCCCGGCGCGCCGAGCGGCTGGTGCAGGAGCTGCCGCCCCGGCGCGCCGCCGTGCTGCCGGGGTTGCTGCTCTCTCTGGTCGAGGCCGGCGACGCCTCGTCCGCCGCGACGTCGCGCGTCGTCCGCGAAGCCTCGATCACCGATCCCGAGCAGCGCATCCTGGCGCAGACGCTGGTCGATGCCAGGCTGGCGGTGGCGGACGACGGCGGCCAGGGCCGCACCTTCCGGCTGGCGCACGAGGCGCTGCTCAGCCACTGGCCGCGCCTGCGCGACCTGATCGCCGAGCATCGCGACTTCCTGGTCGTGCGCCGCCGTCTGCAGGCCGAGGCCGCCGCCTGGACGGAGCACGGCCATGAAGACGACATGCTGCTGCCGGCCGGCCGCCGGCTGGCCGAGGCCGAGGACGTGCTTTTGCGCCATGGCGGCGACCTCGCCCTCGACATGGTGGCCTATGTCGAGGCGTCGAGCGCTGCTGAGCACGACCGACAGCGCCGCGCCCACGAGGTCGGGCAGACGGCGTTGCGCGACAAGCTTCGCCGCAGCCGGCGCTTTGCCGGTGCGGTGTCGGTGTTGCTGTTGCTGGCGATGGCGGCCGGGGGATACGCCTGGCATCAGCGCACCGTGGCGACGGAGTCGCGCAACGAGGCCGAGAACAGCTATCGCCTCGCCCTCGACCAGGCGGCCGGCAGCCTGCAGCAGCTGATCGATGGCTACCATGAAGGCATCGTGTCGCGGCCTTTGCTGAGCGATCTTGCCGCCCGCTCGCGCAAGACGGTCGAGGGCCTGCCGGGCGAGCCGGACGACGTGACGGCGGCGCGCGTGCAACTGCTGGGCGTCCTGAGCTTCGCCAGCGTCGAGCTGGGGGACGTGGCGACGGCACGCGAGCTTGCCGGTCAGGCGCTCAGCCTCGCCGACGGTCTTGCCGCCAGGCATCCTGGCGATTCGCGGTGGGCGCTGCTGCAGGGCCAGTCGCGGGGACTGCTCAGCGATGTCTTCTTCCAGACCGGCGAATCGGCCGAGGCCGCCAATCATGCCCGCGAGGCGCTGGCCAAGCTGGCGCCACACGTGGCGCAAAATCCGCAGGAAGAGCTGGCGCAGCGCGAGTTCATGAACAGTCACCGGCGTCTCGGCCTCGCCTTGCGCAGCCTCGGCAAGATAGAGGACGCCGCCGCCGCGCAGAACGCGTGGGTGACGCACGCCGAGACACTCGATGCCAGCCAGCCCGGCAACCCGCGCTGGCGCCGCTATCTGGCGGAGGCGCACGAGGAACTCGGCGACACGCTGCAGGCCCATGGCAAGCTGGCCGAATCGACGAGCTCCTACCGCGCAGCCGCCGCCATTGCCCGGCAGTTGTCCGCCCGTGCACGCGGCAACAAGGACTATCTCGTGCTGGTCACCGGGACCAGCCTGCGCCTGGGCGATATCCTGTTGCAGCAGCGCGACTGGAAGAACGCGCTCGCCGAGTACCAGGTCTCGCGCGACACCGCTCAACAGCTCACCAGCAGCGATCCATCGATCTACCTGTGGCGCCAGGGCTTCGCGATCGCCTACCAGAGAATAGGCGATCTCTATCTGCTGAGTGGCGCTCCCGATGCCGCCGTGGCGGAGTTCGCGCGCTACCTCGAGCTCACGCTCGAGACCCAGGGCCGCCTGCCGCAAAGCAACAACGCCTTCTTCGACGTTGCCAATGCACGACAGAAAGTGGGCGACGGCCTTCGCGCGACCGGCAAGCTCGACGCCGCCCTGTCGGCCTACCGGGACGCGCTTGAGATGACCGTCGATCTGGATTCCCGATCGATCAAGAACTCCCGGTGGCGCAAGTCACTGGCCAACAACTACCAGCGGATCGGTTTGACGCTCGAGGCGAAGGGCGACAAGGCAGGCGCGATGGCGGCGTACAAGTCCTGCTTCGCCACGGCCGTGGACAAGCTCGCCTGGAGTCCGCGCGAACGCTGGCCGGTAGACGTCACCGCCGACTGCCGCGAGCGAATCGTGCAGCTCGGTGGCGAGCTCCCGCGCTGAGACGCGGCTCCCGAACCTAGTCCTTGGGTTTCGGCGCGCTGTTGTTTGCCTCGGCCTGGGTTGCTGCCATCATGACGAAAGCAGAAACACCGCTGACGGCGAGGACGAGCGCAAGGATGATCGATTTCATGGTCGGATTCCCTGTTGGGACACGTCGCCTACGCGGCTGACTGGAGCGACAATTCAAACGATGACCCCACCGACCGGGCCGGTCAAGGTCGCCACCCCGCGGGGGACGAGACTCACAGCCACTGCGATCGTGGCGCTGCTGGCATGGGCGACGGCGATCGGCCGCGGCGGCCAACTGCTCCGCGACCCCGACGTCTTCTCCCATATTGCCGTGGGCCGCTGGATCCTGGCGGAGGGCAAGGTGCCGGCCGGCGACGTGTTCTCGCACTCGATGCCGGGGGCGCCCTGGATCGCCCACGAGTGGCTGGTCGAAATTGCCATCGCGCTGCTCCACGACCGGCTGGGCTGGGCGGCGCTGGCCGTTGCCGGGGCGACCTGCTTTGCTGCCGCACTGGCAATTCTCGCCTATGCCCTGTTGCGCTACCTGCCGGTCGCGGCGATGGCCGTCGCCGTCCTCGCCGCCTGGGGTCTGTGCTTTCCCCATCTGGTCGCCCGGCCGCACGTCGCGGTCTTCCCGCTGCTCGTCGTCTGGACGGCAGGGCTGGTCGCGGCCCGCGCCGACAATCGCGCGCCGTCGGCACGCCTCACTTTGGGACTCGCGCTGGTGATGGTGCTGTGGGCCAACATTCACGGCAGCCACGTCTTCGGCCTCGGCCTCGCCGGCATGTTCGCGGCCGAGGCGCTCTTCGAGGCCACGGATCGCCGAGCGGCGTGGCGGGCGGTGCGCGGCTGGGGCGCCTTCATCGTGGTGGCGGTGGCGGCGGCACTCGCCACGCCGCATGGACTCTCGGGGCTGCTGTTTCCCTTCGAAGTGCAGCGCATGAGCTATGCGCTGTCGTGGATCGATGAATGGCAGCAGCCCGACATGCAGCGCGGCCACGTCCTGGAAGTGTGGTTGATGCTGGTGCTGCTGGGCGCGCTGTCGCTCGGCCTGCGCCTGCCGGTCACGCGGATCGTCATGGTCCTGGTCATCCTGCACATGGCGCTGCTGCATCAGCGGCACGCCGAGCTGCTGGGCCTGTGCGCGCCGCTGATCGTGGCGCCGGCGCTGGCGGTCGAGCTGCGGCGTCTGGGCGAGACGCCCTTCGCGCGGCCGCTGCGCGACTGGCTCCGCGCGGCATCCTCCGCCGGGTTGCGGCGCGGCGCGCTCGCCGCGGCGGTGGCGATCGCCATCGGCGTCGGGGCCTGGCGCCTGCCGGGCCTCGTCGTGCCCAACACCTATGTCCCCGCCGCCGCGGTCGAGGCGGTCAAGCGGGCCGGCATCACGGGGCGGGTGTTCAACGGCTACGACGTCGGCGGCTACCTGATCTTCGCCGGCGTCCAGCCGTTCATCGACGGCCGGCTGGACATGTACGGCGAACCGCTGCTGCGCCGGTTCAACGCCCTGGCCGACATGCCGAAGCTGCTGGCCGACTTCGACATCGGCTGGACGCTCTTCCATCCCGCCGATCCCCATGTCGCCGAGCTCGACCGCCTGCCGGGCTGGCGGCGCTTCCATGCCGACGATGTCGCCGTCGTCCACGTCCGCACCGACGCGCCGCAAAAGCGGTAACGCGCATCAGCGCGGCGTGTCATTCTGGCCTGAAGTAAGCAAACGCGAGCAAGCATGACTTGGGCAGTCGTGATCGGGGGAGATCCATGTCTGCGGTCGAGCAACATCTTTTCTCAGCCGGCCCCAAGCGCATCCTCGCGCTCGATGGCGGTGGCGTTCGCGGTATCCTGACGCTCGCCATCCTGGAGCGGATGGAGGCCATTCTCCGCGAGCGTTCGAGCACGCCCGACAGGTTTCGACTCTGCGACTACTTCGACCTGATCGGCGGCACCTCGACCGGATCGATCATCGCCTCGGGCCTGGCCCTGGGCCTGTCGGCGCAGGAACTGCTCGAGCTCTATCGAAGCCTGGCGACCCGGGTGTTCCGGCGGCCGTTCTGGAGCTTCGGCATCATTGGTCCCCGGTTTTCGCGCGGGCCACTCGCCGCCGTTCTCAAGGAGATCATCGGCGACATCACGCTCGGATCGGACAAGATCAGGACCGGCCTGGCAATCGTTACCAAGCGCGCCGACAACGGCAGCATCTGGATCCTGCACAACAATCCGCGCGGCCGCTTCTTCGCCGCCTCTTCGGTCGGCGCCGGCAGTACCGCCAACGGCGACATTCCGCTCGCGTCGGCGATTCTGGCCAGCACGGCGGCGCCGACCTTCTTCCGGCCCGAGTTCATCAAGGTGAACGACCAGGAACTCGGCGCCTTCGTCGACGGCGGCGTCAGCCCACACAACGACCCGTCGCTGCACCTTCTCATGCTGGCGAGCCTCAAGGGCTACAACATCGGCTGGCCGCTCGGACATGAACGGCTGCTGCTGGCCTCCGTCGGCACCGGCTTCTTCCGGCAACGCCACAGCGTCGAGCGCCTGCGCTACACGCCATCGGTCTTCCAGGCGGTCAATGCGCTCACCTCGATGATCGACGACGGCAGCCGGCTGGTTCAGCTTCTGCTGCAATGGGCGTCGGACACGCCGACGCCGCGCATCATCGACAGCGAGATCGGCGATCTGGCGGACGACCGGCTGACGCACCAGCCGCTGCTGCATTACGTTCGCTATGACGGCCAGCTCGAGATCGACTGGCTGATCGACCGCCTCGGCATCACCATGACGCGCGCGCAGGTGATGAAGATCCAGAAGATGGACGATCCACGCGGCATCGAGACCCTGATCGAGATCGGCCGGCAGATCGCCGAGCGCCATGTGAAGGCCGAGCATTTTCCGGCGGGGTTCGATATCGCCTGAGCGGGCGCGCACACCTAACCTCATGCTGAGGAGCCGCGCGAAGCGCGGCGTCTCGAAGCATGGATACAGCATGACTGGAGCCCACCCTTCGAGACGGCGCTACGCGCCTCCTCAGGGTGAGGTGAATCTACGCCGACGGCGGCTTGATGCGGCGCTGGCGGCGCAGGATCACCCAGCTGACATTCTCGACCAGCGCGGCGCGGCCGAGCTGGACGATCAGGCGGATCAGCCGCGGTTGATCGTCGGCCTCGGCGGCGGCGCGCGCCTCGTCCCGCGCCAGTCTGAAGAGATGCGCCGAGACGGCGAACGAGCGCTGCAGATCGCCGAACGACATGAAGGCCTGGTAGGCCTGGACGCTGGCGGTGATCGCGAGCGCAATGCGGCCGACCTGCAGCAGCAGCGCCGTGTCGAGCACCGTCTGCTGGATGTGGGTGACGTCGAGCAGCTTGTTGCCGGCCACGATCAAGAGGCCGATGCCGAGACAGACGAGTCCCAGGATGGCGAAGATCCGGGCCTGCCGGCGATAGCGCGAGACGACGCCGTTGTTGCCGAGGAAGTACGCGACCTGTTCGTCGATCCAGGCGTGGCCTGCCTCGGCGTGGCGCTTGCGGTCCTGCGGTGACGGTGCCGCGCGCGGCCGCTGGATGTCGTCGAGCAGGAAGACGGTGCGAATCGCACGGCGGATCCAGGCGACCGACGTCGCCTGGGCGGGATGGTAGTGATCGGCGACGCAAAATGGCAGGCCGCTTGCGGCCCACGCCACCTGGATGCGGCCGGCCTCGGCCAGCGCGCGCAGATCGGTATGCAGGCGCTGCCATCGGCTCCGGCTCGAGAAGAGCCAGACGGCGAAGCCCACGGCCACGGCCGCCGGGGTGACGATCGGGACGCCGACCGTCGAGGCGATGGCGGCCACGACGGTGGCCAGCACCATGACGCGCACGGCGATGTGGGTGCGACGCTGGAACTGGTTGGCGAAGTGGTCGGTCGCGGATTTCAGCGCATCGATCGAGGGCGCCGCGGGGTTGGTGCTCCAGGCCTCGCGCGCGCGGCCGTCGCGCTTCAGCAGGCGGTTGAGCGTGTTGAAGGCCGACAGGACGGCGGCGTGGCGGTTCTCGCCGCCCCGGGCGCCGATCAGCCCGACGTCGGGATAGAGCCAGTTGATCTGGCCGACATGGGCGGGCGGCGTCTCGCCGGCGCGCGCCGTGATCACATGGGCGACCGCCCCACCCTCGTCGTACTGCAGCGGCTCGCCCTTGTTCCAGCCGGCGTAGCGCCCCTTGAGCTTGGCGCGGACGATCTCCGCGGTGCCGCCGTCGCCGCGCGCCTCGTCGCCGTCCCACAAGGCGATCAGCAGATGGGAATGAAGCGCGGTAAAATTGCCGGCCCAGGCATAGCCCACCGTCGGATCGGCGTGGTCTTCGGGACAGGTGACGACCAGCCTGGCCGCGGCGAGCAGGCGGTCGAACTCTTCCCGGCTGTCGGCGGTCGCGAAATCGCGGCGGTAGCTCTCGGCCGCGCGCGGCAGCACGACGATGATTTCAGCCCCGAAGCGTTCCTGTGCGAGCCGGGCCACCAGCCGGTCCGCGCCTTCGGCCAGGCCGGTCAGCAGGACGAGCGGGACGTCGGGCGCCCTGGTGCGCACGCCCTCGAGGAGGGAGATGACCGCGGCTTCGATCGCTTGAGTGCAATCTCCCGCGATCTGGCGATGGCCGGTCACGCCGACGGTCAGGGGGACCTGGAAGGGAGGCACGCGGCACCCTCGACGGCGGGCATTGGGCTGTCAACGACCCTTGACCTCGGCGGCCAGTTCCCCGACTTAAGGCGCGCAATGCAGTGGGCTTTTCCCTATGACGTGATCGTGGTGGGCGGCGGCCATGCCGGCTGCGAAGCCGCGGCCGCGTCGGCGCGGCTGGGCGCGCGCACGCTGCTGCTCACCCACCGGCTCGACACGATCGGCGAGATGTCCTGCAATCCCGCCATCGGTGGGCTGGGCAAGGGCCATCTGGTGCGCGAGATCGATGCGCTGGACGGCCTCATGGGCCGCGCCATCGACCGGGCCGGCATACAATTCCGCACCCTCAATCTTTCCAAGGGTCCGGCCGTGCGCGGGCCGCGCGCGCAAGCCGATCGCAAGCTCTATCGCGCCGCCGCGCAGGCGTTGCTGGCGGAGCAGGACAATCTGGAGATCCGCGCCGCGGCGGTTGCCGATATTCTTCTAGATGCACGCGGCACGTGTGCCGGTGTGACGACGGAATCCGGGGCTGAAATCGGCGCGGGCCGCGTGATCCTGACGACGGGGACGTTCCTCCGAGGTCTGATTCACCTGGGTGAAATCAAGACGCCGGCCGGACGGGCGCGGGGCGATGGGGTTGAGAGACCATCGACGATGCTCGCGGAAAAGTTGCAGCGGTTTGGCTTTGGTTTGGGGCGTCTAAAAACCGGCACGCCGGCCCGGCTCGATGGGCGCACGATCGATTACAGTTCACTCGAGCGCCAGGATGGCGACGATCCGCCGGTGCCGTTTTCGTATCTGAGCGATCGCATCACCACGCCGCAGATTGCCTGCCACATCACGACCACGACGGCAGCCACGCACGCGATCATCCGCGCCAATCTGCACCGCGCGCCGATGTATTCCGGCCAGATCGAGGGCGTGGGGCCGCGCTATTGTCCCTCGATCGAGGACAAGGTCGTGCGGTTCGCCGCCCGCGAGCGGCACCAGATCTTTCTCGAGCCCGAGGGGCTGGACGATGACACCGTCTATCCCAACGGCATCTCGACCTCCCTGCCGCGCGAGGTTCAGGTCGCGATGTTGCAGACCATTCCGGGGTTGGAGCATGCAGCCATGCTGCGGCCGGGGTATGCCATCGAATACGATCATATCGACCCGCGGGAACTGCACGCCACCTTGGAGACCCGCCGGATCCCGGGGCTCTACATGGCGGGCCAGATCAACGGCACCACGGGCTACGAGGAAGCCGCTGCTCAAGGCCTGATCGCCGGGTTGAATGCAGTGCTGGCAAAGCCCTTCATCGTCGACCGTGCCGACGGCTATCTCGGTGTTTTGATTGACGATTTGGTCAGTCTGGGTGTGACCGAACCCTATCGGATGTTCACCTCCAGGGCCGAATATCGCCTGTGGTTGCGGGCCGATAATGCCGATCAGCGCCTGACTCCGCGCGGTCTGGAGATCGGTTGCATCGGTTCCGAGCGCGCAAGAATGTTTCACGTGAAACATCAAGCCCTCGTTGCTGCCCGTGAGCTGACATCGGGATTGAAACTCAGCCCCTCGGCCTTGGCCAAGCTCGGGATCGCGATTAACCAGGATGGTATCCTCCGCTCAGCCTCGGATCTGCTGGCTTACCCGGAAATCACTTGGCCGAGGCTTGTCGAACTCTGGCCAGAACTTGGCCCGGTTCCCGCGGACATCGCCGAACAGCTTACGATCGACGCTCGCTATGCCGGTTACCTGGACCGCCAGCGCCAGGATATCGGCGCCTATCGCCGCGACGAGGCGTTGGAGCTGCCGGCCGACCTCGACTATGGCGCGGTTGGCAGCCTGTCCAACGAAGTTCGCCAGAAGCTTGAGATTCACAAGCCTGCGACTTTGGGACAGGCGGCGCGGATCTCGGGTGTGACTCCCGCGGCCTTGGTGGCCTTGCTGAAATACGTCCGTCGCCGGGCGGCTTGAATGAGCCGCGATCTCTTTGTCCGCGAAATGCGGCACATCGGGGTCGATGTTTCACGTGAAACACGGGACCAGCTCGAAGGATTGGTCAACACACTGGTGCGCTGGCAAAAGGCTATCAACCTGGTCGGCAATGCCACCATGGATAGTATCTGGATCCGCCATGTCCTGGACTCGGCCCAGCTCAAGCTCCTGATCCCGCCAAGCGCCAAAACCCTGACCGACCTCGGCAGCGGCGCCGGCTTTCCAGGCCTGGTCGTCGCAGCGATGCGGCCTGATCTGGACGTCACACTGATCGAAGCGGATGCAAGGAAAGCAGCCTTTCTGGGCGAGGCCGGACGCCGCATGGGCCTGGAAAAACAGCCTAAAATCGTGGTCGGCCGAATCGAAACGGTACCCCCGGCCAAAGCCGATGTCGTGACCGCCCGCGCATTGGCGCCGCTCGGCCAGTTGCTGAAATGGGCTGAGCCGCACCGGACGGATACCGCTATTTGCCTTTTCCACAAGGGGAAGGACTGGAAGGCCGAACTCGCCGAGGCCATGAAGGGCTGGGATATCCCCGGCAAGCCCTTCACCAGCGTGACCGACCTTGACGCCGTCATCCTCCGAATCGGCCCCTACGGTCTTCGCGATCGCCAATCAAAAGGGCGGGGTCGGAAAAACCACGACGGCGATTAACCTCGCCACCGCCCTGGCCGCGGTCGGCGAACGGGTGCTGCTGATCGATCTGGACCCGCAGGGCAATGCCTCGACCAGCCTCGGCATTGCAAGAAGTGAGCGTTCACCTGGTTCTTACGAATTCCTGCTCGGCCTGTCGCCGCTCGCCGAGTGCGTGCGGACCTCGCGGATCCCCAACCTCGAGGTCATCCCGGCCGCGACCTCGTTGGCCGGCGCCGAAATCGAGCTGATAGACATGGAGCGCCGTGAGCATCGCCTCGTCGAAGCGCTCGCCACCGGCGACGCCCGCGCGCGCTGGACCACGATCCTGATCGACTGCCCGCCGTCGCTCGGCCTCGTCACGTTGAACGCCCTGGTCGCCGTCGATGCCGTGCTGGTGCCGCTGCAGGCCGAGTTCCTGGCGCTGGAAGGCATCGGCGCGCTCGGCACCACGGTCGAGCGCATCAAAAAACGCCTCAACCCAAGGTTGCACATCGCCGGCGTGGTCCTCACCATGGTCGACCGCCGCATGACTCTCAGCCAGCAGGTCGAGGCCGACGTCCGCGCCCACTATGGCGAGCTGGTGTTCGGCACCACCATCCCGCGCAATGTCCGCATCGCCGAAGCCCCCTCGCATGGCCTGCCGGTGCTGATCTATGACAACGCCTGCGCCGGATCGCAGGCCTATATTCTGCTGGCGAGCGAATTCATCCGCCGCCGACGTACCGCAGCAGAGCAGGCAGAACAGAAGGCCGCCCATGAGTCAGTCCCCTAAGCCACGCGGCCTCGGCCGCGGACTCTCCGCGCTCCTCGGCGATGACGAGGTTGCCGCCACGGTTGCAGCGCCCGCGCCCGCCCCACCGGCGCCGCTGCCCGACTATCCAAGCAAGGACGTCGCCAACACCTATGCGCCCAACCGCCCGCCGCTCACGCTGCCGATCGGCCAGCTGAAACCCGGCAAGATGCAGCCGCGCACCAGCTTCGAGGGCATCGAGACGCTGGTCGAATCGGTCAAGGAGTTCGGCCTGCTGCAGCCCATCCTGGTGCGGCCGCTGCGCGACTCGGCCGACACCTACGAGATCATCGCCGGCGAACGGCGCTGGCGGGCGGCGCAACGGGCGCAGCTGCACGACGTGCCGGTGGTGATCCGCTCGATCGGCGACATGGACGCGCTGCAGCTCGGCCTGATCGAGAACCTGCAGCGCGCCGATCTCACGCCGATCGACGAGGCCCAGGGCTATCGCCGCCTGATGGACGACTTCACCCAGACCCAGGACGACCTCGCCAAGACCATGGGCAAGAGCCGGCCGCACATCGCCAACACGCTGCGCCTGCTCGACCTGCCGCCCTCGGTGCAGGAGATGATCCGGCTCGGCCAGCTCTCGGCCGGCCAGGGCCGCGCGCTGGTGGGCGTGCCCGATCCGGTGGCGATGGCGCAACGCGCCTTCGAGGAGAAGCTCACGGTGCGCGAGCTCGAGCGGCTGGCCGGCGCCGAGAAGCGAAAAGGCAAAGGCGGCAAGGCGGGCGCCGCGGCAGCCAAGAGCGCCGACACGCGGGCGCTCGAAAAGCGCATCGAGGAAGCGCTCGGCCTGAAGGCCGATCTCAAGCTGCGCGGCGCGGGCGAGCAGACTTTGCTGACGCTCGAGATCCGCGACTTCGATCAGCTCGACACGGTGGTGGAGAAGCTGACGCGCCGCTAGCGGCGGCGACGCCATCGCCAAGCAGATGACGCGGACGATGACGATCGCCGAGACCGTTCGCGGATGCGGCAATTTCCCCGGATCGACCGGCTGTAGCGGATGCACGCGAAGCAAAGTTCCATTATATAAAACGACATGAAGGTGAAGCAGGAAATCCAGGAGCTTTTCCCCACGCCGCTCTGGGTCGTCGACCTTCCGCCGGCGGACGCCGTTGCCTTCAACGCCAAGCTCAAAGCCGAAATCGAAGCCATCATCGCGCCACGCCCCAAGGTGCCGAGCGGCAGCAACTGGCAGACGCCGCAGGATCTGCACACGCGTCCGGCCTTCGCCGACTTCACCCTGCTGGTCGAGAAGGTCGCACGGAGCGTCGCGCAATATCTGCAGGTCGAGAAATTTCCGCTGATGATCACCGGCTGCTGGGCCAACATCAATCCACCCGGCAGCTACCACCCGACCCACAACCACCCGAACAATTACCTGAGCGGCGTCTACTATGTCGCCGTGCCGGCGACCGGGTCGCACCTTCTTTTTCAGGACCCGCGGCCGGGCCTGATACTTCCCCCGACCGCCAAACTCGGTCGCCTCACCGCCAACGCCTCCGTTGCGCAAACCCAGCCGGGCCGCATGGTGATATTCCCGTCGTGGCTCCGGCACCACGTTCCTTCCAACGAAGGCACGACCGAGCGCATCAGCATCGCGTTCAATCTCATGTTCGCGAACTTCGCCGAGACACTGTCCGCGCCGAGCTGGAAGCCGACGGCCGGCAACAGCTAGGGCGCCGTGATCCGGAATTCCCCGGCGCTGAACCTACTTGTCGCCGAGCGTGTTGACGGGCTCCCAGCCCGGTCCCGGCGGCTTGGCGGCAAGCTCCAACGCGCGCGCGAGAAACTTCGCCGCCACGGGATCGTCGGCCGCGCTTTCGCGGAAGCGGGCGGCAGCGGCCTCGAAGTCGCCGGCGCGCCAGCGCTCGAGGCCGGCTGCGTAGATGGCGGCGTGCGCGCGCTGATCGGCTGACGGTTCGCCTTCGGCCAGGGCTTCGTAGATCCGCACCGGCTGGTCCCGGCCCTTGACCCGGATCCAGTCGAGCTCGCGCCAGGCGAAGGCGGGGCCGGCGAGATCGACCGTTGCCTGGGCTGCCATGATCGATGTGTCGAAATATTTGTTCGCGCCTTCCAGCCGCGAGGCCAGGTTCACCGCGTCACCCATCACCGTGTAGTTGAAGCGCCGCCGCGAGCCGATGTTGCCCACCAGCACCTCGCCGGAATTGAGTCCGATGCGCTGGCCGACCGGGCGCGACTTGAAGGGCTCGACGCTGGCGTTGATCTCTTCCAGGCGCTGCCGGCAGCGCAGGGCGGCGCGCACCGCGCTGGCGGCGTGGCCGGGATCCTCGGCTGGCGCGCCGAACACCGCCACGATGGCGTCGCCGATGTACTTGTCGACGAAGCCGCCCTCCTCTTCGATGATGTCGGTCATCGCCGAGAGATACTCGTTCATCATCGCCACGATCTCGGCCGGCTGCATGTGCTCCGAGAACGATGAAAAGCCTGCGACGTCGGAGAAATAGATGGTGACCGTCCGCGCCTCGCCGCCCAGCTCCGGCGGGCGGCTCGACGACAGCATGCGGTCGATGACGGCGGGCGCGAGGTAGAGCGCGAAGCTCTGGCGCAAGAGCCGCTTGTCCTTGTCCGCGACCATGAAGCGGTAGCCCACGGTTGCCACCAGCGCGACGAGCGACGCCAGCAGCGGCTGCAGCAACGGCAGGGCGAGGCCGCCGCGAAAGACCGCCGTGGCCACGCCTGTCCACACCGCGGCGCCGGCTGCCCAAGCGAGTGCCGCCCGCGCCGGGCTGAGCGACAGCGCGGCACCCGCGGCCAGCAGCGCGAGCACGGTGGCGATCGCGGCGACGACGGGGCGCCCCTGTTCCGTGACGGCATCGCGCCTGATGAGATTGCTGACGGCGGTGGCGTGGGCGTAGACGCCCGAGATCGAATCGCGCACTGGGCCGCTCCCGGCCGGCGGCGGCAGCACGCAGCGCGGGCCCCGCGCCGCCTCGGCGCCGGTGGCCAGGCGCTTGGAGGTGAGCCTGCGATCCTCGACGTCGAGCAGGGTGCCCAGGATCACCACCTTGCCGGCGAACTGCCGCTTGAAAAACTCCTTGTCGCCCTTCCCGGCACAGGCGCTGAGGTCGGCCAGCGAATAGGTTGGAATGCCGTCGGCGCCGCCGGCGAAGTTCAGTGTCAGTGTGTTGGCGACCTGCGACGGCACGCGATAGCCCGCGAGCGTCAGCCCGCCGGCATCGTCCCATGCCGGAGTCTCGCGCAGTGCCCGCGCGGCCAGTTCGACCGCCATCGACGGCATGCGGGCGCCGTCGACGGTGAAGGAAAGCGGCATGCGGCGGATGACGTCGTCGGAATCGCTGTAGGCATTGAGCGCGCGGATGTTGCGTTGCTGGCCGACGGCGACGCGCTGGCCCGGCGACGGCTGGATCGGCCGGTCGGAATGCTGGACCTGGCCCAGCACCAGCTTGCCGTCGCGGGCGGCCCCCGCCAGCGCGCGCAGGTAGTCGCGGTCGAAGCCACGCACTCGGGCACCCAGTGTGGCGCCCAGCGTCTCGTCGCCGAAGGGCATGCGCGACTGCTCGATCGACACCGGGAAGACGACGTCGAAGCCGACCACGCTCGCCCCGCCCTCAACGATGTCGGTGAGCACGCGCCCGATTTCGCGGGTCCAGGTGACGTTGGGTGTGCCTTCGAACGGTGGTGTGCGGTAGGTCTCCTCGTCGAGGGCGACGACCACGACGGGTGAGTCCTGCGGCGGCCGGTCGTTGCCCAGGATCCTCCAGCGAAGCCCGGTCAGGACATCGAGCGAGAGGCCGCGCAATCCGTCGAACGGCGGTGTCGCGACGCCGATGCCCGCCGCCAGGGCAAGCGCCAGAGCCACGAGAAGGTGGCGGCGCATCCGGCGAAAGCCTTGTCAGCCCGCGGGCTGGAAGCGCAGCAGCCGGCCGGCCACCGGCTCGGCGCCCTCCTTGGCGGCGGCATCGACCTCGAAGACGATCTGCTGGTCGCCCACCTTGGCGCGATAGACGACGCCGGGCTTCAGGCTCTTGTTGAGCTTGGCGAGATCGTAGAAAGCGCCATGCACCGCCTGGGCCGGTGCCAGGACCAGTTCCATCCGGTCGCCGGCGACATCGGCGCGCTCGATGACCAGCGTGCCACCCCCCTTCAGCTCGACGACGGGTGAGCGGCCGTAGATCTTGAACTGGGGCTTGGGCGGCGTGTTGGGGCCGGGTGCCTTGCGGAACACCATGGCCGCGCTCTGCTTCGATTGAGCGGCGGCCAGTTCCATCTTGCCGCCGTCGCAGCCGACCTTGGTCCGGTCGACGGCGCCGCCCTGCACGTCGCTCTGCTCGGTGCCCACCGTCACCGTTCCACCGCGGATGCTCTCGCGCCAGCATGACTTGAGGTAACCCAGCACGATCGAGTCGCCGGCGGCGAGTTTGATCACCTTGCCGGGCTCGACATAGTCCATGAATTCGACGCCGGCCGGCTTGCCCGACACGTCCTCGACGACGGCGACTGGCGCGTCGGCCCAAGCGGGCTGTACGGTGAGAAAAAGTGCGGTGAACGCACCCACTTGCATTATCTTCACTGTTCTGCCCCCAAGTCTTCTCGAATTACGTCGCGACTCCGGTCCAGGTCTGGCCTCCGCTGCACAAGGCCACTCGGCGGTCCCGTAGCGCCCGATCATCGTTCTACCTCACACGACCAGCCTCGGCGCCTCGCGCCATCTTCATCCTCACCGCACAATGAACTGCACGATGGCATCCACCACCTGGGCGTCGGCACCCATGAAACCGTGCGCCGAGCTGGGGCCGCAGGGATCGCGGCCGCCGCCGCCGCCGCCGATCCACTGCAGGGTGGCGCGGCCGCCCGTCCAGGCGACGAACGGCTCCACCGCCGCGACCGGCGTGAGGTCGCAGGCGTCCTTGCGGTTGGCCATCACCAGCGTCGGCGGCAATACGGTGGGCGTCTTCAGCGCTTCCTGCGCCGGCAGCTTGCCGGGCGCCATCAGCGAGCCCGAGATCAGGACCAGCGTGTCGGGCTTGGCGCCACGACCGACGCCGGTGGCGGCGAAGAACACGCCGGCGCTGACGCCGATCAGCGCCACTGGCTCCTTCACCTTGCGCATGTACTCGATCGCCTGGCCGAGTCGCGTGCCGTGCGGCACGGTGAGGGTGGCGATGCCGCGGGCATTCAGCGCCGCGCGGTTGCGCAGCAATGGATCGTTGGGATCGATGCCGCCCTTCCCAGGCACCAGCACGGCGCTCGCCCGGGCGTTGGGCGGCACGTGCAGGAAGGCCTCCTTGTCGCCGATCGTGACGCTCTGCTGGGCCTGCGCTGTCGCCCCGAGCAGGATCAGGCAGGAGGCGGTCAAGGCAAGGAGCGAGGCGCCCGCAGGGATCAGCTTCAGCAACATGTCGTCCGTCCTTTCGTGAAGCGTTCGGATCAGCCACCGTCGCCGATGATGCTGTAGGGCGCCCAGAACAGCGGATGGGCATAGGTGAACAGGGGCTTGCCCTTGTCGTCGAGATAGCCCGGGCCATCCATCACGCCCAGCATTGCCAGGCGCAGCGCTTCGGCGCGGGCCAGCTTCGGGTCGGCCGCCTGGCGGCGGAAGATGTCGGTCACCAGTTCGCGCGCGGACTGCGAATGCACCGACCAGTTGGTCACCAGGATGGCGCGTGTGCCGGCATAGAAGAAGGCGCGGCCCAGCCCTGAAGCCGCTTCGGCGCCCGCGCCGTCGCCCGCGCCGGTGTTGCAGGCCGAGAGCACGACCCAGTCGGCGTCAAGCTTGAGGGCGAGGATCTCGTCGAGGGTCAGCAGACCGTCGCCCGGCTGGCCGGTGACATCGGGCGCGGAGAGCGCGAGCGCGGGCTGATGCAGGCCGTCCAATTCGCCGGGGACGAGTCCGTGGGTGGCGAACATGACGACGCGATAGTTCGAGAGGTCGGTCCGCTTCACGGTCTCTTCGTCGGCGGACTTGCCCATGTTGAGGACATGCGCCGGGTCGGAACGTAGGGCCAGCGCAACCGATCGCAGTTCATCGGCGGTATCGGGCAACCGCGGCAATTCGCTGATGCCGGCGCTGGCGAGCCCCTCGGTGCGCGGCGACGAGCGGCGGTCGAGCGGTGTGTCCCGCGACGAACCCGACGTCGCCGGCGTCGACGACTCCAGCTTCTGGGCCTCGGTCGCTTGCTGCCGATTGAAGAAGGGATCGCCGAAGCCGATCACGGGCTCGCGCTTCGCCGAGCCCGGCTGCAGCTGGCGCAGCGTCCGCAACGCCGCCGCCGACGGCATCATGGTGACGGCGTGGGTTCGCGCCAGCCACGCCACCTTGCGATAGTTGGCGAAGGCCGTTCCGGCATCCGTCGCGGCCACGACCGGCTCGACCGGCAAGGCGCCCAGCGGCAACAGACCGAGCGAGCCGTTGGTCGCCACAATCAGGTTGCGCGCGGGTTTCCACGCCGCCTCGACGGGTTTCAACAGCAGCGCATAGAGGTCGTAGGCGAGCGCCGTATCGTAAGCGGGAATTTCGGCGATGGTCGACGCATTCGGTTCGAGCGACTCGCGCAGCTTGCGGATCCTGGCCTCGATCTCCTGCGGTGGCGCCGCAATCTCGGCGAACAGCACCGGCCCCTCCTTGGGCACCGCCCAGACGAAATCCTTGTCGCGGCCGAAGTAGAAGGACAGGAACGTCTCACCTGTACGCAGGGCATTTCTCGTCTGTTCGACGGTGGCGGGCTTGGGATCGATCAGTTCGGCGTAGTCGGGAAAGCGCACCCCGATCTCGAGGCGCGCGGCCTCGTGCTCCCGGCCGAGCCGGGCAATCTGCTCGCGCAGCTGCGCCACGCTCGCCTCGTCGCGTCCGCTCACCGGCAAGGACAGGAGATTGTTGAGGGTTCCGAGGCTGGCCCCCATCTGCTTGCGCAGGTCCTGCTCGTGGCGGGTCAGCGCCGACAGCACCGGGTCGTTGGAGGTGACGCGGGCGCTGGCCGCGGCGACGGCCGTTCCGACCGAGCGTCCCCGGACAGTGTCGGCGAGCGCGAAGGTGGTGGCGGCCGTGTCGGCCGAGGCTGGCCCGCGTGCCAACAGGCCGATATAGGCTTCGACGATGTTGCGGACCTGCAGATGCCGGGCGGCAACCGTCGAGCTGTCGTCGTCCTCTGCGGCCCGCGACTGGGAGGCCAGCACCGGGATGGCGGCCCGGAATTCCTCCAGCGCGGCCGGATCGCGACCGAGCCGAGCCAGACCTTCCGCCAGGATGCCGCGCGCGATGGCGTAGTTGATGTGGTTTTCGCCGACCCGCCGCCTCTGGAGGGCGATCATCTCCCTCGCCCTATCGACGCCCGCCACAAGCTGTCCCGTATTGTAGAGCGTGTAGATCCGGGCGGGTGTCAGCCTCACGAAGTCCCTGCGGTCGGATTCCCAACCCGCCGTGGCCTTGTCGATGGCGGCCTGAACCTCGGCGGCCTCGGACCAGCGGCCTTGAAAGTACAAGGTCGATGCGAGCTGATTGAGAGGGGCAACGAACGTAAATGAGTCTTCGGCAAAGCCGATGGTACGGAGTGTCTCGACCGCGATTCGGGCCAGCCGTTCGGCTTCCGGATAGCGGCCCTGCTGGATCAGCACCTCGGCGAGCCGCGAGACGAAGGTCAAGGTGACTGGATGGTATCTTCCTGCCCGTCCGAGCTGGCTGAGCAGGGCCCGGCGGACGTCGACTTCGGCTTCGGCGACGCGACCCTGCAGCGCCTTGGCCCGCCCGAGCCTCACGACGGTCGCGTCGATGGTGCGCAGGAAGCTGGCGCGCGGCGGCGTGTCCGGCCATTTGTCCGACTTCTCCATCGAGTCGCGCCGCGCCACCTCCGATTTTGCGTAAGCCGCTTCGGATTCGGCATGCCGGCCCAGTCCTCCGAGATACCAGGCGCGGGCGAATTCGAGATCGGCCTCGAAGCTGCTGTCGACCAGGGCAGCCTTCGGACCGTTCCGCTTGGCCTCGAAGAAGGCGTCGCTTTTTGCCAGATAGGCTTCCGCCGACTTGAAGTCGCCCAGGGACACGAGGTGGGTGATTATGTGCCGGTAAATGTTGAGCAATGCCTGGTCGGTCCAGCCGCTCGTCGGGTGGGCCTTCTCCATCTCCGTCAGCAAGACGAGGGCCGGCTTGGGATCGCCGAGGAAACCACCGGTGTATTGAGCGGCGATGAATTGCTGCTGGGTAAACACGTTCCGCGACAGCTTCCGGCGGAGCTCCACCGACTTCTCGGCATCGGCGATGGCCTCGAGCCCGCGGCCGAGTTCCGAGCGTGCGAGGGCCCGGTCGAAATAGAACGCGGCCAGGGCGCCGTCGTTCAGGCCGGTGGCGGGCTCCGCCGAAGCTCGGGCCTGCAGTCTCGCCACGCGCGCGGGGTCAGGCTTCTCCTGGTCCAGAATGGCCGCGATGTCGGCGACGCTGCGCGGCGGAGCAACGAAGGCCGGGGCCTGTTGGGCGATGGCGGCAAGAGGCGCGAGGGCAACGAACACCAGGCCGAGAACGACGCCGAATTTCATGGGTGCTGTCAGCCTTGCCCGGGGGGAAGCGTACAGATCGAAGCGTAGCCGGATTCTGCTGCCTTGGCGAAGATTCTTGTCCGGCGACGGGATCGTCGAGCGCCTCACCCGGCGCCGAGCGCGGCCTCGACCAGCTTCCACTCGGCCAACAGCTCGGCCACGTCGGCGGGGCTGGCGGAATCTTCCAGCTTTGCCGCGATGTCGCCGAGGTGCACGGCGCCTGCCGCCCGCGCCGCGCCCTTGAGCTTGTGCGCGAGGTCGGTGAGCCGGGCGACATCGCCTTGGGTTGCCGCGATCTCGGCCACGACGGTTGCCGCCGAGGCGCGGAAGCGGCCGAGCAGGCGGTCGATCGTCGCCCGGTTGTCGCCGAACATGTGGGCGAGGACCGATCGATCGATCGGGTCGCGTGGCGGGTCGCTGAGCGGGCTCGTGCCGCCGGCGTTGCCGGATGAGGTGTCCGCCGGCTCGCCCATCCAGCGTTCGATCTCCTGCCGCAGCCGGTCGAGCGTCAAGGGCTTGGTCAGGTAGCCATCCATGCCGGCGGCCAGGCAGCGGTCGGCCTCGCCCTTCAGGGCATTGGCCGTCAGCGCGATGATCGGCGTCCGCCGCCCGGCGCGGCTCAGTGCCTCCTCGGCGCGGATGTGGCGGGTGAGTTCGAAGCCGTCCATGTCGGGCATGTGGATGTCGGTCAGCAGCAGCGCATAGGGTCGTTCGCGCCAGCGCGCGAGCGCTTCCAGCCCGTCCTCCGCGGTGTCGACCGGCACCCCCAGGATCTCGAGCTGGCCCGTCAGCACTTCGAGGTTCACCGGGTAGTCGTCGACCGCCAGCACCCGGCCGGCGATGGCCTGGTTCTCGACGATGGGCTGCGCTGTCGCGGCCTGCCCGTCCGCGGCATCCGGCAAGGCGAGATCGAGCGTGACGGTGAAGACCGATCCCTTGCCCGGGGTGCTTTCGACGCGGGCGTCGCCGCCCATGAGCTCGGCCAGCCGGCGCACGATCGAGAGGCCGAGGCCGGTGCCGCCATAGCGCCGCGTCGTCGAGCTGTCGGCCTGCGAAAAGGGCTGGAACATGCGCGCCACCTGCTCCGCCGTCATGCCGATGCCGGTGTCGGAGACCGACAGGGCGACGCGGACCCGCCGGCCGGCGACCGACAGCGCCCGCACCGAGATGCGGATTTCGCCCGCTTCCGTGAACTTGATGGCGTTGCCCACCAGATTGAACAGGATCTGGCGGACGCGCGTGGCGTCGCCGCGCAGCAGATCCGGCGTGCCGGGCTCGATCGCGGTCGCGATGGCGAGGCCGCGACGCTCGGCCTGGACGGACAGCGTATCGGCCGTGCCCTCGACGAGGGCGCGCAGCAGGAACGGCGCCTCCTCGAGTTCCATGCGGCCGGCCTCGATCTTCGAGAAGTCGAGCACGTCGTCGATGATCCGCAGCAGCGCCGTCGCCGAGGTCCGCATGGTCGTCACCAGCCTCTTCTGGCGGTCGTCGAGCGGCTCGCGTTCCAGTAGCTCGGCGGTGCCCATGACGCCGTTCATCGGTGTCCGGATCTCGTGGCTGATGGTGGCGAGGAAGGTCGACTTGGCCTGGTTGGCCGCCTCCGCGGCGTCGCGCGCCCGCTCGAGCTCGGTCTGCCGCCGCTTGAGCTCGGTGATGTTGCGGTAGATGCCGAGCGTGCGGCCATCGCCCACGGGCCGGAAGTTGAACTCGACGTGGGTTCCCGAGGGCATCATGCGTTCGAACTGGCAACCGGCGGGGTCGAGGATGCGCGCCACTCGTTCCTCGATCGAGAGGGTCTTGCCGTCGACGACGACCTGATCGCCAGCCTCGATCTGCAGCCGCACAAGTTGAGGCAGCGTGAGGTTGCGCGCCGCTTCTTCCGGGATTCCGAACTCCTCGCGGACCGCGTTGTTCATGAAGGCGACGCGGCCGTCGGCCTGGAACAGGCTGATGCCGTCCGTCATGGTCTCCAGGATGGTGCTCGTGAGCTTGTGCGCCGAGGCGACCTCGTCGCGCGCGAGCTCGAGGTCGGCCTGCCGGCGCTTGAGGTCCGAGATATCGCGGACGACGACCATCGTGTTGCCCTCGCCGACCGGTCGAAAGGCGAACTCGACATGGCGGCCGGACGGCAACATCCGGTCGGAGCGGCTGCCCTTGGGATCGACACACAGGGCCAGCCGCTGCTCGAGCGTCAGCTGCGTGCCGTCGGAAGCGTAGAGGTGATCGCCAACGGCCATCTGGGCGCGAATGATGTCGTCCAGCCTGATGGGACTGGGCAGCGAATCCTCGGCAATCCCCAGCGCCTTTGCCGACACCTCGCGGTTGGAATAGACCAGCCGGCGCTGCTGGTCGAAGACGCTGATGCCGATGGGCACGCCCTTGAGGATCGCGGCCATCAGGTCCTGGGTCGCCGCGACTTCGTCGCGCGCCTTGGCGAGTTCACGCTGCTTGTGCTTGAGGTTGGTGATGTCGCGATAGATGCCCAGCGTGCGGCCCTCGCCGATCGGCATGAACTGGAACTCGACATGGCGGCCCGAGAGCAGCTCACGATCGAAGCGGCTGCCCTCAGGCGCCAGAACGCGCGCCAGCCGCTCCTCGACCGAGAGGGACCTGCCATCGACGATGACCTGGTCGCCCGCCTTCTCCTGGGCGGCAATCACCTCCGAGAGGTTGATGCCGGGCTGGATGATCACCCCGGCGAAGCCGAACAGCTCGCTCATCATCTTGTTGGAATAGACGATGCGCTGGCCTTCCAGCAGCACGACCCCCTCCGGCATGCCGTCGAGGACGACGCTCAGCAGTCGCTGGATGGATTCCACCCTGTCGAGGGCGCGCTCCAGCGAGACCTGGCGCTGCTTCAGGTCGGTGATGTCGCGGTAGATACCCACCCTCTTGCCGTCGCTCAGCGGGCGATAGAAGCGCTCGATGTGCCGCCCCGAGGGAAGCACGCGTTCGATACGCTCGCCCGCCGGATCGAGGATGCGCGCCAGTCTTTCCTCGACCGATAGCGCCTTGCCCTCGACGACCACGCGCTCGCCGGCGTCATGCTGGTACTGCAGGAGTGCGACGAGCTTCTTGCCTTGAATGGCCGCTGCCGAGCTCACTCCGAAATAGTCGCGCAGCGCCTTGTTCGAATAGAGGAGCTGCTGGTCCGAACCGAACAGAACGACGCCGTCAGTCAGGCTGTCGAGCACTTCGCTCAACGATGCCCGCGCCGCCGCCGTCTCGGCATGCGCCTGTCCCAGCTCCTTTTCCCGCAGCTTCAATTCGGTGATGTCGCGGCAGACGCAAAGCGTGCGTCCGCCGTCCAGGGGACGGAACACGATCTCACCGTGGCGGCCATGTGGCAGCTTGCGTTCGAACCGGCTGCCCTGGGGAACGAGGATGTGGGCCAACCGCTCCTCGATGGACAACACCCTGCCGTCGACGGTCGCCACGTCGCCGGCGGCCTCTCGGGCCCGCAGGATATCCTCGGCTTTCGTGCCCGCCGGCACGGGCCCGACATCCAGGAAGTCCTGCGCCGCCTTGTTGATGTGGACCAGCCGGCGGTCGGCGTCGAACAGGGCGATGCCGTCCGTCATGTTCTCGCACAGGGTTTTCATGAGGTCGCGCACGGCGGCAAGTTCCGCGCGCGCCTCGCGAAGCTGGGCTTGTGCCGTCGCTGCATCGCTGGCGTTCGGCGGTTCGTTGGCAGTCGAATTTCGGTTGTCGGACATGATGCCTTTTACGCCCTCCCCCGTTTCCCCTTTGTAACGCGCCGGGCCGGAAATGTTTCGTGGGTTACGCGAGCCCCGGCGGGCGTTCCGCCCCGTCCTTCCGTCACGCCGCGCAACCGGCGAAACCAATCGGCCGTGTCGCGCAGTCGGCGGGAAATCACGGAGGCCTAGCTTGCTCCCATCGACGGACGGCATCCCGCCGCCCGCCATATCTCAGGGGAGAGATCCAATGTTTGCCAAGTTCGCCATCGCCACCGCCACTGCCGCCCTTCTCGCCGTCGCTGCCAGCCCGTCGGCCAATGCCCAGCGCGTTTCCGCACCGTCCATCAACATGAACAAGCCCGCCGTCAGCATTCCCAAGCCGCCGGTCAGCACTCCGGTCGTGAGCGTACCGGCGAAGCCGCCCGTGAGCGTGCCCGCGCCGAAGCCGCCCTCGAAGCCGACACTGCCGGGCAAGCTGCCGGGCACGAAGTAAGCCTCGCGGCCTCACGATCAGCGGCGCCCCTCGCGGGGCGCCGTTTTCGTTCGAGATCTGGCACCAGATCGATCGCGGCCCGCGCAATCGACGATACACGAAGGCCGGCCCGCGCAATCGGCGTGATACCCGGCACGGTCATGCTGGGTTCATGCAAGGAAGGATGACGCCGATGCTCCGCTCTCTCGCGCTGCTCTTCATCGCTCTCTTCTTCGGTGGCGAAGCCCGCGCCTTCAGCCCGGAAGGCGCCACCGCAGCGGTCACCGACTTCGGCGGACGCCATGGTTTTGCGCTCGGTATCACAGGCGTCGACACGGCCCTGTCCGACAATCTCTCCGACGATCGGCTGACGACGACGCGGATGGCCACGGTTGGCCTCTCGTGGTCGCACGCCGGCTTTTCGCTCGGCGTGTCCGGCGGCCAGATGCACTACACCCAATACGTCATGCCGAGCTTCACGGTGGGCTCAGCCAGGCTCACCAGCGTCTCGATCGGACACGCGATCGCCGACGTTTCGGGTGGCACGCTCGCGATCGGGCTCAGCGCTCACCGTTACTACTTCGACCAGAGTTCGATCGGCCTGGTGGCCGCGAGCTTGCGCTGGTCGCTGAAATTCTGAAGGGCCTTTCGTATGTAACGGGATTGCGCTAACTTTTTCCGCAGTGGCGAAGCAGAAGGATACGCGTCCCCATATCATCGTCGTCGAGGACGAAGCTTTCCAACGCGAGACGCTGATAGACTTTCTCAACGAGAATCATTATCGCGCTTCCGGCGTCGACTCCGGTGCGGCGCTGCGCAAGCTGGTCGAAAAGGACCCTCCGGCTCTCGTGCTGCTCGATCTGCGCCTGCCCGGCGACGAGGACGGCTTCGTCCTCGCCCGGTTCCTGCGCGAACGCAGCCGCCGCGTGGGCATCATCATGGTGACGGCGAGCGGCGATACGATCGACCAGGTCGTGGGGCTGGAGACCGGTGCCGACGACTACATCGCCAAGCCCTACGAGCCGCGCGCCCTGCTGGCCCGCATCAAGGCCGTGCTGCGCCGGGCCGGTGGTGCCGACGCCGCGACGCCGTCGCCGCGCGTGCGCATGGGCAAGTGCCTGCTCGATCTGCAGTCGAGGCGGCTGACGGCGCTCAGCGGCGAGGAAGTCCCGTTGCGCTCCGGCGAATTCGAGCTCCTGAGGCTGTTTGCCGAGAACCCCAACCGGCCGCTCACGCGCGACTGGCTGCTCGAGACGACCAGCCATCGCGAGATGGAGGCGTTCGACCGCGCCATCGACATCCGCATCCTGCGAATCCGCCGCAAGATCGAAGCCGATCCGGCGCACCCGACCTGCATCCGCACGGTGCGCGGCGCCGGCTACATGTTCGTGCCGCCCGAGGACTAGCGCCGCGCGGCCTTGGCCGATCGTGCCGCCTGCGCCAGGCGCAGGCAGAGCCGCCGGGCGATCGCCTCGTCGGGAAGGCCGGTGCGCTTGCAGTCGATTTCAGCATCGAGGATCACCGTCAGCGAGGCGCTGAGGCGCGGCAGCGGCCAGGCGCGCAGGTGACGCTCGAAGCGCTGGCGCACCGGGCCACCGCGCGGCAGGCCGCGGGCCTTGAACATCGCGGCTTCCATGTTGCCACCCTTGCCGGCATGGGCCGACACGAGATGGAGCTGGTCGGCGTGGCGCTGCAGCGAGCGCACGAGCTGCACCGGATGGCCGCCCTCGGAGAAGACGCGGTCGAGCGCGCGGTCGAGCGCCACCAGCTCGCCATCGAAGGTGGCGGCGATCACGTCGTCGATGCCGATCGCCGCGGTGTCGCCCAGGATGTCGACGGCATCCTCGAGCGTGATCGTTTTGTTGGTGTCACTGGCTTTGTAGAGCAGCAGCTTGTCGATCTCGCTGCGGGTCTGGCCGCGATCCCCGCCCAGCCGCTCGACGATCCAGGACAACGCATCGGCGTCGACGGCGAGGCCCTGGGCGCGGGCCGCACTCTCGACCAGGCCTTCCAGCGCCGCCTCGTTGTCCATGTAGCAGGGCATGGCGGCCAGGCAGGCCTCGGTCTCGGCCAGCGCGCGCAGGCCGGAGCGCGGCGTAAGGTTGCCGCCCTCGACCACGATCAGCGCGTCGCCGGCGGTGGCAGCCACGAGGTTCTCCAGCGCCGCGACCGATTCCTCGCCGGCCGGTCGCACGCGGATGACACGGCGGCCGCCCATCATCGACATGGCGCCGAATTCATCGGCCAGCCGGGCTGGATCGTTCTTCAGGACGTCGCCCGCGATGTCGACGACGCGGAACGGATCATTGAGGTCCTCGCAGACGGCTTTGGCCAGTGCCACCGCCCGCTCGGCGACCAGGCCGTCGTCGTTGCCGTAGATCACGACGCCGCGAATCCGCGGATCAGGCTTCTTCAGGAACGCTTCGACCTGGCGCGGCTCGATCTTCATCTCGACCTGACCCCGGAGAGGGCGTGATCAGCCCTTGTCGGGAGCCGGCTCGACGCCAGCCGGCGGCGCTTCGCCGGCATTCTCGGCTCCTGCATTCTCCGCACGGGCCTTCTCGCGGGCCTGGCGCTTGGCTTCGGCCTTCTCGGCGACCTTGATGGCCTTGAGCCGTTCGCGTTCGCGGCGTTCGAAGTCGTAATTCGGCTTGCGTGCCATGGCGATGGCCTCCTGGCCTGGTAGTAAGACGGTGGGTGGATTCACACCACTATGTTTACGATCCTGTTCGGCACCACGATCACCCGCTTGGGCGTCCGGCCCTCCAGTCCGCGCACGAGGTCGGGCTGAACGAGGGCCGCCTTCTCGGCCGCTTCCTTCGGCGCGTCCTTGGGCAGGGCGATGGTGCCGCGCAGCTTGCCGTTAAGCTGTACCGCGACGGTCACCGTGTCGTCGACCAGCAAGGCATCCTCAGGCAGCGGCCAGGGCTGCTCGGCCAGCAGCGAGCGATGGCCGAGCGCCTGCCACAGCTCCTCGGCGAGGTGCGGCGTCATCGGGCCGATCAGCCGCACGAAGATCTCCAGCGCCTCGCGCAGCACCCACTTCAGCGAGTCGTCGCCTGCCGCCTTGGCAGAATCGATGCTGCTGGCGAGCTCGTAAAGACGCGCCACGGCCTTGTTGAAGTGGAAGGCTTCTATGTCGGCCGTGAGGCCCGCGATGGTCTTGTGCGCCGCGCGGCGAAGGGCGGTTGCGGCGTCGGAGAACTGCGCGGGCTTGGGCGCGCCGGCCGGCGGCACCTCGGCGAGCGCCGTCGTGGCGATGCGGTGCAGGCGCTGCTGGAAGCGCCAGGCGCCGGTGACGCCCGCCTCCGTCCATTCGAGATCGCGCTCCGGCGGGCTGTCCGAGAGCATGAACCAGCGCGCGGTGTCGGCGCCGTAGTCGCGGATGATCTGGTCCGGATCGACGACGTTCTTCTTCGACTTGGACATCTTCTCCGAGCGTCCGACCTCGACGGGTGTTCGGTCGGACAGGCGCACGACCTTGCTGCCGTCCACCCGCTCGATCTCCTCAGGCATCAACCAGGTGCCATCGGTCGCACGATAGGTCTCGTGGCAGACCATGCCCTGGGTGAACAGGCCATCGAACGGCTCGTCACGGCTGGTCATCTGGACTTCGCGCATGGCCCGCGTCCAGAAGCGCGAATAGAGCAGGTGCAGGATCGCGTGTTCGACGCCGCCGATGTACTGGTCGACCGGCATCCAGTATTCGTTCTCCTGGCGGTCAAACGGCGCGGTCTCCAGTCCCGGCGACGTAAACCGGTCGAAGTACCAGCTCGAATCGATAAAGGTGTCGAAGGTGTCGGTCTCACGCTGGCCTTTGCCGCCGCACTTGGGGCAATCGACATGCTTCCAGGTCGGATGGCGGTCGAGCGGATTGCCCGGCTTGTCGAAGGTGACGTCGTCCGGCAATTTCACCGGCAGGTCCTTCGCCGGCACCGGCACGACGCCGCACTTGTCGCAGTGGATCGCCGGAATCGGGCAGCCCCAGTAGCGCTGGCGCGACACCAGCCAGTCGCGCAGCCGGTATTGCGTCGTGCCCTTGCCGACGCCCATCTCCTCGAGGCGGGCGATGACCTTGGCCTTCGCTTCCTCGACGCCAAGGCCGTTCAGGAAGTCGGAGTTGATGATGACGCCGTCCTCGATGAACGGCGCCTGGGCGACGCTGAAGCTCTTGAGGTCGGCATCGGCCGGCGCCACCACGGGCAGGATCGGCAGGCCGTATTTGATGGCGAACTCGTGGTCGCGTTCGTCGTGGCCGGGGCAGCCGAAGATGGCACCGGTGCCGTATTCCATCAGCACGAAGTTGGCCGCGTAGACCTGCACGGTCTTGCCGGGGATCAACGGATGCTTCGCCAGCAGCGGCAGCTTGTAGCCCTGCTTCTCGGCGGTCTCGACCTCGGCCGCGGCGGTGCCGGTCTTGCGGCACTCGGCGATGAAGTGCTGCAGGCCCGGATCCTTCAGCGCCAACTCGGCGGTCAGCGGATGCTCCGGCGACAGCGCCATGAACGAGGCGCCATAGAGCGTGTCGGGTCGCGTCGTGAAGATCTCCAGCTTGCCCCAATCTTTTTTCGATGAGGCCGCACCCGAGCCGTCGGTGAGCTGCCAGAAGACGCGGGCGCCGCGGCTCTTGCCGATCCAGTTCGCCTGCATCAGCCGCACCTTCTCCGGCCAGCGCCCGAGTGTGTCGAGGCGTGACAGAAGCTCATCGGCAAAATGCGTGATCTTGAGGTTCCACTGCGTGAGCTTGCGCCGTTCCACGGGCGCGCCGGTGCGCCAGCCCTTGCCCTCGATCACCTGCTCGTTGGCCAGCACGGTGTTGTCGACGGGATCCCAGTTGACCCAGGCTTCCTTGCGGTAGGCGAGGCCGGCGTTCCAGAAATCGAGGAACATCTTCTGCTGGTGGCGGTAGTAACTCGGATCGCAGGTCGCGAGCTCGCGGCTCCAGTCGAGCGACAGGCCCATCGACTTGAGCTGCGTCTTCATGGTGGCGATGTTCTCGTAGGTCCACTTCTTGGGGTGGACCTTCTTTTCCATGGCCGCGTTCTCGGCCGGCAGGCCGAAGGCATCCCAGCCCATGGGATGCAGCACGTTGAAGCCCCTGGCGCGCTTGTAGCGGGCGATCACGTCGCCCTGCGTGTAGTTGCGCACGTGGCCCATGTGGATGCGCCCCGACGGATAGGGGAACATCTCGAGCACGTAGTATTTCGGCTTGGCGCGATCCATGACGGCGCGGAAGGTCTGGCGTTCGTCCCAGACCTTCTGCCACCTGGCTTCGGTTTCGTGGAAATTGTAGCGCGCGATGGGGGAGGTGGGCGTCGACACAGATCGGATCCCGAAAAAGACTGAGGCCGCAGCGGATGCCCGCTACGGCCTCTCACGTCAAGTTATTGGCGATAAGATGAGGCCGTCAGGAACCGCCTGCGATGCGAAGCTGGCGCGCACGCGTCAGGATGGCGTTCTCGATGTCGATCTGGGTGCGCGGGTCGACCTGGGCATCGACCCAGTTGCCGCCCTTGGGCGCGGTCTGCTGCTTGAACACCGATACCCGGACACCGTCGGCCCTGAGTTCGCGGTCGAGGATGGTGACCTGGACCTTCATGCGCTCGTTCGGAGTCTCGGCCGGCGTGTACCAGTCGGTGATGATCACCCCGCCGAACGGATCGGCCGAGACCAGCGGGATGAAGTTGATGGTGTCGAGCGAGGCCCGCCAGAGGTAGGCGTTGACGGCCACGCCGGTGCCGCTGCCGTCGTCCTTGGGCGCGTTCTTGGAGCCGAACAGGCCGCCCGGCCCGAACAGCGTGCCCTGTTCCTGGGTGCGACCGCCAAGACCCTGGTTCAGGTCGCGCTTGTTGCGGTCGTTGGATTGGCCGCTGCGCTGCTCGCTGACGTTGTTGCCGCCGCAACCGGCCAGCCCCAGGATCAGGACGCCGGCCAGAACGATCAGAAGGCGAGGGGTGGTGGTTGAGCCCGACATGTTGGCGCCTTTAGCCGAATTGGCCAGAATATTGTAGGGAATACTGCCGGCCGCGACAAAACACGTGCCGGAATGATCGGCAAGATGGCCTGAAGACCATAAACGCAGGGCCTGTGGACTTCAAGTGAACGGGCCCGGGCCGAATAGTATCGTAATGAAACTATCTGGTTTCATAAAGTCCTTTGTAGAAACTAATAGGGGTTCCTCAGACAGTGACTAGATGCGGTAGCCTGGCCGGCTTCCAGCCCAAGGAACCGCCCAAATTGTGACAAAGACGCCACAGGTCGAGGGAAGAATCAGGCGGCATCGCGACCATTTCTTGACCCTTCTTTTAGCCCTGTGTTCTATTAGCCGTGCCGCATTGGCGGGAAGTGAGCAGCCGTGAGTTTGGCCTTCACGTTCCACCGGTCGGACAGGCCTTTTGGTACGTACCAGTCTCTGATCAATGAGAGAGGGAGAAAGATGAAGAAGCTTCTATTGGGCTCGACCGCCTTGGTCGTCGGTGGGTTGATGGCCGCTCCGGCCATGGCCGCCGATCCGATCAAGGTCGGCGTGGGCGGCTACTATACCTTCTACGCCGTCGCCGGTGGCATCAGCTCGTCCTATGCGACGAACGGCACCTCGACGCAGTACAAGGGTCTGTTCTTCCAGCAGGAAGGCGAAATCCACTTCGTTGGCCAGACGAAGCTGGACAATGGCACTTCGGTCGGCGTGAACGTCGAACTCGAAGCCTGGAACCCGAACGCCGGCGCCACGGGCTCAGTGGCCACCATCGACGAAGCCTTCCTGTTCGCCTTCGGCGACTGGGGCCGCGTCGAGTTCGGCTCGCGTGACGCCGCTTCCTACCGTATGTACTACGGCGCGCCGTCGGCGCTGATCGGCTACGGCGCCATTCAGCACAACCACAACGTCGCCAACGCGATGTCCAGCACGTTCAACAAGGCCTACTTCCACAGCACCACGGCCACCAACACGGCCGCGTGGCAGGATACGCAGCGCATCAACTACTTCACGCCGCGCTTCCAGGGCCTGCAGATCGGTGTCGGCTACACGCCGAAGATCAACACTCCGAGCGGCAGCATCTACGGCTCCACGGGCCTCGCGACCGGCCCAGGTGGCCTCGGCTCGGGCGGCTTCGGTGCTTGCGGCTTTGCCGGTGCATCGAACGTTGGCCAGTGCGCCATCAACGACTACGCTTATCAGGACGGCTTCGATATCGGCGCCAACTACCTGAACAAGTTCGGTGACGTGACGGTCGCGGCCTACGGTTCGTTCGCCTATGCGGCGTTCAACCCGGGCTACAACGCCCTCGCAACCTCGGCGAGCCAGATCACCGGCTCGAACCTGGCGGCTTGGACGATGTGGGCTGCTGGTCTGCAGTTCGGCTACAAGGGCATCACCCTCGGTGGCTCGATCGGCTACGACAACCAGGGCATGGGCTCGAACTACTACACCGGCGTCGACAATGCGACCCGCTTCGCTTCGGCGGGTATCATGTACGAAACCGGCCCGTGGCAGATGTCGTTCATGTGGATGGGCGCCATCAACTCGAACGGCAACGGTTCGAACACCGTTCAGTCGATCGCGTCGGGCACCAACGCCGCGACGCTCAACGGCTCCGGCGGCGCTGCTGGCACGTTCGCCGGCACGCCGGGTGTCAACTCCACCGTGTTCGGTGGCTCGTACGCCTTGGCGTTCGGTGCGGAAACGGCGAACAAGTTCGAGTTGGGCGCCAACTACGCGCTCGGACCGGGCGTGAAGCTGACTGGTGGTGCGTTCATCAACAACCAGAGCGGACCTTCGAACGCCGTCACGGGTAACACCTGGGCGATCCTCATGGGCATGGACGTGCGCTTCTAAGCACACGCCAGTCCGGCAAATCGGAAAGAGCGGGCGCAAGCCCGCTCTTTTCATTTGTGGACGCGACCAGACCAGCTCAGGCGTGCCGCTGGCCCACGATATTCACGAACAGGGTCGGCAGGTAGGTCCGCGACACCGGCAGCCGCTCGGTGGCCTGGCGGGCCAGCACGGCGCGGTTGTCCTCATGATCGAGCACGAGCTGGAACAGGCCCTGCTCGACGGCACCCGCCCGGGGATCGAGCTCGGGCCGGCCGTCGCGGACCACCCGATAGGCGACATCGAGCCCGACATCGCCGCCGCTGTAGAACGACGATACGATCTCCAGCCGCCCGAACATCAGCATCAGGCCGCGCACCGAGAAGCGCCAGTAGTCGTCCGGCGTGGCGTGGAACGCCTGCGACCACGGCGTGGCCACATAGGCAAGGCCGCCCGGACGCAGCACGCGCTCGATATTGCCGGCCGCCCGCGCCGGATGCCTTGTGTGCTCGAGCACATGGCAGCAGATCACCAGGTCGAACGGACTCTCGCCAAGCTTGGCCTTGAGCGTCCGCGGGCTGCTGCAGATATCGCCCACGACATCGACATTGGTGCCCTCGAGCAGGTCGAGGCCGACGAAGCGGGCGCGCTTGCCGAAGCGCTTGGCGATCAGGCTGCGCCAGTTGCGTTCGTTGCGATCCAAAATCTGCGGGCGCGAGCCTACCTGCAGTACGCGCGGCGCCCGGCGGCCCACCCGGTCGGCAAGGCGGTCGAGCAGCAACTCGACTTCGCGCCCGACGCTGGTGCCGACGACGCGCAGTTCCCCCCGCGGCTCGGGAGGGGCGGCGCCGGCGCCGGATTTCATTGGACGGCCTTCATGCGCGCCCGCTTCATGTCCGCACGACCACGATATGCATGCGACGCGGGCCATGGGCGCCCAGCTCCATGGCCTGCTCGATGTCACCGGTGCGCGACGGCCCGGTCAGGGTGTTGACGGTACGCGGCATGCGGTCCTTGCCGTAGCGTTCGCGCAGCAGTGTCCAGACATCCTCGTAGCCGCTCACGATGTCGGCCTCGCGCACCACGACGATATGCGTATCGGGCAGCAGGTTGAGGGTCACCGGATGCTCCGGCCCCGAAGCCATGACCAGCGTACCGGTCTCGGCGATGCCGGCGAAGGCACCGGTGATCGAGACCTGGTCGGCGGCCTCGCCGCGGCCGCGCCGGAGCGACAGCATCTTCTGGCTATCCCAATCGTAATCCGCGAGCTGAGGCGAGGGCGCCATCGCGGCCCGTGCCGGGAGGTTGTTGCGCGCCAGGAACGACACGACCTCGGCCGCCACGTCGGGCACCGCCACGCGCGCCACCGTGGCGTTGTTGGTCTCCGCCCACTGGCAGAACAGTGCCACCTTCTCGGGTTGGGCGAGCTGCGCGCGCGCCACCGTGGGCCCGAGCGGCGGCCGTGCCAGCCGTGCCTCGACGGCCTGGCGCTGATCACCCGAGATCTCGCCGCGGCGGAGCGAGCGGCGGATGCCGTTCAGGATCTGCGATCGGGCAGTCGCCGATGACTCGCTCATGATCGCTTCTTCTTCCACTGGGCGTGGAACGTGCCGCCGGCTTGCGGCGCGGGAAGATCGCGGAAGCGGGTCCAGCCGCCGGCCAGCGGCATGGCGCGGTAGCGGCCCTCGGCTCGCCCGAACAACGCCAGCACGCGGTTGGCAAGACCGGTGAGCCCTCGATAGAGCCGCGGCCGACGGGCGACGAAACTCCACAGCGCCAGGCCCTGGCGGACCGCAACAGGCGTCAGGTGCCGCTCGAACTCGCGCTCGCGCCAGTGCCGCATCAGCTTGGGCAAGGGGATGCGTACCGGACAGACGCTCTCGCAGCGGCCGCAGAAGGTCGAGGCATTGGGCAGGTTGCCGGCTTCCTCGACGCCGATCAGCTGCGGCGTCAACACCGCGCCCAGCGGTCCGGGATAGACCCAGCCGTAGGCGTGTCCGCCAATCGCACCGTAGACCGGGCAATGGTTCATGCAGGCGCCGCAGCGGATGCAGCGCAGGATGTCCTGCATTTCGGTGCCGAGCACGGCCGAGCGGCCGTTGTCGAGGATGACGACGTGATAGTGCTCCGGCCCGTCGAGATCCTCGGGCCGTTTCGGCCCGGTGTTGAGCGTGGTGTAGGCCGAGGATTCCTGGCCCGTCGCCGAGCGTGCGAGGACGCGCAGCAGGACGGCGGCGTCCTCCAGCGTCGGGATCACCTTCTCGATGCTGGCCAGCACGATGTGCATCCGGGGCAGTGTGTTGGAGAGATCGGCATTACCCTCGTTGGTGATGAGCATGGAGGAGCCGGTCTCGGCGACCAGGAAATTGGCGCCGGTGAGGCCGACGTCGGCATCGAGGAACTTCTGGCGCAACACATAGCGCGCCTCGGCGACGAGGTCGTTGCGCTCGGTCAGGCGTTTGGTGAAGCCGAGCTTGGCATGATGCTCGAGAAACGTGTCGGCCACCTGGTCCTTGGTGAGATGGACCGCGGGCGCGATGATGTGGCTGGGCGGCTCGTGGCGGAGCTGGATGATGTATTCGCCGAGGTCCGTCTCGATCGGCGCGATGCCGATCGCCTCGAGATGCTCGTTGAGGGCGATCTCCTCGGCCACCATCGATTTCGACTTGGCGACGGTCCTGGCACCCATGCTCTGGCACAGCTCGCCGATGATGCGCCGTGCGTCGGCGGCGGTCGGCGCCCAATGTACGTGACCGCCCAGCGCCAGAACCTTGCGCTCGAACTCCTCGAGATAGAAATCGAGGTTGGCCAGGGCATGGTTCTTGATGTCGCGCGCGCGATCGCGCAGCGCCTCGAACTCGGGCAGGCGCTCTGCCGCCTGGCGGCGGCGCTCGGAGAACCCGACCTTCAGCTTGGCCAGCGAATCCTGCAGATTGGGATCGGCCAGGGCATGGTCGACATTGTCGTTGAAGTCGCGAGCGGTGGATTCCATCAGCCGGGCTCGCCGCGCTCGGGTTCCCCGATCGCCGGAAGATCGCCCATGCCCGCCAGCACTTCGGCAACGTGGCGGACGCGCACCGGGCTGCCCTCGCGCTGCAGCTTGCCCGCCATGTTCATCAGGCAGCCGAGGTCGCCGGCCAGCAGGGTGCCGGCGCCGGAAGCGGCAATATCGGCCGACTTTTCGCCAACCATGGCATTCGATATTTCAGGATATTTCACGCAGAAAGTGCCGCCGAAACCGCAGCATACCTCGGGCGTTTTCATCTCGCGGACCGCGAGGCCCTGGACGGTTCCAAGCAGCCGGCGCGGCTGGTCCTTGACCCCGAGTTCGCGCAGGCCGGAGCAGGAATCGTGATAGGTGACGGTGCCGTCATAACGCGCCGCAACCGTCTCGACCCCCAGCACGTCGACCAGGAATGCCATCAACTCGTAACTGCGCCCGGCGAGGCTCTCGGCTCGTGCTTTCATCGCCGGATCGTCTTCGAACAGGCCGGGATAGTGGTGACTCAGCATTCCGCCGCAGGAGCCGGACGGCGCCACGACGGCGTCGTAGCCTTCGAAGGCGGCGATGACCTGGACCGCGATCGCCCGCGTCGTAGCGCGGTCGCCGCTATTGTAGGCCGGCTGGCCGCAGCAGACTTGCAGGGGCGGCACCTCGACCGTACAGCCCGCGTCCTCGAGCAGTTTGACCGCGGCGAAGCCGACCGAAGGCCGGAACAGATCGACGAGGCAGGTGACGAAAAGCCCGACGCGGCGCGGGCGAGGATTTGGACCGGACGGTGACTTTGACACGGTGGCCAAGATGGCAGTCGCGAAAATAGGGTGCAACGGCCCCTTGTTTAGAATTATTCTAATCTGATATAGAAACCGACAACCACGATCGGAGAGCGACATGAATGAACAGAATGCCGAAAGCGCCAGCAAGTGCCCCGTCGCGCACGGCGCGCGCCCGAAAGAGACTTTTGCGGGCAGATCGAATCGCGATTGGTGGCCGAACCAGCTGAACCTCAAAGTTCTGCACCAGAACTCGGCCCTGTCCGATCCCATGGCCAAGGATTTCGACTACGCGGCGGAATTCAAGAAGCTCGACCTCCGAGCCCTGAAGAAGGACCTCTACGCGCTGATGACCGACCCGCAGGACTGGTGGCCGGCCGACTTCGGCCACTATGGTCCGTTCTTCATCCGGATGGCATGGCACAGCGCGGGCACCTATCGCGTCGGTGACGGCCGCGGTGGAGCGGGCTCGGGCACGCAGCGTTTCGCGCCGCTCAACAGCTGGCCGGACAACGTGAACCTCGACAAGGCGCGCCGGCTGCTCTGGCCGATCAAGCGGAAGTACGGCGACAAGATTTCCTGGGCCGATCTGATGATCCTCACCGGCAACTGCGCGCTGGAGTCGATGGGCTTCAAGACGTTCGGCTTCGCCGGTGGGCGCGCGGACGTCTGGGAGCCCGAAGAGGACATCTACTGGGGTAAAGAGGACGCCTGGCTCGGCGACAAGCGCTACTCGGGCGACAGGGATCTCGAAAACCCCCTCGGGGCCGTCCAGATGGGCCTGATCTACGTCAATCCGGAAGGCCCTAACGGCAACCCCGATCCGCTCGCTGCCGCCAAGGACATTCGCGAGACCTTCGCACGCATGGCAATGAACGACGAGGAGACCGTGGCCCTCATCGCCGGCGGCCACACTTTCGGCAAGACCCATGGCGCTGGCGATGCGGCGCTGGTGGGCCCGGAGCCGGAAGCCGCCGGCATCGAGGAACAGGGCTTCGGCTGGAAGAGCAAATTCGGCACGGGCAAGGGCGCTGACACAATCAGCAGCGGCCTGGAGGTCACCTGGACCACGACGCCGACGAAGTGGAGCAACAACTTCTTCTGGAACCTGTTCGGCTATGATTGGGAGCTGACCAAGAGCCCAGCGGGCGCACATCAATGGAAGCCGACGCACGGCGCAGGTGCCGGTTCGGTGCCGGATGCACACGATCGGTCAAAGCGCCACGCGCCCGCCATGCTGACCACCGACCTCGCGTTGCGGTTCGATCCCGCTTACGAAAAGATTTCGCGGCGCTTCCACGAGAATCCCGACCTGTTCGCCGAAGCCTTCGCCCGGGCCTGGTACAAACTCACTCATCGCGACATGGGTCCACGCGCGCGCTATCTCGGACCCGAAGTCCCTTCGGAGGTGCTGCTGTGGCAGGACCCCGTCCCGGCGGTCGACCACGTGCTGATCGATGAGCAGGACATCGGCGCCCTCAAGGCCAGAACCCTCGCTTCCGGCCTGTCCATCTCCGCGCTGGTCTCGACTGCCTGGGCATCGGCCGCAACCTTCCGCGGCTCCGACAAGCGCGGCGGCGCAAACGGTGCGCGCATCCGCCTCGCGCCACAGAGGGATTGGGAGGCGAACCAGCCCGCTCAACTGGCCGCCGTGCTTGAGACGCTCGAGGGCATCCAGAAGGCGTTCAACGCTGCGCAGACCGGCGGCAAGAAAGTATCGCTCGCCGACCTGATCGTCCTCGGTGGCGCCGCCGCCGTCGAGCAGGCGGCGAAGAAGGGCGGACATGACGTGGAGGTTCCCTTCGCGCCAGGCCGCACGGATGCGTCGCAGGAGCAGACCGACGTCGAGGCCTTTGCGCCGCTCGAACCGATCGCGGATGGATTCCGCAACTATCTCAAGGCCGGATACGACGTTTCGGCAGAAGAGAGGCTGGTGGATCGCGCACAGCTTCTGACGCTGACCGCCCCTGAAATGACGGTCCTCGTCGGTGGCATGCGCGTGCTCAATACGAACGTCGGCCAGTCGTCGCACGGCATCTTCACGAAGCGTCCCGAGACTCTCACCAACGACTTCTTTGTGAACTTGCTCGACATGGGCACGACGTGGAAGCCGGCCTCGGCCGCCGAGGACGTTTTCGAAGGACGCGATCGTGCGACGGGTGAGCCGAAGTGGACCGGCACCCGTGTCGACCTCGTCTTCGGTTCGAACCCCCAGCTTCGGGCCCTTGCGGAGGTCTATGCCTGCGACGACTCGCAGAAGAAGTTCGTGCGAGACTTCGTGGCTGCCTGGACCAAGGTGATGAACCTCGATCGCTTCGACTTGGCCTGATCCCGGGGGGAAAGGCCTCCCGCGCCAGCGCCGGGAGGCGTCAGCCCTTGTTGGGCACCAGCACGATGGCCCGGCCGCCACTGTTCATGCGGCCGGCCCAGTCGGCGGCCTGCGGGCCGTTGCCGAAGAATACGTCGCCGCGTGCCGGCCCCTTGATGGCGGCGCCGGCGTCCTGGGCGACCATCAGGCGACGGTAGGGCTCGGTGGCACCCGGCTTGCGCGCCAAAGGCCGCACGGTGTCGATCCAGACCGGCGTGCCGAAGGGCGTGAGGGTCGTATCGACCGCGAGGCTGCGCTGCGCGGTGAGGGGCACGCCCTCGGCGCCGGCGGCGGTCTGGCTTCTTGTGTCCTTGAAGAAGATATAGCGCTCGTTCTTGCGCATCACGTCGCGTGCCTGCTGCGGATTGCGTCTCAGCCAGTCGCGGATCGCGGGCCACGTGACGTCGTCCTTCTTCATCACGCCCATCTCGAGCAGCACATTGCCGATGGCCGTGTAGGGACGGTTGTTGGAGCCGTCGAAACCGAGGGTCATCGTGCCGCCTTCGGCGAGGTGGATCTTGCCGCTGCCCTGGACCTGGACCTCGAACAGTCCGACCGGATCCTGCACGTAGGCGATCTCGAGGCCCTTGCCCTTCAGTGCGCCCTGCTCGATCTCGGCACGCGTATAGTAGGGCTTGTCGGTGAGATCGGGTGGCCGGCGATAGACCGGCACGGTGGACAGGCGTGACGGCGCCTTGCTGCCCCGCATCTCGGGTTCGAAGTAGCCGGTGAACTTGGCCGTCGCCTGGACCAGGAGCGGCCGGAAATTCTGCTCGAAGAACAGCCGGGCGGCGCGGTTGTCGCCGGCCTTGATCGTGGCACCGGCATCGCAGATGCGCTTCCATTCGGCGGGGGTGACGGTCTTTTCACCGCCATCGGTGACGATCCTGGTCTCCGGCCCGGTCGTCAGCTTGGGGCAGGAGCGGCGAAAGGTGGCGAGCGCTTCGCTGTGTTTATCCTCGGCCCAGCCGGCGATCTCGTTGAACGAGATCGGCGCCATCGCTACCCGCTTCTCGGGCGTAGTCGTCCCGCCGTCGGCACACGCAGACAGGAGGCCGGCGACGGCAAGCCATGCCGCGCCACCGGACAGGACAGCCCAGCGCATATTCGGAAAAGCCTCCCTCAGCCTTCGCTTTCAGTCTTTGTCAGCAGCCAGTTGGGATCGCTGGACTTGGTATCGCGACGGAATGTCCAGAGATCGACAACCTTCTGCACTTCATTCGGGTTGCCATCGGCGATCTGGCCATCGGCATTGCGCACCACGTTGATCTGCTCGCTGACGAAGCGCACGGTGACCGACGCCACGGTGCCCTGCAGCTCGGCTGCGGCAATGTCGGAGGCTTCGAAACCGATCAGAGTTGTCTCGGCCTTTTCCCCGCGCTCGCGGCGGGTGCGGATCGCCGCCTCGAAGCTGGTGAAGGTCGGGCCGTCGAGCAGCGGACGCAGCGTCGCGACATCGTCCTTGGCGAAAGCCTCGACAATGGCCGTGAAGGCGGCGCGGGCGCCGGTGGTGAAGCCCATGGGATCGAAGCTGGGATCGGCGGCGCGGATGGCAGCGACCGCGGCGGCGGCGGTCGGCATGACGGTGGCACGAATCCCGCCCGGTCCGGTCACTGCGGACGAGGGCCGCGGTGGCGGCGCATTGGCAGTCGGCAATGGCACGACATTGTCGGGTCGCGCGGAAGTCCCGGCGGGCGCATCCCCGACGCGCGGCGCCGGAGGGGGCGGCGGTGCCAGTGGATCGCGCGCCGGCGGGCGCTCGTTGCCCGTGCGCTTGCCGAGAACGGAACGCAGTCGCAGGATCAGGAAGACCGCGACCAGTCCGATGAGAATGATGTCGTAGTTGTTACCCACGATGGCGCTCCGCCAACTCGTCTCCAGCTCGCTTCAAATTACATAGGCTCCGAATGCGGAAAGGGCAAGGCAACCGGCCTCAGGGCCCGGTTTTACGCCGCCCATTCTATGTGGCCAGGACCACAATATCGACCAAATCCGCGACGCCACCCACCTGCCGGCCTGCCCGCCGCTCGCGCACCGCAGGCGGGAGGTAGCCCTGCCGCTCGGCCAGGGCGTAGGTGGCGGCATCGGTGACGGCCCGAGTCTTTTCGTCCTTGTTGTGCTTCTCCAGTTTCGCCGCGAAATTAACTGCATCGCCGATCACGGTGAACTCCAGCCGTTCGCCGTCGCCGACGGCGCCGAAGACGACGCGGCCGGACGACACCGCCATGCCGACCGTGAGCGGTGGCAGGCCGGCGGCCCGGCGCTCGGCGATCCAATGGTCTGCCGCCGCGATGACCGCGTCGGCGGCGCGCAAGGCGTCGGCGGCGGCCGTCGGCGAGGCCGCCACCGCGCCGAAAGAGGCCAGGATGCCGTCGCCCAGGAACTTGTCGATGCTGCCGCCATTGCTCGCGATCAGCGGGCAGACCCGGCCTTGATAGTCCTGCAGCACCTTCATCACCTCGTCCGGCTCGAGCTCGGTCGACAGCCGGGTGAAGCCGCGCAGGTCGACGTTCATGATGGCGACGTCACGCAATTCACCCTCACCCGCTTTGATCGACATCGCCGCCGTCCGGATGCGGGCGGCGACGCCGGGGTCGAAGAAACGCGACAGGTCACGCGCCGCGGCCCCTTCGCTGACCGAGCGCACCAGCAGGTGGCGCGCGCGCGCGATGGCGAGTGCCAGTACGGCGGTGGTGAGCAGGATGGCGATGATCTTGTCGATCTCGGCGCCGACCAGCAGGGCGTTCGAGGTCATGTACTCGATGAAATTATGCGTCCGGTTGGGCGGGCCGCCGCGCCCCGTGGCGACGTAGTAGGTGAGCCAGGCCCAGCCGATGGCGGCGCAGACGCCGCTGAACATCACGAGGCGCGCCTCGAAGCGCAGCGCGCGGAGGCCGATGAACAGGAACACGTACAGAAGCGTCGGTACCTTCAGGTAGAAGGCGGCGGTCTGGGCATACTTCAGATGGAAGCTGAAGATCAGGCCCATCAGCAGCGCCATGTCGATGACGACCGAGAGGTAGATCATCCAGGTCGGCAGCAGGCGCATGTAGGCGAGCGCCAGTCGGGCAATGCAGATTGCGCCGTAGATCAGCAGCACTTCCCGCTCGATCGAGTAGTCGTCCTGCACCAGGCCCTCGGCCATGCTGGTGCCTTCGTAGACGCCGATGAGCAGGGTCACGATGACGAGCTGGATCCAGCCGATCAGGATCTCGCTCTGCTCCTGCTGGCGCCGGATGGTGTCGCGCACGCGTTCCGGAATGTTTTCCGGTCCGCCGCCGTCGAACAACCAGCCGGCGAGGCGCGCGAACATCAGACTTTCTCGAGCCAGAGACTTGTTGCCATCGACTCGGCCGGCTGCGGCAACCGCGCCACCACCGAGGCGGCCAGCCGGTCGCCCATCCGCCGCGTCGCCCAGACGCTGGAGAACAGCGGCCGCCACGCACCGGTCGCCAGCAGCGGCACCACGCCCTGCTGTTCGTTGTAGTTCCGCCAGCCCCAAATCGGCGGATAGTCGAACGGCAGGAAGATGTCGTGAATATGCACGAGGGCACCGGCCGGCAGACGCGGCAGGACACGATTGAGCAGAATATCGACGTCGCTGCCGGGCATCAGGATGTGGCTTGAATCGATGAACAGCACGTCGCCGGCGCGCAACCCGTCGAACAGGCCGGCCGGGGCGGCCTGCAGGGTCGAGGGCACGACGCGCACGCCAGGCAGGCCGGCGACGTCGGCGCGCGGCATCGGATCGACGGCGACGATCTCGCCGACACCGCACTCGGCCCGCGCCAGGATGCGGGTCGAATGGCCCGAGCCGACCTCGATGATGCGCTGCGGCTTGCGCTCGCGAACCAGGGCGTAGGCGACAGCAGCGTCGAGCGAGGGAAACCAGGCTTGCCCGAGCAGGCTCTTCAGCCCTTCGAGCCCGGCGGCGTGGCTGTCGACCGCATCGATCATCGCGGCAAAGGCTCCGGCGTGCCGTTCGAACAGCTGCTCGATCGCCGGATAGGGCGGCTGGGTGCCTGGCGGCGGCAGCAACGGTGCGTAGCGATGCGGGATGAACCAGCCGCGCGGCGCCAGGCCCAGTACGGTCGGCAGTCCCAGCGCCAACCGCCGCCAGCGTCCGCGCAGGCTGAGCGAGCGGGTCACGGGGTGAGCGTCAGCCCTTCGTGGGCGACGATCGCGCGCGGCAGGCCGCCCGGCACTGTGCCGGGGCGGGCGGCTGCCGCCTCGCGCGCCACGCCGTCCATGAAGGCGTCGTCATGGCTGGGATCGTGATGGAAGATCGCAAGCGTGCCGACGCCGGCCGCGTCGGCGATCCGCACGCCCTCCTGCCAGGTCGAATGGCCCCAGCCGCGATAGCGCGGGTATTCGGCGTCGGTGTAGCTCGAGTCGTAGATCATCACGTCGGCGCCGCGGCAGAGCTCGACGATCGTCTGGTCTCGCCTGCCCTCGTGGTGCTCGGTGTCGGTGATGTAGCAGATCGACTTGCCGCCGTGTTCGACGCGGTAGCCGGTGGCGCCATTGGGATGGTTGAGCGGCGCCGTGCGCATGCTCACGGCCTCGCCGCACGACAGCGTCTGACCGCTCTTGAACTCCCGGAACGCGACGGACGCCTGGAAGACTTCCAGCGACACCGGATAGAGCGGCGCCTGCATCAGGTGGCCGACCACTTTCTTCAGCGTGTAGGGCGCCTCCAGATGACCGGCCCACATGCGCACCGAATTGCGCCTTTCGAACAGCGGCTCGAAGAAAGTGAGACCCGAGATGTGATCAAGATGGGTGTGCGTGAAGTAGATGTCGATGTCGAGTGGGGCCTGCCGGGCGAGTTCAAGGCCGAGCGTCCGGATGCCCGTGCCGGCATCGAAAATCAGCCGGCGGCCGCCGGCAGTCACTTCCAGGCACGAGGTGTTGCCGCCATAGCGCGTGTACTCGGCGCCCGAGCAGGAAATGGAGCCGCGCACGCCCCAGAATCGGACTTTCAGACTGTCGACCAAGGACCCAGTACCCCCTGTTCCTCTCCGGCCGCAGAGTCCACGGGCGGGTGCCTCGCGTCAACCGAGGCGGCCGCCGCCGGAAAGCCGGCCCTATTCTTGCAGGGCGATCCAAAGGCCGGCGGCTCACGTATTGTTGCACGGGGCCGGTGAAATCGGCGATCCGACCGCGTTGCCTGCGGCCTTGTTCGAGGTAATACTTGCGCCATGGAAATCGACAATCACGCTTCCGTCCCGGCGATCGTCGAACCGCCGACGCGCACCGCGAAGTTCGCCATCGGCCAGGTGGTGAAGCACCGTGTCTATCCGTTCCGCGGCGTCATCTTCGACGTCGACCCGGTGTTCGCCAACACCGAGGAGTGGCTGGCGTCGATTCCGGCGGAGGTTCGCCCGCGCCGCGACCAGCCCTTCTATCACCTGTTGGCCGAGAATTCGCAGACGACCTATGTCGCCTACGTCTCGGAACAGAACCTGCTGCCCGACGAAACCGGCAAGCCGGTGTCGCATCCGCAGGTTCCGCATTTCTTCAAGGAACTGAAGCGCGGCCTCTACGTCTCGCGCGATCGCGCGCTGCACTGATCGACCTCCCGTTGGCCGACCTCTAGTTGATCGCGAACGGGAAATACTTCTCGTTGATCTTCTTGTAGGTCCCGTCGCTCATCATCTCGCCCAGCGCCTTGTTGAAGGCGTCGCGCAGCTTCATGTCCTCGCGGCGCACGCCGGCGGCGACGCCGATGCCCAGGGTCTGGTTGTCCTTGATGTCCTGTCCGACCAGCTCGCAGCACTTGCCCTCGGGCTTCTGGCTCCACAGCCAGAGCTGGACCTTGTCTCCGAACACCGCATCGACCTCGTCATTGGTGAGCGCGCGCAAGGCTTCGGCCAGCGTGTTGTAGCGCTTGAGCTGGGCCGAGCGGCGGAAGCTCTTGTCGGCCCAGTCGGCGTGCGTCGAATCCTTCTGGATGCCGATCCGCTTGTTGCGCAGCAACGAAGGTGGGCCGTCGAACGGCGCCCCCTTCTGCGCGATGAAGGCGCCGGGCGAGAGGTAGTAGCGGCGCGACAGGGCCATCCGTTTGCGCCGCTCGCTGGTCACTTCCATCGACGACATGACCATGTCGAATTTCTTGTCGAGCAGGCCCGGGATGAGCTCATCCCATTTGAAGGCGGTGAACTCGCACTCGGCTTTCATGCGCTGGCAGGCCTCCTGCGCCAGCTCCATCTCGAAGCCGGCCGGCATGCCCTTGCGGTCGAGATAGTTGAAGGGCGGGAAGGCGGCCTCGGTGGCGACCGTGATCTTGAAGGCGGGCGGCGTGAAGGGCGACTTTGGTGCGGGCTTGGCCGGCGCCGGCGCCGGCTTGGCTGGTGGCCGCGGCTGCTGCTGGGCGAACGCAGTCCCCGCCATGGCGAGCAGCATCACCAGAAGCGCCGATGTCCGCAGGGGCAGTCTCATGCGATCAGCCGCTCGAGGAGCGCATTGAGGCGCTGTCGGCCCGACGCGGTAGCGCGGAGGCGATCCGGTTCGATCTCGAGGAAGCCCGCCCTGACCAGCGGCGCCAGCCTGGCCTCACCCAGTGCCGCCACGGGATCGGCGCCGGTGACGGACGCGAACGTGGCGCGGTCGATGCCGTCGGCCAGTCGCAGTCCCATCATCAACGCCTCCTCCACCAGATCCTGCCCGGCAACCACCGAGCTTTCCGCCGTGCCGTGGCCGGCCTGCTCGACGGCGTCCAACCAGGCTTCCGGTCCACTCGCCCGCCGCGTCGCCCGCTTGGCCGGGGCCTGTGCCGGGCGTTCGGCGAAGCGGCCGTGGGCGCCCGGTCCGATGCCGACGTAATCCTGATACCGCCAATAGATCAAATTATGGCGGCAGGCAGCCCCCGGCCGGGCGTGGTTGGATATTTCGTAGGCGGGGAGGCCAGCCACCGCGAGACGCGCCTGGGTCGCCTCGAACATCGAGGCTGCCGCCTCCTCGTCCGGCAGGACGAAGGCGCCGCGGGCATGATCGGTGAAGAAGCGGGTGCCGCGCTCGATGGTCAGCTGGTAAAGCGAGAGGTGCTCGCCCGCGAGGCCGAGTGCGCGCTCCAGTTCCTCGGCCCAGGCCTCGGGTGTCTGGCCCGGCCGGGCATAGATCAGGTCGAACGAGAAGCGGGAGAAGTGCCGTCGCGCGGTGCCGAGGGCTTCAAGCGCCTCGTCGGTCGAGTGCTCGCGGCCGAGGAATTTGAGCGACGGGGCGTCCAGCGCCTGGATGCCCAGAGACACGCGATTGACGCCGGCCTCGGCCAGGGCCGCGAACCTCCGGGCCTCGACCGAGGTCGGGTTGGCTTCCAGGGTGATCTCGACATCGGCAGCACAATCCCACAGCTCCCGGGTCCGCGCGATCACGGCCGCCACGGTCTCGGGCGCCATCAGCGACGGCGTACCGCCGCCGAAAAAGATCGTCTCGACGCGCTGGTCCGGTGCCTCGCGGGCGGCATGCTCCAGCTCCTTCAGGAGCGCGTCGCGCCAGCGCGCCTGTTCGACGCCGTCGCGAACATGGCTGTTGAAGTCGCAGTAGGGGCACTTCGACTTGCAGAAGGGCCAATGGACATAGACGCCCAGCGGCTGCGCGCTCATCTGAAGCAGGCCTCGACCATCATCCGGAAAGCACGGCCTCGATGACTGATGGCGTTCTTCTCGGCATCGGACATTTGCGCCGTCGTCCGGGTATCGCCTTTCGGCTGGAAGCAGGGATCATAGCCGTGGCCGCCGCTGCCGCGCGGCGGCCAGACGATGCTGCCGTCGCAAGTGCCGTGGAACAGCTCGAGATGCTCATCGGGCCAGGCCAGCGCCAGCACGCAATGGAAGGTGGCGGCTCGCGCGACGTCGGTCCTGGGAACGTCGCGCTTGGCGAGTTCGTCCTGGATGCGCTGCATGGCGACTTTGGCGTCGCGTGCCGGACCCTCCCAGTCGGCTGAATGGACCCCGGGCTGCCCGTCGAGCGCATGTACGCTGAGGCCGGAATCGTCGGCCAGTACCGGCAATCCACTCGCCCGAGTCGCTGCCAGCGCCTTGATGGTGGCGTTCTCCTCGAAGGTAATGCCGGTCTCGTCGGGCGCCGGCAGGCCGAGCTCGCCCGCCGAGACGATCTCGACGCCGAATGCGCCGAGCATGGTGCGGATCTCGCCCGCCTTGCCGCGGTTGTGGGTGGCCACCACCAGCTTGGGCAAGACGAAGCGGCGCGGCATCAGGTTTTGCCGATCGCCAGTCGCTGCAGGCGCGCCAGTTCGCCGACGCCCTTCTTGGCAAGATTGAGCAGTTCCATGAACTGCGCCTCGCTGAACGGCTTGTCTTCGGCCGTGCCCTGGACCTCGACGATGCCGCCATCGCCGGTCAGCACGAAGTTGGCGTCGGCCTGGGCCTTGGAATCCTCGGGATAGTCGAGGTCGAGCACCGCCGCGCCCTCGAACAGGCCGCACGACACCGCCGCCACCTGGCCGCTCATCGGGTTGGCCGTGAGCTTGCCGTCCTTGATCAGTCGCTCGAAGGCGAAATGCAGCGCCACCCAGGCGCCGGTGATGCTGGCCGTCCTGGTGCCGCCATCGGCCTGCAGCACGTCGCAGTCGATATTTATTTGTCGCTCGCCCATGGCCGGCAAATCGACGACGGCGCGCAGCGCGCGGCCGATCAGGCGCTGGATCTCCTGGGTACGGCCCGACTGCTTGCCGCGAGCAGCCTCACGGTCCGTGCGGGTATGGGTCGAGCGCGGCAACATGCCGTATTCGGCAGTGACCCAGCCTCGCCCCGAATTACGCAGGAACGGCGGCACTTTGTCGTCGACCGAGGCGGTGCAGAGGACATGGGTTTCGCCGAACTTCACCAGGCACGAGCCTTCGGCGTAGCGCGAGAAGCCCGGCTCCAGGGAAATCGGGCGTAGTTGGTCGGGACTGCGGCCGGAAGGGCGCATCATTCTTCTCCTGAACATATATCGCCCGAATGGCGGGCGGCCGGTGTAGCGCCGGGACGGTTACGAATCCAGCCGCCCCCTTTAGCCTTCTTGGCTGCGTTCATTGACCCGCCCCCTTGTACTACCTACATTTTTTCCATGGCGATCCACCGTATCGGCTCTCCCGGGGGGGTCCTCGCCGATAGTCCCCCCGGACAACGGCAGACGGCCTCGGTTGCCGAGTTGAACGACCGCGCGCGCGAGGTCCTGCGCCTGGTCGTTGAGGGCTACGTCGAGACCGGCGAGCCGGTGGGCTCCCGCGCCCTCACGCGCAAACTGTCGGAGACGCTGTCGCCCGCCACCATCCGCAACATCATGGCGGATCTGCAGGATGTCGGGCTGCTCTATGCCCCCCACACCTCGGCGGGCCGCCTGCCGACCGACGCCGGTCTGAAGCTCTTCGTCAACGGTCTGCTCGAGGTCGGCAACATTTCCGAGGAAGAACGCAGCAGCATCGAGGCGCGCTGCGCCACGGTCGGCCGCAGCGTTACCGAGGCGCTGGAGCAGGCGACGACGCTGCTCTCCGGCCTGTCGCGCTGCGCCGGCCTCGTGATGGCGCCCAAGACCGAGCAGCCGCTGAAGCATATCGAGTTCGTCAATCTTGGCCCCGGACGCGCGCTGGTTGTGACCGTCACGCAATCGGGCCATGTCGAGAACCGCGTCATCGACACGCCTTTGGGCATGCCGCCGTCGGCGTTGATCGAGGCCACCAATTATCTCAACGCGCGCCTGATGGGGCGCACCTTCGAGGATGCGCGTCGCCTCATTCTGGAAGACCTGAAGCTGCAGCGAGCCGAGCTGAACGACCTCACCGCGCGCGTGATCGAATCGGGCCTGGCGACCTGGGCGGGCGAGCCAGGCAGCGCGCTGATCGTGCGCGGTCAGGCGCGGCTCCTGGAGGACATCACCGCGATCGAGGATCTCGAACGCGTCCGTACGCTGTTCGACGCGCTCGAGCGCGGCGAGGGTTTCGTGCGGCTGCTCGAGCTTTCCAACACGGCGTCGGGCGTGCAGATCTTCATCGGTTCCGACAATCCGCTGTTCGCCAACACCGGCTGTTCGATGGTGGTGGCGCCGTTCCGCGATTCGCAGGAACGGATCCTGGGCGCCATCGGCGTCATCGGCCCGACGCGACTCAACTACGCCCGCATCATCCCGCTGGTCGACTACACCGCCCGCGCCATCGGCCGTGTTGTCGGCTAGCGCGTTCACACGGGCCGGCTCACCAGTCTTTTTCGTCGAAATCTTCCAGCGTCTTCATCTCGGCGCCTTCGCCGCTCGCCGGCACCTGCTCGGACGCCGGAAGCGCCAACACGCGCAGGCGGGTCGCGGGGCCGAGCAGTGGCACCAGTTCCAGCAGGTCGGCTTGCGAGAAGGCGACGCAGCCCTTGGTCGGCGCATAATCCTCGCGCGCGACATGGAGGAAAATGGCGCTGCCCCATTCGCCCTCCGGCGGGTCGTCGTTGTAGCCGACCACGACCACGAGGTCGTAGAGGGCGTCCTCGCGCCACATCTTCTCGGCGCTCCAGTCGTTGGGCACATGGACCAGCCGGTTGTAGGTCGGCGACTGGGGGTCGTCGCACCAGCCGTCGTGCTCGGAGATCGGCCGGGCCGGCAGGCGGACCTTGGGCAGCACCAGCCGGTCGTTGCGGAAATAGAGGCGACGTAGCGGATATTCTCCTGCCGGCGTGGCGGCATCGCCCTCGACCTTGTCCTCGCGGATGCCGCCTTCACCCACCGTGCAGCGCCAGCGCCGGGGCCCCAGGGTGGCCCAGCCCAGTGAGGTTTCAGCCGAATCGGCCTGCACGATCAGGATATTCTCGTCGGTCATTGCCTGGCACTCCGGTGCCCTTCATAAAGGCACGCTCTTGAGGGGGAAAGCGATGGCTTATGTCGTGACGCCGCCGGCCACTGTCGGCGTGCCGGTCCATGGAACCGGCGACCTGTTCCCGGTCCGCCGCATCTTCTGCGTCGGCCGCAACTATGCCGCCCATGCCCGCGAGATGGGCCATGATCCCGACCGCGAGCCGCCCTTCTTTTTCACCAAGCCGGCCGACGCCATCGTCATCTGCGCCGATCCCAAGAACCCGACCAAGGTCGCCTATCCGTCAGCCACCAAGAACCTGCACCACGAGATGGAGCTGGTGGTGGCGATGAAGTCCGGTGGCGCCAACATCGCCATCGACAAGGCGCTCGATCACGTCTTCGGCTACGGCGTCGGCCTCGACATGACCCGCCGCGACCTGCAGAACCAAGCCAAGGACATGGGCCGGCCGTGGGACATGGGCAAGGGCTTCGACCAGTCCGCGCCGATCGGAGAGATCTTCCCCGCATCGAAAATCGGCCATCCGTCGAAGGGCACCATCCAGCTCGATGTGAACGGCAAGACCCGCCAGAAGTCGGACCTCAACGCCCTGATCTGGAGCGTGCCGGAGACGATCTCGTATCTGTCGGGCCTGGTGGCGCTGGCCGCCGGCGACCTGATCTACACAGGTACGCCCGACGGCGTGGCCGCGGTGGTCAAGGGCGACACGCTGGCCGGCTTCGTCGATGGCTGCGGAACCGTCACCTGCACGCTGGTCTAGCCAGCTATAATTGTTGGGCGCGGAAGGTGTCGCACTTGCGGTAATCGCCGCTGTCGAGGCCGACGCGGAACCAGCGCGTGCGCTGGGCGCTGCTGCCGTGCGTAAAGCTGTCGGGAACGACGCGGCCCTGCGTCTGGCGCTGCAATCTGTCGTCACCGATCGCCGTCGCCGCGGCCATCGCCTGATCGATGTCGCGATCGTCGATCATCTTGCCGCCGCGCTGGCGGTCGGCGCGGTTGGCCCAGACACCGGCAAAGCAATCGGCCTGCAATTCGGTCCGCACCGACAGCGCGTTGCCGTCGCGCTTGCTCATGCTCTGGCGCATCTGCTGCACCTGGCCCGAGATGCCGAGCAGGTTCTGGACGTGGTGCCCGATCTCGTGGGCGATGACGTAGGCTTGTGGAAACTGGCCGGGCGCATGGAAGCGCTGGGCGAGTTCGTCGAAGAAGCCGAGGTCGAGATAAACGCGCTGGTCGGCGGGGCAATAGAACGGCCCCATGGCGGCCTGGCCGACGCCGCAGTCGGTGCGCGTGGCGTCGCGGAACAGTACCAGCTTGGGCTCGCGATAGACCTTGCCCATGTCGCGGAAGATGTCGGACCACACGGTCTCGGTGCTTTTCAGCACGCGCGCCACGAACTGCGTTTCTGGATCGGCTGCGGGCCGCTGGGCGGGATGGCTGGCTGACGATGATGGCGCCGGCGCATGGCTCGAGGTGCCGCCGGTCATGCCGCCCAGGATCTCGCCGGGGTCGGCACCGAACAGCAGCGCCAGCACGATGAAGCCCACCACGCCCAGTCCACCCGTGAACACGCCGTCGCCGCCCATCGGCATCGGAAAGCCGCCCCCCAGGCTGCCACCAAATCCGCCGCCGTCGTCGCGCCGGTCCTCGATGTTGCTGCTCTCGTCGCCGTCCATCTGCATGGTGAGGCCTCCACCGCCTTGGCCTATAGTGCGTATCCAATGAGCCTGACGGTCGCCACCTGGAATATCAACTCGGTCCGCCTGCGGATCGGTAACGTCGAGCGGTACCTGCGGCTGCGCAAGCCGGACGTGCTCTGCCTGCAGGAAACCAAGTGCCCGGACGAGTTCTTCCCGCACCTCGCGTTCGAGGCGCTGGGTTACACCCACCGCCTCGTCCAGGGCATGAAGTCCTACAACGGCGTGGCGATCCTCTCGAAGGTGCCGTTCACCGCCACCACCATCCACCATCGCTGCGGCAAGGAGGATTGCCGCCATATCGAAGTCGCGCTCGATCTCGGCGGCGATCCGATCCTGCTCGACAATCTCTACATCCCGGCGGGCGGCGATATTCCCGATGTCGCCCAGAACGTGAAGTTCGCGCACAAGCTCGACTTCTACCGCGAGATGGCCAAGTGGTACGCCAGCCACAAGCCCAGGCCGCGCGCCCGCAAGGGCCTGCGCCGCATCGCCGTCGGCGACCTCAACGTGGCGCCGCTCGAGCACGACGTGTGGAACCACAAGCAGCTGCTCAAGATCGTGTCGCACACGCCCGTCGAGGTCGACCTGTTCGCCCAGATGCAGGCGTCGCTCGACTGGATCGACGTGCCGCGCCGTTTCGTGGCCGCCGACAAGAAACTCTATTCGTGGTGGAGCTACCGCAACACCGACTGGCGGGCTTCGAATCGCGGCCGCCGGCTCGACCACATCCTCGCCACGCCGGCGTTGTCGGGAGCGATCAGCGGCTATCGCATCGACGCCGACCTGCGCGACTGGGAGAAGGCATCCGACCATGTGCCGGTGCTGGCGACATTCGAGATTTAGGGGTGGCGACCATGCATATCATCTTCATCATACTGATCGGTTTCCTGGTGGGCCTCGTGGCGCGCTGGATCGGCCCCGGTGCGCACATCCACGGATTCTGGATCACGGTCCTGATCGGCATCGCGGGTTCGGTGATCGCGACCTATGGCGGCCAAGCACTCGGCCTCTATCGCGTCGGGCGGCCGGCGGGCTTCATCGGCTCGGTCGTGGGCGCGATCGCCCTGTTGGCGCTCGTCCAGCTGTTCGGCCGCTAGTTCACCCGATAGAGGAAATACCGGTCCTTCGGCACGCCGGCCGGCTCGGGCAGGCGCTGCCAGCGCGGCACTTCAAGCGACTGGTTGGCGAGGATGTAGCCGCCCGACCCGGCCAGCGCATCCAGCGCCGGGCCGAGCCAGGCGCCCATCGCCATGTTGGCGGCGTGATCGCCGGTGCCGAGATCGGTGTGGATCAGCGCCGCCACGGCGCCCAGCTTCCCGGCGGCCCGCGGTAGCGCGTCCCGCGCCTCGCCCAGGAACAGGCGATCGTCGGGCGGGATGCAGTCGGGATGGGCCGCTACCTGGCGCTCGAAGACGTAGATGTCGCGGCCGGGAAAGAGGTCGCGCAGGTGATCGTAGGTGCGGCCATTGCCCAGCCCGATCTCGAGGATCGGGCCACCCAGCCGGTCGACCGCGGGCTTCAGGAAATTCAGGCAGTCGCGCTGCGCCTGCATGCGCGCGATGAAACTGTCGAGACGGCTCATGCGCGGCGGTCAGGCGGGCTTGGTGGCTGCTTGCAGCTTCTGGTTGGTGTCCTCGAGGCGATGCGCCAGCTCGCGCATGATCTCGACCGCCATCTGCGGGAACTCGGCCACCAGGCGGTAGAACATGTCCTTGGTGATCTTGAGCGTGGCAAGCGGCTCCTTCGCCTTGATCGTCGCGGTGCGCGGCACGTCGCACAGGATGGCGATCTCGCCGAAGAAGCTGTTCTTCTTCATCTCCGCCACGGCGATCTGGCCGCCCGCCGCGTCGATCAGCACGTCCGCCGTGCCGCCCAGGATGACGTACATCGTGTCGCCCTGGTCGCCCTGATGGCAGACCTCCTGACCCGCGGCGAAGTTCACCCGCTCGCTGGTGAAGGCCAGCAATTTCAGCTTGGCCTGCTCGATCTTGGAGAAGATCGGCACCCGCTTGAGCAGCTCGACTTCTTCATTGAGGTTCATCGCGTCCTCCTCGTTGCCGTTACGCCGACGCCATCAACTCGGTATAGAGCCCGCCGCGCGCCGCCAGTTCCTCGGGCGCGCCCTGCGAGGCAACCCGGCCGGCCTGCATGACCACGATTTGCTCGAACGGCTCGGCCTGGGCCGGCCGGTTGGCGATCCAGACCACGCCGCGCTTTTCCACCGTCGTTACCGCCAGGATGTTGTCGCGGATGCGGTCCTGCGTGCGGCCATCGAACATGGCGACGGCCTCGTTGACGATCAAGAGCTGTGGCCGCTTGATCAGGGCGCGGGCGATGCCGAGCTTCTGGCGCTGGGTCGCCGGCAGGCGCTTGCCGGCGACGCCGACATTGTACTCCAGACCGACCTCGATCGCCTGGTCGCGCAGCTCGAGCTCGTTCAGGACCTCGGCGATCAGTGTTCCGATTCGCGTCTCGGCCTGGGCCTGGCCGTACACCAGGCGCCCGAACAGGATATTGTCCTGCAGGGTGGCGGCGCTGTTGTAGCGCTGGAAATCGTAGAACTCGACGACACTGCGCAGCTCGGCCGGCAGGCCTTCGGCGAAGGCATGCCGGGCCGCCAGGATGCGCCCTTCCATCTCGGCGTCGATCAGGCCGAGGCGATGGCGGGCCTCGATGTAGCGAAAGGGCAGCGTCATCAGGCGTGGCCGGTCGGTTTCGGGCACGGCCTCGATGCCCTTGCCGCCCAGCCGCTGCAGCAGCAGTCGCACGTTGGGCAGCTCGTCGGCCGAGATGAAGCTGTACTGCTCGAACAGCGGATTGTCGGGTGACAGGCCGGAGAACAGCTCGACCATGGTTTCGGCGATGCTGAGCCCCATGCGCTGCAGGTCGAGGTTGAGGCCGGTCGCCTGCAGCACCGACTGCACGTAGGGGTCGGCCGCGATGTTGTCGCCGTCGAACTGCTTGCCGAGCGGTGTGCCGAACAGCAGGTTTTCAGCCACCGACAGGTTCTTGTTGTAGAGATCGCCGTTGAACGGCTCGACCAGGCCGGCATAGGCCTCGTTCTGCAGGCGGCCGTGCAGGGTGTGGCGCGCCTTTAGGATCTTGTCGGCGAGATCGGGCCTCTGTGCCGCGTCGATGGTGCCGCGCAGGCCCAGCGAATAGATGTCCTCGTCGATCTCGACCTGGCGCAGGGCATCGACCATGCGCGGCAGCAGGTCGGCCGGGCCGGTGGCGCCGGCCAGTTCGTAGTCGATCCAGTCGGCATTGGGATCGAACGGCGGGTTGCCGGCGCGCTCCGATTCCTTCCAGAACGCCTCGCGCACCGCGCGCGTCGCATCATCGTAGCTGGCTGGCGCGACCGGCCGGAATTTCAACCCGAACAGCAGATTGTCGCGGACCGAGAGCGGGAACAGATAGGTGTCCTGGCCGACGTAGGCGGTGCGGGCGCCCAGCAGGTATTCGGGCACCTGGAAGAAATCCTTGCCATCGAGGCGGACCGAGCCGCCGGTCGGCAGCACCAGGCGGGCCAGCATTTGACCCAGCACGTCCTTGCCCGAGCCGGCGCCACCGATCACCGCCATTCTCGCCGCCGTCGGCACGGCAAGCGTGACGCTGTCGAGGAGCTTCACTCGGCCGTCCTCGGAGAAGGTGACGCCGGCCAGCGCAAGCTCGTTGCCGAGCGGCGGCGGCGGGCCGTCGGGGATGGCCTGCAGTTCGGGCGGCATCATGCCTTCGGGCTGGAACTGGTCGATCACCTGCTCGTACTTGATCTGCACGTCCTGGCGCTGCTGGTCCCAGTCGATCAGTTCCTTGATCGGCGACGGCAGGTCCTTGTAGGCAAGCAGGACGCCGACCACGGCGCCGACGTCCATCTGGCCGGTGATCGCAAAATAGCCGCCGATCAGGTAGATCGCGAACGGTGTCGCCTGGGAGAGGAAGTTGTTCCAGAACTTGGCGACGAACTTCTTCTGATAGAGGTCGAAGCGGATCTTGAAGATGCCACCCAGCCGCTCGGAGATGTCGGCGCGCTCGTAGTTGGCGGCGCCGTGGACGTGGATCTCGTGGACGCCATCGGCGGTCTCGGCGATACGGCCGGCAAGCAGCCGCGCCGAGAGCTGACGCTGCCGGCCGAGCACCAGCACCGGCTTGCGCAGCCGCGGGATGATCGCCATCTGCACGCCCAGCAGGACGATCACGACGATGCCGAGCAGCCAGTTCTGCAGCATGATGAAGATGATGGCAGTCAGCGCCTGACCACCGAGGAACATCGGCGCCACGAAGGCATCGCCGATGAAGCCGCCGAGCGGCTCGACCTCGTCCTTGACCATGGTGGCGAGCTCGGCCTGCTTGACCTTGCGGAAGTGGGCCGGCGGGAAGCGCAGGATGCGGTCGTAGAGCTCGTAGCGCAGGCGGCGCAGCATGCGCTCGCCCATGCGGCCCTTCTGGGTGTTGATCGTCTTCTTGAACTGGCCGTTCACGACCACCGCACCCAGGAAGACGAAGCTCATCACGACAAGGTACTGGAGCTGGTCGACCTGGAAGCCGTCGAAGAAGCGGATGACCTTGCCGGGCAGGATGGCCGACAGATCGAGTTCCCAGACCAGGAACGGGATGGTCTTGCTGTCCTTGAAGGCGTTGCCCTGGATGCCGTTGTTGATGACCGACTTCGGCACGGTCAGCGACAGGAAGTAGAAGAGCTGCGCCAGCACCACGAGCGCCAGGATCACGAGCTGCTCGGGCCGGCTGTGCCGCCAGATGTAGGTGAACAGATTGCGTTGCATCGATTCCTGTGCGGCGCCGACCCAGTTTAGGCTCCCCGTTCCGTATATTCGATCAGCCCCTTGATTACATTCGATTTTTCGTGTCAGAGGGGCCCGATTTCACGCCGCAGCCGGGCTGTGGCATAGTCGGACAACATTCACCGGCCGGAGCAGGAGGCGCTTCGTCCAGGGGAGACGCTTCACATGCCCGCCAGCAGCCGGTCCAAGCGTGTGCTGATCTACAGCCACGACTCCTTCGGCCTCGGCCATGTGAGCCGCTGCCGCACCATCGCCAATGCCCTCGTCGAGGCCGACCAGTCGGTGTCGGTCCTGATCCTGTCGGGCTCGCCGATGATCGGATCCTACGAATTCCGCTCCGGCATCGACTTCGTGCGCGTGCCCGGCGTGGTCAAGCAGATCGACACCGGCGAATACGACTCCGCCAACCTCCGGGTCGGCGTCGAGCACACGATGGAGATGCGGACCCGCATCATCCGCGACACCGCCGACATCTTCCGGCCCGACCTCTTCATCGTCGACAAGGAGCCGCTCGGGCTCCGCGGCGAGGTCGGCCCGGCGCTGCGCCTGCTCAAGGACCGTGGCACGCCGCTGGTACTCGGCCTGCGCGACGTCATGGACGATCCGACGGCGCTCGCCCAGGAATGGGAGCGCAAGAAGATCGTGCCGGCCCTGCGCGACCTCTACGACGAGATCTGGATCTACGGCCTGCCGCAGATCAACAAGCCGCTCACCGGCATCGACGTGCCACCGTCGGTGCGCCACAAGACGGTCTACACCGGCTACCTGCACCGCGAGCTGCCGCTGCACGCCGACATTCCGCACGAGATCGAGGAGATCGACGGGCCTTTCATCCTGGTCACGTCCGGCGGCGGCGGTGACGGCGAGGACCTGGTCGACTGGGTGCTCGCGGCCTACGAGCACGATCCCCACATTCCCTATGGCGCAGTGATCGTCTTCGGCCCGTTCATGTCGGCTACGGCGCGCGAGGCCTTCAAGGACCGCGCCGCGAAGTTCAAGAATATCCGCACGCTCACTTTCACCAACAATCTCGGCGCGCTGATGCAGCGTGCGGCGGGCGTCGTCGCCATGGGCGGCTACAACACCTTCTGCGAGATCCTGTCGTTCGACAAGAAGGCGATCATCGTGCCTCGCACCAGGCCGCGGCTGGAGCAATTCATCCGCGCCCGCGCCGCACGCAACATCGGCCTGGTCGAGATGCTCGATGCCGACAAGGGCCGCGATCCGCAGGCCATGGCAACGGCGTTGCGGCAGTTGCCGCAGCAGGGTCTGCCGAGCGACGTCGTGGTGCCCGGCCTGCTCGACGGACTTGGCAATGTCTGGCGTCTGGTCGCCAAGCAGCTCATGCACCCGCATCGTGGCCCGGCATCGCTCGACGCGGGGGAAGGCAGCGCGGAGCCGGCACCCGATCCGGCGCCCAACTCGGTGGGCGTTCCGCCCGTGCGCGCCAGGACCTAAGCAGCGGCTGTTCATGTCCGTCGAAATGGGCGCGCGCGTCGCGGTCGTGCTGAAAGGCTGGCCGCGCCTTTCCGAAACCTTCATCGCCCAGGAGATCGCCGGCCTCGAGGCCCGCGGCGTGGCGCTGGAAATCTGGTCGCTGCGCCGGCCGACCGACAAGGCACGCCATCCGGTGCACGAGCGCGTCGCTGGCCGCGCGGTCTATCTGCCGGAATATCTCAAGGACGATCCGCGCCGGGTGTTCGACGGCTGGCGCAAGGCGCGCCGCCTGCCGGGCTATGCGCTGGCGCGGCAGAAATTTCTCGCCGATCTCCGGCGCGATCCGACCGCCAACCGGGTCCGCCGCTGGGGCCAGGCGCTGGTGCTGGCGGCCGAGCTGCCGGCTTCGATCGACCGGCTCTACGCCCACTTCCTGCACACGCCGGCCTCGGTCACACGCTATGCGGCGGCGCTGCGTGGCCTGCCCTGGAGCGTATCGGCCCATGCCAAGGACATCTGGACCAGCGCACCGTGGGAGGTCTCGGAGAAGCTCGATGACGCGGCCTGGCTGGTGACCTGCACCGGTGTCGGCCTGCAGCGGCTGAAGGAGCTGGCGCCCCATCCCGCCAGGGATTCGGGGCGCCTGCGGCTGGTCTATCACGGCCTCGACTTCGCCCATCTGCCGCCACCTCCGTCGGCGCGGCCACGGCGCGACGGCAGCAATGCCGCCGATCCGGTCGTCGTCCTGTCGATCGGCCGCAAGGTCGAGAAGAAAGGTTATGACGATCTCCTGCAGGCACTGGCCAAGCTGCCGCCTGAGCTGCACTGGCGCTTCGAGCATGTCGGTGCGGGTGAACTCTCGGATGCGTTGAAGGCCGAGGCGGCGTCGCTCGGCATCGGCCAGCGCTGCGTCTGGCATGGCGCACAGCCGCAGAAGGTGGTGTTCGCCGCGCTTGCAGGTGCCGACCTGTTCGTGCTGGCCAGCAAGCGGGCTGCCGACGGCGATCAGGACGGATTGCCCAACGTGCTGATGGAGGCGGCGCACCAGGGCCTGCCGCTGGTGTCGACGCATGCCGCAGCGATCGGCGAGTTCATCGAGGACGGCGTGAATGGCCTGCTGGTGGCGCCCGGTGCGCCCGATGAACTGGCCCGGGCATTGGCGCGCGCTATCGGCGATCCCGGGCTGCGCGCGCGCCTCGCGGTGCGGGCGGCCGAGATCGTGCGCACGCGCTTCTCCTTCGACGCCGGCATCGACTGGATCGCGACCGCACTCGGAGGACAGGGAATGGACCAGCAACGCTCGTCAACGGCGCGCGCCGCGGAGTAGGTCCATGCGCGTGCTGCTGCACACGCCGCTAAAGCCGCCCGACAGCGCCGTGCCTTCCGGCGATCGAGAGATGGCGCGGGGGTTCGCGCGCCTGCTGCAGCGGCTCGGCCATCGCGTTGTGATGCCGCCGCTGAGCCGCGTGGCGCCGGGCGTGCCGCCGCCGGAAGCACATCTCGCACTGGAACGGCGCGCCAGGGCGCAGGCGGCACGGCTGATCGCGCGCTGGCGCGCGCTGCCGGCCAGCCATCCCGAACGCTTCGATCTCTGGTTCACCTACCATTGCTACTACCGCAAGCCCGACTGGCTGGGGCCCGAGGTGACGCGCTCGCTCGGCATGCCCTATGTGATCGCCGAGGCGAGCCACGCACCACGCCGCACCCAAGGGCCGACCCGACTCGGCCATCGCACCGTCGAACGCGCGCTGGCTGCCGCCGACCTGGTGCTGACGGTCAATCCCCGCGACGTCGCCGGCGTGCGGGCGCGGCTCAGGCCCGGCGCCCGCCAGCTCCGGCTGCCTCCCTTCATCGACACGGCGCCCTTTCGCGCCATCGTGCCCAGGCCGGTGAACGATCCACCCATGCTGCTCAGCGTCGGCATGATGCGCACCCGCGACAAGCTCGAGTCCTATCGCGTGCTGGCAGAGGCCCTGGCGCTGCTGAAGGACCGGAAATGGCAGGCGCTTCTCGTCGGCGATGGGCCGGCACGCGCCCAGATCGAGGCGCTGATGGCACCATTTGGCGCCCGCGTGCGCTTCGCCGGCGCGGTGCCTCACGCCGATCTACCGGCGCTTTATGCGGCGTCGGACCTTTACCTTTGGCCCGCGATCAACGAAGCCTACGGCATGGCCTTTCTCGAAGCCCAGGCCTCGGGCCTGCCCGTGGTCGCCGGCCGCACCGGCGGCGTGCCGGCGGTGGTGGCCGATGGCGTCACTGGCCTGCTGACGCCGATCGGCGATGCTCCGGCTTTTGCCGCCGCTGTTGCGCGGCTGCTCGACTCGCCGGCCGAGCGCGCGCGCCTGGGCGCCGCCGCCGCGGCCCGCGTGGCGGCGCATCACGACGAGCGCGCGGCGGCCCATGCGCTGGCCGTGGCGCTCAAGACGCTAAGGGGAGGTACTCTCACATGAGCGCCGTGCCCTTCGCGCTCCTGCGCCATGCGCCGACCGAGTGGAATGCCGCAGGCCGTCTCCAGGGCCTCACCGATACCTGCCTCAGCCCCGAAGGCGAGGCGGCAGCGCGACGCTGGCGACTGCCGGCGCCGGCCGACGGCTGGAAGCGGATGTCCAGTCCGCTGCAGCGCGCCCGGTGCACAGCTGAGCTGCTGCAGCCCTCTGCTGCCGTGACCGTCGATTCGGCGTTACGCGAGATGAGCTTCGGCGTCTGGGAGGGCCGCACCCTGGCCGAGCTGCGCGTCGCGGGCGGTACCGCCTTCGCGGCTGCAGAAGCGGCCGGGCTCGACTTCCAGCCACCGGGCGGCGAGTCGCCGCGTACGGCGATGGCCCGCATCGGCCTCTGGGCCGGCTCTATCGCCCAGGCGGGCGAGCCCGTGGTCGCGGTTTCGCACAAAGCCGCCATCCGCGCCCTGCTGGCGCTGGCGACCGGCTGGAACATGCTGGGCCGGCCGCCGCACAAACTCGACTGGCGCTCGGTTCATTTCTTCGTTGTGCACGACGACGGGCGGGTCGCGGTCGAACGCCTGAATGTGCCGCTCGAAGGTGCTTCGTGAAGAAGCGCGTCTTTTTCTACGTGCAGCACCTCCTGGGCATCGGTCATCTGCGTCGTGCCGCGACACTGGCGCGGGCGATGGCAGGTGGCGGCTTCGACGTGCTGCTGGTTTCCGGTGGGGCGCCGACCGACGGGCTGGCGCTGGGCGGCGCACGCTTCCATCAACTGCCACCGTTGCGCGCTGCCGATGCGCGGCTGAAGGAGCTGGCGCGGCTCGACGGCACGCCGCTCGACCATGCCTTTCGCGCCGAGCGGACGCGCCGCCTGCTCGACCTGTTCCGGTCAGAGGCGCCCGACGTGCTGATGACCGAGCAGTTTCCCTTCGGCCGCACGCAACTCCGGTTCGAGCTGCTGCCGCTTCTCGAGGCGGCGCGGGACCAGCCATCGCCGCCGTGGATCGTGTCGTCGGTGCGCGACGTCGTGCGGCGCTCGGCGTCGCCCGACCGGGTCGACGAGACGGTGGCGACCTTCGAAGCCTTCGACGCGCTGCTGATCCATGCCGATCCTGCTCTCGTACGCTTCGAGGAGAGTTTTCCGGCCTGGGACGATGTGAAAGCACGGGCACTCTACACCGGTTATGTCGCCGACTCCGACCCCGCGCCGGCGCCGCACGGCGATGCCCCGTCAAGTCTGGTGGGCAAAGGTGAGGTGATCGTGTCGGCAGGCGGCGGCGCGGTCGGCGTGCCGCTGCTTCGCGCCGCCTTGAAAGCCCGGCCGATGACGGCGCTCGCCGACCGGCGCTGGCGCCTGCTGGTCGGACCGAACGTGCCCGCCGCCGATCGGGCCGATCTGGCCAAAGCCGCCAGTCCGGGCATCGTCGTCGAGCCGACACGCGACGATTTCCCGACCTTGCTGCAGAACGCGGCGCTGTCGATTTCCCAGGCTGGCTACAACACCGTGATCGAGACACTGTGCCACGCCGACCGCGCCGTGCTGGTGCCCTTCGGCACCGTACGCGAGACCGAGCAGGCCGATCGTGCCCGTCTCCTCGTCGAGCGCGGCATGGTCGCCTCTGTGCCGCCCGACAGCCTGTCGCCCGAGACTTTGGCCGCCGCCGTCGCCGCGGCATGGGCCGGTCCGTCGATCCGCAGCTTCCCGCCAGTCGATGCGCGGGGTGGACTGGCAACGGTCGAGGCGCTGCGCCAGATGGTGACGTCATGAGCAACTGGCAGGCGCTCGAGCGCGAACTCGAGCACTGGCGCGCCGCCGGCCGCACCGCCGAACTGTGGTGGCGCGACGACGATGCCGCCGATGCCGGCCCGGAGCTCGACCGGCTGCTCGCACTCCATCGCGAGACCGCGATGCCGTTGGCCCTGGCGGTCGTGCCCGCGCGCGCGACATCGGCCCTGGCCGGGCGCCTCGCCGCCGAGCCTGACGTCGACCTGCTCCAGCATGGCTACGCCCACGTCAATCACGCGATGCCAGGCGAAGGAAAGAAGATCGAGCTCGGCCTGCACCGCCCGGCCATGATCGTGCTGGGTGAGCTCGGCACCGGCTGGCTGGCGCTGGAACGGCTGTTTGGCAATCGCCCGCTCAGTGTCATGGTGCCGCCTTGGAACCGTATCGCGCCGGTCCTGGTGCCGACCCTGCCGGAGATCGGTTTCACCGGGCTCTCGACTTTCGGCGCGCGGGCCCGTGCCCAACCAGTGCGCGGCTTGCGCCAGGTCAATACCCACGTCGACCTGATCGACTGGAAGGGGGAGCGCGGCTTCGCCGGCGAGGAGGCGTGCCTTGCAGTGCTGGTGACGTCGCTCGCCCGGTCGCGGACCGACAGCGGGGAACCCGTAGGGCTTCTAAGCCATCATCTTGCGATGGACGGCCGGGCATGGGATTTCCTAAGGTCATTCTGGGAAAGAACAAGAACGATGTCGGGCCTGCGCGTGCGCCCGGCGCACGAGCTGTTCGCGGCCAAGAATTCCGAGGGAGGGGAGGCGCGCGCTTGAGTTCTGCCGAACTACGCTATCCGCGCCAGACGCTGTGGGCCGACTATCTGCGTGCTGCGGCGGGCGTCCTGCTGTGTGGCGCGCCCCTGCTGCTGCTCGACGTCAACCGCTGGCTGGCGGGGCTCCTGTTGGCCGGATTCCTGCTGTTCGCCCTGTTCCTGGCGCGCACCGCACTCCGGCACCACACGCGCTATGTCCTGGGGCCGGACACGCTTTGCGCCGACGGGCCGGCCGGGACGCTGGTGGAATGGGCACGGCTCGATCGCCTGAAGCTCAGCTATTTCTCGACCAAGCGCGACCGGTCCGACGGCTGGATGCAGCTCAGTATCGGCTCGACCGGGGGACGCATGGTGAAGGTCGATTCCTCACTCGACGGTTTTCACGATATCGTCGAGCGGGCGGCACGGGCCGCCGAGGCCGGCGGCGTCGGCCTGAGCGAGGCGACGCGGGCCAATCTGAGGTCGATGGGAATTTCGGTGGCGGGTCAGGAAGAATTGGCATGAAGGATCTGCTGCGCGTCGAGAACCTGACCGTCGACTTCGGCGTCCATGAAGGAATCCTTCGGGCCGTCGACAATGTCTCGTTTTCGATCCCGCCCGGTGGCACGCTGGCCCTGGTGGGCGAGTCGGGTTCCGGCAAGTCGGTGTGCAGCCAGGCCATCATGGGCCTGCTGCCGCGTACCGCCACGGTCTCGTCCGGCTCGATCCTGTTCGAGGATCCACGCGCCGGCGGCGGCCCGATCGACATCGCCAAGCTCGATCGCACCGGCCCCGAGATCCGGCGCATCCGGGGCGGGCAGATTTCCATCATCTTCCAGGAGCCGATGACGTCGCTGTCGGCGCTGCATACCGTGGGCGATCAGATCGGCGAAGCCGTCGAGCTGCACGGCGGCAGCCGGTTCAGCGAACTCCATTCGCTGGGCGACCAGATCGGCGAGGCGGCGCGCAATAATGGCCGCAAGCTCGGCCGCGCCGAGATCGACGAGCTGACGCGCGACATGCTGCGCATGGTCGGTTTCCCCGATCCCAAGCGGGCACTCAGAACCTACCCGTTCGAGCTTTCGGGCGGCCTGCGCCAGCGCGCCATGATCGCCATGGCCCTGGTTTGCCGGCCGGCATTGCTGATCGCCGACGAGCCGACGACGGCGCTCGACGTCACCATCCAGGCCCAGATCCTGCGCCTCATGAAGGATCTGCAGAAGGAATTGGGCATGGCGCTGCTGATGATCACCCACGATCTCGGGGTGGTCGCCAACGTCGCCGACGACGTGGTCGTGATGTATCGCGGCAAAGTCGTCGAATCGGGCGACCTGCACGATATCTTCCGCGACCCGCAGCATCCCTATCTCAAGGCGCTGCTGCATGCGGTGCCGCGGTTCGACATGAAGCCCGGCGAGCGGCTGCAGCCGATCCGCGAGATCACCGCTGCAACCGGCCATCTCCTGAAGGAGAAGGCCCAGACCGCGCCGACGGCCAGCTTCAACCCCGCCGCGCCGGTGCTCAAGGTCAGGCATCTCAGCAAGACCTTTCGCATCCGCAAGGCCGACACACTGATCGAATCGCTGATGGGCGGTGGCACCACGCGCACCATCCGCGCGGTCAATGACGTCAGCTTCGACGTCCAGCGTGGCGAGTGCCTCGGCCTGGTGGGCGAGTCGGGCTGCGGCAAGACCACGCTCAGCAAGATGCTGATGCGGGGCATCTCGGCCGATCCCAACGAGGGCGCCGGCCGGGTTGTCTATGACGACTGGGGCCGCAAGGTCGACGTCATGATGCTAGAGGGCAACGACCTGGACCGCTTCCGCACCAAGCTGCAGTTCATCTTCCAGGACCCGTTCGGCTCGCTCAATCCACGCATGACCGTCTACGACATCCTGGTCGAGCCGCTGATCATTCACGGCATCGGCGACGATGCCTACCGCCGCGAGATGGTGAGCGAGCTGATGGAGATGGTCGGCCTCGACCGCCGCCACCTCAGTCGCTACCCGCACTCCTTCTCCGGCGGCCAGCGCCAGCGCATCGGCATCGCGCGTTCGCTGGCGCTCAGGCCCGACATGGTGATCTGCGACGAGCCGGTCTCGGCGCTCGACGTGTCGATCCAGGCCCAGATCCTGAACCTGCTCAAGGACCTGCAGAAGCAGCTCGGCCTCACCTACCTCTTCATCTCGCACAACCTCGCCGTGGTCGATTACATCGCCGACCGTATCGCCGTGATGTGCGCCGGCCGTCTGGTCGAGCTGGCGCCGGCGGGCGAACTGTTCCGCCGGCCCCTGCATCCCTACACCAGGGCGTTGCTGTCGGCGGTGCCGATGCCCGATCCCCGGCACCGCCTCGATCTCGGCGCGCTGATGGAGGGCAAGGCCTCGGACCCGGCGGCCTGGCCGGAACCGTTCAGGGATACCGGAAAGGAAACGCTTTTCTGGACCGAGGCCGAGCCGGGGCATTACGTCCGCGCCGCGCGGGGAGGCGCCTGAGCATGCTCAATTTCATCGTGCGCCGCGTGCTGCTGATGGTCCCGACCCTGTTCGTCATCAGCGCCCTCGTCTACTTCATCATCGACCTGCCGCCCGGCGATTGCGTAACCTCGCAGATCGACGAGCTGCTGGCGCGCGGCGATGCCGATGCGCTGGTACGCGCCGACGAACTGCGCGCACTCTATGGCCTCGACCAGCCCCTGTGGCAGCGCTACTTCGAATGGGTCGGCGGCATCTTCCGCTGGGACTTCGGCCTCAGCTGCCAGGATACCGTGCCGGTATCCGAGCTGATCGGCGAGCGCATGGCACTCACGCTGATCATGGAATCCTCGACCATCGCCTTCATCTGGATCGTCTCGTTCGTCATCGGCGTCTATGCCGCCACCCACCAGTACCGGATGGGCGATTACGTCGCCTCTTTCATCGGCTTCGTCGGTCTCTCGGTACCGAACTTCCTGCTGGCCCTGGTGCTGCTCTATGTCGGCAAGGTCTATTTCGGCCTGTCGATCGGCGGCCTGATGGATCCCGAATACATCGACAAGCCGTTCAGCTGGGGCAAGTTCGTCTCGGTGGCCGAGCACCTCATCATCCCGGTGATCGTCATCGGCATGTCCGGCACCGCCGGCATGATCCGACGGCTGCGCGCCAACCTGCTCGACGAACTGCAGAAGCAGTATGTCGTCACCGGCCGGGCCAAGGGGCTGCCGCCGATGCGCCTGCTGATCAAGTATCCACTGCGCCATGCCATCAACCCGTTCGTGGCCGATATCGGCGGCCTGCTGCCCGACGTCATCTCGGGCTCGGTCATCGTCTCTGTCGTGCTGTCGCTGCCCACCACCGGACCGATGCTGCTGGGCGCGCTGAAAACCCAAGATGTAAACCTCGCCGCCACCTTCCTGCTGTTCGTGGCGGTGCTGACGGTGATCGGCATGCTGATCTCGGACCTGGCGCTGGCCGCGCTGGATCCACGCATCCGCTTCGGCGCCACGTCGGAAAAGTGAGGCGGACATGACCGACCAATCCTCGACGCCGCCGACTCGCACCCCGCACTTCGTCAGCCAGGAGAAATGGGATCCCTACGTCGCCGAGCGCCTGACCGCCGATCAGGAAAAGTACTACATGGCCGGCCAGTGGAAGCTGATGTGGTGGCGCTTCCGCAAGCATCGGCCGGCCGTGGTCTCGATGGTCTTCCTGGCGCTGATGTATTTCTCCACCGCCATCAGCGAGTGGATCGCGCCCTACGACCTACACAGCCGCCACTCGGCCTACATCTTCGCGCCGCCGCAGTCGGTCCATCTGTTCCACGAGGGCAAGTTCCTCGGGCCCTTCGTCTACGGCCTGAAGACCGACCGCGATCCCGACACGCTGCAACGCGTCTATACCGCGGACCTCGCCAAGCCGATGCCGCTCCGGTTCTTCTGTAGCGGCGCGCCCTACGAATTCTGGGGCATGATCGACGCCTCGTTCCATTTCGTCTGTCCGCCCGAAGGTGGCCAGTTCTTCTGGCTGGGCACCGACCGGTTGGGACGCGATCTGTTCAGCCGTATCGTCTATGCCGCACGCATCTCGCTCACCATCGGCATCATCGGCATCACGCTATCCTTCGTGTTGGCGTTGGTGCTGGGCGGGCTGGCGGGCTACTACGGCGGCTGGATCGACAGCGTCGTCCAGCGCATCACCGAGATCATCAAGAGCTTCCCGCACCTGCCGCTTTGGCTGGCGTTGTCGGCGGCGCTGCCGGTGACCTGGTCGCCGCTGGTAATCTATTTCGGCATTACCATCATCCTGGCGCTACTCGACTGGCCGGGGCTAGGGCGCGCCGTGCGCTCCAAGCTCTTATCGTTGCGCGAGGAGGACTATGCCGCCGCCGCCCAGATGATGGGTGCCAAGCCCGCCCGTATCATCGGCCGCCATCTGCTGCCCGGTTTCATGAGCCACCTCATCGCCTCGGCGACGCTATCCATTCCCTCGATGATCCTGGCCGAGACGGCGCTCAGCTTCCTCGGCCTCGGCCTCCGGCCGCCCATCACCTCGTGGGGTGTGCTGCTGAACGAGGCGACGGACATCAATGTCGTGGCCGTGAACTGGTGGCTGATGCTGCCTGTCGTGCCCGTGGTCCTGGTCATCCTGGCTTACCAGTTCATGGGCGACGGAATGAGAGACGCGGCTGATCCCTACGCCTAAGCGCAAAGCGCTTGGGCGTGGCGGGCGGCAGGGGCTGCAATCAGCCCTGAGAGCCCGTGCGCTTCAGAACGGATAAGGCTTCCGACTCCTCCGGCCCATGAGCCGGAGCACCTCTCCATGTGAATAAGGAGGAGGGCACAATCCTAACCTTTTGATTTTGGCTCATAAATTCACATTCACTACCAAAAACGAGTGTGATTAAAAAATCACACTAATGCCCCAATTGGGTCTAGCGACGGCCACGCGGGGTTTCCATCTTGGTCTTGTATCTCCCCCGAACGTGGTTCCCCCCAAAGGCCACGTTCTAGCCTCTTCGGAGGCGCTTCGGCCGTCCTCTCATTCTCCCCCGAGAGGGCGGCCTTTTTCTTTTCCGGCCCCCTCCAGCCGTCATGCTACGACGGCGCCACAGATGGCGACCTCCCTTCTCGAAGTGGCAGATCTTGCCTGCCGCCGCGGCGGCCGGAAGGTGTTCGAGCGCCTGTCCTTCAGCCTCGCCGCCGGTGAGATGCTTACACTCATGGGCCGCAACGGCAGCGGCAAGACCACGCTCCTGCGGGCGCTGGCCCTGCTGGTCCGCCCCGAGGTCGGGATGATCCACTGGCAGGGCGTCGATGTCCGGGCCGAGCCCGAAGCCTGGCGCGGCCGGATCGCCTGGCTGGGCCACCTCGAGGGCCTGAAGGGCGATCTGTCCGTCGCCGAGAATCTGCTGTCCGCGGAGCGCCTGCGTGGGGTGCCGTCCGCCGAGGATCGGCTCGACAGCGCCCTGGTTGCCTTCGATCTCTCGTCACTCGCGGCGCGTGCCGTGCGCACGCTCTCGGCTGGCCAGCGTCGTCGCACGGCGCTCGCCCGCGTGGTCCTGGCCCAGGCACCGCTCTGGCTGCTCGATGAGCCACTGAATGCTCTCGATGTCCCGGCGCAGGCGGCCTTCCGTGCCGCCCTCGAAAAGCATCTCGCCGCTGGCGGCCTTGCCATCGCTGCCACCCACGCCAATCTCGGCGTTGCCGGTCGCATGCTCGAATTGAGCAGGCAGACATGAGCGGCTTCGCGGCCCTCGTCTCGCGCGACCTGCGGCTGGTGTGGCGCCGGCCCGGTGACGTCGCCGTTGTGCTGGCCTTCTTCGTCGTCGCCACCACGCTCTTTCCGCTCGGCATCGGACCCGAGGCCAATGTGCTGGCCCGCATCGCTTCCGGCGTCCTCTGGTGCGCCGCGCTGTTCGCCGCGCTCCTGTCGCTCGACCGGCTGTTCGCTGCCGACTTCGAGGACGGCACGCTCGATCTCCTGCTGCTGGCGCCCTGGCCGCTCGAGTTGGCCGCGCTCGCCAAGTGCGGTGCTCACTGGATTGTGACCGGCCTGCCGCTCGCCCTTCTGGCGCCGTTCCTGGGCGTCGCCTTCGGCCTGGATCGAGACAGCCTGCTGGCGCTTGCCGCCACTTTGCTGGTCGGCACGCCTACCCTGTCGCTGATCGGCGGCCTCGCCGCGGCGCTCACCCTGGGGGCGCGCAAATCCGGCGCCCTGTTGGCCCTGCTGGCTTTGCCGCTCTGTGTGCCCACCCTCATCTTCGGCGCCGGTGCGGTCGAGGCGTTGGCAACGGGGGGCGATTTCGGCGCCCATCTCGCGGTCCTGGCGGCGCTGGCCCTGGTGGCTTTGGCCACCACGCCGTGGGCGATTGCCGCGGCCTTGCGGCAAGCGGGCGAATAGACTCATGCCAGTGTTTGGATAGATAGAGCGTTTGGATAGATAGAGCAGATGGCCGACTTGCACTTCCTCGCCAATCCCGCGCGCTTCCGGCGATTCAGCCAGCGCGTGCTGCCGAGCCTCGCCTTCGCGACCGCGCTGATGTTGTTGGTCGGCCTCTACATGGCGCTGATCCAGTCGCCGCCCGACTACCAGCAGGGCGACACGGTGCGCATCATGTTCGTGCATGTCCCGTCCGCCTGGCTCGCCATGGCAGGCTACGCGCTGCTGGCCGGGCTGGGCGCCGCGCTGCTGATCTGGCGCCATCCGCTGGCCGCCCTGATGGCGCGCGCGTCGGCGCCCGTCGGGGCCGGCTTCTGCGCGGTCTGTTTGCTCACCGGGTCGCTGTGGGGCCGGCCGATGTGGGGCGCCTACTGGGTGTGGGACGCGCGCCTCACCTCGATGCTGCTGCTGTTCTTCCTCTACCTCGGCCACATCGCCTTGAGCCGCGCCTACGACGAGCCCGAGCGCGGCGATCGCGCTGCCGCCATCCTGGCGCTGATCGGCGTCGTCAACCTGCCGATCATCAAATTCTCCGTCGACTGGTGGAACACGCTGCACCAGCCCGCCTCGGTCGCGCGCCTCGGCGGCCCCAGCATCCATCCCTCGATCCTGATTCCGCTGCTCTGGATGGCGGTGACCTTGTTCATGTTGTTCGTGCTGCTGGTTCTCCTGCGCACCGACACCGAGATCGATCGCCGCCGGCTCGAGAACGCGGAGCAGCAGGCATGAGCAACCACGCCGTCTATGTGATGTCGGCCTATCTGGTGGCGCTGGTGATCCTGGGCGGCTTGCTCATCTCCTCGCTCGCCGCCCGCCAGCGCGTGCGCCGCGAGCTTTCCGCGCGAGGATTGGATCGCAAAAGATGACACCGAAGCGCAAGCGCCTGTGGCTGGTCGTAAGCTCGCTCGCCGTGCTGGGCTTTGCCGCCACGCTGGTGCTGACGGCGCTCAACGACAACATCGTCTTCTTCTATTCCCCGACCCAAATCGCGGAGAAGCAGATCCCGCCGGAACGCCGCTTCCGCATGGGCGGCCTGGTCGAGGCCGGCAGCGTGCAGAAGTCCGCCGACGGCCAGACGACGCGCTTCCGCGTCACCGACACCAACAAGACCGTCGACGTCGTCTACCGCGGCCTGCTGCCCGATCTTTTCCGCGAAGGGCAGGGGGTTGTGGCCGAGGGTTCGCTGGGCGCTGACGGCGTGTTCGTCGCGCGCGAAGTACTGGCAAAGCACGACGAAACCTACATGCCTCCTGAGGTCGCCAAGGCGATCAAGGATGCCGGGCAATGGAAGGACGGGAAGAAGTGACACAACGTGAAATTTGTCATCCTGAGCGAAGCGAAGGATCCTTCGCTGCGCTCAGGATGACAAAGGTTGTGGAGCATCGGCGTTGATTCCGGAACTGGGCCATTTTGCATTGATCCTCGCGCTGGCCGTCGCCCTGGTGCAGGGAATCTTGCCGTTGCTGGGCGCATCGCGCGGCGACATCCGGCTGATGGATCTGGGAAGAACCGCCGCTCTCACGCAGGCGCTGCTCGTCTTCGTCGCTTTCGGCGCGCTCACGCAAGCCTACGTCACGTCCGACTTCTCCGTCGTCAACGTCGTCGCCAACTCGCACTCGGCCAAGCCGCTGCTCTACAAGATCTCCGGCGTCTGGGGGAATCACGAAGGTTCGATGCTTCTGTGGGCCCTGATCCTCGCCCTGTTCGGCGCCGCCGTCGCGGTCTTTGGCGCGGGCCTGCCCGACACCTTGCGCGCCCGCGTGCTCGCCATCCAGGCGCTGATCGGTGTCGGCTTCCTCGCCTTCCTGCTCTTCACCTCCAACCCCTTCGAGCGCGTCTCGCCGGCGCCGCTGGACGGCAACGGCCTCAACCCGCTCCTGCAGGACCCCGGCCTCGCCTTCCATCCGCCGCTGCTTTACCTCGGCTACGTCGGCTTCTCCGTCACCTACGCCTTCGCCATCGCCGCGCTGCTCGAAGGAAGGGTGGACGCCGCCTGGGCGCGCTGGGTGCGGCCCTGGACCCTGGCCGCCTGGTGCTTCCTGACGCTCGGCATCGCGCTGGGGTCGTGGTGGGCCTACTACATCCTCGGCTGGGGCGGCTTCTGGTTCTGGGATCCGGTCGAGAACGCCTCACTGATGCCGTGGCTCGCCGGCACGGCGCTGCTGCATTCCGCCATCGTCGTCGAGAAGCGCGATTCGCTGAAGAGCTGGACCGTGCTGCTGGCCATCCTCGCTTTCTCGCTGTCGCTGCTCGGCACCTTCCTCGTCCGCTCCGGCGTGCTCACTTCGGTCCACGCCTTCGCCCAGGACCCGGCGCGCGGCATGTTCATCCTCGCCTTCCTGCTGCTGGTCACCGGCGGCGGCCTCGCGCTTTATGCGTGGCGGGCGCCCAGGCTGACGCCGGGCGGCATGTTCCAGCCGGTCAGCCGCGAGGGCGCACTGATCCTGAACAACCTGCTGCTCTGCACGCTGGCGGCCACGGTGCTGCTGGGCACGCTCTACCCGCTGTTCCTCGACCTGCTCACCGGCAACAAGGTCTCGGTCGGCCCGCCCTTCTTCAACGCCACCTTCGTGCCGATCTGCGCGCCGCTGTTCGCCGCCCTTTGCGTCGGCCCCTATCTCGGCTGGAAGCGGGCCGAGATCTGGCCAGCGCTGCTGAAACTGCGCGTGGCCTTCATTGCCGCCGTGGTCGCCGCCATCGTCGCCGCCACCGCCATCGACGGCCGCGCCACGCTCGCCGCGCTCGCCTTCGGCTTCGGCGTCTGGCTGATCGTGGGCAGCCTCGGCGAATTCGCCCAGCGCCTCGCCCGCACCGGCTACCGGATGCCGCCGCGCGCCGCGCTGGGCATGACCATCGCCCATGCCGCCATGGGCGTCGTCGTGCTGGGTGCCGTCGGCACCGGTGCCTGGAATTCCGAGCTGATGCAAACGATGAAGCCCGGCGACCGCGCTCAATTCCACGGCTTCGACGTAAAACTGGAGCGCATGGAGAGCCTGCAGGGCCCCAACTACATCGCCGAGCGCGCCACGCTTGCCGTCAGCGTCGGCGGCAAGTCCTACACCGTCCTTCAGCCGGAGCGCCGCCTGTTCGCGGTGCAGCGCCGCCAGGTCGCCGAGACCGCCATCCACACCAATCTGTTGCGCGATCTCTACGCGACCCTGGGCGAGGGCGAGGCCGCCAACGGCTGGGTGATCCGCCTCTACTACAATCCGCTGGCGCCCTGGATCTGGCTCGGCGCCGCGCTCTGCGCGCTGGGCGGCTTCGTTTCGCTCTCGGATCGCCGGCTGCGCGTCGGTGCCCCTCAAGGTGGCAAGAGGGCGCGGACGCGGCCGATCGCTCACCCCGCCGAATGAACCGCCGGCTTCTCTTCCTCCTGCCGCTGGCGACGCTCGCGCTGATGGCGGGGTTCTTCGCCTGGTCGCTGCTGGCCGGCCGCGATCCGGCGTCGATCGGCTCGGTGCTGGTCGGCCGCCCGGCGCCGCGGCTCGAGGTCAAGGCCCTGCGCGACGATGAACCACCGCTCACCGACGCGCTGCTCCGGACCGGCAAGCCAACCATCGTGAATTTCTTCGCCAGCTGGTGCACGCCTTGCCTCGCCGAGCATCCGCTGTTCACGCGGCTCGCCACGCGCGACGGCGCCGTCATCGTCGGCGTCGCCTGGAAGAACAAGCCTCCGGAGGCGCGGGCCTGGCTGAAGCGGCTGGGCGATCCCTACAAATTCGCCGGCGCCGACCTCGACGGCCGTACCGGCCTCGACTGGGGCCTCTCCGGCGTGCCCGAGACCTATCTCGTCGACGGCCAGGGCATCGTCCGCCGCCACTTCCGCGGCCCGATCACCGAGCGCGACGTGAACGAGACGATCCTGCCGTTCCTGAAGGGCGCGAAGTGATGCGCACCGTCGCCGTCCTCCTCGCCACTCTGCTGCTCGCGTGGCCGGCGCTGGCCGTAGAGCCCTCGGAGATGCTTCAGGATCCGTCGCTGGAGTCGCGGGCGAGAGACATCGGCCGGTCCCTGCGCTGCGTCGTCTGCCAGAACCAGTCGATCGACGATTCCAATGCCGAGGTGGCGCGCGACATGCGCCGCGCCGTGCGCGAGCGGCTGACGGCGGGCGACGACGACCAAAAAGTCTTCGCCTACATGGTCGCGCGCTACGGCGACTACGTCTTGCTGAAGCCGCCGTTCAAGGCGGGCACCTGGGCGCTGTGGCTGGGCGGGCCGCTGGTCTTGATCGTCGCGGGCGGCCTGCTGCTGATGGCGGCGCGCCGTCGCAAGCCGATCCCGCCGCCCGTGCCGCTGAGCGACGAGGAGCAGCGCCGCCTCGATGCGCTGCTGAAGCCCTGATGCTCGAATTCCTCCTTGCGCTCCTCACCACCGTGACGGTCGGTGCCCTGCTGGTGCCGCTGCTGCGCACCAGTGCCCGCAGGACCGAGCGGCTGGACAGCGCGCTCCAGATCTATCGCGACCAGCTGGCCGAGATCGAGCGCGCGCGCGCCGACGGCACGACGCCGGAGACCGAGGCGGCCGCCGCCCGCATCGAGGTCGAGCGACGGATTCTCGCCGCCGCCAATGCTGCCGATGCCGCGACGCCAAAAGACTCTTCGGCGCTCCACCGCTTCCTGCCGCCGGCGCTCGCGCTCCTGATCCCGCTGCTGGCGTTGGGCGTCTATCTCAACGTCGGCCGCCCCGGCCTTCCGGCGGCGCCCTTCGGCACGCGCCCCGCCGCCGACCACCCCAATCCAAACGAGCAGATGACGCCCGAGCGCCTGCTGGCCGAGGCCCGCGCCCGTCTTGCCCAGCAGCCCGACGATCCCGACGCCCTCTCCGCGCTGGGCGAGGCGCTCGTGCTCGAAGCCGACGGCTCGGTGACGCCTGAAGCCATAGAAGCCTTCAACAAGGCGCTGGCCCAACGGCCCGACGATCCGCGCGCCCACTATTATCTCGGCCTGCACGAGGCCCAGAGCGGCGACTCGAAGGCCGCGGTCGCGCGCTGGCAGGCGCTGGAGGCCAGGAGCCCGCCGGAGGCGCCGTGGCTGCCGATGCTGCGCGCCGAGATCGCGCGTGTCTCGAGAGCGGCCGGGATGCCCGCGCCGCAGGCGCAAACTGGCATGCCCACCCCGACGCGCGACCAGGTCGAGGCGATGCAGAGCTTGAACCCCGAGCAGCGCCAGCAGGCGATCCGCTCGATGGTCGAGGGTCTCGATCTCAGGCTGAAGGAAAACCCCGGCGACCGCGCCGGCTGGCTGCGCCTCGCCAACGCCTGGCGCGTGCTGGGCGAGAACGCCAAGGCCGCCGACGCCTATGCCAAGGCCGATGCGCTGGGTCCGCTCGACACCAAGACGCTCACCGACTGGGCCGAGGCCCATGTCCGCCAGATCGCTCCCGGCGCGCCGCCGCCGCCCGAGGCCGTGGCCGTGCTGGAGCGGTTGGAGAAGGCCGAGCCGCGCAACGCGCTGGCGCTCTTCTATCTCGGCGCCGCGTCGTTCGCCGCCGGCGACAAGCCGGCCGCGCTCCGGCGCTGGAAGACGCTGCTTCAGTTGCTGCCGGCCGATGCGCCGATCCGCGGCCTGCTGGAGGAGCGGATCAAGGCGGCGGAGTAGGCACGTCTATTTCGGCAGCCCGGCCAGGATCAGGTGATCGGCGAACAGCTGGCGTTTTGCGGGATCGCGGAAGGCATAGGCCTGTGCGAATCGTGACGCGCTGAACTTGGGATCCACGCGCAGCAGGTCCCGGCCGACCTGCATCGCCTCGTCGATCTGGCCGTTCGCGGCCAGACTGGCCGCCAGGAATCGCAGGTTGGCCGTGAAGCGTGGATTTAGCGCCGCCGACCGGCGCGCCCACTGGGCCGCATCGGCGTAGTCGCCGGCCGCGTAGCAGGCGAGCGCGATGATCGAGTAGCTGTAGAACACGTGTGCGTCGTAGGGCGACAGGCGCAGGCCGATCTCGGCACGCCGGCGTGCCTCGCGGGTCTCGCCGATGTAGCTGAAGGTGGCACTGCTGCGCAGCCAGGCGATCGCCGAACTGGGATTGGCCGCGAGCGCGCGGTCGAACAGCTCGATCGCCTGGTCGTAGTCGCGGAAGAGGAAGGCGCGCACATGGCCGCAAATCGAGAGCGCGTGCGGGTCGAAGCGGTCCAGGGTCAGCGCCAATCTCGAAAGCCGCTCCGCTTCCTTGTTGTCGGCCACGGGATCGGGCGAGAGTCCCTGGTTGATCCGGACGCTGTACCAGCCGGCGGCCAGCGCATGCGCCGTGGCATAGCTCGGATCGAGCGCCATCGCCTTCTCGAACATCGGCAGCGCCTGGGCGAACTTGTCGTCCTCGAAGCGGTAGAAGAGATCGAGCCCGCGCAGCACGTATTCGTAGGCGTCGAGACTCTCCGGTCGCTTGCGCAGGACCCGGCGCAGCTCGGCCTCCTGGACCTGCGGTGTGATCGTCGCCACCACCTTCGCCGACAGCTCGTCCTGCAGGTCGAACAGGTCGGCGGCTTCGCCGGCGAAGCGGTCGCTCCAGATGGTCGCACCATTTTCGCAATCCGCCAGCTCGGCCGACAGGCGGACCTTGGTGCCGGCACGGCGCACGCTGCCCGACAGCATGTAGCGCACGCCGAGGTCGCGGTGGACCTGCCGCGGGTCGTGCGCCGTGCCGCGATAGCGCAGCACCGACGTGCGCGAGATCACGATCAGCTCAGGCAGGCACGACAGCGCCGAGATGATGTCTTCGACCAGCCCGTCGCTGAAATACGAATTCGCCGTCTCGCCCGACTGGTCGGTGAAGGGCAGCACCGCGATCGAAGGCCGGCGGCGTTGGAAACTGTCGATCGCCGGCGTCGACTTGGGCCGCTTGCCGGCGCCCACGCCATAGGCATGGACAGGGCGGCTGATGTTCTTGAGCTTCAGCGACCCCATGTCCTTGATCGGCGCATCGATGCGGCCGCTGATCAGGTCCATGACCGCGGCCGAGACCAGCACGCCGCCGACCGGCGCATGGTCCTGCAGCCGCGACACGATGTTGATGCCGTCGCCCAGCAGGTCCGACCCTTCGACGATCACGTCGCCCATGTGGATGGCGCAACGCAGCTCCAGGCGGATGTCCCCGGCCGGCGCCATCGCGGCGACAGCGGCCTGGACCTCGAGCGCCGAGCGTGTCGCCTCGACCGGGCTGGTGAACTCGACGAGGAGGCCGTCGCCCAGGGACTTGAAGATGCGGCCGCCGCCGCGGGCGATCAGCGGATCGATTTCCCGGCGCAGCAGGCGCCAGGCGGCCAGGGCGGCGTCCTCATTGGCTTCGACGACGGTGCTGAATCCCACGACGTCAAAGGCCGCCACCACCACCAGCCGGCGATTGCCGTAGTCGTTGTCGGCAAGCGCCGCGGCAACGTGTCTGCGAGCCATACGCGCAATTCCCCCCGCATCGCCGCAAGACTAGCACAATGCCCCTGCCCGGGAAGCGGCCGCCGAAAGTGCCGCCTGCCGGAAGATGCGGTGGCATTGTCGGCGCCACTGCAAATTTCTGAGGGTCGAGGGGCGGTTGCTCCCGACGGTTGCGGTCTGTCGTGCAAGGGCTAGTCTATGGGCTCGTTCGCGGACTGGTTCCGGTGGGCGGAGCAGGCGCACGAAATCCGGGGGGATGACATGGCCGGCAGGACTTTGGACCTCGACCTCGATCTGGATCTCGATCTGGACCTCAGCGCCCGGGGCGGACGCCCGATGGGCACGAGCCCGCGCTTCAACACTGAGGACTGGGCCAAGCTGACGCCGGTCATTACGCCGCCAGCGCTGCCGACCTTCAAGGTGCCGACGCGCAGGTACGACGACTGGGACAAGGACATGCGTGCCTGGAGCTACGTTGAGGAGTTCATCCGCAATGGCGGATGGGGGGCCGGCACCAGCCCGATTGATTTCCTCAAGGGTCAGATCCGTGGCCAAGCCATTTTTCCGATCCCCAACGACCCTGCTGCGCCTGCTGGCGCACAGCTCGATGATCCGAAAATGACGACGGAGGTCCGCGGTGTGGTCGCTTCCGCACTCAACCGCGCCGACCGGGCGCTCGAGATCGTCGACCAGGCAAGCGGCGCAGGCGCGCTCGGCTACTGGACTGGCATGCTCCGCCTCAGCCCTTCGAAGGATCCCAACACCTTCCTGTTGATGCTGGTGGCCCGCAAGATCGGCGAGTACGTCGCCATGGGACTGAAGGATTTCTACAGGATGCGCCGGCCGGCGCATGCCTATTCGCTGATCATGCCGATCATCGACGGGCCTGACACGCCGTCCTACCCGAGCAGCCATGCACTGCAGGCGTACATGATTTCCGGCGTACTGAAGCTCGCGCTGACGCCGTCGGTCGCCCCGCCGGCCACTTGGGCCCCGGGCGTGCCGGTGTCGCCAGTCCGGTCGACCGCGCAGGCTCTCGACATGCTTGCCTATCGCGTGGCCGAGAACCGCGAGATCGCCGGCGTCCACTACCGCATGGACAGCCTGTGCGGCGACTTTGCAGCCTGGGAATGCCTCAAGAAGATCGCTGCCCTTGCCGCCCCCCTTGCCGCCCCTAATCCCCCGCCTGCGAACATGTTCCACACCTTGGTCCACGGCGCGAAGGGCGAACTGAGGGACCTGACCTAGCGCCTCCGCCGAGCTCTTCAGGGGAGAGATGGATGTCCGAGCCCAAACCCTCCGATCAGGCGAAACAGATGGACGTGCGCGACCAGATCATCGTCGGCTTCGACGAAGAACTGGGCGTGCTCGGCCTGTCGGATGCGCGCAAGCAGATCGACATTGCGCTGGGAAACCTCCGCCGTCATTCGGCGACCGTGCTGAGGGCCTTCGTCTCTGCCGGCTTGAAAAAGGAATCCTTCGTGGCGTTCGCCGTCATCCGCTTCGACGATCCGAAGGTCTCCCTCGAATATCTGAACAAGGTGCTCAAGGAGGACAAGAAGAAGACGGTAGCGGAGAAAATGCTTCCCGGCGTCGTCTGGTTCGAGCGCAACGCGCCGGTCACCCTGGACAGCTTCAACGATCCGTATTTCCGCTGGCAATGGGCGCTGACGAAGATGGAGGCTACTTCTCCCTGGACGATTCCCGACGGCCCGCCGGCGGCCCCGCCGGCGCTGCCGGACCCGCCAGCGAACCCGGGCAAGACCCTCGTTGCCATCATCGATTCGGGCCTCAGGCTTTCGGACGGCACCTTGCATGAGGATCTGGGGTCGGTGGAGCCATTGGTTGATTGCCAGCCCGCTGGATTCTTCTCCGACGGCATCGACACGGACGGTCATGGCACCATGCTGGCCGGCACGATCTCGACCGTCTACGACAACCTCAAGGGACTTGCCTCGGCCATCCCCCCGGACTGGCACATCAGCTTGCTGCCGGTGAAGTTTTTCGAGGGCGGCGGATCGCCCGATGTTGCCGGCGCTGCCGAGGCCATCATGCACGCCGTGGACAAGGGCGCCAAGGTCATCAACGCAAGCTGGCATGTGGCACTGGGGGATGGTGACAAGAGGATCCTCAAGGACGCGATCAAGTACGCCAAGAACGCGACGCCCCCGCGTCTCGTCGTCGCCGCTGCCGGAAATGACGGCAGCGACAACGACATCTATCCCACCTACCCGGCGAACTATGGCAGCGAACTCCTGTTCCCGGGCCTGCGCAAGACCATGCTGACGGTTGCGGCGACGGCACCGGACGACTTCAAGGCGTCGTTCTCCAACTATGGCGCGCTCGGCGTCGACATCGCCGCACCCGGCACGGGCATCAAGACGACCGGGCGCTATTTCCCGGGTCTTCCGGGTCAGACGCCGCAATACCCCGACTACAACGGCACCTCGGCTTCGGCAGCCTTCGTCTCGGGCGCCGCCGCCCTGGTCTTTGCCCTCAATCCACGCTGGACATCCAAGGAGGTGATCACGCACCTCAAGGCCTCGGCGGACACGATCGAAGGGCTGAAGCTCGTCTGCATCGGCGGCAAGCGGCTCAACCTGCGCCGCGCCGTCTATGGGCCGCTTCGCCGCATCACCGCGCCGGTGGCGAATGATACCCTGCAGGTCGGCGTCGACGTCGACATCACCTGGACCAACGAGTACGCCCAGCCCGACTTCAACTGGGTGACGATCGAATTCTCGAAGGATCTGGGCAACACCTGGGACCCCACGCCGGTGAAGGACAGGTCGGCCAACGACGGTCGCTTCACATGGCGACCGAAGCTCGCCCATGTCGGGCCGAACATAGTGCTCAAGATCACGCCGCTGATGAACGACGTTGACGATCCCACATTGCCCAAGATGAAGGCCAACTTCCCCGTGGTATCGGACGTGTTCAGAGTTGTGGCGCCGGCTTGAGCCGGCCGCCACCCAGCCTCGCCGCCTCGGCCGCCACTGAGCGCTAGGGGCCGCTAGGACGGCCGCTTCCCGTCGAGGAACTTGATCACGGCCCGATCGCTCCAGGGCTTGTAGCTGCCGACGCCGTGGAAGCCGACATGGCCGCCGCGCCGCGTCAGGAGCGGTGTTAACGACGGGGACTTGTTCGATCGCCACTGGTGGCCGACATAGGCGCCGCCCGGCACCCAGGGATCGTCCAGCGACGCCAGCACCAGGGTGGGCACGCGGATGCCGGGCAGGTAATTCACCGCGCTGCTGCGGGCGTAATAGTCCGCCGCGCCCGAAAAGCCATGGCGCGGCCCGGTGAAGAGATCGTCGTACTGCCACAGGGTCTGCGACGTCTCGATGTTCGCGCGCTCGGCCGGCGTCAGCACGGCACCGTCGGCCAGGGCCTCGCGCTTGGCCGCCCCGAAGACGTGCCAATGATAGGCCAGGTTGCGAAAGCGCATCAGGCTGCGGACGGTGCCGAGGAGATCGATCGGCGCCGAGATGCTGGCGGCGGCGCACAGCTTCGCCGTCGAACCCTCCTCGCCCAGGTATTTCAACAGGATCGCGCCGCCCACCGAGTAGCCGACCGCGGCAACTCCGGGCGCCGCCAGGTCCGCGGGCAGCAGGCCGATCAGCTCGGCCAGGTCGCGGCTGCTGCCGGCGGAATACTGGCCGCCGCAGGTGGTCCGCGACGGCCCGGCACCGCGCATGTTGAGCCGCAGCACTGGGTAGCCCTCGCCGAGCAGATAACCCGACATCCGCCGCATGTACCGGCTGTCCTCCGAGCCCGGGACACCGTGGATCAGCAGTACCAGCGGCCGGCGCGGCTGCGGCTTGGCCGGACGATCGAGCATGCCGAGCATGACATCGCCGTCTTTCAGTGAAAAGCGCAGGCGCTCGCTGATGGCGGGCGCCAGGCTGCTGGGAACGTCGACCAGCCAGGTAGCGGTCGCGATTGTCTGGAGACCGCCGCCCCACAGGGGGAAGCGCTGCTTGAAGGGCGGAAGCCCGAGGTTGGGCTTGGGGTTCTTCATTGTCGGGTCAAATTGGTCAGGAAGCGCAGGGCTGAGCGGCCGGGCATGAAGAAGTAACCGCCGGCCTTCACGGTGACGAAGCTCCTCAGGTTCTTCATCGTGATCGGACCTGATGGCGTGGGGATGGTGAAGACATAGGATTGTCGTTTCTGCCCTGGCACGCGCTGCGGCGGCGGCGCGGTGATGGGATCGGGCTCGTTGTTCAGCCCGTGGAAGGAGGGTGAGCCAATCCAGGATTGTTGCAGGAACTCGAACTGGCGCTCGAGGTCGGCGCAAAGGGCGACGAACAACAGGCCTCTTTCCGATCCTTTGTCGCCGTAGGGGCGTCCGCGCCGCAGGATGCGATGTCGCTTCTCGATCATTGCCTGCTTGGGATCGTTCGGCGCCAGGCTGCCGCGCGGATTGGCCCGTCGAATGTGCGCGCCGAACGGGCAATGAAGTCCCTGCGGATCGTCCTTCGCGAAGCTGAAGTCGTTGTCCACCTTGTCGGTCATCCTGCGACCGGTCATCTCGTGCGGGTGGCTGATCAGCGAGGCGCCGGTCTGCCAGCGCCCCATCATCTTGGCGGCAATCCAGTTTTCGGTGATTGGGCCGCCGACGCTGTCCGTGAGGCCTTTGTACGTCTTGAGCTCTTGCTTCTGCTCGACGAGGAAGTCTTCGAAGTCTTCGACCTTCTGCATCAGCTGGCGAACCACGACGAACGTGCCGTTTCGGCCGAAATCACGCAGATCCGTGTCGCGCGACCCGGCAAAGCGCGGGAAGCGCGAGGGGAAATCGGGTGTATCGGTTTCGAGGTCGTCGCCGGGGTCGCTCTCCGCCTCCAGGGTCAGGGCAGGCGCCATGTAGCCGGCGCCGTCCTTGTAACCGAGGATCACCTCCCCCGCCTCGACCACATCGGCCTTGTTGTCGGTCGCGGCTTCGCGCTGGCTGCCGCGCAGGATCGGCTGGGAAATGCCGTCGCGGAAGCCGAAATGCTCGTACATCGGGTTATCGCGTTCGCTGGTCGGCGTGGCATCGCCCGCTTGGCCGTCCTGCCCGCCTGTCGGCGGACTCTCGCCGGCGAACTTGGCGCGCCATTCTTCTCGGCGTTTACGTTCTGCCTGGGCACCCCTGGTTTTCTGGGTCGGCTCGGTCATCACCGTCGATACCGCGGTGCGTCCCAGCTTTTTCTCATGCACCCCGAGGACGTTGATGCACGCTCGGGGATCCTTGCCGTAGATGAACAGCACGGCATCGACCGCCGCGCGGGCGTCCTCACGTGCGCCCGCCCTGTCGATGTCCGCCCACCGCCACTTCCGTGGCGCCGACGGCCCGGTGTCGCCGAGCACCTTGGCACGGTCGGCCATGCCCAGGCGGAAGGCGGGCGGAAACGCCGCCATTTTCTCCACCTTGTCCTGCTCTTTGCCATTGAGGCATTTCGCGATGCCACGGGCCGAGAAGGCCACGAAGGTCGCGGTCGTATGCTCGACGTCGGGCTGTTCGCCGAACGTCACTTCTTCGCTAACGAGCTTGAGCCACTCTCTCCGCGCGGCGGCGTTCTTGGGAAGGATGAGCGTCGCGCAAAGCATGTAGTCGTGGGTGGGCAGGCCGCGGAAGACCAGGGACTGGACTTCGTCGGTCTCGATCGCGTCTTCCGGGCGCGGCATGGTGCCGAAGCAGTCGAGCCAGGCGCGGGCGGCGGTATCGGTCTGGGCCCGCATCAGCCCGTCGTGGATCAGCGCATTGGTGCGGATCTGGTCGGTCGTGAGCTGTGGGAAGCGGCTGTACCAGAACTGCGTGACGATCTGCTGCCGCCGCACCCACCGCTTGAAGCGGTCGCCGTCCGCGGCGCCGCCCAGGACCAGGAGGCGCGTCTTCGGAAAGCCCCGGCCGTGGCTCCAGACCGCAGACTGCCCCTCATGCGCCTTGGTGATGAAATCCTCGAGATAGCTCAGCCAGCTGCCGTCGTAGTTGGCGAGGAACAGCATCATCTCGCTGCCGGGCAGCCGGAACCATCGCGCATAGTGGATCGTGCCCATGTTGAGCACGAAGCCCGGCCGGAACCAGTATTGCACCTCCTTGCCGATGACCCACAACGCCAGCGCCAGGGTGACTTTGCGGAAGGCGCCCTTCTTCATCACCGTGACCGCCGTGATGTGGTTCTGCGCGTAGCCCGGCGGATTCTCCTTCGCCGCGATCGCCTCGATGGTCTCGAGAGGCGCCGGCCGTCGGTCTATGTCCTTGTCGTCGCACACTTCGTGCCAGTAGAGGACGGCCAGGAAGAGGAGGGTCGGAATCAGCCATAGGAGGAAAGTCGCGACCATGCCGCCCGCCAGCGCGAGCGACAGCGAACCGAGCTGGTCGACGACGCAGCTGACCTGTTTCCAATGGACGCGCAGCACGTAGACGAGGACCGCGGCCGCGGCGATGCTGGACATCCATTTGAAGAAGATTGGATACCGCCGCAGCAGCATCCCGGCCCTTGCCCAGATCGGCGGGACGATGTTCGCGGCAACGAGCGCGCCGAGCCCTGTCAGCGCGATCCGGCCGGACAGGGGGAGCTCCGGGGCCCAGTGCTGCAACGCCCAGAAGGTTGCCGCCGCGCCGGCCAGCGCCAGCGCAACGGTTTGCCAGGCCCGCAGCAGCGGCGACACCATCCGGCTCCCGAAGCCGACGACCAATACAGTGGCCGCGCCGCCGCCCAGCATCGCCAGCACGATCTGCTCATCCAGGGAGAGCGCCGGCCACCATCGTCGGAGCGCCCAGAACGACGCGGCACCGAAGCCGATGAAGCCTGCAGGCCATCTCAGCCAGCGGACCAGCAGAAAGACGAAGAACAGAACGCCCGCCACTGCGGACAGCACGAAGGCAACGACAGTGGCCAGGCCCTCCACGCCCTCCATCCACCAGCGGACGAGCGTATTGAAGCCGTCGCGGATCGCCGTCGCGATGATGAGAACGGTGCCGAAGACGGCGCCCGCCACGGCGAGCCCGACCGCGATCCAGGGGTCGGGATTGACCGCGTAATGGATCGCCCCGCCTTGCAGGCACACCGTCGTGCCCAACAGGAGTGCCACGAAGATCCCGGCATTCGACCTCAGCGTGGCCGGCAGGCCCTGCAGGCCGAGTGCCGCGTCGTAGCCGCTCCACTCCGACATGCTCAGCCGCCGCCGCGTCGGACGGATCAGGAAGTCGCGCAGCTCCCAGCCCTTTTCCATCAGCTCTGCTTCGGTCTGGGCGTTGGCCGGGGAGAAATGGGACGTGTCGTAGAGTGCAATTCGGGAGGGAAGCGTCAGGGCCCGCACATAGGCGAGCGCATCCACCGCCCGTTTGTGGATGCCGTCGTGGACGTGGAGATAGTGGTCGACGGCCTGGCGGGCGAATGTTGCGACCTGCTCCTGCTTCTCGATGTCGCCGACCGGTGTGTCCGGCGTGCCGTTGAAATTGAGGCCGATGGCACCCCAGGGAACGAAGTGCAGCTTGGTCTTGTGGCGCTCGAGCAGGAAATGGAGCCTGTTTACGTAACGCTTGGGCAACCTGTCCGGATCGATGGGTGCCTCTGGATCGATCGCCTCGTCCGCGTCGATATCCCACTCCGGACGCATATCCTTGCTGCCCGCGATGCGGCGGAAGATCGGCTCGAGCAGCGGCCCGGCGCGCCTGGCGATCCGGGCTAGCGCCGTGTCTTCGTCGCCATCGACGTTCAGCTCGAACAGGAGCCTTGGATCCGGCTCGGCCTCCTTGTCGTCGGGATCCTTGGCGTCGAAGGCCGACAGGGAGGCAAAATGGACCAGGCCCGTACGCTTGAGGGCCCGGTCGATCGGGCTGCCCGCGACCGCCGGATTGCCGAGCGCCGAGATCATCTCCTTGACCTCGTCCAGGCTGCCCGGCTCGAGCTTCGCCTGGATGGTCATCTGGTTCTGGGTCGAGGACGCGGCGGTCGGCTGGAACACGAAATCGAGCCGGCGCGGGAACGGGCCGACATAGGCCAGCCAGCCGGCGGGGTCGCTGGCGAGCCGGATGCCGGGCCGCGAGAACAGGATCTGGAAGATCTCCGTGATCTGCTCCCGGGCGAGGTGGGCGCCCGGGCAGACATGCGGCCCCTCGCCGAACATCAGTTCCGGAGCGGTCGAGCCTGCCGGGCCCGGCGTGCGTCCCGCCTCTACCGGGCGCTCGGGATCGTAGGCGCCGGGAGACGGGAATTGCCGGTGGTCGCGCAGGGCCGACATGGTTGCCGCCACGACGAATGACCCGGCGGGAACGGGCTTGCCCGCGACGGTCGTGGCCTTCGGCGCATGGCGGAACTGGCCGGGCGACAGCGCGGGATTGAGGCGAAACGCCTCGAGCAGGATTTTCTGCAGTTCCCGGCGATGGCCCTTGGCGGCGACGGGATCGCTCGTCTTGAGGGCCTCGGCGGCCGATGCAGCGCCGATGGCGCTTTGCAGCAGGCCGCGGCGCTGCAGTTCCTCGACCATCTTGCCGGCGCCCAGCGTGTTGGTCGGCACGAAGCCGGTGATGATGCCGATGACGATGGCGCGGATCCGCTCCTTGGGAACGCGCACGCGGCCAGGACGCCTGTGCCGGACAAGGCGGTCGACGAGGCTGTCGCCCGCCGCGTTCGTCCGTTCCCGCTCCATCGCCCGCTCGATGGCACGGTCGATCAGGTAGCGGACGCGCACGGCCCCGTTCAGCGCCAGCTTGCGGGTCTTCTCCTCGCCGAACGGGTCGGCGAACAGCAGCGCCGAGATCGCCATCGTGCGATCGAGGAAGGCGTTGGGCTCGTCGAGGTCGAGTCCGAAATAATCGCTGCAGGTCTCGGTGAAGACCCGCCCCAGCAGGTCGCGCATGACGTCGATGCGGCCGCCCGACCCCTCGAGCAGGAGTTCGGTCGTTCTCCGCGTTCTTGCGAGCACGAAGTCCACGTCCTGTCGCAGGAGCTGCGGGCTTCGCACGATCACCGCATCGACGATCTCGCGTTGCTCCTGGTGCGCCTCACCGTCCAGGCCGAGGGCGAAGCTCTCGCCGTCGGTGATCGCCTGCATTTCGGGGCCGAACGGGACCGGGAAACGCTCCGGGTGCTTCAGCACCTCCTGGACGTCGGCATAACGCGTGACGATGACGAGCCGGCCGAAGCGGGCCACCGGCCACCAGGCCCGCAGCACCCAGAACGCGGCAAGGAAGAACCATCGCGTGAACCGGCGGACCGCCCGCTTGTAGAGACTGTCGACGCCCAGGATATTGAGGTCGAAGGCCGGCAGCCGCGTCGGATCCTTGTCGGTCTTCTCTTCCCGCTCGTAGGCATCGATTTTCGCGAAGTACTTGAGTTCGAACATGGCAGGCGCCCCCCCAGGCCCCGGACGAGATCTCGCAGCCTTCTATCGGCGTCGCCGCGAGGCTGGTTTCTGCTCGCCCGACGCCAGCGCCACGCCCTCGGCAAGCCGCCGGTTCCAGGTGCGGTCGACGAAGGGAGTCCAGTCGATGAACTGCGGCGTGAAGTCCGGCTTCACCGTCATCAGTTCGCCGTAGGCGCGCCGCGCTGCGGCGAGGTCGCCGCTGCCGACCAGGGCGTTGATCTTGACCACCAGCGAATACCAGTAGGCCGGCCGCCGGATCAGCGACTGGTCGGCGTGGCCGACCGCCTCGGCCCACTTGCCGAGCATCCAGTGCGAGAGCGCCAGCTCGCCGATGAAGAAGAAGCAGTGGACGTCATTGGGGCTGAGGCGATGTGCCGTGCTGAGCGGCCCGATCGCCGCCGCCGGGTCGCCGACCAGGTTGTAATGGCAGCCGAGCTGGGCATGGGCCTGGCACAGGCTGGGGTTCAGCGCGATCGCGCGCTCGAGCAGGGTGCGGGCACGGCCGGGCTGGCGCTGCCACATCTCGGCGATGCCCGCCAGCATGTGGCCGCGGCCGTCGTCGGGATCGGCCACGATCGCGCGATGGGCGAGGCGGCGCATCTCGGCCACTTCGGCGTCGCCGCCGCGCCTGGCCCACACCGACCAGCCGATGCGAAACGTCTGCTGGATGATCGCCTCGGGCGACTCCGGCTCGAGTTCGAGCGCCTGGTCGAACAGCTGGCGCGCCATTTCCGAATCGGCCCGCGTCAGCCGGTTGAGGTGCCAGCGCCCGCGCCAGATCAGGTCGTTGTATTCCAGCCTGTTCTGCCGGTTGCCGCGGGCCCGCACCTGCTCGGCATAGTCGATCTGCGCGTCGAGCACGCCCACCAGCTCGGCCACGATCGGATCGAGCGCGTCCTGCGAACGGTGAGGTGGCAGCGGCACGCGGTGCGACCACAGCGAATAGCCGCTCACCGCATCGGACAGGTTGACGGCGACGGTGAAGCCGTCGTTGGCCCGCTTCAGCCGGCCTTCCAGCACGTACTTGGCGTGCAGCTTCTGCCCGATGGCGCGCGGATCGAGCCTGTCGGAGGCGAAGGCGAAGCTCGAGCTGCGGGCGATCACCGGCAGCCAGCGCAGGCGCGAGAGGCGATCGATCAGATCCTCGCTGAGGCCTTCGCAGAGATAATCGAGCGTCGTGTCCTCGCTGAGATTGGCAAAGGGCAGGATGGCGAGCGCCGGCCGGTCGACGAAGCTGGCCGGTCCCGGCTCGGCGTCCGGCGAAGGCACGGCGGCCGTCCCCTTCGCGTCGCTTCTCGCGGCCCCCGCTTCCAGCAGGCTGCGTTGCTCGCGCAGCCAGTCCTCGAAACCTTCCTCGCCGGCGAGGTCGAAGCCTTCGAGGAAATCGCCGGTGGCGACGCCCCCTGTCTTCCCCCCTTGCTTCGGCGACAGGACATCGACGTCGATCTGGGAGAGATCGAGCATGACCCGCTGCCGCTCGCAGACCAGCAGCGGCTTGGCCCCTACATTCAGGTAATCGCGCAGATGGGTGAGTTCGCGCCGGAGGCTGCCCTGCGCCTGCGGCCGGTCGCGCTGGCCCCACAGCTTTTCCTGCAGCCAGCCGCGCGTCCGCTCGCCGCCCTCGGCCAGGGCCAGCATGGCGACCATCGCCATGCCCTTGCGGCTGGCAATGTCGATGCGCGCGCCGTCCGGCCCCAGCAGCCGGAAGGATCCCATGAGGTTCAACGCATATCGGCGGCTCAACGCGGCCATCACTCCCCCGATCGACGGCAGGCGGGCGCATCCTAGTGAGCCGAAAAGATAGCGTCGATACACGCAGAAATCACGCTCCGCGAACGCTGTCGTCGCGCTCGCCAAGCGCTCGCCGGAGATAGTCGGCGCACCAAATCAATGGAGAGCGCCCATCATGAGCAAGCTCGGACACCTTGACGGCATCGACGCCTTCGAATTCGCCCACTACCTCTGCCTCTCGGGGCAAGGCACCAACCCGACGCTCGGCTGGACCAACTGGTTCTCGGCCATCGATGCCATGCCCAACACCTGGGAGTTCCTGCAGGAGCCGCCGGTCGGCACGGTCCTGCCCGTCGTCATGCCCTTCCAGATCACCGGCGTCTTCGCCTCCAACGGCGTCAAGGAGGTGGTGGTGCGCCATGAGGTGAAGGGCCGGCCGGTCGACATGCGGGTTCCCGTGCGCCCGATCTCGCGCCTCGAGGAGGAGGCGATCGCCTCCCTCATGCCGGCCTCGGCGCGCTCCTACCTCCGCCGCAAGGGCACCGACCGGACGCCGCCCCGCGAGGGCGCCAGCTTCACCATGGCGCTCGGCGCCGTCGACATCCCCTTCGCCTGCGGCACCTGGAACAACCCGCAGCAGGCGCGCCGCCACGAACTCCACCTTGGCGTCGATGCCCTGCTGCCCAGCGCCGCCGAGATCGAGAAGGCGGTCCTCGACGCCTTCAAGCGCGGCATGGTCGCCGCCCACCTCGAGACGGTGCTGACGCCGACCGGCTGGGCCGACGGTCCGCATGCCTTCCACCAGGCGATCGAAGCCCACCTGGTCTCCCTCCTGGGCGACCGGCTGGTCAACGTCCGGGTGACGACGACGTCGCATTGCCTCGAGGCCGAGCGCCGCGTCGCCCCCGTCCACTACCTGAGCTCGATCTCGCCGCTGCCGGCCCATGCCTGGATCGGCCGGACAAGGGGAGGAATCCCATGACGCTCCTCGTTCATCGCCGCGCCGTGCTCGCCACGGCCTTCGCCGCCGGGGCCGCGGGCGCGCTCGCCGTCCCGCTGCGGGCCGGCCGTGCCGACTCGCAGGCCTTTCTGCGCGCCGATCGCACCGCACGCATTGTCGTGCCCTTCGCCGCCGGCGGCACCACCGACCTCTTGGGCCGCCTGATGGCCGGGATCCTGGCGGCGCGCCTGGGCGAGCCGTTCACGATCGAGAACCGCGCCGGCGCGGCCGGCATCGCGAGTGCCGAGATCGTGGCCCGCGCGCCGCCGGACGGCCGCACCCTGCTGCTGGGCACGGTCAGCACCGCCGTCACCAACCAGTATCTCTACCGGCACCTGCCTTACGACGGCGTCGAGAGCTTCGCGCCGGTGGCGCTGATGGCCGAGATGGCCAACGTGCTGGTGGTCCATCCCGACTTTCCCGCCCGGACGCTTCAGGAGTTCGTCGGCCTCTGCCGCGCCGCCGGCCCGCACAAGGTGGCCTACGGTTCCTCGGGCGTGGGCAGCGCCGGGCACCTGGCGATGGAATATCTCCAGTGCGAGGCCGGCATCAGGCTGGCGCATGCCGCCCAGCGCGGCCGCGCGCGCATGACGAGGGAGCTGCTGTCCGGCCAGCTCATGGTCGCCATGGACACTCTGCCGGCCTGCCTGAAGCACATCAGGTCCGGTGCGCTCCGCGCCCTTGCCGTCAGCTCGGCCGAGCGCTGGTTCGCCGCCCCCGAAATCCCGACCGTGGCCGAGCAGGGCTTCGCCGACTTCGACGCCACCCTCTGGTGGTACGCGGCCGTTCCCGCGGGCACGCGCCGCGACCGGGTGAAGACGCTCTCCGAGGCGATCGTGGCCGGCCTGAAATCACCGGCCGCCACCGCCCGGCTCCGCGGCCTCGGCGTGCGCGAGAGGCCCGGCACCGCCGAGGATCTCTTCCTGCACATCGCGGCCGAGAACGTGAAATGGAAAAAGGTGATCGCCTCGGCGGGACTGGCGCCACGATGAGGCGATGCCTCCCTCCGCCCCTTCGGGGGCGTCTCCACCACGACAGGGCGAGGAGCCGATCAGACTCCCCGCCCGGGGGGTGAGCGGTGGAGATGGCGAGGCGCTTGGGAAGGCGCCTCAGGTGCCTGTGAAGGCACCTCAGGTGCCTGTGAAGGCACCGGGCCGGAGGGGCCTGATATGAGCAACCGGATCCTCTCCCCCACCCACGGGGAGAGGGGCGGGCGAAGGAGACTTCGTCCGGGGGTGCGGGGGGACAGGGTGACACCCGCTCTTTCCCCCTCACCCGATTTTACTTCTCCGTCCGCGGCTCCGGCCGCCGCACGCCCTCGGCCATCAGCCGGCCGGTCGCCGGATCGACCAGGTGCATGCCCTGGCAGGCCAGGCAGGTCTGCGGCACGAACGCCGGCAGCGGCTGGCCGCCGCTGACATACTCGCCCTGGACATTGTAGCCGGTCGCCGGGCAGCGATAGAGGAAGGTCCGCATCATCCCGCAACACAGCCGATACCGGGCGCCAGCGCCTTGATCTGGCGCAAGGATTCGCCGGATCAAGGCGGTGGAGTGAGGGCTGCGGAGGGGTGGCTTCCATTTGAAAGATTTGAAGCCCCCCGACGCCCTCCACGACTCGAAGTTGCGTTTTGCGGTGACGGCACACGGCTTTCCTTGAAAACTCCGTAAATGTTGCCATTTTGGCAACAAGTGGATTGGGGGCTGTTCCCGGTCGGCGCTGGGCTTCGGTGTGAATCGGGGCCCTTCTGCTTTTCAGGGGAAGATTTTCAGACCCCAGCCATCCACTCTGCCCAAAGAACTGCGCCTGAACTTTTTTTCGATGATCTCGTAGGCTCGGTTGGGCTCTTCGGGCCGCAGTGTCTTGAGCCCGATCGGCCGTGCGATCAGGTCGGCGATCTGCAGTCCGGTCGAGTTCACCTGCTTGTCGGCAAAGACAATGTCGAGGTCGGGCATCGGCCCCTGCATGCCACCGAGGTCGCAGATGCGGCGGAACGCGAGTTCGAGCTCCTTGTCTTCCTGCTTGCCGCGACGTTCGAACACGACAGTCGTACGTCGCCCCAGCTGGCTCGCTTCGGTGAGGAGCCTGTTGAGCCGTTCGAGGCAGAACAACATCGCAATGTCGTAGGGACTCTGGGGCTCGGTGTACCGCTGGGCCAGACGATCCTTCCGTATCGCCGACGCAATGACGGTGAAGGGCGCGGCCTCGATGAGGACGTTGAGTTCGGCCATGAACGCTGCCCGCTTGCTCTCGCTCTTGAGGAACACGAAGGGCGGTTCCTGCCGCCTGACTTCCCGCTCGTGTAGAACGACCATGTCGTGGCCGAACTGGCGGAACTTGAAACCCTGAACGGCTGGCACGATCGACTGGATGTACTCGGCCTTGCGGAAGATACAGAAGGCGAGGACGAATATCGGATACGTCCGGTCGATGGAAGTCAGGCTGTGATCGCCGCTCTCATCGACATAGACGATGTAATCGCTGAAGGGTTTCACGCCGCCGCCTCTAGCCGGCGGCGAGCTTCCGGCGGATCTCGTCCAGTGTGACGCCGGGCTCGTCCGGATGGGCCCGGTGATGAGCAAGCCGCGCGCCGAGTTCGCGCCGCTGCGCATCGCTTGGCGCCGGCGCCGCTGCATCGTGCAGGACGCTGTCGAGCAGACCATAGGCCAGCTCCAGCCGCTCATGCGAGGTGAGCTGCTGCAATTCGTCCAGGAGGACCGCCTTGTTCATGGCAGAAAGGTACGCTTTGCTAGGCGCTTTTCAATAATGGAAGCCCCTCCTCTCCCGTTTCGGGGGAGGTGCCCCGCAGGGGCGGAGGGGACAGACGCCCGCCCCCTAATCCCCGACCTCGCAATATGAAACGGCCGCTTCGCCGGCTTGCCCGCGGGATCATCCGTGTGGACCTGCATCTGGTGCGGATCCTTCATGAGCCCGACGGCGATCGGGCGGTCGGTGTTGATGACGCACGCCAGTCTCTTTTCGAACTATCGCCGCAGATGGCAGACTACAGGAGATAGAAGATGGTGTTGTATCGGCTACCGTCAATGAACCGATAAGAGGGATGCAAAAGTAGTGGATATGGGAAGCACAGCAGAGCTGACCTCTCCGAAGGTAGCCATAGCATGTATCAGCCCACGTTGTGAGCGCTCGTGCTCAACAGGTGTACTCCTAGATAAGCAGACTGAGGCTGCCATCGTGATCGGTTGACCACCAGCTAAGTCACCGATCAAACACTTCGGGCGAATTCGCTAATTTGCCTAAGGTTTCCTCGTATACACGTCTAACGTCTGCCATCTCAGTGGTGCTCCCGGCAATTACGGGGTCGGATAGCTTGCTTTCTAGAATCCGCACCAGGAGATAGCGATCCGTACGGCCCGGGCGTTGGATCAGGCCCCACTGTCTTTCCGCTTCGCGCCAGTCTTTGTGCGCGAGCGCGGCTCTCGCGCGGAGATGAGACAAGTCGTCACTTCGTCCCGCTGCGTTAGCCACAGCAGACGCATGATCAAAGAGGCCAAAGTCGCCTAAATCAAGCATCAATGCGCACTCTAAGAAAAGTAGGCTTTGTTGATTTGCGCGTGGCCTCTCCTTTGCTCGTCTTACTGCAGCGAGGGCGTCCGGAACTCTTCCTGCTCGCATCATGTCTGAAGCAACATTCATATGGTATTCACCATAGTCATCGTTCAATGCCTGCAAATTCGGCAGAAGCTGAGCTGCCTCAGCTCTACGTCCTAAAGCGCGCAACGCTTTGATTTTCTGCGACAGCAAGCCTGAATCCCGAAGGACTCGCGAATCGCCGAGTTTGTTGAGTACTTCTAAAGCTGGTGCGGCTCTTCCCTCCAACAAGTATAGGCGCGCCAGAAGTCGGCTGGTACGTTTGACATAGGATCTTCCAGCAAGCGCGCGTTCTAAGCTGACAATTGCTGCTGCATTGTCGCGAAGCCGATAAAATTGGTAGTTTCCCATTGCGTAGTTCGCACTGGCGAAACCTTTACGCCGCATTACTTCGATAATTGGTGTTGGATCATCGGCGATCCTGCTTAGTGCATCAGCCCCCATGTAGAGGATGTCCTCAGCAATATCGGGCGGCATAGGCATAGCGTCGACGAGGTGCGATAGCTTGGCTACGAGTAGAAAGTTCGTCCTGAAACTTTCGTCCAGGGCCGCGAGACCACGCTGATAAGTGGCCTCGACAGCGGATTGCAGCGTAGCGGGTGTAACGATTCTCTTGATCACCTCGGGCATCTCGCCGGTCGTTCTCAACGTCAAATAGAGCAACGCTTCTACGGTCTGCTGATCAATTCTTTCTGCCTTCAGCCGTGAATTGAAATAAGTCACTAGAGCGCCAACTAGATCATCCGGAGGCGGACCAATTACGCGCCGTGCAGCGGCTCGAGCAACCTCGGGCATCCTGTAGCCAGTTTCTTGAGAGAAACTAACGAGACACGCATCTACTAGTTCATCGAGGGTCGCTCGAAGCTGTTCGTTCTGACCACCCAATACTTCCAATACATCGTCGAATTTTACACGAGGCAGGAGGGCGACAACATGTAGGACCGAACGGAAATCGTCTTTGTTCGAATACGATTTAATAGTTTCTCTAAGGATGCTGTCTTGATAGCTCGTAATCGCGCCATCGCTTGTTGTTAAAGATTCGGCGCTTCGCCCACTATTGTTGATCAAGCTGGCGGCATGATGAACTGTTCCAGGATGACCGCCAGACAAGCGCCCAAGTGTACTAGCCACTGGCGGTGGGATTTTGTCCCGGCCGACTAATGCGCTGAGCAGTTCCGTGGTGGCGGGCTCAGAAATTTCAGGCACATTGATGTCAATCACGTTGGGATACGGCAAGAGTACGGCATCGCTAATCCGACGTTCCGATATCCAAAAGATGCGGGAGCTACGGTCAGATTGTAGCAGAGTGACCAGATTTTGAAGCCACGGTTTAAGGTTGCGGTCTTTATCACGTAACCCGAATGCGCTTCGGACGATTACTGTCTGGTTCAGTTCGCCGAAGTGTCGCAAATTTGCATGAATAGTTTGGGCTTGCTCCGCAGCAGTCATCTTCTGAAATAGATCCTTCTCCTGCTCAGTTCTTGACTGGCTTCTTTGCCCATGAATCGTATCCAGAAGCGAGAGATGGAGATCTAGCGAATCCGCGAAGCGTGCAATATCCAAGAAGGGACCGCCAAGAGTCTCTGTTGGAAACAGCCGTGGAATCAAATTTGAAGCGAAGGCCTTTCGGCCCATACTTTCTATTCCGCTCATGATCAAAAAGTTTACAGGTTTGTTGGTGCTCGCCCGACGTGTGTTAACCCTGACAGTTGACGCGAAAAGGAACTCTTCGCGACCCGCAAGAAGTGACTCTTTTGCCTGTCCACTACTAACTAAATTGCGAAAATGATGAGCGCTAATCAGTCGGGCAATGTCAGAGGGTAAGAACGATGCGCTAGTTGAAAAATATCCGCGCATCCACTCGGGAGCGTCCCTGTAGGTTGCACTATTAATTGGCACCACAATCGGCGTGAATGAGGACGCTTTAACACTTTGAACCTCTGCGAGAGTCTGCTCATAGCCAACCCACGGGCTAGCTTTCGTCGCAGGTGAGATAAACAAACAAAATACCGTAGATCGCAGAACGCCGTCCTTCATTGCGGCAAGGTTACTTTCACCAGGAGCAATCGACTTTAGATCATAAAAGACGTTGGATTGATCAAGCTTAGATCGCACCTCATCAACGTATGGTTTGTCAGCAGCGACATGAGAAAGGAAGATGATGTTATTCATATGAACTCCGACCTCGCGCAATTTGGGACGGACGCGTTGCAAATCGGGCAGCTCTTCGTTGCCGTCACTCTTGGTGCCCAGGCTGGAGGACACCTATTTATGACATCATACCGAGCGAAATCCGGCAACCACCAATGGTGGTAGAGGATGGTACAGCTCGCCCGATCTCCATCAAGTAGCCGCTAGCGCTCCACGGCGAGGCTTGAGGTATCGAGACAGGGTTTTGGATCCCTCGGAGAGCAGAAATATCGTGAGTAATGTGTCTTGCGAGAGAAGACTCGCCACATTCTCCAGTCTTCGAAGACTTCAAATCGGCGCCCTACGTGGATCGCTATAATGTGCTCTGCAAAAAAAGTTGGTCCAAGAGCGGCTGTACGGCTCTGCTTCGTAATACTATCCTCCCGCGAGACATTGAGATCTGGCAAGCTCGTCGAACTCTCCGAACTGACCGGGCTCAAGACATTTTTCAGCACATTCGCGAGCCATGTTGCTGCAGAAGCGGCACGACAGTAATTCGTTAAAGATGTAGCTAGCTGAAAGTATTTTGGTGGGCATATCTCATTACTTCCCAGACAATCGCCCCCCGCCCCGTTCCGCGCTTCCCTCCACTTGGATCAACCATCCGCAAGAGGAAGCCATGTCCACCGCAACTGCCACCGCCCAAGCCGCATCGCCAGCTGCGATCACCGGCTCCGTCGACACCACCATCGACACCTACGTCGCCACCTGGAACGAGACCGATCCCCTGCGCCGCCGCGCCGGCATTGCCGCGGCCTGGGTGGAGGCCGCCACCTACCGCGATCCGGTGATGGCGAGCGACGGCCCCGCCGGGATCGACGCCATGCTGGCGGGCGTGCAGGCCAAATTCCCGGGCTTTGTGCTCAAGCGCACGTCCCGGGTCGATGCCCACAACGGCACCTGCCGCTTCACCTGGTCGCTCGGCCCCGCCGCCGGCCCGTCGGTCGTCGAGGGCGTCGATTTCTGCGCCCTCGCGCCGGATGGCAGGCTGGCGTCGGTGGTGGGGTTTATCGATAAAGCGCCTAGCTAGGCGCTTTATCGATACCCCGAGCGCAGCCGAGGGGCCTTTCATGATGAAGGATCCCTCGACTGCGCTTCGCTCCAGCGCGGAGGCTACTCCGCGCGACTCGGGATGACGGAGGGAGCTGCTGATTCTTGAATAACCCATCAGATGGGTTATTCTCCTCATGCCGACCGTCCATCGTGCCGGGAACCTGCGTTTCATGATCTATCTCGAGGATCATGGGCCGCCTCATGTTCACGTCTTTTCGGCGGGAGCCGAGGCGAAGGTCCTCCTGGGACTGTTGAACGGTCGCCCGGCGCTGGAGTGGATGCGCGGATTCGACCGTGCTGGCCTGAACCGGGTCTTCAAGGAGGTCGTGGCACGGCAGGCCAAGCTTCTGGCCGCTTGGCGGCGGATTCATGGAGCTGCGGAATGAAGGAGGTCCAGGTGCCGGTCGAAAGAGCTGTCGGAAAAGAACAAGGATGGTCGAAAGCGGAAATCGACCGCGCCCTGGCGAAGGGCCGGCAGCGCGCGGCCACCGAGCCACAAGCCAGTCGCGCGCGTTACGATCGGCGCACCGGGCGCGTGGTCGTCGAGCTGACCAACGGCTGCAGCTTCATTTTCCCGGCGCGCTCGCTGCAGGGGCTGGCGGGGGCGACCGATGCCGAACTGGCCGATATCGAGATCATGGGGATAGGCTATGGCCTGCACTGGCCCGCGCTCGACGCCGACTTCACCGTGCCGGGTCTGCTGATGGGCGTGTTCGGCACGCGCGCCTGGATGGCCTCGGAGCTGGCGCGCCGTGCCGGCCAGACGACGTCCAAGGCCAAGGCCGCTGCCGCGCGGGCCAACGGCCGCAAGGGCGGACGCCCGCGCAAGCGGGCGGCGTAACTTCGCCGCGACCCATCAAAACTTAAACTTGCAAGTTCAGCAGGTTTAGGCTATGAAACCTGCCATGATGAAGGCCGTGCGTCCCTGGGCGCGCGGCCTTTTCCTTGGGCCAACGACGCCACGCGTCACCAGCGCCCGCCACGGGTCCTGACCCGTGCAGACAACAAGGTGAGCGCTCCCCGGCGGCCGTCCGGGTGAGCGTCGGCCACGGCGGCGGATCCAACCGCACGCAAACGAACGATCGACCCATGATGGCCAACAGGACGTCTCTGCGCGCGCTCGGAACAACGATGGGCCTCAGGTCGGGCCCAATTTCTGGCCCAACTTCTGGCCCAACACTCCCTCGTTTCAGGTGGGCCCGGAGGTGCCGCCAAAACGCCGGCGGGCCGGGCTTTCCGGGCTGTCGGGGACGCGATTTCGCGCATGTGATTTGGGCCAAAACGCGAAAGTTGGGCCAGACGTCGCGGCCTCTAGCGCGAGAAGCTGCCCGGCCCCGGGATCGGTGTCGCCCGCACGCTGCCGGGGCGGCCCGGCGGCTCCATAGGACCGGCGGCGGCGCGCTCGAAGCCGTGGGCGGAGAGGCTGCCGCCCTGGAGCTGGCCGATCGCGATGATGCCCATGGCGAGCGTCACCGCCAGCACCACGACGGCCAGCAGGAAGCCCGCCTGGCCGGTGCCGATGTCGGGCGGCACCTCGTCGTAACGGTTCGGCACGTCGTGCGGCATCTCGTGGTCATGCGGCGCGGGTTCGGCCTCGGGCAGGGTCGGCAGAACGTGATGGTTGCTCATGGCGGGCCCCCAATTCCGTTGGGTACTCCCGGAGCCAACGCCCCGCCGCGGCGGTCGTTCCCGCAGCCTGCGAACAGCGGGCGTGCTGCTACTGCCGCGGGAGGATGGGCCTGGGCGGCGTGGCGGGCGCGTCGATCATCCGCTCAGCGGGGCGGTCGGGCTGGCGGGCCTGGTCGTTGCGTTCGCCCGGCGCCGCCGTGGGATTGTAGAACAGCAGGCCCGCCGCCAGCACGATGGCGATCAGCACTGCACCGATGAGATAGAAGGTGCCGCCGCCGGTGTCGCGGCCCGCCACCGGGTCGACCTGCGGCGCGCGCAACGGATCATGGTCGTTCATGGTGTCCTCCTACCGCTGCGGGTTGGTCGGGGTCACGGAGTCGGGCGGGGTCTGGATCGGCCCCTCGGGCGGGGCGGCCGGCAGGCGGGTCGGCGCCTGGTCCTGGCCCGGAGCCTGGGCGGGGGTCTGGGCGGGCGCCGGGGCCGGCGTGGTCATCGACGCCGGCGGGGTCTCGGCTTGCCGGTCGTTGGGCTGCGGGCTGGCGAAGAACAGGAAGCCGCCCACCAGCGCCACCGCGGCCAGCAGCGCGATGAAGGCATAATTCGAGCGGCCGTCGACCGCCTCGTAGGACGGATCGAAGCGCTCGTTGAGGCCGTACTTGTCGGCGTATCTGTCACGCGGCGAGCGTGGATCGAGCCGGGGGTCGGGATTGTAGTCGGTCATGTGATCCTCCTTTTGAGAAGCTCACAGGCTCAACGGGCTGCGCCGCAGGGCGTTCCCTGCGGCCGATTCTGCCCTCCCATCAAGGGCTTGGAGGACGCCCCCGGTCAGGTGGCGGCGAGCGCCTGGTCGAGGTCGGCCAGGATGTCGTCGATATGCTCGAGCCCGATCGAGAGCCGCACGTAGCCCGGCGTGACGCCGGTCTGGGCCTGCTCCTCGGCCGAGAGCTGGGAGTGCGTGGTCGAGGCGGGATGGATGGCGAGGCTGCGCGCGTCGCCGATGTTGGCCACGTGATAGAACATTTTGAGGTTGTCGATGAACTTGCGGCCGGCGTCGGCGCCGCCCTTGAGCTCGAAACCCAGCAACGCCCCGTAGCCGCGCGACAAATGCTGGTCGGCCCGCTTCTTCGCCTCGCCCGTCATCAGCGAGGGATGGATCACCTTGGCGATCTTGGGATTCTTGGCCAGGTGCTTGGCCACGGCGATGGCGTTGTCGCAATGGACCCGCATGCGCAGCGGCAGCGTCTCCAGCCCCTGGATGAACATGAAGGCGTTGAACGGGCTCATCGGCGCGCCGACGTCGCGCAGGAGCGTCACGCGGGCCTTGATGATGTAGGCCACCGGCCCCATCGGCTTGGTCGCCTGCGTCCACACCGCCCCGTGGTAGCTGGGGTCGGGTGTGTTCAGCATGGGGAAGCGGTCCTTGTGCTTCTCCCAGTCGAAGTTGCCGCCGTCGACCAGGATGCCGCCGATCGAGGTGCCGTGGCCGCCGATGTATTTCGTCGTCGAGTGCAGCACGATCGCCGCGCCATGGTCGAACGGCCGGCACAGCACCGGCGCCGCGGTGTTGTCCATGATCAGCGGGATGCCGAGTTCGCGGCCGATCTTCGCCACCTGGGCGATCGGGAACACCGCGAGCTTGGGGTTGGGCAGGGTCTCGGCGTAGTAGCAGCGCGTGCGCGCGTCGGTGGCGCGTCGGAAGGCCTCCGGGTCCGCCGGATCGACGAAGCGGCATTCTATGCCCATGGTCTTCATCGTGTTGGCGAACAGGTTCCAGGTGCCGCCGTAGATGTCGGTGGAGGCGACGAAATTGTCACCGGCGTGGCAGATGTTCTGGACGGCGAACAGCGAGGCGGCCTGGCCCGAGCCCAGCGCCAGCGCGGCGACCCCGCCCTCGAGGGCGGCGACGCGCTGCTCGAGCACGTCGCAGGTCGGGTTGCCGATGCGGCTGTAGATGTTGCCGAGCTCGGCCAGCGCGAACAGGTTGGCGGCGTGCTGCGTGCTGTTGAATTGGAAACTGGTGGTCTGGTAGATCGGCACCGCCACCGCGTTGGTTGCCGGGTCGCTGCGATAGCCGGCATGCAGCACGACGGTCTCGGGATGCTTGCTGTTGGTCGCCATGGTGATCCTCCTGCGTTGACCGTCTTATACCTTCGGACCTCGCAGGTTGGCCACGGCCACCGGCCGCGCCATGCCGCGGATGTCGCGTTCGCCGAGATCCTCGACTTCGGCCGTGCCCTCGACCGCGGCGGCCAGCCGCCCGGTCACCAGCACCTGCCCGTCGGTCGCCTCGTTGCAGAGGCGTGCGGCGAGGTTGATGACGGCGCCGATCGCCGTGTAGTCGAAGCGATCCTCGAAGCCGATGCGCCCGAGCGTGGCATAGCCCTGCGCCATGCCGATGCCGAAGCCCAGGCGATGGCCGCGCCGGGTCCAGGTCTGGGCAAGCGCCGCCACGGCGTCGCGCATTTCGAGCGAGAGCCTGGCCGCGCGCTCGGGCGCGTCGGGGCACGGCAGCGGATCGTTGAAGAACACCAGCATGCCGTCGCCGGTGAAGCGGTCGAGCGTGCCCTCGTGCTTGCGGATCAGCGGCCCGATCGCGCCGTGATACTCGGCGAGCACGGCCATGATGTCCTCGGGCTCGGCGGTCTCGGAGAAGGAGGTGAAGCCGCGCAGGTCGCAGAACATCGCCACGATGTCGCGGCGGTGGTTCTCCAGGATCTTCTCGTCGCCCGCCGACACGATCGCATGCGCAAGCTGGGGCGCCATGAAGCGGCGCAGCCGATTGACGCGCTCGAGTTCGCCCACCTGCTCGGCCACCCGGGTCGAAAGGTCGGCGTTCAGCGTGGTGAGTTCGTCGTGCAGGGCCTTGATGCGCAGCATGGCGCGGACGCGGGCGACCAGCGCGCCATGGTCGACCGGCTTGGTGAGATAGTCGTCGCCGCCGGCCTCGAGGCCGGCGATGACGTCCTTCGGGCTGGCCCTGGCGGTGACCAGCACCACCGGGATGAACGGCAGGCTCGCGTCGGCCTTGAGCCGGCGCACGACCTCCAGCCCGTCGACCTTGGGCATCATGATGTCGAGCAGCACCAGGTCGGGCAGCGTCTCGCGCACCATCTCGAGGGCCTGCTCGCCGTCGCGCGCGACCACCACCTCGTAGCCCAGGCTTTCGAGCCGGACCTTCAGGATCTCGACATTGTCGGCGACGTCGTCGGCGACCAGGATGCGGGCCGGATCACGCATTTCTAGCCGATCAGCTCCCGCACCTTGGCCAGCATCTGCCGCGGGCTGTAGGGCTTGGCGATGTAGGCATCGCAGCCGGCATCGCGCGTCTTCTGCTCGTCGCCGGACAGGGCATAGGAGGTGACGGCCACGATCGGGATCGCCTTCAGCTCGGGGTTGGCTTTTATGCGCCGCGTCGCCTCGTAGCCGTCCATCACCGGCATCTGGATGTCCATCAGGATCAGGTCGGGCCGGTGTTCGGCTGCCTTGGCGACGCCCTCGGCGCCGTCGCGCGCCTCGAACAGCGTGTAGCCCGCCATGCCCAGCAGATCGCGCAGGATCTGGCGGTTATCCTCGGTGTCCTCGACGATGAGAATCTTCTTGCTCATGCGGCATCCTCGACCGGGGTGGCGTTGATCGGAACCGTTACCTTGAAGGTCGAGCCCTTGCCGACCTCCGACTCGACGGAAATGCGCCCGCCATGCAGCTCCACGATGCGGCGCGAGATCGAGAGCCCGAGGCCGGTCCCGCCCTTCTTGCGCGTGCTGGTGTCGTCGACCTGCTGGAACTCGTCGAAGATGCGCGCCTGGTCCGCGGGCTTGATGCCGAGGCCCGAGTCGACCACCGACAGTTCGAACCGGTCGCCCGCCTGCACCGCGCGAATCTCGACCGAACCCTGATCGGTGAACTTGATGGCGTTGCCCACCAGGTTCAATAGCACCTGGGACAGCCGGCGGGCATCGCCGGTGCCGGTCGGCAGGCCGGGCGCGACGGACGTCGTGAGAGCCAGTCCCTTGGCGCGAACGAGCGACTCGGTGGCGGCGGTCACCGTCGCCACCATGTCGGCGACGCTGTACTCCTCCTGGGTGAGGACGAGCTGGCCCGCCTCGATCTTGCTGAGATCGAGCACGTCGTTGATCAGGCCCAGCAGGTGGCGGCCGTTGCTCTGGACCCGCTCGAGCACGGTCTGCGCCTTCTCGCCGACGTCGCCGTAGAGGCCGTCGGCCATCATTTCCGTGTAGCCGATGATGGCGTTGAGCGGCGTGCGCAGCTCGTGGCTCATGTTGGCGAGGAATTGCGACTTGTGCTGGCTCGCGATCTCGAGCTGCCGGCTCTTGTCGCGGATTTCGTTGATCAGGCGGACATTCTCGATGGCGATCACCGCCTGGTCGGCGAATACCGTCACCAGTTCGACCTCCTTGTCGGAAAAGGCCTCGACGCGGGTGCGCGCCAGGGCCATGACGCCGAACAGCTTGCCGTCGCGCGTCATCGGAACGCCCAGCATGGAACGCACCTGGCCGACCTCGGCGATCTCCTTGGGACCATAGGCAGGATCGGCCAGGGCATCGAGTTCCAGCACCGGCGTGCCGCGCATCGCCACGCGGCCGACCAGCGTGTCCTCGCCCGGATAAAGTGGAGTTGCCTTCTCGTGCTCCTGGTAGCGGGGATCGAGGGCGTGTCCGGCCTTCCAGCGGAAAGCACCGTCTTCGAGCTGGAATATGCCGGCCATCTGCGCGCCGCAGAGCCGCGCCGCGGTCGCGACGACGGTCTGCAACACCGGCTCGAGGTCGAAGGTCGAGCGGCTCATGACCTTGAGCACATCGCTGATCGCCGTCTGGTATTCCAGAGATTCGCGCAATTCGGTGAAGAGGCGCACGTTCTCGATGGCGATGACGGCCTGGGCGGCGAAAGTTTCCAGCAACTCGATCTGTCGCGGCGTGAACGGCCCCGACTCGGGCTTGCGAAGCAGGAGGGCGCCGATCGCGCTGCCTTCGCGCATCAACGGCGCGGCGACGATCGCCTTGAAGCCGTACAGGGCCATACCGTGCTGCGTTTTGGTGAACTCGCCGGGCCGCAGGGCCGTCGCATCGGGAATGTGAACGGTCCGGCTCTCGATGATGGCACACCCCATCACGTTCTCCCGGTCGAGAGGCCAGCGGGCGCCGCGGTCACCGCCGACAGGCCCTTCGTGGGCTTCGAATATAACTTCCGAGCCGTCGCGCATGACGACCAGCGCATCCTGAGCGCCGCACAGGCGGACAGCCGCCTTGACGACGACGTCGAACACCGGCTGCACGTCGGTCGGCGACTGGGAGATGACGCGGAGAATCTCGGCGGTGGCTGTCTGCTGATCCAGCGATTCGCTGAGTTCGGTGAACAGGCGCACGTTCTCGATGGCGATGACGGCCTGGGCGGCGAAAGTTTCCAGCAGTTCGATCTGTCGCGGCGTGAATTCGCCGGCCTCGGCCCGGCGGAGCACGATGCCGCCGACGGCGGTGCCTTCGCGCAACATCGGTGTCGCCAGCGTCGCGCGGTAGTCCGCGCCGCGGGCAAGCTCGAGCGCGGTGCCGTATTCCCCGGGATCGATCCTGGTCACGTCGCCGACATAGATGGTCCGGCCGTCGACCATGGCCCGTCCCGAAAACGAGCTGCGGTCGAGTGGAAAGCGGGTGGCCGGCGTCGCCAGCGGCCCGTCATGGGCGGCGACCACAATGTTGGCGTCGTCGCGCAGCACGATGACGGCGTCGGTGGCGCCGCAGAACCGCCGCGCCGCTGTCGCCACCACGTTCAGCACCGGCTGCACGTCGGTCGGCGACTGGGAGATGACCTGGAGGATTTCCGACGATGCCGTCTGCTGCTCCAGCGATTCGCGCAGTTCGGTGAACAGGCGGACGTTCTCGATGGCGATGACGGCCTGGGCGGCGAAGGTCTCGAGCAGTTCGATCTGGCGCGGCGTGAACGGTCCTGGCTCGGGCTTGCGCAGCGCCACCGCGCCGACGGCGATACCCTTGCGTAGCAGGGGTGCCGCGACGGCAGCGCGGAAGCCGTGGTCAGCGGCGAATTTGTGGGCCGCCGCGAACTCGACCGGATCGAGCGACGCGATGTTGGGCAGGTGGCAGGTTTGCCCATCCAGGATGGCGCGGCCCGGGGCGGTTTGCCGGTTGAGCGGAAGGCTCGACCCTGGGGCCGTGGTCAGGGGGCCTTCATGCGCGGCGAAAACGGCGCCGTCGCCTTCACGCAGCGTGATGACAGCGTCGGTTGCGCCGCAGAAGCGAACGGCCGCCTTCACCACCGCATCGAGGACGGGCTGTACGTCGGTCGGCGACTGCGAGATGGCGCGCAGGATTTCGGCGGTCGCGGTCTGCTGCTCCAGCGACTCCGAAAGTTCGCGTGTCCGGTCTTCGACCCGCTGCTCCAGCGTCGCGTGCGACTCCTGGAGCTGGCCGGCCATGCGGTTGAAGTTGGTCGCCAGCGTCTCGACCTCGTCGCCCGTCCTGATCTCGATGCGGTGGCCGAGGTCGCCGCCGCCCAAGCGCTCGGCGCCGGTCGACAGCACCCGGATGGGCGAGGCCATGCGGCGTGACAGGAACCAAGCACCGACCGCGGCGGTGGCGAGACCCAGCACCAGCAGCGCCAGGGTCTGCCACAGCGAGGTGAAGAGCGGCTGCAGCGCCTCGGAGGTCGGCTGCTCGACGAAGACCAGCCAGCCCAGCGCCGGGATCGCGGCGACCGACGAGAGCACCGCGGTGCCGTCGAGCGCGTGACCGAAGCGGGCGCTGGCGCCGGTGAGCGGCTTGCCGTCGCGCAGCGCGTCGAGGGCGGTGTGCACCTGCTCGAGCTTGTTCATGTTGGTGTTGCGCAGCACCAGGCTGATGTCGGGATGGGCGATCAGCCGGCCGTCTCGATCGACGACATAGGCATAGCCCTTGTCGCCGGCCTTGATGGCGCTGACGACGTCCCAGATCAGCTTGAGGTTGACCTCGGCCGCCGTGGCGCCGGCCTGCCGTCCCGTGCGCGCCAGCGAGATCGACATGTAGGGCTCGGACTCCTTGCGCAGGTAGACCGGGCTGTACCAGACGCGCTTGTTCTGGACCTCGGTGAAGCGCGGGTCCTTGGAGAGATCGGCGTTCGAGCCGACGACATCCATGGCCAGCCGCGACACCTTGAGCTGCTCGCGGCCGCGGCCGTCGATCTGCGTCAGCTCGGTGATGGCCGGCACCTGGCGCTGCAGGCGGATGAAGTCGAAGCGCCGCTGGTCGACCGGCGCCGCCGCCCATTGCGGGTGTGTTGTCCAGCCGATCTGGCGCTCGATCTCGGTGATGAACTGGCCGACCTTGTCGGCGGCGCCGTTGGCCTGCTCCTGCTGCAGCCGGCCCAGCGCCTGGCGCGCGGTGCCGTAGGCGAACCACATGTCGAACGCGCCGTTGATCAGCAGCACGAGGGTGACGATGCCGACCAGCGACAGGAAATATTTGGCGAACAGGCCGCCGCGCTTCAGGAACGACGGCGTCTTCACTCGATCACCTCGTCGGCACGCTGCACCAGGCCCTGCGGCAGCGTAAGGCCGAACGCCTTGGCCGTCGCGAGATTCAGGAACAGGTCGAACTGCGTCGGCTGCATCACCGGGATATCGCGCGGCGGCGTTCCCTTCAGCGCCTGCGTCAGGCAGAACGCCAGCAGCCGGTAGACCTCGGCAGTGTTCGCCCCGATCGCCATCAGGCCGCCGGAGTCGACATAGAAACGACCCTGTGAGACCGATGGCAGGCGCATCGCGCGCAGCCGTGCGGCGATGGCGGCGAGCGGCAGGCTGGGCTGCACGATGACGGCGTCGGGCCGACGTGCCTGCAGCTTGGCAAAGGCGGGCTCGAGGTCGCCGATCGTGGCCACGATCGGCTCGACCTCGATGGCCAGCGTTGCGGCGGAAGCCTGGATCTGTGCCAGGAACGGCTTGCTGAACGGATCTGAAGGATGGAGCAGCACGGCGATACGCTTCATCGACGGCACGATCTCGCGCATGAGCTCGACCCGTTTGGCGCCGAGCGCAGCCGCGGCGCCATCGACGCCCGTAAGGTTGCCACCCGGGCGCGCCAGGCTGTCGACGAGGCCCGCGCCGACGGGGTCGCCGGACGAGATGACGATCGGGATGGTCTGCGTCGCGCGCTTGGCGGCGAGTGCCGCCGGCGTTTGCAGGGCGACGATGGCGTCGACGTTGGCCGCGACCAACTCGGCGGCAAGCAACTGCAGGCGATCGATCGAACCGCCGGTCGAACGTGTCAGCAGCGAATAGGAGCCCTCGGTCCAGCCGCGCTCCTGCAGGCCGATGCGCAGCAGGTCCGGGAAGTAGTGTTCGTCGCGCGCCATCAGCACGCCGATGACCGGCCGGCGCGGTGCCTGCGCGCGGCCTGGCGCGGCAGGAAGAGCCGCGAGCGCGGAGAGGAAAAGCCGCCGCTTCACTCGATCACCTCGTCGGCGCGGATCAGGATGGATTGCGGCACGGCGATGCCCAGCACCTTCGCCGTCTTGAGGTTGATCACCAGCTCGATCTGGATCGGGCCCTGCACCGGCAGGTCGCCGGGCTTTGCCCCCTTCAGGAGCTTGTCGAGATAGATGGCGGAGTCGCGATAGATGTGCCGGATGTCGGCGGCGTAGCTCAGCAGTCCGCCGGCATCGGTGAAGCGCCGCGAGGCCGCGGCCGAGGGCAGGCGGTGCTTGAGCGCGAGCGCGGCCGTGAGGGCGGGGGAAAGGCTCGGCTGCACGATGACGGCATCGACAGCGCCGCCGCCCAGCCGCGCGAAGGCGGGCTCGAGATCGGCCTCGCGCTCGATCATCACGCGCTCGATGGCGACGCCGCCCTGGCTCCCGGCCTTCTCGAGCTGCTCGAGGAACGGCTTGTGGAACGGATCCGGCGCGTTGGCGATGGCGGCGATGCGGCGCGCCGCTGGCAGGATTTCCTTCAGGAGCTCGACGCTCTTGCCGGCGAGCTCGGCCGTCGCCGTCGAGACGCCCGTCAGGTTGGCCTCGGGCCGCGCCAGGCTGGTGACCAGGCCGGTCGCCAACGCGTCGCCGACGCCGGCCAGCAAGACCGGGATGGTTTGCGTCGCCTTCTTGGCGGCGAGCGCCGCCGGTGTCTGGACCGCCACCAGGACATCGACATTGAGGGCCACCAGCTCGGCAGCCAGCGCATCGAGCCGCGCCGGCTCGAACTCGGCCGAGCGATACTCGAACCTGATATTTGTGCCTTCGACGTAGCCCAGGTCCTTCAGCGTATTGCGGAAGATCGACCAGAAGGGCTCGCGCTGGCCGCCCACCAGCACGCCGACGCGGAAGACCTTGCCGGCTTGAGCACGCGCGCCGACCGGCGTCGCCGCCGCCATCGCGCCTGCAGCCAGGAGAAGCCGTCGCCTCATTCGATTACCTCGTCGACGCGGGCCATGAACAGTGCCGGGACAGTCAAACCGAGCGTCTTCGCGGTTTTGAGGTTGATGACCAACTCGAACCTGGTTGGCTGCAACACCGGCAGAGTCGCCGGGTTCTCGCCACGCAGGATGCGGCCGGCAAGGACACCAGCCTGGCGATAGGCCTCGTTGAAGCTGGGGCCGTAGCTCGCAAGTCCTCCGGCATCGGCGAACTGTCGCCACTGGTAGATTCCGGGCAGGCGATGGCGCGCGGCGAGCTCGACGATGCGCAAGCGCTCGCTGGTGAACCAGGGGTCGGACGCCACGACCAGCCCCATCGCCTGCTGCGCCGCGAGGGTCGCGAAAGCGGCATCGAACTCGTCGCTCGTGCCCGGCTGCAGGATCGTCAGGGACCGCCCGATCGCCTTGGCCGCGGCCTGCAGTTTGGTGCGCTGGATATCGGCACTGGGATTCTTCGGGTTGATGAAGACGCCCATGATCCCGGAGGAAGGGACCAGCTCGGACAGAAGGTCCAGCCGCTTGGCGTCGAGGTCCTCGGCGAGGATGGCAACGCCGGTGACGTTGCCGCCCGGTCTGTTCAGGCTCGCGACGATGCCGTCCTGTACCGGGTCGCGCACGGCAGTGAAGACGATGGGGATGGTCGAAGTGGCGGTCTTCGCTGCCGCCGCCGCGAAATTGCCGCCGGCCGCCACGAGGAGCGCCGGCTGACGGCGGACCAGCTCGGCGGCCAGCGCCGGCAGCTTCGCGGAGTCGCCGTCGGCCCAGCGGTACTCGATGGCCACGGTACGGCCGATGACGTAGCCGGTCTCTTCCAGTCCGGCGCGGAACGCCGCGAGTTGATCGCGCAGCGCTGCTTCCGGCAGCAGGCTGAGAAAGCCGATCACGGGCGGAGCGAGTTTCTGCGCGACCGCGGCTGACGGCAGGCAAACTACTGCGGCGAGGCCGCCTAGGACGTCGCGCCGCCTCATTCGATGATTTCGTCGGCGCGCGCAAAGATCGCCGGAGGAATGGCGATCGCGTATTGGCCGGCCGTCTTCGCATTGATGACCAATTCGAACCTCACGGGCTGTTCAATGGGGAGAGTCGCCGGGTCCGCTCCTTTCAGCACGCGTTCTACCTGCCGGGCCAGTTGTCGATGAACTTCCTCCACCTTTGGTCCATAAGAGAACAGAAAGCCACTGCGTGCGAAGATCGCCCAGCTTGCAATGACCGGAACGCGCAGCCTGGCGGCGGCATTGGCAATCCACACGCGGTTCTGAACCGTCACGATGTCGGACAGGGCCATGATGGCGCCTACATTTGCTGCCGGCATCCTGTCGAACGCCGATTCCATCTCGGACCGGTTGCGCGCCGGATAGTAGACGAGGCCAAGGTCGAGCGAAGCGGCGGTCAGCCGGCACACCGCCATGTCCCGGCCCTCGCCGGGATGATCGGGATTGGCCAACACCGCCAGAGTCTGGAGGCGAGGCATGAATTCCCGCAGCAGTTCGATCCTCTTTCCGTTCAGTTCGGCCGACAGGTAGGAGACCCCCGACGCATTGCGGCCGGGCCGCGTGAGGCTGGCCGCGAAGCCGGCATCGACAGGATCTCCGCTGAAGGAATAGAGAACAGGCACCGTCTTTATCGCGTCGAGGGTGGATTTTACGGCGGCGCCATAGGTGGCGATGGCATTTGCCGGCTGCTCTGCCAGCGACCGCGCAAGATCGGCAACCCGGTCGATGCGCTCATCGGCATATCGCTCTTCGAGCGTGAATGTCCGGCCGGGGAGATAACCATTCTCCGCCATGCCTTCCAGAAATATGGCGCGGCTTCCAGCGGCGGCGGCGGCCGTTGCATAAGACAGCCAGCCCACGACGGGCAGGCGCTGCGCATGGGCACTGCGCACCCCGAGAGCAGCCGGCACTGTCCCGGCCAGAAAGGACCGCCGGTTCATGGTGCAACCGTCATTCGATGATCTCGTCGGCTTGGGCGAGCAGGGTCGGCGGCAGGGTGAGGCCGAGGGCCGCCGCCGTCTTCTGGTTGATCACCAGCTCCAGCACCGTCGGCTGCTCGATCGGCAGGGTCGCCGGCGCGGCACCGCCCAGCACGCGCACGACATAGACCGCCAGGCGCCGATAGGCTTCCTGCAGGTTGGGGCCGTAGGTCAGGAGCGCGCCGGCCCGCGCGATCTCGGCCCAGCCGGAGATCAAGGGCACCTTGTGGGCGATGCAGTCGGCCGCCGCGGCGGGCGCTTGCTGGACCATGCCGGAACTGGGCAGCATGACGACCGCCTGGGTTCCGCTGTCGAGCGCCTGGGTCAGAGCGGTGCGGATGTCGCCCGCGTTCTGGGCGCGATAGACGGTGAGGTCGATGCCGAGCGGCTGGACAGCCGACTGGCAGGCGACAATCTCCTTCTCCTCGCCGGCATGGCGCGCGTTCGACAGGAGTGCCATCTTGCGGCAGTTGGGCACCGCCGTACGCAGGAGGTCGATGCGTTTGGGACTGAGCTCGATCGACATGAAGCTGAGGCCGGTCGCATTGCCGCCCGGCCGCGACATCGATTGCGCGATGCCAGCGACGACGGGATCCCCGCTGTAGCCGAACACCAGCGGCACGGTAGGTTTGCCGGCGACGGCCGTCACGGCGGCGGCGCCCTGGGTCACGATCAGGCGCACGCCCAGTTGCTGCAGCTCGGCCACCTGGGCGGCGGCGAGTGCCGGCGTGTTCACGTTGTAGCGTTCGAGAATGCGGACGGGCTCCCCGCCCGCCGGCAGGGCGGCGATGAGGCCCGCCTTCAGCGCGTTGAAGAACGGCGCCGTGGTCTCGGCGGATTCGGGCGAGATCCAGCCGATCAGGCGTTCGGCAGCATGGGCGCGGCCCGCGCCCAGGAAAGGAGCCGCAAGACCCGCGGCCAGGATGTGACGCCGTTTCATTCGATCACCTCATCGGCACGAATCAGCAGCGACGGCGGCAGGGTGAGGCCCAGGGTGCGTGCCGTCTTCTGATTGACCACCAGCCAGAACTTGGTCGGCGTCTCGACCGGAATGTCGCCGGGATTGGCGCCCTTGAGGATGCGATCGATCTGGGTCGCCGCGCGCTCGGTCAGGCTGGCGTGGTCGGCGCCAAAGGCGACCAGCGCGCCGTTCTCGGCGAACAGCGGCTGCTCGCCGATAGACGGCAGGCGGCGGCCGAGGGCGGGCTCGATGAACTGGCGGGACGACGCCAGGAAAAGCGTCTGCACGATCACCGCTTGCACGCGTTCGCTGGTCATTTGATCGAGAGCGGCGGCGAAACCGTCCGGTCCGCGGACTCGCACCGGAACCACCGAGATTTCCATACGGCTGGCGGTGGTCGAGGTCTCGCTGATGAACGTCTCGGCATTCGGATCGATGGACGAGGCGAGGAAGCCGACGCGCGTCAGTTTGGGAACGGCTTCGCGCAGAATCTCGAGACGCTTGGGTGCCAGTTCAGGACCTGATGACATGACGCCGGTCATCAGGCCGCCGGGGCGCGCCAGGTTGCTGACGATGCCCGTGGCCAGTGCGTCCGCGACATGGAACACGACGGGTGTGCGCTTCACCACTTCCTTCACGGCGTGGGCCGCGGGAGTCGTGCGCGCAAAGATCAACGACACGCCCATGGCTTCGAGTTCGATCGCGGCCTCGGCGGCGCGGGCGCGGCTGCCGGCGGCCCATCGCCACTCGAAGGCGACATTGATGCCCTCGCGATAGCCGACGCTTGCCATTGCCTTGCGGAGTTCGTCCATGCGGAACGTGGCCTCGGGGCCTTCCCAATTCACGACGCCGATTTTAGGCAGGCGCGGTTGGGCACGCGCGGAAATGGGGGCCGCCAAGCCAGCGGCGAGCGCCGCGGCAAGCGCTTGCCGTCTCCCCGAGGGCCCGAACCGGGCACCGGACTGGCCGCTTTCACCCATGACGTCGCGGGCCCCTTCCCCAAGGGCGATCCTAACCAGATCGGCAGGGAGTTGGCGAGATCACCTGTACGGTCGCGTCACTCGATAATTTGCTCCGCCCGGCTGAGGACCACCGGCGGGATCTGCAGGCCCAACGCCCTGGCCGTCTTGAGGTTGATGGCGAGTTCGAAGGTCGTGGGCTGCTCTACCGGCATGTCCGCCGGTTGCGCGCCGCGAAACAGTCGTGCGACGTAGTCCGCCAATCTGACACGCTGTTGCCGGAGGCCGGGTCCGTAGGACAGCAGGCATCCCGCCTCGGCCATCTCCACCCACTGGCAGGCGAGGGGCAGTCCCAACCTGGCTGCCTCTGCGACGACGGTCGGCGTGTCGTTGAACAGCCGGGGGTCCGCGGAAACCACGACGGCGCCGGCTCCGGCGGACTTGAGACCGGCAAGGGCGGGCCCGATGTCGCCGGCCTTCTCCACATTGATCGGGAGCACTTCGATCCCGATCCGGCCGGCGACGTCGCGGGCTTCGCGCAGGCTGGTTTCCGCGCTGGTCGACCGCTGATAGAGCAGCAAGCCGACCCGGGACATCCCCGGCACCGCCTCCGACAGAAGATGCAGGCGCTTGCCCTCGAGTTCGGCCGCAAGAATGACGATGCCGGTCACGTTCTTGCCGGGCCGCGACAGCGTTCGCGCCAGCCCGAGCTGCACTGGATCGGGGCCGAACGCCACTATGGGAATCTGGTCGGTGGCCGCGGCGGCGGCGCGGACGGCCTCGCCGCCGACTGCGATCAGGACATCCGGCTTGCCGGCGACGAGTTCGCGGGCCAATCCCGGCAGGCTTGCGGAATCGCCGAAGGCATCCGCGACGTCGAACGTCCGTCCGCGCACGAAGCCCAGTCGCTCGAGCTCCGGCAGCGTTGTCTCCCGCGTGAGCTGCAGGGAAAGCGCCGACTGGCCCAGCACGGCGAGGCGAAAAATGCGGTCGCGGCCGCCTTGCGCCCCCGCCGGCACTGCGGCGACGAGGCCGGCGACCAGCAGGAGGACGCAGGCGGTCGCCTTCTTCGGCCAGCTCATTCGATCACCCGATCCCGTACGGACTGCTTGCCTGTTTCTCTACGTATGCCGAGGCGTCCGCGCAAGGCTGGATTGCATGTATTGATTTGCAAGTTTAGCAAATTTTAGCTATCTTTGCAGATATCCTCGGCGCGATGCGTCCGGAGAGAACAGAGTCGGGCGGTCCTGACCGCACGGCATGACAACGACGGCGGACCCTACCGACCGCGCGAGGCCTTCCGATGGAAGGTCGTCCCCGAGGCGAGTGTCGCTTGCCTCCTCCTGCCTATCGCCAAAGAAAAGCCGAGCTGGCGAGCCAACGCCGGCCTGGCGCCGCACCCTCCGGGGCGTGGTGCGACAAGAGCATATGTGCCCGCCATTCAATGCGGGCCCGGGGTCCGCCGGGAGACAAAATAGACAAGACGTAACGTCATGGTGTCTCCCGGAAACGCCCCTGAAGTCTTCCGCCGGTCCGAATCATGCTAGGCTTTCACGATCCCCTGGAGGTCGCTGCCGTGCCCGACTCTGTTCTCCCTCGCGCCCCGGCCCTGCTCGATGCCGCCGGTGCGGCAGCGCTCGTCGCTTCCTACGCGCCGGTCAGCGTGACGGCGGCCGTAAAAGATATCGGCCGAATCGACGCGCACATGGGCCGGTTCGTTTCCCTCTCGCCAATGTGCCTGGTGGCCACCGCCGACGCCGCGGGCAAGCAGGATGTGACGCCGCGCGGCGACCCGCCGGGCTCGTTCAAGGTGCTGGACGAGCACACGCTGGCGGTCGCCGACCGGCCGGGCAACAACCGGCTCGATACGCTCAAGAACCTGCTTGAGAATCCCGAGATCGCACTCATTTTCCTGCTGCCTGGCACCAACGAGACGGTGCGCATGGCGGGCACGGCGCGGCTCTCGGTCGATCCGGCGTTGCTGGAATCCATGGCGGTTCAGGGCAAGGCGCCGAAATGCGCCATCGTGGTGTCGGTGCGGCAGGCCTATCTGCACTGCGCCAAGGCGCTGCTGCGCTCCAAACTGTGGAGCGGCGACTATGCCCAGCCCAAAGGCACCTTCCCGTCGATCAGCCGGATGGTCGGCGACCAGATTGGCCTCAGCGAGGAGGAGAAGAAGAAGCGCGAAGCGGCGACCGAGATCGCCTACCGGGACGGACTATGGGCACCGATCAAGTAGCCGGCCCCTTCGTCGTCACCGGACAACGCGCCCGCCAGATGCGGGTGGTGCCGGCCGATGTCCTGAAGCGTCTTTACGGCAAGTCCGACGCCAAGGGTTTTGTGCAGACCGGCGCGCATCTCGCGTTGCTGGTCCTGGGCGGCTGGCTGGTCCTGGAAACGCGCGGGACCTGGTGGGTGGTGCCGGCGCTCCTGCTGCAGGCGGTGTTCGTGAACACGCTGTTCGGCGCCATGCACGAGTCGACGCATTACAATTCGTTCAAGACGCGCCGCTTTGCCGACATCCTGGCTTTCTTCTCAGGCGCGGCGATCCTGAACAACGCGGGCTTCTACCGGCACTATCACCTGGCGCATCACCGCTACACCCAGGATCCGCTGCGCGATCCCGAGCTCATCACCTCGGGCACACCCAGGGGCTGGGGGGCCTATCTCTTCCGCATCAGCTCGGTCCCGTTCCTCATGATCCGCCTGCGCGACATTCTCCTGTTCCCCTTCGGCTTCAAGGGCGACGTGACCTACATCCACCAGCAGGCGTGGCCCGAGGTCCGGCGCTGGGGCCGGCTGCTGCTCGCCTTCTATGCCGCGCTGGTCGTGGGCTCGATCCTGCTGCAGACGACAGCGGTGCTGTGGGTGTGGTTCATCCCGCTACTGATCGGCCTGCCGCTGCTGCGTCTTTATCTGTTGTGCGAGCACACACTCTGCCCCAACAGCGACGACGGCTTCGCCAATACCCGCACGACCTTGAGCAACCCCGTGGTGCGTTTCCTGATGTGGAACCTGCCCTACCACGCCGAACACCATCTGCTGCCCAACATCCCGTTCCATCACCTGCCTGAAGCGCACCGCCATCTGCGGCCACACCTGAAATACGTGGCCCGGAGCTACACCCAGGTGCATGGCGAGATCATTCGGAGCTTCGCTTGAGGACCAGTGACGGCGTCTTCGAGTGTGGCGATCTTTCGCTGCAGCGCGGCGGCACGCTGAAGAACGCCCGGATTGTCTACAAGACCTACGGCACGCTTTCGCCGAAGCGCGACAACGTCATCGTCTATCCCACGAGCTACGGCGCCCAGCACACCGACATCGAATGGCTGGTCAATGTCGAGCATTGCCTCGATCCCAGCCGCTACTTCATCGTCATTCCCAACATGTTCACCAACGGGCTCTCTTCCTCGCCGTCCAATACGTCCGGGGGTGATTTTCCCGAGGTCACGACCTACGACAACGTCATGCAGCAGCGGCGGCTCATGGCCGAGCTGTTCGGCGTCGATCGCATCAAACTGGTCTATGGCTGGTCGATGGGCGCGCAGCAGGCCTATCACTGGGCCGCCCTGTTCGGCGACGCAGTCGAGCGCATCGTGGTCGTCTGCGGCTCGGCCCGTACGGCGCCGCACAATTTCGTCTTCCTCGAAGGTGTGCGCAGCGCGGTGCAGGCCGCCCGTACGTCCGAAGCGGGCCTGCGTGCGATGGGCCGTATCTATGCCGGCTGGGCGCTCAGCCAGACCTTCTATCGCCGCGAGATGTGGCGCGGGCTGGGCTTCGCCAGCCTGGAGGATTTTTTGGTCCGCTCCTGGGAGGCCAACTTCGTGCGCCGCGACGCGCGCGATCTCATGGCCCAGCTTTGGAGCTGGCAGAACGGCGACATCTCCGCCAACGACCTCTACCGCGGCGATCTCCAGATGGCGCTCGCCGGCATAAAGGCCAAGGTGCTGCTGCTGCCGTCGGCCACCGACCTCTATTTCCAGACCGACGACAACCGCGCCGAGCTGCCCTATCTCCGGGACGCGAAGCTGGTGGAAATCCCCTCGGTCTGGGGTCATCGTGCCGGCAACCCGCTCGCCAATCCCGAGGATGCGGCGTTCATCGATGCCCAGGTGGAGGCCCTGCTCAATGCCTGACGGTTTGCCAAACGACGGCTTCGTGATCGTCGCCAAGCACGATTGTCCGACCTGCACCCTCGTCGAACCGGTGATGCAGAGCCTCGACCGTGCCGGTCCGCTGGCCGTCATCACCCAGGACGATCCTTCCTTCCCGTCGGGCGTCGGCACCGTGATCGACGACCACGACCTGCAGCGCTCGTTCCAGCTGAAAGTCGAAACCGTGCCGACCCTGATCCGGTTCAAGGGTGGCCGCGAGGTCGAGCGCACTGTGGGCTGGGATCGCGCCGAATGGACGCGAGTTGCCGGTGCCGCCGCGTCAGGCGACGGCCTGCCGGCGTGGCAGCCGGGCTGCGGCTCCAAGAGCGTCGAGCCCGGCGTGCACGAAACCCTGGTGGCGCGCTACGGTGACACAGGCCTCAAGGCGCGCGCCATCGCGGTCGGCGAATGGGACGATCCGATCGAAGCCTGCTTCGAGCGCGGCTGGAGCGACGGGCTTCCCGTCGTGCCGCCGACCGACGATCGCATCCTGCGCATGCTGGGCGGCACCGAGCGCAAGCCCGACGAGATCGTGGGTAGCATCCCGCCCAACCTGGCGCCGTGCACCGTCGAGAAGGTGGCGATCAACGCCGTGATGGCGGGCTGCAAGCCCGAGTACATGCCGGTGGTGCTGGGCGTGCTCGAGGCGGCACTCGATCCGCTGTTCGTCCTGCACGGGCTCCTCTGCACCACGCACTTCTCGGGACCGCTCGTGATCATCAACGGGCCGGCCGCCAAGGCGATCGGCATGAACAGCGGTGTCAACGCGCTCGGCCAGGGCAACCGCGCCAACGCCACCATCGGGCGCGCCTTGCAGCTCATTGTCAGGAATGTCGGCGGCGGCCTGCCCGGCGGCATGGATCGCGCCACGCTCGGCAATCCCGGCAAGTACACCTTCTGCTTCGCCGAGGATGAGTCCGATCCCGACTGGGAACCGCTGGCGCAACGCCGCGGCATCCCCGCCGGCAAGAGCGCCGTGACGCTGTTCCACGGCGAGGGCGTAAACGGCTTCATCGACCAGAAGTCGCGCACGCCGGAGGAGCTCATACGGTCTCTTGCGATGGGCCTGTTCGGGGTCGGCCATCCCAAGCTCTGCCTCGCCGGCAACGCCGTGCTGGTGCTGGCGCCCGAGCACTACAAGATCTTCAAGGACGGCGGTTGGAACCGCCGTCGCATCGAGGATGAGCTCTACAAGGCCCTGAAGCGGCCGGGCAGCGAGCTGATCCGCGGCGCCCAGAACATCGCCGAGGGCATGCCGCCGTCGTTCGCCGACAAGATGGTCGACAAATTCCAGCCCGACGGGCTCCTGATCGTTCGCGCCGGCGGCGAAGCCGGTCTATTCTCGGCCATCATCGGCGGTTGGCCGGGCCAGTCGGTGCGCGACGAATGCCAGGCCGTCACGCATGAAATTCGCTGAGGGAGATCCGTCCATGAACGTTGCTCTCAAATTGCGCGATCCCACGGCGGAGACCTCGCCGACGCGCCGCGCCCGTCTCGCGCCGCCACCGTCCGTCGCGGGCAAGAGCGTGGCGCTGATGGATATCGGCAAGGCGCGCGGATCGGAGTTCATCGACCGGCTTGAAGGCCACTTCAAGAAGGCCGGCGTCGCCACCCGGCGCTACCGCAAGCCCACCAACACCAAGGTGGCGCCGACGAATCTCCTGCAGAAGATCGCGGCGGAGAACCAGCTCGCGGTGATCGCCTTAAGCGATTGAGGCTCCTGCACATCGTGCAGTCTGCACGACCTTCATAGCCTCGACGGACGCGGCCTCGCCGGCGTCAATATCGTGACAACAGGTTTCGTGGATGGCGTCGCGGCGCAAAGCGATGCGCTGGGCTTCGAGCCTGCTGTCGTCTACGTGCCGCATCCCATCCAGAACCGCACCAAGGAAGAGATCGAGACGATTGCCGACGAGGCCTTCGCCAAGGTGATGGCGCTGCTCGCCAGCGCCTGAGGACTTCAGGCCCCTAGTCCTTCTCCGGCACCACGGCCGGAAGCACTACGGTCGGCTCGGTCGTCGCGGGCTCCGGCCCGGGCGCGCGCCGTACCGGCCGCGCCGGCGTCGAGGCCAAGAAGGCCGCCACCGCGGCGGCGGTCGCCTTGGGATCCTCCTCCATCGGGTTGTGGCCGAGGTTCTGGAAGATTTCTAGCTTGGCGCCCTTGATGTCGTTCTGGAAACGGAAGGCATCGGCCACCGGCACCCAGCGGTCCTTGGCGCCCCACAGGATCAGGGTCGGCACGTCCAATCGCTTGAGTGGCGTGGGATCGAGCGGCTCCTGGGTGCGGGCGCGCTGCAGGGTGGCCTCGCGGTTGCCGGGGAAGCGCTGCAGTTCGGCATAGCGCCTGATCCGGTCGGGCGTCACCATCGCGGGGTCGGCGTAGACCTCCTCGAGCGAGCGCCGCACGACACGCTCCGGCTTGAAGTAGATGCCGACGTCGCCCACCACGGGCATGCGGGCGAGCCGCATCGGCAACGGCGCCTCGCCCTGGCGCGGGTAGCCCGCGGCATCGACCAGGACGAGATGGCTTACCCTGTCGGGCCGCGTGGCGGCGAAGCTCCAGGCCACGGCGCCACCCATCGAGTGGCCGATCAGCACGAAGCGATCGAGATGAAGTGCATCGACCAGCACCTCGATGAAATCGGTGTAGGCCTCGATGGTGTATTCGTCGCGCGGCCAGGCTCCGGTGAGGCCGTGCCCCGGCAGATCGACCGTGATCAGGCGCAGGCGTGGTGCCAATTCGCGCGCCCAGCCCTCCCACATGTGCAACGAGCCCAGGGAACCATGGATCAGCACCACCGGAATTGGGTCGGTGTCGTCCTGGTCGCGCGCATAGTCGCGGACATGGGCCTGCACGCCGCCGACATCGATGAACTTCGAGCGCTCGTTGGCGTAGCGCGCGACCAGGGTCTCGGCCGGCAGCGTCGGCGCATAGGCCCACAACGCCACGCCCGCCAGGATGGCGCAGGCAAACAGCACGACGAGCGGCCAGCGCCGGCGCGGCGTCTCAATTCTTCGGCGCCGCGGCGGCATCGTCTGGTCCTTCGCTGGTCATCTCGGAACTGCCCTCCGTCTTCGGCCGTTCCGGCAACTCGCCGCGGAACGCCGCGCCGAGCTTGTCGATATCGCGCAGCCTGAGTTCAGGCACCGGCCTGGGGTCGATGATCATCTCGTCGATCAGCCGGCCAAGAATCGAGCGGTTGAGGTCGTTCATGACGGTCAGCCGGTCCTCGAGGTTCGACACGAACACGAACAGCTCGAAGTCGAGGGCGGCCGTAGTGACGCGCACGAAGCGTACGATCGGCATCGGCACGCGCAGCACCCGCGGGTGGCCGAGCGCCGCCTCGCGCAGGATTGCCTCCAGTTTCATGACGTCGGTCGACAGCGGCACGGCGATCTGGATTTCCACCCGGCTCGAGGTGTCGGCATAGGTCCGGTTGATGACCGGGTTTTGCAGGAACATGCTGTTGGGCACGATCACATGCGTGCGCTGGAAGGTCTCGATCTCGGTGGCGCGGATGTTGATGCGCCGCACGAAGCCTTCATGGCCGTTCACGATCACCCAGTCGCCGGCCTTGATCGGTCGCTCCATCAGAAGGATCACACCGGAGATCACATTGTTGGCGATGTTCTGCAGGCCGAGGCCGATGCCCACCGACAGGGCGCCGAGCACGATGGCGAGGTTGGTGAAGTCGACGCCCAAGGCGCCGACGCCGACCAGGATCGCGATCATGACGCCGGCGTAGTTGAGGCCGGCGTCGATCGACTGGCGGAGCGGCAGCGGCGCGTCGACAGTCGGCAGCACGCGGTCGCGCACGATGCTGCGGATCAGGCGCGCGATCAGCATGCAGACGCCGAAGGCCAGGATCGCCATGCCGACGTTGCCCAACGAGATCGTGACGCCGCCCACCTTCACGCCGCGCAGCAGCTGGCCAAAGCCCTGCAGGATGGCGTCGATGTCGACTCCCCAGGTGGCCGGGATCGTCAGCGCCAGCAACGCCACCAGGATCAGGTCGAACAGCAGCAACACGATCAGCTGGCCGCGCACCGTCGAATCGGCCGGCAAGCCCAGGCGGTGCCGCACCCAGCGGCCGGACGGCGTGTCGGGTGCGGCGGCGGCATCGAGCAGATCGGCGACGAGGCGATGCAGCAGAAGTCCGATCGCGATCAGGAGGCAGGTTGCGGCGATCGATGCATGAAGGTGGGCAGCGAGCGCGGCATAGCCCGCGAGCGCGAAGCCGATCGATGACAACACCACGGCACTCAGGACCAGGCGCGCGATCGACCACCAGGTGCCGCCGATCATCGGCGGCAGCTCCGATCCCTCGGGCCGCGCCGCATGCCAAGCCTTGTTAGAAAGGGTCGGCAGGGCGAGCAGCGCGACCAGGGTGGCGAGCACGAGGGAGCCGACGGCCGCCACCGCCTCGCGCTCGCCGGCTTGGCTCAGCGAGACATAGATCAGGTCGGCCACGATACCCACCACCATCAGGCGGCGCAGTGCATGAGAGAGATAATGTGCGCTCGAATCGGAGAACGGCAGGATGCGCCATGCCGGATGGGCCGGCGCAAGCCCGGCCGCGGTCATGCCGAACACCAGCAGCAAGGTGATCAGACGCAGGGTCAATTCCGGCACCAGCACATCCATGGGCGGCGGCGGCGCGCTGGCCGACAGCAGCTTGCCGATCAGCCACACGGCGAGAATCGGCACCAGCACCAGCCCGATGCCGTCGATGGCGGTGGCGATGGTACGGTCGCGGTGGGTCGGCTCGTGGGCATGCCTGCGGCCGAAGCGGCGGCGGAGCCATCGTCCGGCCCACCACAGCGCAAGGGTGAGCAGGGCCCAGGCGGCGAGCGGCGTGAGGTCCTGTCCGCCTGATCTCAGCGCCGCCAGCCCGCCGCGATTCCAGGTCGACATCGCCACAGACAGGGCCTGCGCCGAGGCGGCCAGCTCCGGTCCGATATTGCTCCATACCTGGCTCGACAACGGCGAGGCGTTGCGGCGCAGCAGGTTCTGCAGCACGACTTCGCCCCGCAGCTTGGTCAGATGTTCGAGCAGCTGGTCGGCGCGGGCGATCACGACCTCGCATTGCTTGGCTCGGCCCTCGCTGATCGTCGCCTGCTCCGTCAGGCGCTGGCGCTCGGCCTTCACGGCATCCGATTCGGGCGGGGCATCCGGTCCCGGCTTGGCCTCGAGCGGTGCCAGCAGCTTCTTGGTGTCGGTAAGGTCGTTGCGGGCGAGCGCGGCGGCGGCGGCGGCGGCGGCGCGTACGTCGGTTGCCTGTTCGCGCAAAGCATCGATCTCGGCCGGCAGCAGGACGGCTTGCTCGGTGCGAGTGGCGATGCGGTCGAGCTGGCGCGTCCAAAGGTCGACGAGCTGCGAGAACGGCCGCTGCGGCGCCGGCGTCTGCTGGGCGAACGCGACGACGCCCGCCAGCAGGAACGCGAGCCCCGCAAGACTGGACCAGGCGAGGCGGGTAGAAAATCGCATGCGGTTGCCGGATCCTGATGACTTCGTAGGGTCTTTGCTTCCCGTACCACGACGGATATGGATCGGGCCATCGCCCGGCCCGGATTTCGCGGGTCGCGAGACCGTCATTTGGCCCGTCACAACGGCGAAATCAGGGCATCCTTCAGGCTGTCTGCATCCCGTCACCGCTTCGTCGTTGACAGGACGGGACCGACGCGGAACCTTGCGCGCCGAAACGGGAAATTTTGGGGGAAACGGCATGGCCGACGGGCAAGGCGCGGTGGGTGAGGTTCGGATCAAGCCCGATCGCCTGCACAGGTTCACGATGGCAATTTGCCGGGCCGATGGCAGTTCGGACCAGGAAGCGAAGCTCATCGCTGACCATCTCGTGCTCGCCAACCTGTTCGGCCACGACAGCCACGGCGTCGGCATGATGCCACACTACATCCAGAACACCGTGTCGGGCGCCTGCGTGCGCAATCATCACGCCAAGATCGTCCGCGACAACGGCGCGGTGCTCGTGATCGACGGCGGCGCTGGCTACGGCCAGGTCGTCGCCAAGGAGGCGATGGACATCGGCATCGAGCGGGCCAAGAAGAACGGCGTCTGCGTCGTCGGCCTGATCAACGCCCATCACATCGGCCGTATCGGCCACTGGGGCGAACAGTGCGCGCGCGCCGGCATGGTGAGCACGCATTGGGTGAACGTGCACGGCCACAAGTCGCTGGTGGCGCCGTTCGGCGCCGCCGAGGCCCGCTTCACCACCAACCCCTACTGCACGGCGGTGCCGCGCAAGGGCAAGGAGCCGATCGTGCTCGACTTCGCCACCAGCCAGGTGGCGATGGGCAAGGTCCGGGTTGCCAACAACAAGCAGATCCAGATGGAACCCGGGCTGATGATCGACGCCGAGGGCAATCCGACCACCGATCCCGGCACCATGTACAACGCCCCCTACGGCGCCATCCTGCCATTCGGCCTGCACAAGGGCGGCGGCCTGGCGGTGATCTGCGACCTGCTGGCCGGCGCCCTGACCGGCGGCAAAACGCATTCGCCGCGGACCATCAAGAAGGACGGCACCGACATCATCAACAACATGCTGTCGATCATCATCGATCCAGCATCGATGGGCGGCGCTGAATTTTTCGAGGATGAAGTCGAGAATTTCATCGGCTGGGTGAAGTCTGCGAAGCCTCAGCCTGGCGTCGCTGAAGTCCTGACGCCGGGCGAGCCCGAACGCGCGCGCCGTGTCGACCGCGAGAAGAACGGCGTGCCGATCGATGCCACGACATGGCAGCAGATCGTCGATACCGCGCGCAAGGTGCGCCTGAACGACATCGACATTCCCCAAATGGCCGGCGCCTGACGCCGCCGGAAGGCAGGAGACCGACCATGGCCAAAATGAAGCTCTACTACTCGCCCTCGTCGCCGTACGCCCGCAAGGTTCGGGTGTTGGCGCTGCTCACGGGCCTCGACAAGAAGATGGAGACGGTGAACGTCGCGCTGACGCCGGTGGCGCCCAATGCCGACGTCGACAAGCACAATCCCATCGGCAAGATTCCGGCGCTGTCGGTCAAGGGAATGGATCTCTTCGATTCGCCGGTGATCTGCGAGTACCTCGACAGCCAGCACAAGGGCCGCAAGCTCTTCCCGCGCAAGGGCCGCGAACGCTGGGTGGCGTTGCGCCAGCAGGCGATGGGCGATGGTCTGCTCGATGCCGCGCTTCTGGCCCGCTACGAAGGTTTCCTGCGCCCGGAGGACAGGCGCTGGCCTGACTGGACCAAGGGCCAGATGAAGAAGATCGACGGCGTACTCGACCAGCTCGAAGCCGAGTCGAAGTCGCTCAAGGGCAAACCGACCATCGGCACCATCACCATCGCCTGCGCCTTGGGTTATCTCGACTTCCGCTTCGCCAGCCACGACTGGCGCGGCAAGCGCGCCAAGCTCGCCAAGTGGTTCTCGACCTTCTCCAAGCAGGCGTCGATGAAGGCGACGGTGCCTCCGCCGGCGTGACGGCAGACGAGATCATTGCCCGTCTCGGCTTGCGGCCACATCCCGAGGGCGGGCATTTCCGCGAGACCTTCCGCGCGCCCGATGCGGGCCGCGGCGCCAGCACGGCGATCTTCTTCCTGCTCAAGGCGGGCGAGCGCTCGCACTGGCACAGGGTCGATGCCGACGAGGTCTGGCATCACTATGCCGGCGCGCCGCTCGAACTGTCGATGAGTGACGACGGCCACGCCGTCCGCCACCTTCGGCTCGGTAGCGATTTCGGCCTCGGCGAGACGCCGCAGATCGTGGTGCCGCGCGGCGTCTGGCAGGCGGCGCGCTCACTGGGCAACTGGACGCTTGTCGGCTGCACCGTGGCACCCGGCTTCGACTTCGCGGGTTTCGAACTGGCGCCGCCCGGTTGGGAACCGAAATAGCCCTCCTCCCCCGTCCTCGGGGGAGGTGCCCCGTAGGGGCGGAGGGGGAAGGCCACAGGCAAGGAACGATGTTTCGAATCTACCTCGACACAAACGACGGAACGCCTGACGGGTCGGTACGGGCTTTGGGTCAAAGGCTCGTTGGACGATATTGCGCCGATTGCCGATCAGCTTCGCGACGGCATGCATGTCATCATCTACATGACTGACGAATTGGAGATGGAAGCTATCCTGCGGTTCGACGCAGAGTGGAAGGCTTGGACTGCGATGCCAGTCAAGGGAACTATCAAGTACTACGACGAAGATTCGAAGAGCAACTGACGCGCCAAAGGGCGGCCTTCCCCCTCCGGCCCTGCGGGCCACCTCCCCCGTATGACGGGGGAGGAGTTACTTTCGCCACAGCTCGCGCGAGGCGAGCACCGCTCCGATGGTGACCAGCAGGGCGGCAAGCAGGAGTGCGCCGGTCGGTTCAGCGAGCCCGCAGACGATCAGGATCGCTGTCGAGAGAATCGGTGTTGCATAGCTGAACGCGCCCAGTGCGCGGATGTCGCCGCGTTTGACGGCGTGGTCCCAGAAATAGAAAGCCGATCCCGTAGGCCCAAGGCCGAGCGCCAGCACGGCGAGCCAGGCAAGGGGCGTCGCCGGCCACACCGTGCGCTCGAACACCAGGTGGCAGAGCAGCGAGAGAACGGCCGACGCGGCGCAAAAGCCGGCAATGGCGTCGGTCGGCGTCTCGCCGAAACGGCGCGACATCACCGAATAGAGCGCCCAGGTGAAGGCGCAGCCCAGCGCCAGGGCGTAGCCCAGCGCGTGATCGCCGGTGAAATTCAGTCCACGGCCGACGGCGAGCAGTGCCACGCCAGCGAAGCCGAGGCCGGCGCCGGCCAGATGCGTCCAGCCCAGGCGCCCTCGTTCGCTTTCTGCGGCGAGCGGCGCCGACGAGAGCACGATCAGAAGCGGCCAGAGATAGTTGACGAGATTGGCCTCGGCCGGAGGTGCCAATTGCAGGGCGCCGAAGTAGAGCGCGTGGTAGCCGAACAGGCCGCCGATGCCCACCAGCCAGACCTGTGCCGGCCAGCGCACGAGCCCCGCCCAGCCCACGCCGCGCCACCGGGCGCGGACGATGCCGATGGCCGCGCCGATGGCGAACGTCATGGCAACCATCTGGAAGGGCGGAACCTCGCCCGCCAGGACGGAAAGCGTGGCAAGCGAACCCCAAAGGCAGATGGCGGCGAGTCCGGAAGCCATCGCCCGCCGCCGGACGGTGTCGACTGTCGTCATCGCCGCCGCATAGAGAATGCAATCGCGCTTGTCGAGCGCCCGAATGGTGTGGCGGATGCATGGGTTTGGTTTCGCGGTTACGATGACGTTACAGCGGAGACGGCATGTTCGTTCGACCGACCAACCCGATCAGCCATCGCCTGGCGCGCATGGCGTTCATTTCGGCCTGTGTGGCCGCGCTGATCGTTGCCGCCGCCGGTCCGCTGCACCGCTATCTCGGGTTGGATATCGAAGCGGCGATCGCCGTCTTCCGCTACGGCTTCTATGTCGCCGTCGCCGGCGTGGCGCTGGGGCTCGCGACCATCGTCCCGACGCGGCCCGGCGACCGTCGGCGCGGGTTCGTGGCGGCGTTTCTCGCCATCGTGATCGGCGTGGCCGGTGCCTGGGTGCCGGTGAGCTGGTTCCTGTGGTCGCAGCAATTGCCGGTGATCAACGACATCTCGACCGATGTCGCCAGCCCACCTGCCATGGTGGCGCTCCTACAGTTGCGGCGTGGCGCACCCAATCTGCCCAACTATCCCGGCGCCGCCGCCGCCGCGCTCCAGCGCGCCGCCTATCCCGACATCGTGTCGATCATCCTGCCTGTTGCCCCGGCCGAGGCGTTCAAGCGCGCTGACCGTGTGGCGATGGCGCTGGGCTGGGATGTCATCGCGCGCGCGCCGGCGGAAGGCCGGATCGAGGCCGTCGACACCAGCAACTGGTTCGGATTTCGTGACGACATCGTCGTGCGCATCCGTGCCGAGGGCACGGGCAGCAGGATCGACATCCGCTCCAAGAGCCGGGCCGGCGAGTCCGACCTCGGCGTCAACGCGCGGCGTATCCGCGACTTCGCCGCCCGTCTGAAAGCCGAGCGCTGATCGGCTCTTCGATCGATCTCGTCAGACGTCGCCGAGCGGCAGGGTAAAGCGAAAGGTCGTGCCCGAGGGGCCGGTCTCGGTGAGCGCGATGTCGCCGCCATGGGTACGCACCAGGTCGCGCGCGATAGCGAGACCCAACCCGGCGCCACCGGCGCGTCCGCCGGTGGTGAAGGGGCGGAAGAGCTGCGCCGCGACCGCCTGCGGCACGCCGGGGCCGTTGTCGGCGACGTCGATCAGCAGGTATCCGCCGTTGGCCCTGGACCGCACGGTGACGGTGGTGGCGCCGGCTTCGAAGGCGTTGCGGCCGAGATTGACGAAGACGCGGTAGAGCAGGTCTCGGTCGGCGCGCGCGTTGCGGCCTTCGCCGACTTCGTTCAGCCACGCGCGGACGAGGTTGGGCGTGCTGTCCTCGCCCTGTTCCTGGAGCGCTATACCCGCTTCGTCTACCAGATCGGCGAGGTCGACCGTTGCCAGACGCGGCGCCGGCTGGTCGCGCACATACTCGATGGCGTCGCTGGCCAGCCGCGCCGCGCGGTCGATGGTGTTGAGAATGGTCGGCGCCAGCACCCGTGTACGTTCGTCGCCACTGCGCGCCATCCGGTCCGATAGCAGTCGTGCCGTCGACAGCATGTTGCGCAGGTCGTGATTGATCTTGTTGGTCGCGGCGCCGACCTCGGCCAGGCGAGACTTCTGCCGGAGCGAGGCGCGCAGTTCGCGCTGCAGGTTCTGGAATTCGCGGTCGACGACGCCGATCTCGTCGTTGCGTTGCGTCGGCGCCCGTTCGGTCCCGCCCTCCTCGGGTGCGCGACGGAACGCCGTCATGTCGGACGACAGATCCTGGAGTGGCCGGATGACCAGCCAACGCAGGCCGAGATAGAGCAGGATGGCGGTGAACAGGGCGATGATAATCGACAGTGCGAGGATGCGGCCAGCATAGGCGTACATCGCCAACCGCATCGGTAGCTCATCGACGACGATCCAGACCATCGCCGAGGGCAATCTCATCGATTCGCCTCCGACGCGGATGTAGCGCGAACCGTCGTAGGTCATCGTAGCCAGAGCGTCCCAGATCAGGCCCAAGGCGCCGCGGTCCTTCAAATTGTAACTCGGCATATCCGGCCGCGGCTCGATGTTCATCAAGGCGCGCTTGGGCTTGTTGGGCTCGACCAGCACGACAGTGTCGACCCGGGCGTGGTTGAGCAGGCTGCGCTTGACCTCTTCCGTCACCATGTTGTCGGGGGTGGCGTCGAGAGCGAGGGCTGCCAGGGTGCCGCTTTCGATCAACTGCTCGAGATTGACCGCGCGGAAGCGGGCAATCGACGGCAGGAAGATGAAGACCTCAGCGGTCATCACCGCCGTCACGACGAGCGCGAGGATGCGCCACGACAGGCCGAAGGCCGGACTGCGGCGGCGCGTGGCGCGGGTCGCTTGTGCCGGAACGGTGACGTCGGTGGTCATGATTGTCGAAGTCTATCGGAGACTGCCGGCATGGCCTAGGCGGCGGCCGTTCACCATACCGGCAACCGCGCCAGGAACCGCACGAGCCCGCGCGTCCGGCGCCCGAACAGGGCTTCGGTGAAATAGCTGCCGGCGGCGCGCTTGCTTGCTTCGCCGAGCGTCGGATAGGGCGGCACTAAGCTCGCCATCGCCGCGATTCTGAGGCGCTTGGAGAGGGCCAGGCACCAGGGCTGGATCAGGTCGCCGGCGTGCGGCCCGACGATGGTGGCGCCCAGCACGCGGCCGCGCGGATCGGTGATGACCTTCACCAGCCCGTCGGTCTCCCGCTCGGTCTGGGCGCGGTCGTTCTCGGCCAGTTTCCAGCGCAACACCCGGATCGCCTCGCCATGCTGCTTGCGTGCCTCGCTTTCGCTGAGGCCGACCTGCGCCAGCTCGGGATCGGTGTAGGTCGCCCATGGCACGATCGCCGGATCGAGCTTCGCGGGAGCTCGGAACAGCGCGCCGCGGATGAACAGCGAGGCCTCGTAGCCGGCCATGTGGGTGAAGGCATAGAGACCGTTGCAGTCGCCGATTGCCCAGACATTGCGATTGGACGTTCTGAGCGCGCCGTCGACCGTGATCCCGCGCTTGGTGTAGGCGACCCCGGCCTTGTCGAGATCGAGGCCTTCGATGATGGGCGCGCGGCCCGTCGCCACCAGCAGGTGCGATCCCTCGATCCGTTCGCCGTCCTCGAGAAACACCGTCATGCCCGATGCTGCCTTTTCGACCCGGGCAAGCCTGACATGGTCGCGCAGATCGACGCCTTCCGTGCGCAGGTGATCCACGACGACGGCGGAGAGTTCGGGATCGTCCTTGGCGAGAAAGCCAAAGGCTTCCAGTACCGTGACCCGCGCGCCCAATCGCCGATGCGCCTGCGCCATCTCCAGCCCGATCGGTCCGCCGCCGATCACGATCAGGTGGGCCGGCAGCGTGCGGTTGGCGAAGATCGTCTCGTTGGTGAGATAAGGCATGTCGGCGAGACCCGGGATGGGCGGCGCGGTCGGCCGTGAGCCGGTCGCCAGCACGATGCGCTTGCAGTGGATCCGGTGCGGGCCGGCCTGCAACTCGGTGCGACCGGTGAAGCGGGCCTCTTCCTTAAGAACGCGCACGCCGAGACCCTCGAACCGCTCGACCGAATCGTTGGGGGCGATGGCCGCGATCACGCCGGCGACGTGGTCCATGACCTTGGCGAAGTCGACCTTGGGTTCGACCGGTGCGATACCGAAGGCCGCGCCGCTTCGCTGCGCCTGGGCTGCCTTGGCGGCGGCGATCAGTGCTTTCGATGGCACGCAGCCGAAGTTGAGACAATCGCCGCCCATCTCGGCACGCTCGACCAGAACGACTTTCAGGCCGAGCTGCGCCGCGCCGGCGGCAACGACGAGACCTGCGGAACCACCGCCGATGACGCAGATGTCAGGCGTGAGTACGTCCGTCATCTCAGGGTGCCGCCTTGCCGCCGCGCAGGCGGTTGTAGATCACCGGCAGCAGCGACAGCGCGGCCAAGCCCAACAGCGGCAACAGGATGTGCCATTCGAAGATCACGCCGAAATCGGGGCGCTCGCCGCGCTCGATGAGCATGCCGAAGCTGGCGCCGACGCTGGCATAGATGACTGCGCCGGGAACGATGCCGATCAGCGTCGCCAGTGCATAGGGGCCAAGCTGCATGCCGAGCAGCGCCGGCACGATGTTGACCAGCCAGAAGGGGAACACCGGCACCAGCCGCAGGAACAGGAGATAATTGAAGCTGTCGCGGCGGAAACCATCCTCGAGCCGGGCCAGCGTGGCGCCGGCGCGCGCCCGGAAGAGATCGTAGAATGCCGTACGCGCCGCCAGGAATACCGCCACCGAACCTAGTGTTGCGCCGATCACCGACAGGAGCGCGCCCAGCCACATGCCGAACAGGAAGCCGCCGACCGGTGTGACCACGACAGCGATCGGCAGCGAGAAGGCCACCGCCAGTGCGTAGAACAGCACGAAGATGAGCGCCGCCGCCGCGATATTGCCGGCGACCCAGGAGGCGAGTTCGGCATGATGACGGCTCAGCATCTCGAAGGAGAAATACCGCTCGAGGCCGAACAGCAGGAATAGCGCCAGCCCCAGCAGCAGGATCGCCACGGGAAGCAGCCGGCGCAGCATCGGCAGGGTCATGTGCGCTTTCGTGTCGTGCGGCACCGATATTGACCCTCATCGCGCCGGCCTCAAAGCAAACTCGCTCACACCTGAGTGACCGGCAGACCGGGCGCCGTCGCCGCCATGGATGGACGCGCTTCCAGGCGGCCCCACCAGCCGGCGAGTCGCCGATGTCGGTCGAGCATGGCGGCCCCTTCGGGCGCGGCAGTGAAGTAGGCGATCATCGCGCCGAGATGGAGATCGGCGAGCGATGGCGCGGCTCCGACCAGAAAGGTGCCGGACGATGCGAGATCCTCGAGAGCGGCCAGCACCTTGGCGGCACCGGCAAGGCCCCGCGCCACTTCGGCCTCATCCGTCGGTTGGCCGATGGCGGGGCGGAAGACACGCTGCGAGAAGACCTGCCGGACGAGCGGCCAGTAGCCGTAGGAATCGACGACGCCGATGATCTGGTCCATCCGGGCGAGCGCCCGCGCGTCCTGGGGCTGCAGGGGTGGTCCGGCAAAGGCGCGGTCGATATAGCGGCTGATGGCGCCGGTCTCATAGAGCGCGAAGCCGTCGTGGACGAGGGTCGGCACGCGACCGAAGGGGTGAAGGGCAAGGTAGGCCGCTGGAATGTCGGGGCTGAAAGGGTTCACCTCGACCCGTTCGTAGGATACGCCTTTCTCGGCAAGGGCGAGGCGGGCGATCCGGACATAGACGCTGTAGCGGTAACCGTGCAGGACAGGGGGCATAGGGTCATTGTTCGGCACTCGGGAGCGACCCGGCAAGGCCCGCCGGATCGTTGACTCTGGCCGGTCAGCCGCTTATTACCCTCGCCCACGGATTTCGCCCCCGACGCTCCGCGCGGGGGTTTGTGTTTGAAGGAGTTGCGTGATGAAACGCACCTATCAGCCGAGCAAGCTGGTGCGCAAGCGCCGGCACGGCTTTCGGTCCCGGATGGCAACGGTCGGCGGCCGCAAGGTCATCGCCAGCCGCCGCAGGTCGGGCCGTAAGCGCCTGTCGGCCTAACAAACTTGGCCGCGGCACGCCTCGGGCGTTTGCCGAACCGTCGTGACTTTCTGCGCGTTCAGGCCGGACGCCGCTGTGCCATGCCCGGTTTCGTTCTCCAAGTTGCCCCGGCGGACCGGCCCCAACCCCTCGTCCGGGTGGGGTTTACCGTCAGCCGCAAGGTCGGCAATGCGGTCGCCCGCAACAGGGTCCGCCGCCGTCTGAGGGAAATCGCCGGCATGGTCATCCCGGGCGAGGCCCGTCCCGATCTCGATTATGTGCTGGTCGGCCGCCAGGCGGCCCTTGCCCGCGACTTCGGAGCCTTGCGCCAGGAGTTGCAGGAGGCGCTGAAGCGCCTCAAGGCGCTGGCCCTCGCGACGCCATGACCTGCCCATGACCTGTACGGACGGCTTGCGCCGGCCCCGGCAAATCGCCAGTTTCCGGGCCGCATGATGTCCCTGTTGCTGCGCGGCGCGATCCGTCTCTACCAATTGACGCTCGCCTACTTTTTCGTCGGCGCCTGCCGCTACGAACCCTCGTGCTCGAGCTACGCCGCCGAGGCCGTGGCGCGTCACGGCGCGCTCCGGGGAAGCTGGCTTGCCGCCCACCGCCTGTGCCGCTGCGGGCCCTGGGGCGCCGGCGGCTACGATCCCGTGCCTTCCTCTGCCGGCGCATCCGCGCCGCTTTCCTGCCATCCCGCCGAGCGCGCCTGACGCGTCACGAGAGTTAGCCTCAAAATGGACCAGAAGAACTTCATCGTCGCCATCGTCCTCTCGGTGCTGATCATCGTGGGTTGGCAGGCGGCCTTTCCGCCCGCCAAGCCGCCGGTTACGACGACACAACAGGCCTCCACCCAGCCGGGTGCACCGGGCGCCCCCGCGGCGCCGACCGGCCAGCCGGTCGCTCCCGGCGTGCAGCCGGGCGCTGCGGCCACTTCTGGGCAGCAGGTCGTGGGCCTCAAGGAGGCGCTGGCGCGCACCCCGCGCGTGACGTTCAGCACCGCCGAACTGCTGGGCTCGATCTCGCTCAAGGGCGCGCGCATCGACGATGTGCAGCTCGTCAAGTATCGCGAGACCATCGATCCCAAGAGCCCGCCGGTGCCGGTGCTGTCGCCGGTCGGCACGGTCCATCCCTACTACGCCGAGTTCGGCTGGTCGGCGTCCGATGCCGCGATCAAGGTGCCGGGGCCGGAGACGATGTGGACCGCCGACAAGAGCACGGTGGCCCCTGGCGCGCCGGTGCGGCTCACCTGGGATAACGGCCAGGGCCTGGTGTTCGCGCTCGACGTGTCGATCGACGAATTCTTCATGTTCGACGTCAAGCAGAGCGTCGAGAACAAGACCGACAAGCCGGTCACGCTGTTTCCGTGGAGCCTCGTCGTCCGCTACGGCACGCCCCCGGCGGAAGGCATCTACATCCTCCATGAAGGCCCCTACGGCGTCTTCAACGGCAGCCTGAAGGAGTTTGGCTACTCCGATTTCAAGGACAACAAGCAGCAGAAGTTCAGCACCACGGGTGGCTGGGTCGGCATCACCGACAAGTACTGGATGGCGACGCTCGTGCCGGACCAGAAATCCAAGGTCGACGTGACGATCAAGGGCACTGGCACGGGCGACGCCGCGAAGTACCAGATCGACTATGTCGGCGGCGGCGAGACCATCGCGCCGGGCAGCACCGGCCGCACCGAGGCGCGTCTGTTCGCCGGCGCCAAGATCGTGCGCATCATCGATTCCTATACCGAGAAGTACGGCATCGAGAAGTTCGACCTCACCATCGACTGGGGCTGGTTCTGGTTCTTCACCAAGCCGCTGTTCTGGCTGCTCGAGTGGCTCTACGTCCAGCTTGGCAACTTCGGCCTGTCGATCCTGGTGCTGACCGTCATCGTCAAGCTCGTGTTCTTCCCGCTGGCCAACAAGTCCTATGCGGCGATGAGCAAGATGAAGCGGCTCCAGCCGGAGATGGAGAAGCTCAAGGAGCGCTACGGCGAGGACCGCCAGCGCATGAACCAGGAGCTGATGCAGCTCTATCGCCGCGAGAAGGTCAATCCGGCGGCGGGCTGCCTGCCCATCGTCGTGCAGATCCCGGTGTTCTTCGCGCTCTACAAGGTGCTCTACACCACCATCGAAATGCGCCACCAGCCGTTCTATGGCTGGATCAAGGATCTTGCCGCGCCCGATCCGCTGACCATCCTCACCGGCTTCGGTCTCTTGCCCTGGCACGTCCCCGAGTTCCTGCTTTTCTTCAACATCGGCCTGTGGCCCATCATCATGGGCGTGACGATGTACCTGCAGCAGAAGCTCAATCCGCAGCCGACCGATCCGGTACAGGCCCGCGTGTTCCAGTTCCTGCCGATCCTGTTCACCTTCATGCTGGCGCCGTTCTCGGCCGGCCTGGTGATCTACTGGGCCTGGAGCAACACGCTCTCGATCGCCCAGCAGTACATGATCATGCGTCGCCACGGCACGCCGATCGGCGGCGGCAAGGCCAAGCCGCCGGCTCTCCCGGCGACGCCGGCCCCCGCAGCCTCCAACGGCAACGCCGGCAAGAAGGGCGGCAAGGGCTCGGGCAAGAAGGGCTGATGGCAGCCAATATTCCAGGGGCGGGCGCGCCGGAAGGGCGTACGTCCGAGGAGATCGAGGCGGCGCGCAAGCTATTCGCCGGGCCCTGCGACTTCATCTCGGGCGCGGCCTCGGTCGAATCGCTGCCGCCGATTGCCTTGCCGGAAGTGGCCTTCGCCGGCCGATCCAATGTCGGCAAGTCCAGCCTGGTCAACGCACTGACCGGCCGCCGCACGCTGGCCCGCGTGTCGGCCCGGCCCGGCCATACGCGGCAGATCAATTTCTTCGATCTCGCCGGCCGCCTCTTTCTGGTCGACCTGCCCGGCTACGGCTTCGCCCAGGTCTCCAAGTCGATGAAGGAGACGTGGCAGGATCTGGCATCGGCCTATCTGCGCGGCCGCCCGACGCTGAAGCGCGTTTGCCTGCTGATCGATTCGCGCCACGGTGTGAAGGACAGCGACCACGAGACCATGAAGAACCTCGACCGCGCCGCCGTCTCCTACCAGCTCATCCTGACCAAGACCGACCAGCTGCGGCAGGCCGAGATTCCGCGCGCCATCGCCTCGGCTGAAGCAGCCGCGCGCAAGCATGGCGCCGCCCATCCCGAGGTCCTGCCGACCAGCAGCGAGACCGGCTTCGGTATCCCCGAGCTTAGGGCCGAGATCGCTGCTGTAGCATCACGCTGAGATCAACGTGACCACCAACCGATCGGACGCTGCCCCCCAAGTCCTCCTGCTGCCGACCAGAGACCGTGTCGCGACGATGGCTGATCGGCAGGTCGACCGGGCTTGTCGCCTCCCTGGCCCTCGTCGCCTGTGCGCCGCAGGGCGAGCGCACCATGACACTGGCGCCGGGCAAGCTCCGCATCGGAACCTACTTCGTCAATCCACCGTTCGAGTATGTCGCCGACGGCCAGAGGGTCGGCTTCGAGGTCGATCTGATGAACGACATCGCCTGGCGCCTGTCGCTCGCGCCCGAGTTCGTCGACACGCGATGGGAGACTATCCTCCAGGAGATGCAGGCGGGAAAATACGACTGCATCGTCGGCGGTATCACCATCACACCGCCGCGCGAGCAGACGTTCGCCTGGTCGACACCCTACATGACCACGACGCTCAGCCTGGTGGTCGACAGCCGGCGCTCGCCGAACATGCGCGGCATCGCTGACCTCAGGAAGGCGTTGGTCGGTGTGCAGGCGGCGACGACTGATTACGACGTCGCGGTGGCCATGAAGGCGAGAGGCGAGATCGGCAGCATCAAGGTCTATCCTTTCGCCGAGATCGGCAATGCCATGGTCGATCTCGCGGCCGGCCGCATAACGGCGGTCATGAAGGTCTACCTCGTCGCCGCCTGGCTCGCTCGCCAGACGCCGGGCCTGCGCATCGTGGCTCAGGTGCCGAACGACCCGCAGCAGCTCGGGATCGGCCTTGCGAAGTCGAACACGGCGCTTCTGGCTGCCCTCAACGGCGCCCTGGCGGACATGCAGAAAGACGGGACTTACGCCCGTCTCGCCCTGAAGTGGGGCCTGCAGTAGGTTCCGGCACGATCACGGGCCGGCGGCAACGGCTATTCGTCCCTCCAGCGGCCAAATGCGCTTGAAGCGGGCGGCGGCCTCGCCACCCAGGAAGTGCTCGACGACCCAGACGGTCAGCCGTGGGTTGGTGCGCCGCGCGACGCTCAGCGCCGCCTCGGCATCCTCGCACCGGCCGAGATCGTGCGCGGCGAGCGCCTCGATCAGCTTCGCCATGAAGAGGTTGCGATCACGCAGGTAGGCGAGGCGCGCTTCCTCCAGTGCCTGCACCGGCTGCCCGGCACGCAACAGGCAACCGGCAAGGCCGGTTCCCCACGCACCAAGCCTCCGATCCCTCGGGCTGAGCCGCATGCCGCGACGAAAGGCGGCGAGCCCTTCGTCCATGTATCCGTGGAGGGCCAGGTAGAATCCGCGCACGATCAAGGCGTGGGCATTGCTCGGATCGATGCGAAGCGCCCGCTCGGTCACCTCGCCGGAGGCCACGACGTCACCGATGTCATTCAGGGCGCAGCCCGCGAAGCTCAGCACCTCGCTGTCGTTCGGATCGAGCTCGATTGCCGTGTCGACCAGGCCTCGGATCTCCGCAAGCAGAGGCTCCGTGCTGGCCAGGGCACCGAGCCCACGCGCGAGCGCCGCGATCATCGCCGAATGGGCGTAACCTCGGGCGAAGCCGGGATCGCGCTGCACGGCCTGCTGGAGATGCCGGCGCGCTTCGGTGACGGTCCCCTCGGTCCATCCGCCGACCGCCAGCGTGGCCACGGCGCTGCGATAGTGCGCCCAGGCATCGAGGTCATCGGCCTTGCAGCGGCGGATGATCTCGAGCTCCGCCGTGTTCAGGGCGGGCTCGATCTCGCTGATGACCGACCGCGCGAGATCGGTCTGCAGGTCGACGACATCCTCCGGCGATGCGTCGAGCCGGCCGGCCCAGCGCTGCAAGCCCGTCTCCGCGTCGACCAGGGAGACGGTGATCATGACCCGGTCTCCGGAACCGCGCACGCTGCCGGTCACGAGGTGCCGCACTCCTAGCTGTCGTCCGATGGTTCGCAGGTCGACGGGCTGCTCGCGGTAGGCAAAAGCGGAGCGCGAGGCGACGACGAAGAAGCCGCCGACGCGGGCCAGCATCGCCGTGACATCCTCGACCAGGGCGTCGGCCATCAGGCCGATGCGCGGAGCCCCCGAAAGGTTTTCGAAGGGCAGGACGGCGATCGACGGCAGGTCCGGCAGCGGCGGCTGCGGATAGCGCTGGACCTCCGGCTCCGTGACGACTTTCCCGATGAAGCGAAAGCCACGCCGCGGGACGGTCCGGATTAATGCCTGGTCGGAGCCGTTGTCGCCCAGGGCGCGCCGCGCGGTGCTGATCCGGCTGTCGATGGCGGCGTTGGAGACGACCCGGCCAGCCCATACCGCCTCGATAAGCTCGTCCCGAGTGACCACGACATGTCGGCGCTCGACCAGCAGCGCCAGGAGGTCGAAGACCTGCGGCTCGAGCGGAACAATGCCCTTGCCGAACCGCAGCTCGCGCTGCTGGCAATCGAGGACGTAGTCGCCGAAGCAGTGGATCATCGGCCTCCCCCAAGGCGTGCGATCACACCACAGTATCTGGCAGGGAAGGGGGCATCGGCAAGCGATCTCCAGGAAAAGACAAGCTAACCGCAAGGAAGCCTGCAAGCGGACGAGGCGGCCGGCGATCTAGGCTCCAGTCGCTCAACTGCCAGGAGGAAAGCATGGTCGACGAAGCAAAGCTCAATACATTCATGAGCCAGATGCTGGGTGATCTCGGCGGCGCCTCCAGCATCGCCATGATCCGCATCGGCGACGCGCTGGGCCTTTACAAGGCGCTGCACGACAGCGGGCCGGCGACGTGCGCCGCGCTGGCCACGCGGCTCGGGCTGAACGAGCGCTACCTGCGCGAATGGCTGTCCCACCAGGCGGCTTCCGGGTACCTGGACTACGATCCTGCGGCCGCCACCTTTGCGCTGCCGGCCGAGCAGGCCATGATCTTCGCCCTCGAGGACAGCCCGGTCTACATGATGGGCGCCTTCGACCTCATGGCGGCGATGCTCGACAACCAAGCCAAGGTGCAGGTGGCCTTTAAGAGCGGCGGCGGGGTGGCGTGGGGCGACCAGGCGGGCTGCATGTTCTGCGCGGTCGCCCGCTTCTTCCGCCCGGGCTATCACAATAACCTTGTGCCGGCTTGGCTGCCGGCGCTCGACGGCGTGGTGGCCAAGCTCGAGCGCGGCGCCAAGGTCGCCGATGTCGGCTGCGGCCATGGCTGGTCGACCGTGATGATGGCCAAGGCGTTTCCCAACTCGCAGTTCACCGGCTACGACTTCCATGCCGACTCGATCGAGGACGCCCGCTCCCACGCGCGCGAGCACGGCGTTGCCGGCAATACGCGCTTCGAGGTTGCACCCGCCAAGCAGGTTCCCGGCACCGGGTTCGATCTCGTCACCTGCTTCGACTGCCTGCACGACATGGGCGATCCGACCGGGGCGGCGGCTCACATCCGCGGCATGCTGAAGCCGGACGGGACCTGGATGGTGATCGAGCCTATGGCGGGCGATCGGCTTGAGGACAATCTCAATCCGATCGGTCGTATCTCCTACGCCGCATCGACCCTGGTCTGCGTCCCCACTTCGCTGTCCCAGGAGGTCGGCACCGCGCTCGGCGCCCAGGCGGGCGAAGCACGGCTGCGCCGGGTGATGACCGATGCCGGCTTCCGCAGCATCCGCCGCGCCGCCGAAACGCCGTTCAACATGGTCCTTGAAGCCAGGCCGTAGGAACCAAGGGAGGAAGACATGACTGTCACGATCGTCAGCCGCTGGAAGGTGGGCGACGCCGCCAAGGCGACGAGCAATGCCAAGAGGGCCAAGTCGGCATGGTTGAGGAATGGTGCCCAGGAGTGTCGTCTGAGCACGCTCTTCACGGGACCTCAAGCTGGACAGATGATCTTCGCAATGGTGTTTGCGGACCTGACCGCCTATGGCAAGGCCTCGGCATCGGTCCAGACCGACATCGAGTGGATCGAGCTCCTGAGCGATATCCGCAAGTCGGTCGAGGACCGGGGCGACAGCCTCGAGGAACGCGAAATCCTCGTCGGCGTCGACATCTGAGAGGCGCATCCCAAACTTGAGCTCGCGTCTTCAAGCGGCTCCGCGATAGCTCACCACCTCGTACTCGATGCCGTCGGGGTCGAGGAAATAGAAGCGGCGGCCGGGATGGTAGTCGTCGTGCGAGAACGGCCGCAGGCCGGCGGTCAGGACGCGCGCCGCGGTGCCGTCGAGATCGTCGACCTCGACGCCGATATGGTTGAGCGGCCGGCCCTTGGCGAAATCGTCCGCCGTTTAGTGCACGTCGCGCCCGGTATAGAGGGCGACGTAGTGATCGTCCGATCCGACATGGATGGTGTGGCCGCCGTTGCGGGCGGCGCCTTGCCAGCGGATGTGCCAGCCAAACAGCGCCTCCATCAGCTTCGCGGTGCGTGCGGGGGCGGTGACGTTGACATGCTCGATGCGCAATCCGGACATGGTCGTGGGCTCCCGTTCGAATGCATTCATGGAGCGTAGAATCTCAACCTAACTCGAGGTCAAGCCTTTGCCGAAGACTCCGACGACCGGATTCTCGCTGGTGTCGATCGGCCAGCTCGCGCGCCGCACCGGCCTGTCGGTGGCGGCGATCCGCTTCTACGAGGCGCGCGGCCCGCTAACGGCGATCCGCTCCGGCGGTAATCAGCGCCGCTTCCTGCGCGCCGACATCCGCCGTTTTTCCTTCGCGCTAATCGCCCAGCAGCTCGGCCTGACGCTGGCCGAGATCGAGGCCGAGCTCACCACCCTGTCGCTGGGCCGGACGCCGACCCGGTCGGACTGGCAGGCGATCAGCAAGCGGATCCGCGGCGCGCTCGAAGCGCGGTTGCACATGCTCGAACGGACGCGCGACCTGCTCGATGGCTGTATCGGCTGCGGCTGCCTCTCGCTCGACCGCTGCGCCCTCTACAACCGGGGTGACAAGGCGGCGGTGGGCGGCGCCGGCCCGCGCTACCTGCTGGGCAACCGGGCTCAGGATTTCGCCGATCCAACTCAGCCCAAGAAACCGCGGCAGCCCGGCCGCGCGAATCTGCGACCAGGTCGCGTGTAGCGTGGCTGGTCACGCCGCGTCATGGAAGATGATGCCGAGGGTAAAACGCTGGCCGCGCCGCACGGTCGACACGCCGTGGCGCATCGCCGTGCGGTAGAAGCCGCGCGTGCCCTTCACCGGCCGTTCGTTGACGGCGAAGATCACTGCATCGCCCTGGCCAAGGCGAACCACCTCGCCGCGCGACTGCATGCGGGGCCGCTGTTCGACCAGCATGAACTCGCCACCGTCGAAATCCCGGGTAGGATCGCTCAGGAGAATGGTCGCCTGCAGTGGGAAGACGAGGTCGCCATAGAGATCCCGGTGCAGGCAGTTGTAGTCGCCCGGCCCATAGCGCAGCAGCAGCGGCGTCGGCCGCTTCTGGCCGCCGGCATGGCATTCGCCGAGCCAGTCCCTCAGGTTTGGCGGAAAGCGCTTGTCGCGGCCCAGCTGCCCGTTCCAGCGGTTGGCGACCTCGGCCAGCGGCGGGTACAGCGCCTGGCGCAGCCGCTCGACCGGTTCCGGCAGCGGATAGGTGAAATACTGGTATTCGCCCCGGCCGTAGCCATGACGCTGCATGACCACGCGGCTGCGGAAATTGGCCCCGTTGGGCCAGAGCGCCGCCAGCCCCCGGCATTGCGCGGGGTCGATCAGGCTGGGAATTACGGCGAAACCGCGAGTGGCCAGGGAATCTGTATCGATCATCCGGACATCCTGCCGCGTCGAAGGATGCTCTTCTATCCGGCACGCGACTGATATATTGCCTTCCTGACCTTGGCCCTCTCCCCCCTTCTTAACAGGCGGGCGGAGAGGGCTTTTCATGATCGGGGCGCGAGACATGGCCGAGCCGGTTCAGACCGACAAGGAACAGAGGCGGCTCATCCGCATGGCGGAGACCATCTCCAAGGCGCTGCCCTACATGCGCCGGCACAACGACGCCACCTTCGTGGTGAAGTACGGCGGCCACGCCATGACCGATCCCAAGCTCGGCGACCTGGTCGCGCGCGATGTCGTGCTGATGAAGCAGGTCGGCATGAACCCCATCGTGGTCCATGGTGGCGGGCCGCAGATCAACAAGATGCTGGACCGGGTCGGCATCAAGAGCACCTTCGTGAACGGCCTGCGCGTCACCGATGCCGCGACCATGGAGATCGTCGAGATGGTCCTGGCCGGCTCGATCAACAAGGCGATCGTGGCCGACATCAACGAATGCGGCGGTATCGCCGTCGGCATCTGCGGCAAGGATGGCAACCTGATCCTGGCGCGCAAGGTCGTGCAGATGCGTGATCCCAAGACCGGCGAACTCCTGAAGGTCGACCTCAAGCAGGTGGGCGAGCCTGCCAAGATCAACGTCATGGTGCTGGAGCAGCTGCGTCGGGCCGACGTCATCCCGGTGGTGGCGCCGATCGGCTTCGGCGTCGACGACGAACTCACCTACAACATCAACGCCGACACTTCGGCCGGCGCCATCGCCGGCGCCATGCGGGCCAAGCGCCTGCTGTTCCTGACCGACGTGCCGGGTGTGCTCGACAAGAACGGCAAGCTGATCCAGGACATGACGGTCGAACAGGCCCGCGCCCTGATCTCCGACGGCACGATCTCCGGCGGCATGATCCCCAAGATCGAGAATTGCATCGATGCAGTGAACAGCGGCGTCGAAGCCGCCGTCATCATGGACGGCCGGGTGCCGCACGCCCTCCTGCTGGAAGTCTTCACCGAGTCGGGCGTCGGGACCATGGTGACCCGCAACTGATCCGCCCGGCTTGGCCTTGAAACGCTGATTTTGCTACATATTTAGGCACCATGGCTCTCCTCCCCATCCTGACGGCGCCGGATCCGCGTCTGAAGAAGAAGTCCCTGCCCGTCGAGACGGTCGACGCCGGCGTGCGCCAGCTCATGGATGACATGCTGGAGACGATGTATGCGGCCCCCGGCATCGGCCTCGCCGCCCCGCAGGTGGGTGCCCTGAAGCGCGTCATCGTGCTCGACATCGACCGCGAGGAGACGAAAACAGGCCCTCTGTTCATGGCCAATCCCGAGATCGTCGAGGCCTCGGACGACGACGTCATCTACGAGGAAGGCTGCCTGTCGGTGCCCGAGCACTATTCCGATGTTGCGCGGCCGGCGAAGGTGCGGGTGCGCTATCTCGACCGCGACGGCAAGAAGCAGGAACTGGCCTGCGAGGGGCTGCTCGCTACCTGCGTCCAGCACGAGATCGACCATCTCGACGGCATCCTGTTCATCGATCACATCTCGTCGCTGAAGCGCAACATGATCCTGCGCAAGCTCTTGAAGGCGCGGAAGGAAAGGGAGCGCGACGAGGCCGAGGGAAAGACCTCCGACAGGGCCACCGACAAGGCGAAAGACCCGGAGCACGCCCTCTAGCAGGCGGCACGGAAATTGCGGCGGCCGGGGCAGCTCAGCCCGGGAGATTCCGCCGATGACACCGCAGCAGATCGAACTGGTTCAAACGAGTTTCAAGAAAGTCGTGCCCATCGCCGGCACCGCGGCGGACCTGTTTTACGGCCGCCTGTTCGAGATCGCGCCCGAGGTGCGCCCGATGTTTCCCGAGGATATGCGGGAACAGAAAACCAAGCTGATGGCCATGCTGGGCACGGCGGTCACCAACCTGCACAAGCTCGAGACGATCCTGCCGGCCGTGAAGGCGCTGGGTGAGCGCCACAAGGGCTACGGCGTGACTGCGGCGCATTACGCGCCGGTCGGCGCTGCGCTGCTGTGGACCCTGGAGAAGGGCCTTGGGCCCGATTTCACGCCCGACGTGAAGGCGGCGTGGACGGAAACCTACACCGCCCTCGCCGGGGTCATGACGTCAGCCTGAGCTACTGCGCGGCGATCTTCGACGCCTCGGGCGCGAAATCCCGCTCCATCTCGCGGCGCAGTTTTACCGCGGTCAGTGTCTCGTCCATCGTTACATCGGCGTAGGTGAGGGACTGGCCGGCCTTGATCGGCTTCAGGAGCTTGACGTTGTGGGCCAGGCCGAGCGGCAGGCTGCCGAGCGACGTCGACTTCCCGGCCGGGAACAGCTTGCCGTAGACGGTGTAGCCGCCCTCGCCGTCCAACATCTCGCCGGGCTTGAGGTCGCGCTTGGCGGTGGCGATCACGTCGGCATGGAAGCCGATCGGGCAGCCGGTCGGTTCCTTGCGCAGGCCGATGGAGGCCACCGACATGCCGACTTCCAGCCCGATCAGGTGCCAGCGCTTGTACATGACGGAATACCGACCCGAGGGGTCGGTGCAGAGCATGTACTCCTCGAAGCAGTTCTTCTGGTAGTCGGTGGCCGCCTCGAACACGACCCACACGCCCTTGCGGATTTCGTAGGGAATGGCGCGGCCATCCTTCTCCAGCGACGACGCCACCTCGACCTGGCCCTTGTGATGGAGCTGGCCGCCCTCGGAAATCGGCCGCATCACGAACGGCAAGTCGTCGACCGCGCAGGGCGGGAAGGCGAGGCCATCCGGCGCCGGCGTGAGTCCGGTGGCGTTGGACACGGCCGTGCTCTCGATGGCGGGCTTGGAGCCGTCGAGGAAGGAATTGAACATTTTTGGGTTCAGCCCGCCGCGCTTGGCCTGCTCTTCGTTCAGGCCCCAGTATTTCCACACCGTCTCGGGTGTCGATTGCGCGAAGTGCGGCAGCCACTTGTGGCCGCGGCCTGCCGCCGTCACCGCGAAGCCCGAGGTGCGCGCCCAGTCGACCAGTTCGCAGATCAGCGCCGGCTGGTCGCCATAGGCGAGGCTGTAGATCACGCCGGCCTGGGCCGCGCGCCTGGCCAACAACGGCCCGCAGAAGGCATCGGCTTCGACCGTCACCATCACCACGCTCTTGCCGTGCCTAAAAGCTTCCAGCGCATGCTCGACGGCGGCGATCGGATCGCCGGTCGATTCCACGATGATGTCGATCTCGGGATGGCTGACCAGCGCGCGCCAGTCCTCGGTGAGGTAGGTGCTGCCATGCTTGCGCGCCTCGGCGAAGGACGTCGCTCCGGTCACCTCGGGCTTCCAGCCCAGCCGCGCCAGGTTCTCGCGCGCGCGGGTCGGTGAGAGGTCGGCGATGCCCAGCAGGTGGATGCCCGGCGTCGTCGGGATCTGCGACAGGTACATCGAACCGAATTTTCCTGCGCCGATCACGCCGATGCGCAAGGGCTTCGCTTCGGCCGCGCGGGCCAGCAGCATGCGATGAAGACTCATTGTTTCCTCCCGAACTGCCTTGTTATTCCGCCGCAACCTTTTGGCGGGCGGCGCGCGTCACGCAATCGTCTTCCCAGGCGTCGATCGGCGTGAAATCGCGATGGGCGATGTAGGCCGGCCGCTTATGGCGGGTGATGGCGTTCTGCACGGAATTGTAGGTGACGTAGATGATCTGGCGGTCCCACGGCGACATGTTGGGCGGGCTGCCATGAACCAGCGTGCCGTGGAAGAAGATCGCCGAGCCCGGACCGCCCTTGGGCGCCACGATACCGCCCTGCTTCACCAGCTTGGCGATGACGTCGTTGTCGATCACCCACAGCGGGTAGGACGTCGTGGTGAGGTCGTGCTTGGCCTCGATCGCGCCCTTCTTGTGGCTCTTCGGGATGAAATAGAGCGGGCCGTTGAACTCGTTCACCTCGTCGACGAACACCGCGAGGTTCATGGCGCGTGCCTCGGGCATGCCGTCGTCGGCCTTCCAGGTACCGTAGTCCTGGTGCCACTGCCAGACGTCGCCGTCGAAGGCGGCCTTTCCGTTGATCTTGAACTGATGAATGTAGGTCTTGTCCCTGAGCAGCTGCTCGGCCGGTTCGACGAAGCGCGGGCTGTGAACCAACGCCTCGAACACCGGATTGTAAGTGTGCACGGCGAAGGCGGTGCGGACCACGTCACCGGTCTTCTCACGCACGTTCTCCTCGCGGCGCTGGGCAAAGACGCCGGGAATCTCCGACTTCAGGATCGCCGTTTCCTCCGGCGAGAAGTAATTCGGGAAGAAGAGATAGCCGTCGTCGTCGAACTGCTTCAGTTGCTCCGGTGTGAGCTTCATTGTTTCCTCCTCTCTGACTTTTCCCGCCGGTCATTCTAGGCGGCGCGCGAGATCACGTCCTTCAGGCGCCCGGTGAGAATGCCGGCCATCTGTTCGGTGTGCTTGCGGCAGAGCGCCTCGCTTTCCGCGACCTGGCCGGCCTCGAAGGCGCGCAGGATCGCTTCGTGCTCGTCCCACACGCTGACCCTGAGGTCGTCCTCGCTCAGGACGGCGGCCATGACGCGGCGCATGTGTTGCCAGTGCGGTTGCGCCGTCTCGGCGATCAGTGGATTGCCCGAGGCCTCGTAGACGAACAGGTGGAAGTCGATATCGGCCTCGATCACGAAGGGGATATTGCCGCTCGCCACGGCGCGGCGGCCAACATCGAGCAGCAGGCGGCCGCGATGGGTGAGTTCCGGCGTGTAGCGCGTGGCGGCGAGTCGCGCCGCCGCCCCGTCGAGGGCCGCGCGCACATAGTAGAGATTGTTGGCCTTCTCGACGTCGAGCGGAGCCACGCACACGCCCTTGCGGCCGGCGTCGATCAGGAAGCCCTCGCGGCGGAGCAGCATCATCGCCTGCAGCACAGGCTGGCGCGACACGCCGAATTTCTGCGCCAGCTCCTCCTGGGTGATGCGGACGCCCGATTTCAGCTCGCCAGAGCAGATGGCGTTCAGAACGGCATCGTGGATGCGTTCGGAAAGGTCGGGTTCGGGGGCGATGGGGCGCATGGGTTCTGTATACAGAACACGGACGCGCCGGAGTCAATCGCTTAGCGGACTTTCAGGCCTTTAGCCGCCAGGATGGGTAGCGCCCGGTCAGGATAGTCGGTGATCAGGCCGTCGACCCCGAGATCGATCAGGCGCTCCATCTCGGCGGGGGCATTCACCGTCCAGGGCACCACCTTCAGTCCCAGCGCCTGCGCCTCCTTCACGTTGCCGGCGTCGACATTGCGCCAGAATGGAGACCAGGTGGCGCAGCCGGCGGCCTTGGCCAGCCGCGGCACCGACCCGCCGTGCGCGGCGAGGTCGAGGCCGCCCAGCCATGGGGACGGCCGGCCGCTCGCGCGCTGGATCGTGTCGAAGTTGTTGCTTTCGATGGTGAGGCAGCCGGTGGCGAGATCGGGTGCCAACGCTTTCACTTCCAGCAGGCCGCGCCAGTCGAACGACTGGACCGTGCTGCGCCCGGCCGCCTGGCCCTTGCGGATGGCGTCGACCGCCAGGCGCGCGAACCGCGGGGGATCGACCGTGAGGTCGGGCTTGGTGGGATTGGTCTTGATCTCGATGTTGAAGCGCACGCTGGGTCCGGCCATGGCGAAGAAATCGGCGAGCGTCGGAAAGCGCTGGCCGTCAGCCGGCTTCTGCTCGGGCCATTGCTGGCCGTATTTGCTCGCGGGATTGAGCCGGCCGATGTCGTAGCGCCCGAGGTCCGCCAGGGTGAGCGTGCGGATCGCGGGTCCCGCCGTTGCCAGCCACTGCCCGTCCGGACCGCGTGTCAGATCCGGATTGAGGATCGGGTCGTGGCTGACGACGACATCGTCGTCCTTGGTGATGGCGAGATCGGTCTCCAAGGTGCTGACGCCGAGATCGAGGGCCACCTTGAAGCCCGCCAGAGTGTTCTCTGGTGCCAATCCGCGGGCACCGCGATGGCCCTGCAGATCGAAGGCCGCGGCGATGCCGAAACTAGCTGCCCAGATTGCGCAGGCGAGCGATGCGATCCTGGATGTCGGGATGCGTGGCCAGGAGCGCCGGTGTCTTGGACGTGAAAGCATGGAGGGGATTGATGATGAAGAGGTGCTGGGTGGCACGACTCACTCCGGGAAAGGGCGCCGCCGCTTCGGCGAGCTTGCCGAGAGCGGAGATCAGCCCGTTGGGATTACGCGTGAACTGCACCGACGTCGCATCGGCAAGATACTCGCGCTGGCGCGACACCGCCATCTGCACCGCCTTGGCCGCCAGCGGCGCCAGGATCGCCACCACAAGCAGGACGATGATCAGGATACCGCCACCCGAGCTGCCCTTGCTGTTGCTGCGGCGCTGCACAGAGCCCCAGTTCAGGGTTCTGAGCGCCATGTCGCAGACCAGAGCGATCAGGCCCACGGTCACGCCGACCACCACCATGTAGCGTGTGTCGAGATTGGCGAGATGGGCCATCTCGTGCGCCACCACGCCCTGCAACTCGTCGCGACTGAGCTTGTCGAGAAGCCCGCGCGTGACGGCGATGGTGCCATTGCCGATACGGTTGCCCGTCGCAAAGGCGTTGAGCGCCTCGGTGTCCAACACCATCACCTTGGGCATCGGTACGCCCGCCGCAATCGAGATCTCCTCGACCACGTTGTAGAGCTGCGGCGCGTCGGCCTTGTCGATCTCCTTGGCACCGGACATGGCGAGCACCATCTTGTCGCCGACCGCGAGCGAGATCAGACTCCAGCCGACGCTGATCGCGGCCATCACGCCCGCGGCGCCGATGCCCAGCGCGCTCACCACCGGCATCGTGTCCGAGCCCTCGGTCTCGAGGATCCAGCCGATCAGGTAACCGACAAGTGCTGCGAGCGCGGTCAGGAGCACCAGCAACACCATCGTGTTGCGGCGGTTCTCCTTCTGGGCGGCGACGAAGTCGGCGGTGGTGGCCATGCCGCGACCTGCGGACTAGCGCAGCGCGACCTTGGGCACTTCGCGCTCGGTCTCCGGCATGTTGAAAAGGTCCATCGGCCCGAAACCCAGCGAGGCCGCGGCCAGCACCGCCGGGAAGCTCTGGCGGCGGGTGTTATAGCTGTTCACCGAGTCGTTGTAGAATTGGCGCGCGAAGGCGATCTTGTTCTCGGTCGTCGTCAGCTCTTCCTGCAGCTGTTTTACGTTGTCGTTGGCTTTGAGTTGCGGATAATTCTCCATCAATGCAAACAGGCCGCGCGTGGCCTGGCTGAGGGCTGCTTCGGCGGGCCCCGCCTGCACCGGACCGCTCGCCGCAGCGGCGGCATTGCGTGCCTGGATGATCTTGGTGAGCGTCTCCTGCTCATAGCCCATGGCGTCCTTCACCACCTGTACCAGGTTGGGAATGAGGTCGTGCCGCCGTTTCAGCTGCACATCGATCTGGCTCCATGCCGTCTGCGCCTGGTTGCGGCCACCGACCAGGCCGTTGTAGAGCGCGATCAGCCACAGGCCGATGGCCACGAGAACGCCTAGGACGATCCAAAAGCTCATCAGACTGGCTCCCTCTCCGGCACGCTTGGCCGCGGCCGCCAGTCTAGTCATGATTGTGGCAATCCGGGAGGACCAACGATGGATATCTCAGCCCTGCTGAAAAGCTTCTGTTCCGCCGTCGAACGCCGCGACGGCAAGGGCTTCGCCAGCCTGTTCACCGAGGACGGCGTCTATCACGACGTGTTCTACGGCGATTTCAGAGGCCCGGCGAAGATCGCCGAGATGATCGACGACTGGTTTTATCGCACCGCGCAGGACTTCCGCTGGGAGATGCACCGGCCGGTGAGCGACGGGAAGATGCTCTACGCCTACTACACCTTCAGCTACGCCTCGAAACTGCCCGAAGCCGCGGGCAAGCGTGTCGGCTTCGAGGGCTGCTCGATGATGACCCTGCGCGACGGCAAGATCGCCGACTACCGCGAGGTCGCCAACGTCGGGCCGGCCTTCGTCGAGCTCGGTTTCGCGCCCGAGCGCACCGCCAAGATCCTGGCCAAGGAAGGCGCGCACCTGAAGAAGCAGCCGGAGTGGAAGCGGCACCTCTGACGATTCGTCACCCGTTGTAGGAGCGGCCGCCGCTGTCGCGCAGCCACAGTCGGATCAGCAGGCGCTTGCGCGCGGCGTCCGGCCAGTCCTTGAACGCCGTGCGCTTGTGGCCGAGCGCGCGGTTGTCGATGAGCTGGATCTGGCCCGGCTCGAAATGGAAGCGGGCGGCTAAGCCCGGTTCGTTCAGGATCGCCTCGAAGGCTTCTATCGCCGCCTTGCCCTCGGGATCGAGATCGACGCCGGCGAGCTTATAACCGTTCTTCACCTGGAAATACGACAGGCGCGCGGTCAACCGTTCGCCCCCACCCTCATCCTCCTGGCGTTCGAACATCGGATGGTGCGTGGTCATGACGTCGTCCGGCGCGTGCTCGCGCTGGCGGTCGAAGTAGAACGGCTGGAAGAGGCGCTGAAGCAGATCGGGATGACGCTTGCGCATTTCCTCGTGCGCGGTGGTGAAGCTCACGATGCCGCTCACGCCGCCCTCCATGGCCGTGCGGACGCAGAACAGGCCGACATAGTGCGGTGGCGCGTTGTTGTAGCTGTTGTCGGTATGGAAGTTCTGGTCGTAGTTGGTGACGTCGGGCCGCACACCGTTGCCGGGTGGTTTGCCGAGATCGGTGACGTCATAGATCGAGGTGCCGTCCCACTTCTGGGCGACCGGGCGGGCGACGAGCGACGCCAGCAACCACCACACGGCTTTCGCACCGTCCTGCGGCCAGCGATCGACGGGCAGGCGGTCGACGATGGCGAAGCCTGGCCCGTTGTCGATGGTGCGCTTCACCTCGCGCATTAAGGCGTGCGAGGCCTTCAGGGCGAAATCCTCGGGCCGCAGGAGCAGGAGTGGCAGCGGATCGCGGTTGAGCGTCGCCACGACCGCGTCGAGTTCCTTCACCACCTCGCTCGGAACGGCGATGCGTCCGGCAGTTGCCGGCAGCGTGTCGCCGCGCCAGAGCAGGCGATCGGACATGCTCAGTCGCGCAGCAGCTCGTTGATGGACGTCTTCGAGCGCGTGCGTTCGTCGACGGTCTTCACGATCACGGCGCAATAGGTCGAGGGTCGGTCGGGGCCGCCGCCGATGTTGCCCGGCACCACCACCGAATAGGGCGGCACCTTGCCGACATGGATCTGGCCGGTGGCGCGATCGACCACTTTCGTTGTGGCGCTGATGAAGACGCCCATGGAGAGCACCGCGCCGGTGCCGACGATCACACCCTCGACGACCTCGGAGCGGGCGCCGATGAAGCAGTTGTCCTCGATGATCACCGGGTTGGCCTGAAGCGGCTCCAGCACGCCGCCGATGCCGACGCCGCCCGAGAGGTGGCAGTTCTTGCCGATCTGGGCGCACGAGCCGACCGTCGCCCAGGTGTCCACCATGGTGCTGCTGTCGACATACGCACCGAGGTTGACGAACGACGGCATCAGCACGACCGACGGGGCAATATAAGAGCCGCGACGCACAACAGAGCCCGGCACGGCGCGGAAGCCCGCCTTGGCGAAGCGCGCGGCGTCCCAGCCGGTGGTCTTGAGCGGCACCTTGTCGAACCACGGCGCGGCGCCGAGGCCCGGGAACGAGGCACCACCGTCCATCGGCACCGAATCGTAGAGACGGAAGGAGAGCAGCACGGCCTTCTTCAGCCACTGGTTCACCACCCACTCGGCACCGACCTTCTGGGCGGTGCGGAAGGAGCCGTCGTCGAGGCCGGCGATCGCCGTCTCGACCGCGTCACGGACCTCGCCCTTGGTGGCGCTGCTGATGCCGTCGCGCTTTTCCCACGCCGCATCGATGGTGGCCTGTAGCTGCTTGCTCATTGTTCCCTCGGAAATCTGCCGCGGGACCTTATATGCTGGTCCCGATGGCCTTCAAGCTTCCTGAATCGGTGCTGGTCCTGGTCCATACGCCCCGGCTCGACGTTTTGCTGCTGGAGCGCGCCGACCGTGGGTCGTGGGGCACCTGGGGGCGTGGCAGTCGGTGACGGGTTCGCGCGAATTGGACGACCCGGACCTCGACGCCACGGCACGGCGCGAGCTTCTGGAGGAGACCGGCCTCTCGGTCGGTACCCTCACCGACTGGCGCCTCGTCAACCGCTACGAGATTTGGGCTGAGTGGCGGTCGCGCTACGCGCCCGACGTCACCCACAACGTCGAGCATGTCTTTGCCTTCCAGGTGGCGGAACAGACCGTGGCGACCCTCGATCCGGCCGAGCACGTGGCCCAGCTCTGGCTGCCCTGGCAGGAGGCGATGAAGAAGGTGTTTTCGCCCACAAACCGCGACGCGATCTGGCAATTGCCGAAGCGCGTTCTCGGGCATAGTGGCGGCGCATGAGCGAGACACCCCGCGAAGCTTCCAAGCTCGGCCAGTTCAGCTGGGCCCTGTTCGACTGGGCCAACCAGCCCTTCTTCACCATCATCACCACTTTCATCTTCGCGCCCTACTTTGCGAACGTCCTGGTGGGCGATCCGGTGAAGGGCCAGTCGGCCTGGGCTTTCACGCAGTCCGCGTCGGGCATCCTGATCGCGCTGATGAGCCCCTTCCTCGGCGCCATGGCCGACGCCGGCGGGCGGCGCAAACCCTACATCTTCGCCTTCCAGCTTCTGCTTGCCACAGGCTGCGCCGGTCTCTGGTTCGCCTATCCCAACCGGCCCGACCTGATCCTGCCGATCAGCTGGGCCGTCATCATGGCCACGGTCGGCGCCGAGATGTCGATCGTGTTCAACAACGCCCAGCTCCCCGGCATCGTGCGGCCCGAGCGCATGGGGCGCCTCAGCGGCTTCGGCTGGGGCCTGGGCTACTGCGGCGGTCTCATCTCGTTGTTCCTGGTGCTGGCGGTCAGCATGCCGGCAATGTTCGGCCTCGCGCCCAACAACGACACGCCGCTGTTCGGCCTCGACGCCAGGAGCCACGAACTCGAGCGACTGGTCGGGCCCGCCTCGGCCCTGTGGCTTGCGATCTTCGTGCTGCCGATGTTCCTGTTCACACCCGATTCGGCCGGCGCACGGCACCAGTCGCTGCTCGTCGCCGCGCGCGAAGGCGGCCGCTCGCTCCTGTCGACGCTGAAGCGCATCCCGCGCTTCGGCAATGTGCTCCGCTACCTGATCGCCTTCATGCTCTACAACGACGGCCTCGCTGCCATCATCGGCTTCGGCGGCGTCTATGCCGCCGCGACCTTCGGCTGGAGCACGGTGACGCTGGGCATCTTCGGCATCATCCTCACCGTGTTCGCCATCCCGGGCGCCTTCCTGGGCGGCCGCCTCGACGACTGGATCGGCAGCAAGCGCACGGTGCAGATCGCCATCGCCGGCGTGATCGTGGCGACGCTCGGCATCGTGGGCGTCACCGCCACCCATGTGCTCTACGTCATCCCGGCCGATCCCATCATCCCGGCGCGCGGCCTGTTCGGCTCGGTCCAGGAGAAGACCCTGATGGGCTTCGCCCTGCTTCTGGGCTTCTGCATGGGCCCGATGCAGGCTGCCAGCCGCACCCTGATCGCCCGGCTGGTGCCGCACGAGATGAGCGGCGAGTTCTTTGGCCTCTTTGCGCTTTCGGGCCGCGCCACTGCCTGGATGACGCCGCTCGCCATCGGCATCGTGACGGCCGCGACCGGTTCTACGCGGCTCGGCATGGCGTGCGTGCTGTTTTTCCTGGTGCTAGGCTTCGTGCTGCTGTGGAACGTCCGCGAGGAACGCGCGACGGTCTGAGCGTCCCGGGAGACGATATCGATGAAAGCCATGACGTTGTTCATTTCGGCAGTTGCGGTGCTCGCTGCGCCGCTCGCTGCAGGCGCCCAGTCGCTGGCGCCGCAGACCCGATGGGCGAACAACCACGGCTCGGAGTTTGTCATCAAGTCCATCGGACCGGATGGCAGCCTCACGGGTACCTATTCGAGCAGCCTGCACGGCTTTCCCTGTCGCAACATCGCCTTTCCCGTCGTGGGCTGGGTCGATGGCGACCGGATCACCTACACCATGCGGACCAAGGCCGGTTCGGTCGACTGCAAATCGGTGACATCCTGGACCGGCTACCTGCACGACGGCCGACTCTATGCCGAATGGAGTCTGGCCTACTTCGACACCGAGACCAACCGGCCGACGCTCAACCGCGGCACCGACGTCTATCGTCCGAAGTAACATCCAGGAGGAGACGGCTCATGATCACCGCCATCGTCAACTTCAAGCTGCCGGACGGAATCGACTCGAAGAAGGCCGCGGAGCTGTTCAAGGGCTCGGCACCCAAGTACCGCGGCATGAAGGGTCTCGTCCGCAAATACTACCTGTTCGACGGCGAGAAGCGGATCGGCGGCGGCGTCTATCTCTGGAAGAGCCGCGCCGACGCCGAGGCGGTCTACACGCCGCAGTGGCAGGCCTACATCGCGGAGCGCTATGGCGCGCCGCCGGACATTCGCTATTTCGAGACGGCCGTCGTCGTCGACAACGAGACCGACAGGATCGACGAAGCGGCTTAGGTCTTTTCGTCTCAAATTAAAGCGAATCGTACTACCTCATCCTGAGGAGCATCGCGTAGCGATGCGTCTCGAAGGATGGGCAACAATGCGACTGGTCCCCACCCTTCGAGACGCGCCCTATGGGCGCTCCTCAGGGTGAGGTGGACTTTGTATCAGTCGGAAAGACTCTACGCGTCGAGGATCGGCGCAAAACCGCCATAGATCATGCGCTTGCCGTCGAACGGCATGTCATGATTCTTCATGCGCTCGTCGGCCATCATCTTCTTCCAGCCCTCGTCGCGCACTGCCTTCGAGGGCCACTCGACCCACGAATAGACGATCTTCTCGTCGGGCGTCGCCTTCACCGCGCCCTTGAAGTCGGTGACCTTGCCGTCGGGCACGTCGTCGCCCCAGGCCTCGACGACGCGTGTGGCGCCGAACTCTTTGAACAGGGCTGCCGCCTTCGCGGCCATCTCGCGATGGGCCTCCTTGTTGCCGGCCGGGACGGGAACCAGGTAGCCGTCGACATAGCCGGTCTTGCCGCCGCTGCGCTCGTCGATCATCGGTATGAAGCCGCCGTAGATCATGCGCTTGCCGTCGAATGGCGGGTTGGAGCCCATCTCCTTCATGCGCGGATCTGACATCATCTTCTCGTAGGCCTTACCGGCCGCTTCCTTGCTGGCATATTCGTGCCAGGAGAAGACGACGATCTCGTCCGGCTTGGCCTTCACCGAGCCCTTGAAGTCGGTGACCTTGCCGTCGGGCACATCATCGCCCCAGGCTTCGACGACACGGGTTGCGCCGAATTCCTTGAACACCGGCGCGAAATCGGCGGCGAGCTTGCGGTAGGCCTCCTTGTTCGCGGCCGGCACCGGAACGACGAATCCCTGCACGTAGGTCATGATTTTCCTCCTCTTGACATAATAAGTTGATATCAACATGATTGTGGCATGTCAAAGGCGACCACCGTCCACTACGAAACAACGGAGCATGTCCGCGATCGTTGCCTGTGCCTCGCCGCACAGCGCACCGCGCGCGTGCTGACACGTCACTTCGATGACATGTTCCGGCCGCTCGGCCTCACCAGCGGCCAGTTCTCGCTGCTGATGTCGCTCAACCAGCCGGAGCCGCCGTCGATCGGCTCTGTCGCGAACCTTCTGGCGATGGATCGCACGACCCTGACCGCGGCGCTGAAGCCGCTCGAGCGGAATGGCCTTCTGGCGATCAAGGTCGACCCGGCCGACCGGCGCGGCCGTCGTCTTGTTCTGACGGACGCCGGCCATCGCCTGCTGGCGACCGCGCTGCCGATCTGGAAGCGCGAGCATGGCCGCATCGAGAAGCAGCTGGAGGACGCCGATGGATTGTGGGCCGGCTTGAAGACGCTGGCATGATCGCCCGTTGCGTTTGCGGAAGCGTCGAGTACGAGGCGACCGGAGATCCGATCCTCGGCGTCGCCTGCTATTGCGATGATTGCCAGAAAGGCGCGCGCCGCATCGAAGCGCTGCCCGGCGCGCCGCCGGTGCGCGACCCCGACGGCGGCGTCGCCTACATCCTCTACCGCAAGGACCGCGTGCGCTGCACCAAGGGCGGCGGGCTCGTGCAGAGCCACAAGCTCAGGGAAAAAACCGACACCAATCGCGTCGTGGCGACCTGCTGCAACTCGGCGATGGTCATGGGCTTCGACGATTCCAAGCACTGGGTGCCGATTTATCGCGGCCGCGTTCAGGGGGCGCCACCGCCGATCGACATGCGCATCTGCACGAAGTTCGCGCCCGAGGGCGACAACGTTCCGCGCGACGTGCCGACCTATCCGGGCTTCTCCGTCAGATTCATCTGGAAGCTGCTCGGCGCCCGGCTCGCGATGGCGCTCGGCAGATAGGCCTACGCCACCACCGTCTTCCCCTTGAACGTACACAGGTCGGCCACGACGCAAGCCGGGCAGAGCGGTGTGCGCGCCTTGCAGGTGTAGCGACCGTGCAGGATCAGCCAGTGGTGCGCGTGCAGCCGGTATTCCTCGGGGACGCGCTTCAACAGCTTCAGCTCGACCTGCAGCGGGTTCTTGCCGGGGGCGAGCCCGGTGCGGTTGCCGACGCGAAAAATGTGGGTGTCGACGGCGATGGTGGCCTCGCCGAAGGCCACGTTCATCACCACGTTGGCGGTCTTGCGGCCGACGCCGGGCAGGGCCTGCAGCGCGGCATGGTCGCTCGGCACCTTGCCCTCGTGCCGCTCGATCAGGAGGTGGCTGAGCGCGATCACGTTCTTGGCCTTGGTGCGAAAGAGGCCGATGGTCTTGATGTAGTCGATGAGTTTCTTCTCGCCCAAGGCGATCATCTGGGCCGGCGTCTTGATCTTCTCGAACAAGGGCTTGGTCGCCCGGTTGACGCCGATGTCGGTGGCCTGGGCCGAGAGCACGACCGCCACGAGCAGGTGGTAGAAGTTTTCATATTCCAGCTCGGTCTCGGGTTCGGGCATCGCAGCCGCGAGGCGGGCAAAGAACTCGGGGATGACGGCGGTCTTCATCAGGGCCATATAACTTCATAGCATGACCGAAACGCCCATCACCTCCGGGCCCGGGGCGGTGCATTTCGCCACCTCGCTCAGCCCTCATCGCAGCCTGTCGCCCGAAGGCTTCAAGTGGGTGATCCGTGGCGCCATCGCGGCCAACCTGGCGATCGGCTTGCCGATGCTCCTGTTCGGCGCCTGGCCGGTGCTGGGTTTCATGGGTCTCGACATCTGGCTGCTGTGGTGGCTGTTCAAGCGCAGCTACCTCGACGCCCGGCGCAGCGAGACGCTGGTGCTGACCGACAGCGAGCTGCTGGTCGATCGCGTGGCGCCCGACGGCGAGCGCGAGGAGCACCGGCTCGATGCCTACTGGCTCCGGCTCGACGTCACCGAGGAACGGCTGGTCGTGGTCTCCAAGGGCAACCGCCTGGTGATCGGCCGCTTTCTCTCGCCCGATGCCCGCCTGGCCTTGGCCGAGCAGTTGAAGGCGGCACTCGCCGAGATGCGCGCGCCGCGTTTCGAGCACGAGTGGGACTAGAAACCCTCTCCGGCCCTTCGGGCCACCTCCCCCGTATGACGGGGGAGGAGAAGAAAATCAGATTCCTCCCCCGTCTCGGGGGAGGTGCCCCGTCATACGGGGCGGAGGGGGTCAGAGCCCCAGCACGTCCTTCATGCCGTAGAGGCCGGGCTTCCTGCCCTCGAGCCACTTGGCGGCCATGACCGCGCCCATCGCATAGCCCTCACGGCTGAACGAGCGATGCGTCAGCTCCAGCCGCTCGCCGGCCGAGGCGAACATCACGGTGTGCACGCCCACCTCCTCGCCGCCGCGCAGTGCCGCGAAGCCGATCTCGCCGGTCGGCCGCGCGCCGGTGTGCCCATCGCGGCTGCGGCGCCAGACCTTCTCGAGCTCGACCTTGCGGCCGGCCGCCGCCGAATGGCCGAGCGCCAGGGCGGTCCCTGAGGGCGCATCGATCTTGTGGCGGTGGTGCATCTCGAAGATTTCGATGTCGTAGCTGGGATCGAGCAGGGCCGCGGTCTTCTCGACCAGCGCCATCAGGATGTTGACACCGAGCGCCATGTTGGCCGCCCACATGATCGGCACCTTCTTCGCCGCCGCGTGGATCAGCGCACTCTGCTCCGGGCTGAGGCCGGTGGTGCCGATCACCATCGCCACGCCCTTGTCGGCCGCGATCGCGGCATGCGCCACGGTGGCGGCGGGCACGGTGAAGTCGATCACGACCTGGGCCGCGGCGATGGCGGCGGCACTGTCCGACACGATCTTCACGCCTTTTGCGCCCACGCCCGCGACCTCGCCGGCGTCGCGGCCCAGCGCGTTGCTGGAAGCGCTCTCGATGGCGCCGGCCAGACTGCAGCCGTCGGTATTGGCGATCCGCTGGATCAGCATCTGGCCCATGCGGCCGGCGGCGCCGGCAATGGCGATCTTCATTTGATGGTCCTGTCCTGAATGCCCGCCGGACAATATCCTACAAACCGGACAAGGCGGGAGTCGGACATGCTGTTCATGGTGGTCGAGAAGTTCAAAGGGCAGGACGGCAAGGCCGTGTACGCCAAGCTGCGCGACAGCGGCCGGGCGCTGCCCGACGGGCTGAAGTTCGTCGCCAGCTACGTCACGGCCGACCTGAGCCGCTGCTTCCAGCTCATGGAGACCGACGACATCACGACCTTCCAGCGCTGGATCGCCGACTGGCAGGAAGTGGTCGAGTTCGAGGTCGTGCCCGTGGTCCAGGGCAAAACCACCCGCGAGGCCCTCGAACCGCTGCTGTAATGGTATTTTTTCGGAACTATTGACAGATTCAACAGGAATAGGCTAAGAAAAAGCCTACTCTGGCGGACCTCGTATCCGCCGACCCAGCCCGCCCGGCACCCTCTGACTCATGAGGGCGCGGCGGGCTTTTTCGTGCCTGCGGAGACAGCAAACATGGGAACGACGATCTACCCGACCGTGCCAGTGGCACAGCCGGCGGCGGAGCCGTGGCCGCCCCTCTCGGACAATGGCGATGAGCACACGATCCGTGTCGACGAGATGTTCGCGCGCCAGCTCGACAATGAGTTTTCAGCCGGCGTGCGCGGGCTGTTGCACGACCCGGAGAGCGGAGTCGCGGCCCAAAGCGGCGAGGCGGCGCTGGAGGCCATCGCCGGTGCGCTGCCGGCGCTCAATGACCTCAAGGAGCGGACGCTGGCCCAGGCCATCGGCCCGCGCCAGCGCGGCATTCTCGAGCCGCTGATCGAGACGCGCCTCGACTGGGCGGCCGGCACACTGGGCCAACTGGCGCAGCGGGCCACGATCGAAGTGGACGACGCCAGCGTCGCCGACCGCATCGCCGGCCTGAACCAGGACGCGGCGACGTCGTGGCACGACCCAGCCTACCTGCGGAAGCTCGGCCGGACCGCGGTCGAGGAACTGCGCTACCAGGGTGAGCGCCGCGGCTGGGACGCGGCCGAAACCGATACGCGTGTTCGTGCCGGCCTCAGCGACCTCTATGCCGGCGCGGTCGAGACCGCGATCGGCCAGGACGATCTCGACGGTGCGGCTGGTTTCTACGAGCACGCCCGCGTAGTCATCACCCCCGAGCGCCAGGCCGCAATCGACCGCCGTTTCATCCGGGCCCGCGCGGCCGCTGCCTATCGCGACGTCGATCGCGACATGGCGGGCATCCCGATCGAGCCGGCGGGACCGCCCGGCGCAGACGTCTTCGCAGAACGCGCGGCCGAACTCACGCCCGAGGACGCGAGCGACGCGGTGCGCGCCGGCATCGCCCAGGTCGCGGCCTTCGCCCATCGCCGCGCCGAGCGACAGTGGCAGAAGCAGCAGTCGGACGCCGGCGTCGCCGCGCTGGAGTGGGCCCAGAAAAACGCCGGTGCGTCGCTTCTGAAAATGCCGCCGGACATCCGCGACTGGCTGGCGCCCGACCAATGGCGCGGCCTCGAAGCCTTCTACATCGAAGGCCGCCTCGCGACCGACCGCGACCTCTTCGAACGACTCGACCGGCTGCTGGTCTACGAGCCCGACGCCTTCGCCGGCGCCGACCTCGCCCGCCATCGCCTCTCGCTCGACGACGAGGATCACGCGCGCTTCGTCGGCGGGCAGAAGGCAATCACCGACGGCACCTCGGACCCGGCCTTCATCCGCTACCGGCGCGCCCGCCTCGACGCCGACCGGACCCTGGAGGCCAAGGGCATTGACACCGACGGCCCGGTAGCGGCGACGGTCCGCGCGGATATCCGCGACGGTCTCCACAGCTTCGAGGCGATCGAAGGCCGTCCGCCCAACGGCCAGGACATCGCCGTCCTCGTGGCGGAGGCGATCGATCGGTCCGTCGGGGAGGACTCTCCGGCAGCCACCCCAGCGAACGGGGCTTTCGATCCCGGGAACATCATTCTCGCACAGGCCGGAGGCGGCGGCTCACGCGGCGGCGGCGGTGGTGGGAGCGGTCGCGGCCCGCAAACGCCGCCGGCTGCTACTTCGCAACGACCGCCGACTCCAGGGCCAGGACACAACCAGCCGCCGCGGGAAATCCCGCCAGGGCTGCCCAACGCGATCGAAAAATGGCGTCGGTGGACCCAGCCGCCGGTCCAGCCGCCTGCTGCGCCACCACCACCGGACATCGCCGGGCCTCGTGCTGCGGCAGAGCAGACCGCCGAGGAGCGGGCGGCCATCTACGACACCTACCGCGAGCATCTGCAGGAACTCGATCCGGACAATGCCCTGTTGAAGCTCGAACCGGTGCCGGGTGTGCCTCCCGATCGGAACACGGTGGATAGCTACGAAAGGGAGGTGACCAGAGTCGTAAAGAAAAAGATCGACGACAGAACGGCCGAATTGAAAGCGCAGAGCACATACAGCAACGACTCGGATGTGAGGACGATCGGTGGCGAGGTCGATCTCCGCTTCGAGTTCGACAAACTCAAGATTGGCGGGACGCGCATCTACAAGGCGAGAGGTCAATACAAGGAAGGCGGCAGTGGTGAACTCTATGCACTGCCTGGAAGTGATGGCCTTCAGGTGGGATTCCGGATGGCCCACGATATGCAGAAGGGCACACGAGGATCAGTGCCGACCTTGGAAATCATCGTACCCGGTAGAGATCCCGTTAAATTTCACTACAATTCCGAGAGGTGACTCATGATCGATAACGCGTTGCACCAGAAACTCATGGCAATCGCGGACATGTTCTTGTCGGTGCCGTCTGAGTTCGGACTCTATCAAGTCTGGCCAAAGGTCAAGTACGGGCTTCACATTTCCGACGACCGCGAGGTCAAGCGTCTCACGCTCGAACTTGTACGCGAGATGCTGACGCGCGGCGCACGGGCAGGCCACTACGATGACCCATCTTCATGGATGACTTATTTCGAAGAGACGACACCCGACGAGGTCGTCGCCCGTATCGACCACGAGTGGGATGCCCTGGGCAGCCTCCCTTCGATCGACGATATCTGCTGGTTTGAATATCCGGCGCGCGAACTAGCCATGCCCTAGATCCAATTCGGGATCGCCGGGCCTCGCGCCGCGGCGGAACAGGCCGCCGCCGAGGAGTGGGCGGCCACCTGCGTCACCTACTGCGAGCACCTGCAGAAACTCGATCCGGACAATGCCCTGCTGAAGCTCGAACCGGCGCCTGGTGTGCCGCCCGACAAAGTAGTCGTCGATAGTATCCAAAAGGAAGTCGATGCCATCATCCAGGGCAAGCTCGGTCGGTTTGTCTTCAAGAATCACGACAAGTATCCCGACGACAAAGCGTTGAACGGCGAACAAGGTAACGGAAGGGATGTCCGCATGCGGCCTTTTCGGGTCAGCACGCGGAATCGCAAACCATTCTAAAACTACCAAGCAGGGATATGTATGTCGGCTTTCGCATCAACAAGGAAGGCCTGCCGACGATAGACATAAACTCGCCGCATACGGGCTCCATACGGTTCTACTATAAGTAGAGAGAATGTCATGAATAATACCGCATTCGACACTGAACTGAAGGACTTCGTCGCCGATTGCGAAGCCGGTCGCGCCGAAGATTGGCTGGGTCTCGTGGTGATCGCGAATTTTGTCCGACGCCACTGCGGTATTACCGACAACGATGAGGTGAAGCGGCTTTCGCTAACGGCCGTTCGTGCGCTCATGGAGCGCGGGTTTCGCGCTGGTCAATTCAAGCGCTATGGCGATTCCAAGCTGATCCTGTGGCCGGATCAAACACCTGATGCCGTCGTCGCGCGCATCGACAAGGAGTGGGATCCGGCGAAGGGCGACCCCAACATCAACGATATCTGCTGGTTCGAGTGATGCGATGACCGACGACACCATGCGCGCGAATGTCATTCTTCGACGCGCAGGGGTCGGAAAACGGCTGGCGAAAAGCCTTATCGATCAACGGCTTGAATTTCCCGACACGATTTTCCCGACACCGGGGCGTCGGGAAAAGCCTACTTCCAGGGGTCGGCGACCTTGGGCCAGAAGGGCGTCTTGCGCTTGGTGTAGGGCCAGCGCGTGACGTCGGGGTCGGCGGCGCCGGGGGAGGCCACGTAGAGGATCTCCTTCGCGAGGCTCACGAAGCCGTTATAAAAATGCTGCGCGCTCTTCACGATCACGACGCGATAGTCGGCGGGCTCGGCGCCGACGGCGCGAAAGGCGTCGGCGTGGAAGGTCTGGTTGCGGCGCGTGCAGATCGCGATGTCGACATGCTCCGAGGAGAGCAGCGCCATGTCGCCCAGCGGCGACATCACCGGCCCGTAGGGCTGGAAGACGTTGCGCGCGATCTTCTTCACCGTGACGTCGAGATCGACCGGATCGCCGCTCACCGCGCCGGACTTGCCGCCGAGCCGCATGCGGATGCGCGCGCCCTCGCCTGCCTCCTCGGCGATCTGGAAGGCCATCGGGTCCCACATCACGCCGAACAGGGCGGGGCCGATCTCGCGTTCGACCAGCGCCTTCAGCACGAAGGTCGAATCGCCGGGCGCCCCGGAGCCGGGATTGTCGGCGCGGTCGGCCAGCACCAGCGGGCCTTGATTGTGCGAGGCCGCACGGCCCATCGCCTCGGCGACGGTGAGGTACCTGGTGGCATAGCGTTCGCGATTGTCCCACAGCTCCTGGCCGAGCTGCCTGGCCAGCGCTTCGGCCTTTTCCTTGTCGCCGTCGGCAACAACGAGGGTGCGGGTGCCGACGTCTTCCACATCGGCGAAGGAGAAGCCGTGGCTCAAGGAGACGGAGAGGATGCCGTCCTTGCCCTCGAGCGATTTCATGCGGACCACGAACTCGTTGATGGGCGGCACGGAGGTCCGGTACTGCGCGATCATGCGGCAGTCGTAGCGGGCCATGACGGGCTTCACCTTGCCGTCGGCCGTGTCGGCGATGATGTCGAACAGCTCGGCCGCGCGCTCCATCGTGTCGGTGTGCGGGTATTCCTTGTAGCCCACCAGCACGTCGGCGCTGTCGAGCATGAGGGCGCTCAGGTGGCAGTGCAGGTCGAACTCGGCGCCGATCGCCACCTTGGGCCCTGTGATGGCGCGGATCTTCGAGAGCAGGTCGCCTTCGCAGTCGTCGTATCCGTCGGCGACCATGGCGCCGTGGACGTTGATCAGCACGGCGTCGAGCGGAAGGGCGGCCTTCACGCCGGCCAGGACCTCGTCGCGGAAATCCTCGTAGACCTTGCGCACGGTGGTGCCCGAGGGCGCGGCAAAGGTCGCGAGCCCTTCGATGACGGTCCAGCCGCGCTCCTCGGCCTTCTTGCGCCAGACATGCAGCGGCGCGGTGAAGTTGGTCGGTTCGTGCCGGGTGGCGTCGCCGCGCCAGATGCCGTGCTCCTGGTAGCCGCGCAGGCCGGTCGGGAAGGGCACGAACTGGTTGGTCTCGGTCCCGAGGGCCGCGATGAAAACACGCTTGGTCAAGAAAACTACTCCTTGCGGCGGTGGCAGCCCACGACATGGTCGTCGACGAGGCCCGACGCCTGCATGAAGGCGTAACAGATGGTGGAGCCCACGAACTTGAAACCTTCCTTGGCGAGCGCCTTGGCCAGCGCATCGCTCCCAGGCGTGCGCGCCGGCACGTCCTTCAGCGTCCTGGGGCGCGCATGAGTCTGTTCGCCCACGGTTTTGCGCAGCCAGCGATGGAACGAGCCTTCGCGCTCGACCAACTTTAGAAAGGCCTTGGCGTTGCTCACGCTCGCGTCGATCTTGCCCCTGTGGCGGATGATGCCGGGATCGGCCAGCAGTTTGGCGAGCTTGGGCGGCGTGTAGCGCGCGATCTTCGCCGGATCGAAGGCGTCATAGACCTTGCGATAGTGCTCGCGCTTGCGCAGCACGGTGATCCAGGAGAGGCCCGCCTGGCAGCCCTCCAGGATCAGCAGCTCGAACAGCGCGTGATCGTCCTTGAGCGGACGACCCCATTCCCTGTCGTGATACTTTTCGTACAGCGGATCGGCGCTCGCCCAGCCGCAGCGCGCCTTGCCGTCCGTTCCAACAACCGTGTTCTGTCTGGGAGCCATGCGCGGACCCTACCCAAGCGCGCCGTGGGACGCCACACTGGGACAAATGGAGGAATGACCCATGGCCAGGAATCTCGCGGACCTGAAGGTCTGCATCTTCGACGTGTTCGGCACGGTGGTGGACTGGCGCGGCAGCCTGATCGCGGACCTGCCCGCGCTCGGCAAGAAATACGGGATCGAGACCGACTGGACGAGCTTCGCCGACGACTGGCGCGGCCTCTATCAGCCGCAGATGGCCCGTGTGCGCAAGAAAGAGCTGCCGTGGACGCGCATCGACGACCTGCACAAGGAAGCGTTCGAGATGCTTCTGAAGAAGCGTGGGCTAAGACATCCGGGCGAGGAAGGGTCTTGGGAATTCACCCATCTCTGGCACAAGCTCCGTCCGTGGCCCGATTCGGTCGAGGGCATCGGCATGATGAAGAAGAAGTATGTCGTGAGCACGCTCAGCAACGGCAACGTTGCTCTGCTGATCAACATGGCCAAGAACAGCGGCATTCCGTGGGATCACTGCTTCTCGGGCGAGACCTTCAATCACTACAAGCCCGATCCCGAGGCCTATCTCGGCGTGGTCGACAGCATGTACCTGAAGCCGCACCAGGTGATGCTGGTCGCCGCCCACAACGGCGACCTGGCGGCGGCGCAGAAATGCGGCCTGTCGACGGGCTACGTCAATCGCCCCTACGAGCACGGTCCCAAGCAGAAGGTCGACTTCAAGGCCGAGGGCGACTGGGACGCCGTCGGCGACACGATCATCGAGGTCGCGAAGAAGATCGGCTGCTAGAGCGCCGGCCGGCGCTGACGCCACGGCGTCGCGCGTTCGTAGGCGGCACCCGCCGAGAACACGCTCGCTTCGTCGAAGGCGCGGCCGGCGAGCTGGAAGGCGAGCGGCAGCCCGTCGGCGCCGAAGCCGCAGCACACCGTCGCCGCCGGCTGGCCGGTGACGTTGAACGGCATGGTGAGTGAGGGCTTGCCAAGGAAGTGGAAGATCTGCTGCGGCTCCTCGAAGATCTCAGGCGCTCCCCAGTGGTTGGCCGTCATCACGAGGTCGTAGCCGCGCATGGCTTCGCGCGTGTCCTGATGCAGCTTGCGGCGAAAGCGGAGCGCGGAGATGTACTGCTCGGCCGAGATGAAGGCGCCGAGCTGGAATCGCCGCCGCGTCGTGTAGCCGAATTTCTCCGGCCGCTCGATGACGTCGCGGCGGTGGATGGCATGCGCCTCGGTCGTGATGATCACGCGGCCGCAGATGTGATAGTCGCGGACGTCGGGGAAAGCGACCTCCTCGACGATGGCGCCGAGATCGCGGAAGACACGCACCGCGTTCTCCATGCCCTTGGCCATGTCGGGTGAGAGCTTGCCGTCCGGGCCTTCGTACCAGGCGCGCGCCAACGCGATGCGCATGCCCTTGATCGGGCGGCGCGCTGCCGCGCCGTAATCGACCATCGCAGTCCTGGCCGAGGCCTGGTCGTTGGGATCGTAGCCTGCGAGCGCGCCCAGGATCAGCGCGCAATCCTCGGTCGTCCAGGCGAGCGGGCCTGCCGTGTCGAGGCTGAAGGCGAGCGGGAAGATACCGCAGCGGCTCACCAGCCCGTAGGTCGGCTTGATGCCGGTCGTGGCGCAGTAGCCCGCCGGATTGCGGATCGAGCCGCCGGTGTCGGAGCCCATCGCGCCCATGCAGAGCGCCGCCGCGACGGCTGCGCCCGAACCGCTCGAGGAGCCGCCGGGCTGGTACTTCGGGTTCCATGGATTGAGCACCGGCGGGAACGGTTGGTCCGGCGTCATCGCGCCGTTGGCGAATTCGTGCGTTCCGAGCTTGCCCAGGATAACGGCGCCGGCCTCCTTCAGCCGGCGCACCGAGGCGGCATCGATGGCCGGCACATAGTCGACCTTGAAGTGCGAATGGCCTGTCGTCTTCACACCGGCCGTCTCGTAGATGTCCTTCAGGGCAAGCGGGATGCCATGCAGCGGTCCGCGTCGCAGCCCACCGTTCATCTCCATGTCGGCTTGGCGCGCGGCGGCGCGCGCCTCATCGGTCATGACGGTGATGTAGCTCGCTATCTTGTGATCGACGGCCGCGATGCGCGCGAGGAATGCCTCAGTGAGGGCTGTCGCGGTGAGCTCGCCAAACGCCATAAGGCGCCCCGCCTCGGCGATGCTGAGGGTCGTGAGGTCGATCATGACGCGTCTATTCGTCGGCGCGGAAGACGTGCGGCGGTTCGGCGGCCCAGGCCCAGCGTTGGGGGATGCGTTCCATCAAACCGAGCAAGCCGACATAACCCTTGTGGAGGTGACCGATGTCTTCCTCGGTCAAGACGAGGCCTGTCAGCGCGGCGCGCGCACGAAATTCTTCGAGCGTTGGCGGCTTCGTCGACGATGTCATGCAAGTCCTCCGTCCGGTCGAACATGCAATCGACATGCCGCGTTGCTCCAACACATACACGCGGCATTGGCTTGCTGCTTGCATGACGGTACGGCGAGCGCGCCCGGCTGGGAAGCGCCGAACTTAGGAGCAGTGAATGTTCAAGCGCCTTCGAGTGGCCGCCGCCGGCTTTGGTGTTCTTGCGGTGACTGCAATGCCTGCCCTTTCGCAGGGCACTCTGCGCATCGGCATGACAGCCGCCGACATTCCGCAGACCACGGGCCAGCCCGACCAGGGCTTCGAGGGTTTCCGGTTTGCCGGCTACACGATCTACGACGCGCTGGTGAACTGGGACCTCTCCAAGGCCGACACCATCGCCGACATTCGCCCCGGCCTTGCATTGTCGTGGGCGCCGGTCGAGGGCGAGCCCACCAAATGGGTCTTCAAGTTGCGCGAGGGCGTGAAGTTCCATGACGGCTCCGACTTCGACTCGGCAGCCGTGATCTGGAACCTCGACAAGGTGCTGAACGACAAGTCGCCGCAGTTCGACCGCAAGCAGATGGCGCAAGCCCGCGCCCGCATCCCGACTCTCGTGGGCTACAAGGCGATCGACAAGTACACGGTCGAACTGACGACCCGCGTGGTCAATTCTCTGTTCCCCTACGATATGTCCTACATCTTCTATTCGAGCCCGGCGCAGTGGGAGAAGCTCGGCAAGGATTGGAACAAAGTGGCGCTGCAGCCGTCCGGCACCGGACCGTTCAAGGTCGACCGCGTTGTGCCGCGCGAACGCCTGGAGCTGTCGCGCAATGCCGAGTACTGGGAGAAGGCGCGCGTTCCCAAGCTCGACAAGGTGCTGCTGTTCCCGATGCCCGAGGCGGCCACCCGCACAGCGGCGCTGCTCGCAGGCCAGGTCGACTGGATCGAGGTGCCGGCGCCCGATGCCATCCCGCGCCTGAAGCAGGGCGGCATGAGCATCGTGACCAACAAGTATCCGCACAACTGGGCCTACCAGCCCAGCATGGTCGAGGGCTCGCCGTGGACCGACATCCGCGTGCGCAAGGCCGCCAACCTCGCCATCGACCGCGCCGGCATCAACAAGCTTCTGGGCGGCCTGATGATCGAGGCGAAGGGTGCCGTCTATCCCGGGCATCCCTGGTTCGGCTCGCCCAGCTTCGACATCAAATATGATCCTGCAGCGGCGAAGAAGCTGCTGGCCGAAGCCGGCTACAGCGCGACCAAGAAGCCCAAGATCAAGATCGCGATCTCGACCTCGGGTTCCGGCCAGATGCTGCCGCTGCCGATGAACGAGTACGTCCAGGAGAACCTGAATGCCGTGGGCTTCGACGCCGAGTTCGAGGTCATGGAGTGGAACTCGCTGATCAGCTTTTCCTTCCAGCCGGCGACCGGTCCTGACGCCAAGGCCAAGGGCGTGAACGGCATCAACATCAGCCGTGCCACGGTCGATCCCTATTCGGCCTTCATGCGGCTCTATCACTCGAGCTTCGTTTCGCCGGCCGGCGCCAACTGGGGAATCCTGAAGGACCCCAAGGTCGACGAGATGATCAACAAGGCCCACGCCACCTTCGACCGCGCCGCCCAGACCAAGGCGCTGGCCGACGTCCACACCTACATCGTCGACCAGTCCTACTGGGTCTACATCGCCCACGATCTCAACCCGCGGGCGATGAGCCCCAAGGTGAAGGGCTTCGTGCAGGCCCAGAGCTGGTTCCAGGATCTCACCCCCGTCGAGATGGCGAAGTAGCGACGGAGGACGGGCGGCCATGCTGCTCTACGCGCTGCGACGACTGCTCTATCTGGTGCCGGTCGCCTTCGGCGTGTCGCTGCTCGTCTTCGCGCTCGTGCACCTGGCGCCGGGCGATCCGATCTCGGCCATCGTGCCACCGGATGCGCCCAAGGAGGTCGTCGACAAGCTCAAGGAGTACTACGGCTTCGACAAGCCGCTGCCCGTCCAGTACTTCCGCTGGCTGGCGGTGACGTTGACCGGCGATCTCGGCACGTCCATCGGCACCGGCCGGCCGGTGGCGGCCGAAGTGGCGTCGGCCTTCGGCAACACCATCATCCTGGCCATCGCCGCCACGCTGTTCGCCTTTTCGCTCGCCGTCTTCCTCGGCACCTCGGCGGCCTATGCCAAGTCGCGGATCGTCGATCGGCTGGTCACCATGATCTCGCTGATGGGCGTGAGCGTGCCGCATTTCTGGCTGGCGATCGTGCTGGTGATCGTCTTCTCGGTCGAAATGGGCGTCCTGCCGCCGATGGGGTTGGGGCCGGAGAACTCGACCGGCTGGCGCCTCGACTGGCCGCACCTCAAGCACATGATCCTGCCGACCATCGCGCTCTCGGTGATCCCGCTCGGCGTGGTGACGCGCACCGTGCGCTCCACGGTCAAGGAAACGCTCAGCATGGAGTTCGTGACCGCGCTGCAGGCCAAGGGCATGCGCGACGACCAGATCCTGCGCCACGTGCTCAAGAATGCCGCGCCGACCTGCCTCGCCGTGATGGGCCTGCAGGCCGGCAACCTGATCGGCGGGTCGATCCTGATCGAGACGGTGTTCGCTTGGCCGGGCACCGGCTTCCTGCTGAACAGCGCCATCTTCCGCCGCGACCTGCCGATCCTGCAGGGCACGACCCTGGTGCTGGCCGGCTTCTTCATGTTGCTCAATCTCACCGTGGACGTGATCCAGACCATGGTTGATCCACGCATCAAGCGGGGCTGACGACGATGGCCATTCAGAGCCCGACCGTCGACATCGCCGCCCCCCTGGTGCGGCCGACCGTGGCGTCGGCGTCGCGTGGCTATTGGCCTTCCGTCGGCCGCCGGCTGCGCCGCGACCCGGTGACCCTGGTTTGCGCCGGTGTCCTGCTACTGATCGTCCTGTCGTCGATCGCTGCGCCGTTGCTGGGGTTGGCCGATCCCTACAAGACCTCGATGATCCGCCGCCTCTATCCTCTGGGATCGCCCAACCATCTGCTGGGCACCGACGAGCTGGGACGCGACATGTTTGCCCGTCTGATCTACGGCGGCCGCCTGTCGCTGTTCATGGGGGTGACGCCGGTCGTCTGTGCGCTGCTGATCGGCGGCATCCTCGGCATCACCGCAGGTTTCGTCGGTGGCAAGATCAACATGGCGATCATGCGCGTCATGGACGTGTTCTACGCCTTCCCGTCCGTACTGCTGGCGATCTCGCTATCGGGCGCCCTGGGCGCCGGCACCGAGAATACGCTGCTGTCGCTCACCCTGGTCTTCATCCCGCCGATCTGCCGAGTGTCGGAGAGCGTGACGACCCAGGTGCGGGGCTTCGACTTCGTCGATGCCGCGCGCGCGAGCGGCGCCAGCGCGCTCACCATCGTGCGGGTGCATGTGCTGGGCAATGTGTTGGGACCGATCCTGGTCTACGCCACCTCGCTGATCAGCGTGGCGATCATCCTGGCGGCCGGCCTTAGCTTCCTTGGCTTGGGTGTCAAGCCGCCGGAGCCGGAATGGGGCCTGATGCTGAACACGCTCCGTCAGGCGATCTACGTCAATCCGGTGCTGGCAGCACTTCCCGGCGTGATGATCTTCATCACCTCGATCTGCTTCAACCTGATGAGTGACGGGTTGCGCGCCGCCATGGACGTGAAGGCCTGACATGGAGTCGCTGGTGCCCGTCGAGGATCGTGGTGGCCCGGCCCAGCCGCTGCTTCTGGCGAGCGGACTGCGTAAGCATTTCCCGGTGCCGGGTGGGCTGCTCGGCCGTTCTGGCAAGGTGGTCCGCGCGGTCGACGATCTCTCGTTGTCGGTTGCCAAGGGCGAGACGTTGGGTGTGGTGGGCGAGTCCGGTTGCGGCAAGTCGACGGTGGCGCGGCTGCTGATCCGTCTCATCAAGCCGGACAGGGGCACCATGGTGCTGGACGGCGATCCGGTTGACGAACCACACGGCATCACGGTCAACGAGCTGCGCCGCCAGGTGCAGATGGTGTTCCAGGATTCCTACGCCTCACTCAATCCCCGCCTCACCATCGGCGAGACGCTGGCCTTCGCGCCCAAGGCGCACGGCCTGCCGGCGGCCGAGGCCCGGGCACGCGTGCGCGATCTGCTCGACAAGGTCGGCCTCGACCCGACGAATTACGCCGAGCGCTATCCGCACGAGCTGTCCGGCGGTCAGCGTCAGCGGGTCAACATCGCCCGCGCGCTGGCACTGCGGCCGCGGCTGGTCATCCTCGACGAGGCGGTATCGGCGCTCGACAAGTCGGTCGAGGCGCAGGTCCTGAACATGCTGGTCGATCTCAAGACCGAGCTTGGCCTCACCTACATCTTCATCAGCCACGATCTCAACGTCGTGCAGTATCTCAGCGACCGCGTCCTGGTGATGTATCTCGGCAAGATCGTCGAGCTGGGCTCGGTCGAGGCGATCTATGGCGACCCGCAGCATCCCTACACGCGGGCGTTGCTGTCGGCGCGACCATCGATGGACCCCAGGCGACGCACCAAGGAAGCGCCCATCCAGGGTGACCCGCCCAATCCCATCGATCCGCCCTCGGGCTGCCGCTTCCGCACGCGGTGTCCGTTTGCCGAGGACGTTTGCGCGCGGGCCGAACCGCCGCTTGCCGATACCGGCGCGCAGGCCGTCGCCTGCCACATGCGGATCGCGGGGTCGGGCCATTCGAAGGCTGTCGCGACATGAGCAACCTGCTGCAGGTCCGCGACCTTCATGTGACATTTGTCACGCCCGATCGCACGGTGAACGCCGTCAACGGCGTCAGCTTCGACGTGCGACGCGGCGAGACGCTGGGCATCCTGGGTGAGTCGGGGTCGGGCAAGAGCGTCACCCTGCGGTCGATCCTGCGCCTCCATCCCGAGCACCGCACGCGCTGGTCCGGCAGCATCAAGCTGGAAGGCGACGAGATCCTGACCATGGGAAGGGGCGCCCTGTCGGACCTGCGTGGCCAGCGGGTCGCCATGATCTTCCAGGAGCCGGCGACCGCCTTCGATCCGGTGTTCACCATCGGCCACCAGATCGCCGAGACCGTGCGCCGCCATACCGGCAAGGGTGAGGCCGACTCGTGGACCCGCGCCCGCGAGCTGCTCGAGATGGTGCGCATTCCCTCGCCGGCGCAGCGGCTGAAAGCCTATCCGCACGAAATGTCGGGCGGCATGCGCCAGCGCGCGATGATCGCTCTGGCGCTGTCCTGCAACCCGAGCCTGCTGCTGGCCGACGAACCGACAACGGCACTCGATGCCACCGTCCAGATCCAGGTTCTTCTCCTGATCAGGGAACTACAGCGCGAACTCGATGTCGGGGTGATCTTCGTCACGCACGACATCGGCGTGGCGGTCGAGGTCTCCGACCGCATCGGCGTCATGTATGCCGGCAAGATCGTCGAACTGGCACCGGTCGAGCAGATGGTCGACGCGCCGCGCCATCCATATAGCCGGGGCTTGCTCGCCTCGACGGTACATGACGGCATGCGCGGCCGGCGTCTGGAAGCCATTCCGGGTGCTCCACCCGATCTCGCCGAGGTGCCGACTGGCTGCAGCTTCGCACTGCGCTGCAAGTTCGTTCAGTCGAACTGCGTCGCCCGGCCGCCCGATCTGCGCGAAGTCGGCGGAAGCCATCTCGTACGGTGCGTGCTGGTCGATGCTCAGGAAGCCGGCGTCGCCGCCTAGCCGCCGAACATTTCCTTCACCTTGCTGAAGAAGCCCTCGGATTCAGGGCTGGTCTTGCCGGCCTTCTCGAACTCCTTGAGGAGGTCCTTCTGCTTGGACGTGAGGTTGGTCGGCGTCTCGACGTTGATCTCAATATACATGTCGCCGCGCTGGCTCGAGCGCACGATCGGCATGCCCTTGCCGCGCAGCCGGAACTGGTGGCCGCCCTGGGCGCCGGCGGGAATGTTGATCCGCGCCATCTTGCCGTCGAGCGTCGGTACCTCGATGTTGCCGCCGAGCGTGGCCTGCACCATCGAGATCGGCACCCGGCAATGGACGTCGGCGCCCTCGCGCTCGAACAGCTGGTGGCGCCGCACCGACAGGAACACGTAGAGATCGCCCGCTGGTCCACCGCGCGTGCCGGCCTCGCCTTCGCCGGAGAGGCGGATGCGCGTGCCGTCCTCGACGCCGGCGGGAATGTTGACCTTCAGCGTCTTGTCGCGGCGTACGCGACCCTGGCCGGCGCAGCTCCGGCACGGTTTGTCGATGGTCTGGCCGGCGCCGTTGCAGGTGTGGCAGGTGCGCTCGACCGTGAAGAAGCCCTGCTGGGCCCTGAGGCGGCCTCGACCCTGGCAGGTCGGACAGGTCTGTGGCTTGGAGCCGGCCTCGGCGCCGCTGCCGTGGCAGGCCTCGCAGGATATCGAGCTTGGCACCCGCACCGTCGCTTCGGTGCCGCCGTAGGCCTGTTCCAGCGTGATCTCAAGGTTGAAGCGCAGGTCCTGGCCGCGCGTGTCGGTCCGGCCGCCGCGGCCACGCCCGCCGCCGCCGAACATATCCTCGAAGATTTCGCCGAACACCGAGCCGAAATCGAAGCCCTGGCCGCCCTGGAAACCACCGGGGCCGCCAGGCCCGGCACCGCCTTCGAAGGCCGCCGCACCGTAGCGGTCATAGGCCGCGCGCTTCTCCGGATCCTTCAGGATGTCGTAGGCATGATTGACGGACTTGAATTTCTTCTCGGATTCCTTCTCGGATTCTTTGTCGCCCCGATTGCGATCCGGATGATGCTGCATGGCGAGCTTGCGGAACGCCTTCTTGATGTCGTCGGCGCTCGCCGTACGGCTGACCCCGAGCAGCTCGTAATAGTCTTGCGACATACGCCCTACGCAGCCCCCACTTGCCTCTCACGCGTCGGCCTCCCGCTTGCGCGGGAGGCCGACTCTATCTTGCTTCTTGGCCCGGCTCAGCCGGAACCCGTCTTCTTGTTCTTGTCGGTGACGTCCTCGAACTCGGCATCGACGACCTTGTCGCCCTTCGCCTCGTTCGCGCCGCCTGCCGAGCCATCGGTGGCACCGCCTGCCGCCGCGCCTGCCTGGGCATCGGCCTGCTGGGCCTTGTACATCGCCTCGCCGAGCTTCATCGCCGCCTGGGCGAGATCGTTGGTCTTGGCCTTGATCGCCTCGACATCCTCGGCCGTGAGCGCCGACTTCAGCCCCTCGAGCGCACCTTCGATCTCGGCCTTCTCGGTCGGGCTCACCTTGTCGCCGAACTCCGCCAGGTGCTTGGTCGTCGAATGGACCAGCGCCTCGCCCTGGTTGCGGGCGTCGATCAGCTCGCGCTTCTTCTTGTCCTCTTCGGCGTGGAGCTCGGCGTCCTTCACCATCTTCTGGATGTCGGCCTCGCTGAGGCCGCCCGAAGCCTGGATGCGGATCTGCTGCTCCTTGCCGGTGGCCTTGTCCTTGGCCGAGACCTGCACGATGCCG
>NZ_SCVH01000167.1 GCF_004296935.1 Reyranella sp.
CAGCCGCGCAACATCTACGGCGTCACCAAGCTCGCCGCCGAGGAGCTGTGCCGGCTGTTCAATCATCTGCACAAGCTGCCGATCCTGGTGCTGCGCACGGCGCGCTTCTTCCCCGAGGAAGACGACATGGCCCACGCCATCGCCCAGTCGGGCGAGAACACCAAGGCCAACGAATTCCTGTTCCGAAGGCTCTCGGTCGAGGACGCGGCCGAAGCCCATGTCGTGGCGCTGGCCAAGGCCAGGGACATCGGCTTCGACACTTTCATCGTCTCGGCGATGACGCCGTTCTCACCCTCGGACGGTCCCGCGCTGATCGCCGACGCGCCGTCGGTCGTCGCGCGCTATTTCCCGGAGTATCGCAAGCTCTACGAGGCGCGCGGCTGGACGATGTTCGCCTCGATCGACCGCGTCTACGATTCGAGCAAGGCGTCGCGCGTGCTGGGCTTCACCTGCCGTACGAACTTCCGGCAGGTCCTGGAAGCGCTCAGGCCAACATGAGAACGACGGAATAGAGAACGACCAGGGTACCGAGGCCGAGCAGGGTCACCAGGATCACGGCAACGACCTTGTTCCAGCGGCCGGGGGCCCTGGGCAGAGCGTAGCCGAGGACCGCGACGGCAATCGCCCAGGCGATGAGCCAGTACCAGTCCTTCATCCGGTCATCTCACCTTGGGCATCATGATCATGTCCCATGGGCTCGGTACATCGCCGTGCGGCACCCACACGAGCGCCGGCGCATTGAGCGCAAAGGCCTTGTGCAGGGCGTCCTCGAGCTGCCTGGGATCGGTCGCCTTGAACGAGGCGATGCCGAAGCTATCGGCGAGCTTGCCGAAATCCGGGTTCTGCAGGTCCGAGGCGATCAGGCGGTTGCCGTAGTGCTGCTGCTGGATGCGCTTCACGTTGCCGAAGGCGCCGTTGTCGAAGACCACGACCACGACCGCGAGATTGTGGCGCGCCGCGGTCGCGAGCTCGCCGATCTGGTACATGAAGCCGCCGTCGCCGGCGATCGCCAGCACCTTCCTGTGCGGCATCGCCGCCTTGGCGCCCAGCGCCGTGCCGAACCCCCAGCCGAGATTGTCCTGGTAGCCGGGCGAGAGATAGGTGCGCGGCTTTTCGATCGGCAGCGCGACCCTGGAGGCGAAGCCCATCTGCGAGACCTCGTCGACGAAGATGCCGTCCTCCGGCAGCGCGGCGCGGATCGCCTTCAGGAATCCGACTTGAGGTTCAAGCCGCGACAGCCGTTCGGCGAACCAGGCGCGGTGGCCCTTCAATTCTTCGGCGCGCGAGGTCCGTGCGCGGTTGTGCTTCGGCAGCGCGGCGATCAGGGCGCGCAATTGGATGGCGGCATCGCCCACCAGCGCGACGTCGGGTTTGCGGAAACGGTCGGGTTCGTCGGGATCGATGTCGAGGCGCACGACTTTCAGGTTCTTGTCGACGCCCCAGCTGCCGTTCTGGATGAAGAAGCGCGTGCCGATCGCCAGCACGGCGTCGGCGTCCTTCCACAGGCGATGGCCGACCGGCATGTCGACGGCCAGACGATGCGAGCTCGGCACGACGCCGCGGCCGCGGCGGTAGGAGCTGACCGGCGCCTCGAGCAGCTCGGCGAGGGCGATCACTTCGGCGCTGGCGTCGAGCGCGCCGCCGCCCACCACGATGATGGGACGTTCGGCGGCGCCCAGGATCTTTGCCGCCGCCGTGATCGCCCCGTCGTCGATCGCCTCGACTGGTAATGGCAGAGGCGAGGCGGGCAGGGTGACGTCGGCGCGTTTGGCCCAGGTATCGAGCGCGCATTCCAGTGCGACGGGGCGTGGGCGGCCCGAGGTCGCTTGCCAGATCGCCTGGCTTACCAAAGTCGGCGCTTCCTGCGGGCTCCTGATGCGCTCGGCCCACTTGGTGATGTGACGCATCATGCCGAGCTGGTCGTGGATTTCGTGCAGATGGCCGTGGCCGCGATCGATGTCGGCCTGCGGGATCTGGCCGATCAGGCCGATCACGGGGGCATTCATGCCGTAGGCGGTGAGGAGCGCGGCTCCGGCGTTCAGCATGCCGGGGCCGGGCACCACGGCGAAGGCCTGCGGCTTGCCGGTGACCAGCGCGGCGCCCAGCGCCATGTAGGCCGCGGTCTGCTCGTGGCGCGGATGGATCACGCGCAGGCGATCAGCCGCGTGGTAGAAGGCGTCGAACAGGGGATCGTTGTGCAGGCCGGGCAGGGCATAGACCGTGTCGAGGCCATGGCGCAGGAGGGTTTCGACGGTGGCTTCGGCGGTGCTGAGACGTGGCATGGCGATGATCTATAGGCCGCGCGACAGGCGATCAAGGCGGGCGGCATGCGCCTGATCCTCTACGTTGCCCTGCGGGTCGCGGCCGTCGCGCTGATGGCGGCAGCACTTGCCTGGTACGCCGAGCGCCGGCTCGATCGCGCCGCCGAAGCGAAGTCCTTCTCCGACGTCGGCAAGGTACCTGCGGTCGACGTGGCGCTGGTGCTGGGCACGGCGCCGATCGGACCGGAGGGCGGGCCCAACCGCTATTTCGTCTATCGCCTCGATGCGGCAGCGGCGCTCTATAAGGCCGGCAAGGCCAAATACTTCATCGTGAGCGGCACGCGCGAGGGCCGCTACGACGAACCGACCGCAATGCGCGCCGGCCTGATCGAGCGCGGCGTGCCGGCCAAGGCGATCTATCGCGATTTCGGCGGCGACCGCACGCTCGATTCGATCGTCCGAGCGCGGCGGGTCTATGGCCAGACGCGGCTCATCATCGTCTCGCAACGCTTTCATCTCAGTCGCGCGCTGTTCCTGGCCCTTCACGAGGGCATCGACGCCCGCGGCTTCGAGGCCCGCGACGTCGATCAGCCCTACAGCATTTTCACAGAACTCCGCCGCTACCCCTCGGCCATGCGCGCCTACTGGGACGTGTGGAACGGCATGCGGGCCGAGGACGTCGGCAAGCCGGTACGGATCGGAGTCGATCCGGCGGAGTAGGGAGGAAATGGGCGTCGAGGTTCTGGCGCAGGCGCACGGTCATGTGGCGCTTCGCTTGCTGTGGCATTCGCCTTGGGGCAGTCTTCCAGTTCGTCGGCGGCTTCCCTACCCACGGCTGGACGCGGGGACGAGCGATGTCGAAAAGAAGACGATTGGCGGGATGCGCGGCGGCCCTGATGGCGATTGCCGGATCGGCTGGCGTGGCCAGTGCTCAAAGCCGGCAGGAAACAGAATGGTGCGGCGGAAGAGACGGCGCCTCACCAAACGGCAAAGCCTCGCCAGACCAGATGATCCGCGGCTGCACCGCTGAAATCCAGTCGGGCAAGCACAAGGGAGCAGTTCTCGCCGCCGCCATTTACAATCGCGGCGTTGGCTACTTGAAAAAGGGCGACTACGAGCGCGCTATCCAGGACTTCGATCAGGCGCTCAGGCTCACTCCGAAGGATGCGGATGTACTCTACAACCGCGGCGTTGCGAAAGCGAAGAAGGGCGACAAGATTGGCGGCGAGGCCGATCGGGCGGCGGCCAAGCGTATAAACCCGAACGTCGACCGTTAATCCACTGCGCCCAGTCTCCCCTATCGCAGTCGACCTGCCGGAGCAGCCGCCATGTCGCGCAACTCGGGCACCGGCGAGACCACCGGCTTGCCGGCGAAATGGGCGTCGAGGTTCTGGCGCACCAGCGAAGTCATGCGGCGCTGGGCGTGTTCGGTGCCGCCGCCGAAATGCGGCGTCATCACCAGATTGTCCAGGGGCAGAAGTTCCGTGCCCTCGTAGGGCTCCTCGTCGAACACGTCGAGCGCGGCACCCTCGATCACGTTGGTGCGCAGGGCTTCTGCCAGTGCCGCCTCGTCGACCGCCCAGCCGCGGCTGATGTTGACCAGATGGCCGCGCGGACCCAGCGCCTTCAGCACCTCGGCGTTGATGATGTGCTTGTTGGAGGCGTCCGAGCGCAGGCAGACGACGAGGTAGTCGGCCCAGGTCGCGAGCGCCATGACGTTGGGGAAATAGGCGAAGTCGACGTCGCCGCGCTTGTTGCGGTTGCAGTAGCCGATCTCGAGGTCGAAGCCCTTGGCGCGCTTCGCCAGCTCCATGCCGATGGCGCCCAGCCCCAGGATGCCGAGCTTGCCGCCGGTCATGCCGGCGATGGCGCCGAAGCGGTTGGGGATGCGCTTGGTCCAGTCGCCGCGTCGGATCATCTTGTCGGCGCGCACGATGCGCCGCGTCGAGGCGAGCAGCACGCCGAAGGCCATCTCGGCGACGTCTGGCGCGTTGGCGTCGGCGCCGTGGGTGACCATGATGTTGCGCCTGCGGGCGGCCGCGAGATCGACCCGCTCGTAGCCGGTGCCGTAGCAGCAGAACAGCGAGAGGCGGGGCAGCGCCGCCATCAGGGCATCGGACAGGCCGACGCTGCCGGTGCTGACGATCGCCTGCACGTCGGCGGCTGCGGCACGCGGCACCAGGGCCGGGTCGGGCTTGTCCATGTGTCCCGCGATCTCGTAGTTCTCGGAGAACGCGGCCAGGGTGGTCTTGGTGAAGTGGAAACCGGTGAGAATGACGGGACGCTGGGCCATGTTTTCCAGTATCACGCGCCTGCCGTGGCGGTAAATCGTGCTTTACCACGCGGCGAAAAACCGGCTTGGCAAAGAACGGCACGCTGTGCATGGTGCGGCGCACTACCGGCTATTTCGCGTCTCCAACCGACCCAAAAAGCGCTCCATGAAAATCGCCATTCTCAAAGAACGCCGGCCGCATGAGACCCGCGTGGCCGCGACCCCCGAGACCGTCAAGAAGCTGAAGGCGCTGGGTGCGGAAGAGATCGTGATCGAGGCCGGGGCCGGCCTCGCTGCCGCCTACACCGACGAAGCCTATGCCGAGGCCGGGGCAAACATCGTGCCGGACGCCGCCGCCGCCGTGGCCGCCGCCGATGTCGTCTTCAAGATCCAGCGCCCGATGTCGGCCGCCGAGGGAATCGACGAGATGGCGCTGCTGCGGAGCGGCCAGACCCTGATGTCGCCGCTCGGTGCGCTCAACAACAAGGAACTGGTCCAGGCGCTGGCGTCGAAGGGCGTGACGTCGTTCGCCCTCGAACTGATCCCGCGCATCACGCGCGCCCAGTCGATGGATATCCTCTCCTCGCAGGCCAACCTCGCGGGCTACAAGGCGGTCCTGCTGGCGGCCAACAATTTCGGCCGCATCTTTCCGCAGATGATGACGCCGGGCGGCACCTTGGCGCCGGCGCGCGCCTTCATCATGGGCGTGGGCGTGGCCGGCCTGCAGGCGATCGCCACGGCGCGGCGGCTGGGTGCCATCGTGACGGCGACCGACGTGCGCCCCGCGACCAAGGAGCAGGTCCAGTCGCTGGGCGCCAAGTTCGTGGCCGTCGAGGACGAGGAATTCAAGGCGGCCGAGACGTCGGGCGGCTACGCCAAGGAGATGAGCGCGGAGTATCGCGCCAAGCAGGCGGCCCTGGTCGCCGAGCACATTGCCAAGCAGGACATCGTGGTCACCACGGCGTTGATCCCCGGCCGCAAGGCGCCGGTGCTGGTCACCGAGGACATGGTGAAGACCATGAAGCCGGGCTCCGTGATCGTCGACATGGCGGTCGAGCAGGGCGGCAACTGCCCGCTGTCGGAGTTCGGCAAGGTGGTCGAGAAGTACGGTGTGAAGATCGTCGGCCCCGCCAATCTGCCGGGTGAGCTCGCGACCGACTCCTCGGCGCTGTTCGCGCGCAACCTGCTGAACTTCATCACGCCCATGGTCGACAAGGAGACCAAGGCGCTGAAAATCGATCTCACCGACGAAGTGGTGAAGGGCACGCTGGTGACGCAGGGCGGCCAGATCGTGCACCCCTCGCTCAGCCAGACCTAGGAGCCGGCTCATGAACGACAAATTGGCAGGCGAGGCGGCCAAACTCGCGACCCAGGCACAGGAACTGGCCACCAACCTCAAGGCCGTGGCGCAGCAGGTCACCGACGTCGCTGCCCAGAGCACGCTGGCGCTGCCCGACGGCCATATGCCGTTCGTGGCGCTGCTCACCATCTTCGCGCTGGCCTGCTTCATCGGCTACTACGTGGTGTGGCGGGTGACGCCGGCGCTGCATTCGCCGCTGATGGCCGTCACCAACGCCATATCGTCGGTGATCATCGTCGGTGCGCTGCTGGCCGCCGGCCTGAAGGGCCTGGGCGCCGCCCAGCTGTTCGGCGCCATCGCCGTGGCGCTGGCCGCCGTCAACATCTTCGGCGGGTTCATCGTCACGCACCGCATGCTGTCGATGTTCAAGAAGAAACAGCCGGTCAAGAAGTAGGCAGGGGACAAGAGGGATGATCACCCAGGAACTGGCCGCCTACGGCTATCTGTTTTCGGCCATCTGCTTCATCATGGCGCTGCGCGGGCTTTCCTCGCCGGTGACGTCGCGCCAGGGCAACCTGTTCGGCATCGTCGGCATGGTGGTGGCGATCGGCGTCACCGTGGCGACCCCGGGCGTGGTCTCGCCGTGGCTGATCGTGGGCGGCCTGGTGGTGGGCGGCGCGGTCGGCGCGGTCGTCGCCTGGCGCATCCAGATGACGGCGCTGCCGCAACTCGTGGCCGCCTTCCATTCGCTGGTCGGCCTCGCGGCAGTGTTCGTGGCGGCGGCCGCGTTCGTCTCGCCCGACGCCTTCGGCATCGGCTCGCCGGGCAAGATCAAGATGCACAGCCTGATCGAGATGGGGCTGGGCACCGTGATCGGCGCCATCACCTTCACCGGTTCGATCGTGGCCTTCGCCAAGCTGCAGGGCCTGGTGTCGGGTGCGCCACTGATGTTCCGCGGCCAGCATCTGCTCAACGCGCTGATCGGCATCGCCATCGCCGTCCTGCTGGTGTGGTTCGCCTGGAAGGGCGGCCATCCCATGGTCTTCATCCTGCTGATCGTGCTGTCGCTGGCGCTGGGCTTCCTGCTCATTCTGCCGATTGGCGGCGCCGACATGCCGGTCGTGGTGTCGATGCTCAACTCCTACTCGGGCTGGGCGGCGGCCGGCATCGGCTTCACGCTCGGCAACACGGCACTGATCGTGACCGGCGCGCTGGTCGGCTCCTCGGGCGCGATCCTGAGCTACATCATGTGCAAGGGCATGAACCGCTCGATCTTCAACGTGATCCTGGGCGGCTTCGGCACCGACAGTTCGGCGGCGGGCGTCGCGCACGCCAAGAACGACAAGCCGGTCAAGGCGGGCTCGGCCGAGGATGCGGCCTTCCTGATGAAGAATGCGGGCTCGGTGATCATCGTGCCGGGCTACGGCATGGCGGTGGCGCAGGCCCAGCACACGCTGCGCGAGATGGCCGACATCCTGAAGAAGAACGGCGTCACGGTGCGCTATGCCATCCATCCGGTGGCCGGCCGCATGCCGGGCCACATGAATGTGCTCCTCGCGGAAGCAAACGTGCCCTACGACGAGGTCTTTGAGTTGGACGACATCAACCGCGACTTCGCCTCGACCGACGTCGCCTTCGTGATCGGCGCCAACGACGTCACCAACCCGGCGGCCAAGACCGATCCGACGAGCGCGATCTACGGCATGCCGATCCTCGACGTCGAGAAGGCACAGACCGTGCTGTTCGTGAAGCGCGGCATGGCCTCGGGCTATGCCGGCGTCGACAACGAGCTGTTCTTCCGCGACAACACCATGATGCTCTTCGCCGACGCCAAGGTGATGTGCGAGAACATCGTGAAGGCGCTGGAAGGCTCGAGCCACTAGTTGTCATCGCGGGCGGAGTAGTCTCCGCCCTGGAGCGTAGCGAAGGACCTTTCGCTCAGGATGACAATCAAGGCAATCCTCTTCGACATCGGCGGCGCCGTCGACCTCGAGTTCGCGCGCGAGATGGCGCTGGACGGCGCTATCGCCTCGGCCTGCGGGCTGGAGGGCGTGCGGGTCGACCAGGCGATGGTCGAGGAAGCCTCGGACCAGGCGGTCGCGGCCTTCGCACCTGATCTTCAACGCCACATGATCGAGGCGCTGTGCGGGGCTGAGCCGGCAACGGTGGCGCGCGTGCGGCATCGGGTCGAGGCGATGACCGGCAATCTCGACGTCTTCCAGCTTCGTCCCGGCATGGACGAGCTGCTGCGGCGCCTGGCGGCGCGCGGGCTTGCGCTCGGCGCCCTCGGATGTCCGCCCGAGCGGCTGGTGCGGGCCGGCATCGCCGCCCTGTTCACGGCGACTCTCGATCTTCCGCCGCCGGCCTGTATCCTGGTGGGCGACCGGCTCGACAAGGACATCGCGCCGGCGAAGGCGGCCGGCATGGCGACGATCCAGTTCCGCAGCGGCCGCTATCGCCGCCAGCGGCCACGCTCGGAGGCCGAGACGCCCGACGCCGTGGCGACCGACGTGCCGGAACTCGAAGCGGCGATCACTGCTTTGATGGAAAGGAAAGTGCGATGAACCTTCCAGCCGCCGTGAAGAGCTGCTTCGCCAAGTACGCGATCTTCGATGGCAGGGCGTCCCGGTCGGAGTACTGGTACTTCCAGCTCTTCGTCCATGTCGTGCTCGCTGTGCTCGTGGTCCTGGTGCCGATCGTGCCCGATATGGCGACGGCTGTCGGCGTTGCTGGTTGCGTCTTCTATCTCTTCATCTGGCTGCCCAGTCTCGCGGCGGCCGTGCGGCGGCTCCACGACAGGAACAGGTCCGGCTGGCATTACTTGTGGGTGCTCGTCCCGTTCGGCGCGATCGCCGTGCTGATCTGGCTCTGCCAGGAGGGCATCGAGGGCGACAATCGTTTCGGCCCCGATCCCCTGGCTGCTCAATGAGCGTGATGATGGCTGGCGCCGTAGCGATGGATGTGCAGCGGCGCCTTGGCGAGGCCGGGGCAGAAGGTGCCGACGACCTTCTCGAGCCGGTCGTAGAGCTTCTTGGCCGGTGCCGTGATCTTCTCGCGCCTCATGCGTGAGGCTTCGGCCTTGGCGGCCAGCGCCGCAAGATCAACCGTGAGCAGCCTGCGGTTCTCCACGACCATGCGGCCGCCGATCATCACCGAATGGACGCCGGTGCCGTCCTCGGTGTGGACCAGCGCATTGACCGGATCGTTCATCGGGATCCAGTTGATGTGGTGGAGGTCGAGGAAGACGATGTCGGCCTTGTAGCCCGGCGCGATCCGGCCGATCTGCTTCTCCATGCCGAGCGCCCGCGCGCTGCCCTCGGTGGCGGCGAGAAGCGCCTCCTTGGTGGTGAGCCACTTCTGCCAGTCCGGGCCCTGGACCTTGGAGGCGAGCGAGGCCAGCCGCATGGCCTCGTACATGTTCTGATTGTCGGCGCAGTTGGCGCCGTCGGTGCCGACGCCGACGTTCACCTTGCGGTTCAGCATGCCGCGCACGTCGGCGAGGCCGCTGCCCAGGCGCATGTTTGAGCCCGGATTGTGCGCGACAGAGGCGCCGCGATCGCCCAGCCGTTTCATATCGTCGTCATCGAGCCAGACGCCGTGCGCCACGGTGAAGCGCTCGTTCACCAGGCCGAGCTCGTCCATGTGGGCGGCGAGAGTGCTGCCATAACGCTTGTAACCCGCCACGACCTGCACTTTCGATTCGGCGACATGGCTGTGGATGCCGACGTCGTACTCGCGGGCGAGATCGCGGCAGGCGATCAGGAAATCGTCGGTGCAGTGGTGCGGAATGGTGGGGGCGACTGCCAGTGCCACCTTCTCGAACGGCCATTTCTGCAGCGCCTTGCGGATCTGGCGGGCAGTGGCTTTCCACGGCGCCAGCCTGAAACTCTCGACCTCCTTCTGCAGCGACGGCGACAGGCGCTCCATCAGGCCGGGGATGGCCTCGAAGAAGGAGAGGTCGGCCACCATCGGCGCCAGCACGGCGCGCATGCCGACCTCCTCGTAGGCCTTGGCCATGGCCGAGAGACCGTCGACCGAGGGCAGGGGGAATTCGGCGGCGAGGTCATAGGCCGCGGTACAGCCCTTCATCACCATCTCGGCGGCGCCGATCATGGCCGAGAGATGCTTGTCCTCGAGCGTGCGGCCGCCGCCGATCCATGGGCTGGCCGTCAGCAGCAGTTCCAGCGACCAGAGATCGCCCAGGCCCTTGCCGAGGTTGCCCGGCCCGTGGGTGTGGGCGTTGATCAGGCCGGGATGCATCAGCCGGTGCCTGGCGTCGATCACGGTGGCGCCGGCGGGGGCGGCGAGGCCGGGCCGTCCGATCTCGGCGATGGTGTCGCCCTTGATCAGGATGTCGGCGGGTGCGGCCTTGCGCTTGGCGATGTCGAGGAGCCTGCCGCCGCGGATGATGGTGAAGGGAGGTTTGGCCATGGCATCAGTCTCGCAAGCCTGATGCCAATGTGGCCACAAACAAAAACCCCCGGACATGCCGGGGGTCGTCGTTCGGTTCAGAGGGGCAGGGCTAGTAGCCCTCGCGCTCCATGCGCTTGCGCATCAGCTTGCGCGTGCGGCGGATGGCCTCGGCGCGCTCGCGGGCGCGGCGCTCGGAGGGCTTCTCGTAATTGCGGCGGAGCTTCATCTCGCGGAAGATGCCTTCGCGCTGCATTTTCTTCTTCAGGACGCGCAGCGCCTGATCGACGTTGTTTTCGCGAACGAGAACCTGCACTTCGACCGCTTCCTTCCAAACGTTAAGGGGCCCCGGAAAGCGCTCCCGGGGCCGAATGAGAGGCGCGGTTGGTATCACAGGGGTCGACCCTTGGGAAGCCCTCGCCGGGGGCCTATATTTACCCCTATGGATGACTCAAATAACCCAGAATCTCCGCCGGATGACCCTGACGCCGGCCTGCGCGACCGGCTGGCCGATGCCGTGGCGGCCGAGGCCGCGTTCGAAGGCTGGACGCGGACGGCGCTGGCCGCCGGGGCGCGGCGGCTCGAATTGCCCGCCGGCGAGGCCGACCGGCTGTTTCCCGGCGGCCCGATCCAGGTCCTGACCCATCTCAGCGGCCGCGCCGATCTGCGCACCGTCGAGGACATGGAGAAGGAAGGCGTGGCCGGGATGAAGATCCGCGACCGCATCAAGAGCGCCGTCCGCATCCGCCTCGAGCGGCACGCGGGCGAGCGCGAGGCGGTGCGCCGGGCGCTCGCGGTCCTGTCGCTGCCTTTCAATGCCGGGCTGGCGCTAAAACTGCTCTACAAGACGGTCGATGCCATGTGGTACGCCGCCGGCGATACCAGCACCGATTTCAACTTTTATACCAAGCGCGCCACCCTGGCCGGCGTCTACTCGTCCACGCTGCTCTACTGGCTGAACGACCGGTCGGCCGGCAGCGAGGCGACATGGGCCTTCCTCGACCGGCGCATCGACGACGTGATGAAGATCGAGAAGCTGAAGGCCGAGGTCAGATCCTGGACCGCGGGGCGGCCCAGGTCGGCGTCACGAAAGTGACATGGCCCATCTTGCGGCCGGGGCGGGCCTCGCCCTTGCCGTAAAGGTGCAGGCGCGCCGTCGGGTCGATGAGATAGCGGCCCCAGTCCTTGGCCTCGTCGCCGATCAGGTTCTCCATGCGCGAGGCCGCCAGCACGTCGACCGAACCCAGCGGCAGGCCGCAGACCGCCCGCACGAGCTGCTCGAACTGGCTGGTGACGCAGGCGTCGATCGTCCAGTGACCTGAATTGTGCGGCCTGGGCGCCATCTCGTTGGCGAGCACGCGGCCGTCCCTGGTCACGAACATCTCCAGCGCGACCAGCCCCACCAGTTCGAGGCCGTTGGCCAGCTCGACGCCGAAGCGCTCGGCCGTCGCCAGGATCGCGGCCGGCAGGTTCGAGGGCACGTGGGTGGTGCGCAGGATGCCGCCCTGATGATGGTTGAGGCCGATCGGGAAGCAGCGCGTCGTGCCGTCGAGGCCGCGCGCCACGATGGCCGAGATCTCGCATTGGAAATCGACCAGCGCTTCCAGGATGCACTCCCGCCGTCCGAGCTTCTGCCAGGCCGCCATCAGTTCGGCCCGGGTCGAGACGCGGGCCTGGCCCTTGCCGTCATATCCCTCTGTGCAGGTCTTCAGGACGCCGGGCAGGGTGGTGGCGGTCGCGATGTCGGCGTCGGAGCGGATCGGCTGGTAGTCGGCCGTGCCGATGCCGAGCTTCCTCAGGAAGTCCTTCTCGCGCAGCCGGTGCTGGGCGAAGTGGATCGGCTTCACCCCGGGACGGACCGGCTTCAGCTTCTGGCATTCCACCACCGCGCCCTCGGGCACATTCTCGAACTCGTAGGTGACGACGTCGACCTGGCCTGCGAACCGGGCGAGCGCCGCGGTGTCGTCATAGGCGCCCTGGACGTGGCCGGCCGAGACCTGGGCCGCGATCGAGCCTTCGGCGTTCGGGGCGTAGACGATGCAGCGATAGCCCAGCCGGGCGGCCGCGAGCGCGGTCATGCGGCCCAATTGGCCGCTGCCCAGGATGCCGATGGTCGATCCCGGCGGCAGGGTCCTGGCGGCGTTCATCGATCGGCCCTCTCGGCCCGCTTCGGTGCTTCAGCGCTTGACGCTGAAGCACCTGGACCGATGGGAAAGGGAGGGGACCCGCGCGTGAGCGCGGGGTCGGGCGGGGTAATTCCCCGCCCTGTGGTGAGGTGGGTCATGCGTTCCCGTATTTCTGCCATCTCGACTGTAGTCGACACCACCTCACCCTCCCATCGCTGCCGCGATGGGCCCCGCCCTCTCCCCCGCAGGCGCGGCGGAGAGGGAGCGCATGAGATGATCGAACCATCAGCGGTGGGGTTTGGCGTCGTCGGACGGCATCTTGGCGACGGCTGAAGTCTGGCGACCTCGCCAACGCTCCAGGGCGGCCATAATCTTGACATCGCCAAGACCAACGATGGATGCTGCCAGGAGTGCAGCATTGACCGCTCCGGCGCGCCCGATGGCCAGCGTGCCGACGGGGATGCCGGCCGGCATCTGGACGATGGACAGGAGACTGTCCTGGCCCTTCAGCGCCGCACTTTCGACCGGAACGCCCAGCACCGGCAGCGGTGTCATGGAGGCCGTCATGCCCGGCAGGTGGGCGGCGCCGCCGGCGCCCGCGATGATCACCTTCAGCCCACGGCCCTTGGCCGCCGAGGCGTAGGCCATCATGCGCTTGGGCGTACGGTGGGCGGAAATGATGCGGGCCTCGAACGGCACGCCCAGCGCCTCCAGCGTCTCGGCGGTGTGGTGCATGGTCGCCCAGTCGGACTGGCTGCCCATGATCAGGCCGACCGCCGGCTTGGGCGAGGGGCGGCGTTTGGCGGTTTTTCTGGCCATGTTTCGCTCGGGGGCTTTTCTCAGGCGATGATATCGGGAATGAGCTGGCTTTCCAGCCTGAGGATCTGGTCCTTGAGACCGAGCTTGCGCTTCTTCAGGCGCTGCAGCTGGAGCTGGTCGAAGGGCGGCTTTTCGATCAGCCGGTCGATGACCTCGTCGAGGTCGCGATGCTCGATCTTCAAGGTTGCGAGCTTGGCCTTGATCGCCTCGGCGTCCAGCGGATCCGACGTTGTGTCGTTCATACTCGGCGCACTCGTCCCCGGCGGGCTGGTCACATCGCTCTGCGCCGTGTACCCCTTCGGCCGCCCGAAGGGAAGTGTCCGAACCCGGCCAACATGTCCGATTTCCTGCCCCATCCGTTCTGGAATTTCTCGCTCGAAATCTACAGCGGCGAGGGTGTGGCCGAGGCCTGCCTCGACCTGCAGGAGCGGCGCGGCTGCGACGTGAACATATTGCTGTTTTGTTGCTGGCTGGGCGCCTCGGGACGGCCGACGCTGACGGCCGACCGGCTGCGCGCGCTACTCTTGGTAAGTGATGCCTGGCAGGCCGAGATCGTGCGCCCGTTGCGCAGCGTCCGGCGGCTGCTGAAGGACCGGCCGTGGCCAGGCGCGCTGCCCGAGACCGTCGACGCCGTGCGCCGCCGCGTGGCCGACGCCGAACTGGCGGCCGAGCACGCCGAGCAGATCAAGCTCGCGAGCCTCCACATGCCGGCGGCCGATCGCGACCGGCCGGTCGAGAAGCGCCTGCGCGCCGCGGTCGGCAATCTCGGCGTCTATGCAGTGTGTCTCGGGGTGGTTCCGGATGCCAAGGACCGAGCCGCCGTGGTGGCGCTGATGGCTGCCACATTCCCTGGCCTGCCGCGCCAGGAGATCGAGCGTACCGTCGGGCCGGTGCCTTCGTCCTCCGCGCCTTCGCGCTAGCTCCAGCGCTTGACCTTGCCGGTGTCGAGATCGAAGAGATCGAGCACGCGACCGACGGTGTGGTCGATGACGTCGTCGAGAGTCTTCGGCCGGTTGTAGAAGGCCGGCACCGGCGGGGCGATGAGGACGCCCATCTCGGCCAGCGTCGCCATGTTGCGCAGGTGAATGGCGTGCAACGGCGTCTCGCGCACCAGCAGCACGAGCTTGCGGCGCTCCTTCAGCACGACGTCGGCGGCGCGGGTCAAGAGGTTGGTCGAGATGCCGCCGGCGATCTCGCCCAGGCTGCGCATCGAACAGGGTGCGACGACCATGCCCAGGGTTCGGAACGAGCCGCTCGACACCGCGGCAGCCAGATCGTCGACGCTGTGGGCGACGTCGGCCAGCTTCCGGACGGCTGCCACCTTCAAGTTGGTCTCGTGGGCCAGCGTCACCTCGGCGGTGCGGGTCATCACCAGATGGGTTTCCACAGGCAGCGGTTTCAGCGCCTCCAGGAGGCGCACGCCGTAGATAACGCCGGAGGCGCCGGAAATGCCGATGACGAGCCGCTTTTTTGGTTCAGACATGCGAACCACCTTACAGGGTTATGCACAGGCCGGGGAGGGCGCTTGATTCAGCGTGACTCGTCCGTAAGTCGGAGTCAGAGTTTGTCGTCCAAACCAGCTCGGAGGTCGCCCATGAGCAGCGTGGACCACATTGAGGCGCTCAAGGCCAAGCACGCTTCCCTTGAGCAAGCGATCAACCAGGAAGTCAAACGGCCGCACCCCGACGACGATGTCGTGTGCAGCCTCAAGAAGCGAAAGCTTCAGATCAAGGACGAGATCAACCGATTGAGTTCGCCGACGTCCCACTGAGGACGTCCGCTCCAGAACTCACGGCAGGCCCGCCCAGCGGGCGAGCGCCACCGCGCCGACGGCGGCGAACAGGCCCGGGGTGAAGCCGCCGGCCGTGCGCGTCACCACCGCGGCCACCACTGCACCGACGACAAAGGCGCCGCCCGACTGCGTGAGCGGCACGACCGCGGCCGAGACCAGCACGGCACCCGGCGCATGATCGAGTACGGCCACGATGAAGCGGTGACGGCCGAGCCAGCGCATGGCGAGGAAGCCGCCGCCCTTGGCCGCCATCGCCGCCAGCGCCATCACCAAGATCGCGATCAGGGTTTCAGGATGGGCCGACATGGCGCTTCCTCGTGTCCCTGAGCGCGCCGAAGAGGCCGCCGGCCAGGCCGCCGATCACGATGTACCAGTTGCCGCCGATCAGCCATCGCGCGGCAAGGGCCGCGGCGATCGCGACCGCCCACGGCGCGAGGTCGGACTTGCCGCGGAACATGATCGCCGCGACGACGACGAAGACGGCGATGCCGACGAAGTCGAGGCCGAGGCGGTACGCCGCGGTCGGGTCCGACAGCACGCCGCCGGCGGCGAGATTGCCCGCCAGGGTCGAGCCCGACCAGATGCAGGCCATGACGAAGCCGCCGCCCAGGACCTTGCCGAGATCGCCCTGGCCGCGCCGGTATTCGGCGATGTTCAATGCCCAGTTCTGGTCGACGGTCGCGTACCAGACTGCCGGCTGCTGCCACCACGGCAGATGTGGCAGGTGCGGCTGCAGGGCCGCGCCCATCACGAAGTAGCGCAGGTTGGCCACGAACACCGACACCGCGAGGGCGATCAGCGGCAGCGGCTGGGCCCAGATGTCGAGCGCCACCATCTGGCTGGTGCCGGCCATCACGGTGAAGCTCATCAAGGTGGTCTCGAAGGCGCTCAGCCCTTTCTGGGCGGCGGCGACGCCGAAGCCGATGCCGAAGGGAAGCGAGGCGAGCCCGGGGAGGATCATCCGGAGCGCGCCCGCCTGGAAGCTCGGCCATGTGACGCGCGCGGACAGGGACATCGCGGCGCACCCTATGGCAGCAGCGCGAGCGGCAGAAACGAGTTTACCTCGTAGGCCCGATACGAAGACTAGTTCAGCTTGTGCAGATTGACCGTCCAGCTCGTCGGCCCGAAGGCGCCGCGCGAACTGCCGCTGCATTGCGCGACATCGTCGGCGCCGCGCTGGCAGGTGAGCTGGTCGGCATACCAGCGCGAGCCGTCGTTGCAGGTCGTGTCGGCGTCGCGCAGGCGCAGCACCGCGCCCTCGAAGCGGCCCTGGGCGCGCGTGCGGCAGGCGGTGCGGCCGCGCCGCCATTCGAGCTGGCCGTTGCCGCTGGCGTCGAAGCAGTAGGACGACACGCCCGCCTGCGCCTGGTTGCGCTCGTGGCGGAAGGGGTCGGTGCGCCAGCAGCCCTGGAGGAACGACATGTTGTTGGTGGGCGCGGGCATACGCAGCCGATCGTCGCCGGGCCGGCGGGTTGGCGCCGGCGGGGTCGGCGGCGGCGTGGGCGCGACCGTTTTCGGCGGCGTGGCGGGCGGGGTCGGTGGTGGCGCGACGGCGACCTGTGGCGGCTTCGGTGCCTCAGGCGGCTTGCAGCTGGCGATGCGCTTCTTCAGCTCGGCCTCGACCAGCGTCAGTTCGACCTGAAGGATCCTGCCCTGCGCGGTTTCGGTCGAAAGAGATGCCTTCAGCAGCGGCAGCGAATCGTGCGGGGCTGGGGGCGCCGGCGGGCGGGGCGGTCCCTCGCGCGTGACGAGCGTCAGCGCAGGATCGACGGGCAAGCAACCGCGCAACAGCCACGCACCGCCCAGAACCATGAGCAGGAGCGGCAGGGCAGCAGCCAGCGCGCGCACCCAGGGAATGACAACTGCCGCGGGCCGCAGCGCCGGCAGCGACGACGGTGGCGGGGGTGACGGCGGAGCGGGCGACGGTTCGAGGACCGAGCGGCGTTGCGGCACCTGCGCGGTGGCGAGCGGCAGCAGCTGGGCGGCGGCCTCTTTCTCATAGCCCCAGGCGACGATGACGGGCCGGTCGCCGACCTGGAAGATGAATGAGGGCGAGGGTGCCCGGGCAGCGAGCTTGAGCGAGAGGCCGACCAGGCCGGTGTCCTCGCGCGAGCCGGTGGAGGCGAGCGTGTCGCCGAGGCGCCGGATCTCGGCCAGGGTGCGCTCGACCTCGGCCAGGATCTCCGTACGGCGCGCCGGCTCAAGCTCATTCACCGGGCGGACGGCACCCGGCCAGCCGGCATGCCAGTCGATCGCCTTGCCATCCTCGTGCGGTTGCGGATCGGCCAGCAGGTCGGCGGCAGCGTCGCCCAGCCTGCGGCGCACCACCCGGCGCAGCTGCGGGGCGGCGTTGTGCAGCGGCTCGCCGCGCACGCCCAGGGGGCGCACGCCGCTTCTTGTCGTGACAACGAGGGTTGAGTCGCCGGGCATCGAAGCGGCGAAAGTAGCGCGGGGATTATGGCGGCGCGATGGTGCCGGCCAGGATATCGGTCAGACCGCCTTGGCCCATTCGCGCAGCACGAATTTCTGCACCTTGCCGGTCGAAGTCATGGGCAGGTCGCGGAACACCACGTGGCGGGGGCACTTGTAGGAGGCGAGGTTGGCGCGGCAGTGGGCGACAATCTCCTCCACCGTCGCCGTGGCCCCCGGTTTCAGCACCACGAAGGCGCAGGGCGTCTCGCCCCACTTCTCGTCGGGCTTGGCCACCACGGCCACGCTGGCGACCGCCGGATGTTCCATGATCGCGCCCTCGACCTCGATGGTCGAGATGTTCTCGCCGCCCGAGATGATGATGTCCTTGGAGCGGTCGCGCAGCTCGATGTAGCCGTCCTCATGCAGCACGCCGAGGTCGCCGGAATGGAACCAGCCGTGCTCGAAGGACTCCTGAGTGGCCTTGGGGTTCTTGAGGTAGCCCTTCATCACCAGATTGCCGCGAAACATCACCTCGCCCATGGTGGCGCCGTCGCGCGGCACTTCCTTCATGGTCACCGGATCCATCACCGTGACGCCGTCCTCGGCAGTGTAGCGCACACCCTGCCGCGCCTTCAGTCGCGCCCGCTCGTGCGAGGGCAGCGAGTCCCAGGCCTCGTGCCAGGAGCAGATCGTGGCCGGGCCGTAGACCTCGGTGAGACCGTAGACATGCGTGACGCGGAAGTTCTCCTTCTCCAGTGCCTCGAGGACGGCGGCGGGCGGCGGAGCGGCCGCGGTCATGAACTCGACCTTGCGCTTGAGCGGCCGGCGCTCCTCCGGTGTGGCGCCGATGATGAACTGCATGATGATCGGCGCGCCGCACATGTGGGTGACGTCGCTGTCGGCCAGTGCATCGAAAATCGTCCGGGCCGACGCGCGGCGCAGGCAGATGCTGGTGCCGGCCACCAGCGCCAGGGTCCAGGGGAAGCACCAGCCGTTGCAGTGGAACATCGGCAGGGTCCAGAGATAGACCGGGTGCAGGCCGATCGGCCATTGCGTGGCGTTGCCGTAGGCCGAGAGCGTGGCGCCGCGATGGCTGAAGACCACGCCCTTGGGGTTGCCGGTGGTGCCCGAGGTGTAGTTGAGGGTGATCGAGTTCCATTCGTCGGCGGGATAGGACCAGGCGTAGTCCGGATCGCCCGTGGCGATGAACTCCTCCCAGGTCGTGTCGCCGATCTGGGCGCGGTCGTCGCAGGCCGGATCGTCGATGTCGACGACCAGCGGCTGGACCTTGGCGATCGCAAGCGCCTCGGTCATGACGCGATGGTATTCGCGGTCGACCAGCAACACCTTGGTCTCGCTGTGGTCGAGGATGAAGGCCAGCATCGCCGCATCGAGGCGGGTGTTGAGCGAGTTCAGCACCGCACCCGTCATCGGCACGCCGAAATGCGCCTCGTACATCTCGGGAATATTGGGCGCCATGATCGCCACCGTATCGCCGACGCCGATGCCGACCCGCTCCAGCGCCGAGGCGAGTCGGCGGCAGCGCATATAAGTCTCGGCCCAGCTCTGGCGGCGTGCGCCGTGCACGAGGGCCACGTGATCGGGATAGACGCTGGCGGTGCGCTCGATGAACTGCATCGGCGTCAGCGCGGCATGGTTGGCGGCGGTCTTGTCGAGGTCGCGTTCGTAGATGTTGTGCGACAGCATCGCCTGCTTGTGCGGAGCGGGACGGGCGCCCGGCATGCGGGCCGCCGACGGGCGGCTCTTGACCGATCGTCGCAGCGCCGGCCGCGCCAGCGGCTTGGGCGGCAGCGACTTCTTCGCTGCGGGTTTCGCGGCGCGGCGCTTCGCCGGCTTAGCCTTTGCAGACTTTGTCTTTACTGACTTGGCTTTCGCGGCTCTGGTCGGCGGACGTTTGCCCTTGCCGGTTCCTTTCCTGGATTTGCCCTTGGCCATGCTTGCTTCCCGTTGGTGCTCTTGTCAGTTTGCCAATCCTAGCGCATCAACCGGCCAAGCGACAGAAACTGCGGAGGAAACCATGGCCTTGGGGGACAAGTATCGGGCGCTGCATGCGCGCTCGCTGGCCGATCCCGAAGGGTTCTGGGCCGAGCAGGCCCAGGCGATCGACTGGACCAAGCGCTGGGACAAGGTGCTCGATGCCGCCAATCCGCCCTTCTATCGCTGGTTCGTGGGCAGCGAACTGAACGCCTGCCACAATGCGCTCGACCGCCACGTGGACGGCGGCCAAGGAAACAACAGGGCCGACCAGACGGCGCTGATCTACGATTCGCCCGTCACCAACACCAAGAAGAGTTTCACCTATCGCGAACTGCGCGACCAGGTGGCGCGGATCGCCGGCATGATCGCTGCCCAAGGCGTGATGAAAGGCGACCGCGTCATCCTCTACATGCCGATGGTGCCTGAAGCGGTGATGGCGATGCTCGCCTGTGCGCGGCTGGGCGCGGTGCACTCGGTGGTGTTCGGCGGCTTCGCGGCCAAGGAACTTTCGAGCCGCATCGACGATTGCGCGCCCAAGCTGATCCTGACGGCCTCGTGCGGCATCGAGCCCACGCGCATTGTCCAGTACAAGCCGCTGATCGACCAGGCGATCGAACAAGCCAGACACAAGGTGCCGCGAGTCATTCTCCTGCAGCGGCCACAGTGCGAAGCCACGATGGTGAAGGGCCGCGACCTCGACTGGAACGAAGCGCTGGCGGCGGCCAGGCCGGCGCCCTGCGTGCCGGTGAAGGCGACGGATCCGCTCTACATCCTTTATACGTCCGGCACGACGGGGCAGCCCAAGGGCGTGGTGCGCGATACCGGCGGCTACTGCGTGGCCTTGGCCTGGTCGATGAAGAACCTCTACGGCGTAAATCCCGGCGAGGTCTACTGGTGCGCCTCGGACGTGGGCTGGGTGGTGGGCCACAGCTACATCGTCTACGGGCCGCTGATCCACGGCGCGACCACCATCCTCTACGAAGGCAAGCCGGTGGGCACGCCCGATGCCGGCGCCTTCTGGCGCGTGATCTCCGAGCACAAGGCGATGGCGCTGTTCACCGCGCCCACGGCGTTCCGCGCCATCAAGCGCGAGGATCCCGACGGCAAGCTCTTGAAGAGCTACGACCTGTCGAAGTTCCGCACGCTCTTCCTGGCGGGCGAGCGCGGCGATCCGCCGACCGTCGACTGGGCGCAGAAGCTTTTGGGCGTACCGGTGGTCGATCACTGGTGGCAGACCGAGACCGGCTGGGCGATCTGCGGCAACTTCCAGGGCCTCGAGCCGATGCCGGTGAAGCTGGGCTCGTGCTCGGTGCCGGCGCCGGGCTGGCATCTCGACGTGCTGGACGAGAACGGCCAGAAGATGACGAAGCCGGGTGAGGTGGGCGCGCTTGCGGGCAAGCTGCCGCTGCCGCCCGGCACCTTCCCGACCCTGTGGAATGCCGACGACCGCTATAAGCAGAGTTATATGAGCGAGTTCCCCGGCTACTACAAAACCGGCGACGCGGGCTTCATCGATGCCGACGGCTATGTCTCGGTGATGACCAGGGTCGACGACGTGATTAACGTCGCGGGTCATCGCCTGTCCACCGGCCAGATCGAGGAAGTGCTGGGCGCGCACAATGACGTCGCCGAATGCGCGGTGATCGGCGTCGCCGATGAACTGAAGGGGCAGGTGCCGCTCGGCTTCCTTGTACTGAAGGCGGGCGTCAACCGGCCACCGACAGAGATCACGAACGAAGTCGTCCAGATGGTCCGCGACCGTATCGGCCCCGTCGCCTTCTTCAAGAGCGCGCTGGTCGTGCAGCGCCTGCCCAAGACGCGCTCGGGCAAGATCCTGCGCGGCACCATGCAGAAGATGGCCGACAGCCAACCCTGGACCCTGCCGGCCACCATAGAAGATCCGGCCGTGCTCGACGAAATCAACGACGGCTTGAAGGTTGCGGGGTTCGCGACGAAGGGATGATTGTCGTCCTGAGCGAAGCGAAGGACCTAGCATCTCAACAAGGAATTTCGGTGAGGGTGACGCCAGATCCTTCGCTGCGCTCAGGATGACAGTTTTGTTGGAGGACATATGACTTTGGACATCAACCGCCCCGATCTCACCGTGGGCGTCGTGGGAACCGGCGCCATGGGCCGTGGCATCGCGCAGGTGACGGCGCAGGGCGGGATGAAGGCAATCATGTTCGATGCCGCGCCCGGCGGGGCGGCGAAGGCCAAGGCTGCGATCCTGGAGACGCTGAAGGGGCTGGTCGCCAAGGGAAGGCTGACGGACGCCGATCTCGCCAAGGTAGACGCCAATCTCGGGATCGCCGAGAGCATGGCCGACCTCAAGCCGTGCCATGTCGTCGTGGAAGCGGTGTTCGAGAGCCTCGAAGTGAAGCAGAAACTGTTCGGTGAACTTGAGGCCGTGCTGGCGCCCGACGCGATCCTGGCGTCGAACACATCGTCGATCCGCATCGCGTCGATCGCGCGCGCCTTGAAGAATCGCGACCGTGTCTGCGGCATGCATTATTTCAATCCCGTGCCCTTGATGAAACTGGTCGAGGTCATCCGCGCCGCCGACACCTCGCAGGCCACGGTCGATGCCATGGTGGCGCTCGGCAAGCGCCAGACCCGCGTGCCGGTGGTGGTGGGCGACACGCCGGGCTTCCTGGTCAATCTCGGCGGCACCGCGATCGGCACCGAGGGCTTGCGCATCTATCAGGAGGGACGGGCGAGCCCGAGCCAGGTCGACGCCGTGATGCGTGACAGTTGCGGCTTCCGCATGGGGCCGTTCGAGCTGATGGACCTCACCGGCATCGACGTGAACTTCCCGGCGCGCAAGATCATCTACGAGGGCTTCTTCCACGACCGGCGCATGACGCCCAGCCCCTATCACGAGAGCCTTTATGCAGCGGGCCGCCTCGGCCGCAAGACCGGCGGCGGCTGGTACAGCTACGATGCCAAGGGTGCCAAGGTCGATCCCGGCGCCGACCACCCGACCTCGACTGTGCCCGCGACCAGTGTCGTCATCATGGACACGCACAACAAGAAGCTGGTGGGCCTGATCGCTTCCGACGGCGCCAAGATGCTGGGCGCCGACGACGGCAAGAGCCCGATCCTGGTGGCGCCCATCGGCAAGGATTGCACCACGACGGCGATCGAGCTCGGCCTCGATCCCAAGCGCACCATCGCGGTCGATCTCACCGGCGATACGGCCAAGCGCCTCACGGTGATGACCGCGCCCGGCGCCGACGTGGGCGTGCGCGACGCCGCCGTTGCGCTGCTCGCCAAGTCCGGCGCCAAGATCACGGTGATCAAGGACTCGCCCGGCTTCATCGCCCAGCGCATGTGCGCCATGATCGCCAACCTCGGCTGCGAGATGGCGATGATCGGCATCGCCTCGGCCGCCGACGTCGACACCGCCATGACCTTGGGCCTCAACTATCCGCGCGGACCTTTGGCGCTGGCCGACTGGCTGGGCGTCAAGGCGTGCCACGAGATCCTGGTCCAGATGCAGGCCATTACCGGCGACGACCGCTACCGGCCGAGCCAGTGGCTGCGCCGCCGCGCGATGCTGGGCATGAGTGCGACGACGGTGGAGTAGGGGCGACTCACGATGGCAACCCGGTTCTTGTCGTCGACGATCGCGTTTGCCGCGTTGCTCTGTCTTGGAGCGGTCGCACACGCGCAGCTCAAGGACGAGAACCTGCTGGTGGCCATGCCGGCCGGTTTCAAAGTCGGTTATCAAGGATCGGCCAACGGCATCCTCATGCAGGAATGGATTCCGCCGAACGAGACGGTGGAGGCCTGGTCCGAGATGGTGACGGTGCAGGTCTTTCTGAACCGCAAGGACCTCGATCCGGTGCAGTTCCTGGCGACGATGGAGAAACAATGGGCGGGCGCCTGCAAGGGCAGCAACGCGACGCCGGCGATGACCGGCCAAGCGAACGGCTATCCCTCGGCGACGATGTTGCTGCGGTGTCCGTTGCTTGCCGCGTCGGGAAAGCCCGAGACGACGATGCTGAAGGCGATCAAGGGCAACGACAGCTTCTATCTCGTGCAACGCGCGGTCCGTAGCCTCCCAACTCCGGCACAGCTCGAACGGACGAAGCAGTATCTCGACGGTGTCAGCGTCTGCGACACCCGCCGGCCGGCAAATCCCTGCAAAATGTGAGGCACGGCCGAGGTTGACGTTTACGTAAAGGTAAACTACCTACCCTGTGCTGGCGGACCAACCGCCGGCGGCCCACAGTCCCCATAAGAAGACTGACCATCGATCGTTGGAGGACGACGCTAGTGACTGCTTTGGCCGCGCATATCACGCCCGAACACGAGATGTTCCGCGACACCTGCCGGCGGTTCTTCGAAAAGGAAGTCACGCCCTTCCATATGAAGTGGGAGGAAGAAGGCATCGTGCCGCGCGAGTTGTGGCGCAAGGCAGGCGAGCAGGGGCTTTTGGGCATGACCATGCCCGAGGCATACGGCGGCGCCGGCGGCGATTTCCTCTACAGCGCCATCATGATCGAGGAGCAGGGCCGCGCGCTCGCCTCGGGTCCCGCCTTCTCGCTGCACAACGACATCGTCGTGCCCTACCTGCTCCACTACGGCACCGAGGAGCAGAAGAAGAAGTGGATTCCCAAGGCCTGCTCGGGCGAGTTGGTGACGGCCATCGCCATGACCGAGCCGGGCACGGGCTCGGACCTGCAGTCGGTCAAGACCACCGCGGTGATGGACGGCAACCACTGGGTCATCAACGGTTCCAAGACCTTCATCTCCAACGGCCAGCTCGCCGACCTCGTCATCGTGGTGGCCAAGACCGATCCCAAGCTGGGCGCGAAGGGCACGTCGCTGATCGCCGTTGAGACCACGGCCGAGGGTTTCAAGCGCGGCCGCAATCTCGAGAAGATCGGCATGAAGGCGCAGGACACGTCGGAGCTGTTCTTCCAGGACGTGCGCGTGCCGGCCGATCACTTGCTGGGCGGGCCGGGCATGGGCTTCGTGCAACTGATGCAGCAACTGCCGCAGGAGCGGCTGGTCATCGCCATCCAGGCCATCGCCGCCATTGAGGCCGCGATGACGCACACCATCGCCTACGTGAAAGAGCGCAAGGCCTTCGGCAAGCAGATCATCGATTTCCAGAACACCCGCTTCAAGCTGGCGGAACTCAAGACCAAGGCCCACATCGCCCGCGTGTTCATCGACGACTGCATCGCGCGGCACCTGAAGGGCGAGCTCGATGTCGCCACCGCCGCCATGGCCAAATACTGGACCACCGACCTGCAGTGCGAGGTCGTGGACGAGTGCCTGCAGTTCCACGGCGGCTACGGCTACATGTGGGAATTCCCGATCGCGCGCCTCTACGCCGACGCACGCGTGCAGAAGATCTACGGCGGCACCAACGAGATCATGAAAGAGCTGATTGGGCGAACATTGTAACGCGCAACCCAAGGATCCCTCGGCCGATGGCCTCGGGATGACAACAATGGTGTCATCCCGAGCGAAGCGAGGGATCTTTTTCAGAGTTGAAGGAGACCTGTCATGACCGACGCCTATATTTTCGACGCCGTCCGTACGCCGCGCGGCAAGGGCCGCAAGGACGGCGCGCTGCATGAAGTGACGCCGGTGCGCCTGGCCGTCACCGCCCTGCAGGCGATCCGCGACCGCAACAAGCTCGACACCCACCTGGTCGACGATATCGTGCTGGGCTGCGTCATGCCGATCGGCGAGCAGGGCGCCGACATCGCGCGCACCGCCTCGGTGATGGCGGGCTACGCCGAGACCGTGTCGGGCGTGCAGGTCAACCGCTTCTGCGCCTCGGGCCTCGAAGCCACCAACATCGCGGCGGCCCAGGTCATGTCGGGCCAGGCGCAGGCCATGATCGGCGGCGGCGTCGAATCGATGTCGCGGGTGCCGATGGGCTCCGACGGCGGCGCCTGGGCGATCGATCCGGCGGTGGCGATCCCGATGTACTTCGTGCCGCAGGGCGTGTCGGCCGACCTGATCGCCACCAAATACGGCATCAGCCGCGACGACGTCGACGCCTATGCCGTCGAATCGCAGAAGCGCGCCAAGGCCGCCTGGGACAAGGGCTACTTCAAGAAGTCGATCATCCCGGTCAAGGACCAGAACGGCGTCGAACTGCTGGCGCACGACGAATACATGCGGCCCAGCACGACCATGCAGACACTGGCGGCGCTGGAGCCCAGCTTCAAGATGCAGGGCGAGGTCATGCCGGGCTTCGACGCGGTGGCGCAGCAGCGCTATCCCGAGGTTGAGAAGCTGATCCACATCCATCACGCCGGCAATTCGTCGGGCATCGTCGACGGCGCCGCCGCCATCCTGGTCGGCAGCAAGGAGTTTGGCGAGAAGGCCGGCCTCAAGGCGCGTGCCCGCATCCGCTCCTTCGCCTCGATCGGTTCGGAGCCGGCGATCATGCTGACCGGCCCGGCGCCGGCCTCGGAGAAGGCGCTGAAGCGCGCCGGCATGAACGTTTCGGACATCGACCTGTTCGAGCTGAACGAGGCCTTCGCCGCCGTCGTGCTGCGCTACATGCAGATCCTGAAGATGCCGCACGACAAGATGAACGTGAATGGCGGCTCGATCGCCATGGGCCATCCGCTGGGCGCCACCGGCGCCATGATCCTGGGCACGCTGCTCGACGAGTTGGAGCGGCGCAACCTCTCGACCGGCCTCGCCACGCTCTGCGTCGGCGGCGGCATGGGCACCGCCACCATCATCGAGCGCGTCTGAGGAATACCGATCATGATCAACTACAACGTCGACTCTGACGGCATCGCCACCATCACCTGGGACATGCCGAACCGCAGCATGAACGTGCTGAACGAAGCTTCCATGACCGCCTACGCCGGCGCGCTCGAGACGGCGATGAAGGATGCCAAGGTCAAGGGCATCATCATCACCTCGGCCAAGGACTCCTTCATCGCCGGCGCCGACCTCGAGATGATCCTGGGCCTCGACACGTCGGATGCGTCGAAGCTGATGGAGCAGTTCAGCACATTGCAGAAGCTGTTCCGCAGCCAGGAGACCGGCGGCAAGCCGGTGGTGGCCGCGATCAACGGCACGGCGCTGGGCGGCGGCTTCGAGATGTGCCTCGCCAGCCACTACCGTATTGCGGCGGCCAATCCCAAGACCAAGGTCGGCCAGCCCGAAGTCAAGATCGGCCTGCTGCCGGGCGGCGGCGGCACGCAGCGCATCCCGCGCCTGATCGGCGTGCAGAACGCAGCGCCCATCCTGCTCGAGGGCAAGGACCTCACGGTCGATGCCGCCAAGGGGCTCGGCCTCATCCACGAGGTCGTGCCGGCGGGTGAACTGCTGGCCAAGGCCAAGGCGTGGCTGATGGCGCCGGCCACCGAACAGGTCGTGCCGGAATTCGGCGGCAAGGGCGCCAAGGCGATCGACGGCCGCGCCGTGCAGCCGTGGGACCGCAAGGGCTTCAAGGTGCCGGGCTTCCCCGGCGGCCAGGTGTGGAGCCCGCCGGGCGTCATGACCTTCATCGGCGGCAGCGCCATGATCCGCGGCAAGACCAACGGCGTCTATCCGGCGCCCAAGGCGATCATGAGCTGCGTCTTCGAGGGGCTGCAGCTGCCGTTCGACTCGGGCCTGCGTGTCGAGACGCGCTATTTCGTGTCGCTGCTGCGCGATCCCGTCGCCAAGAGCATGATCCGCACGCTGTTCTTCGGCCTGCAGGAAGCCAACAAGCTGGTGCGCCGGCCGAAGGGCGTGCCCAAGCAGGAGTACAAGAAGATCGGCGTGCTGGGCGCCGGCCTGATGGGCGCCGGCATCGCCGCCGTATCGGTGCAGGCCGGCCTCGACATCGTGCTGGTCGACCGCGACCAGGCCGCGGCCGACAAGGGCAAGGCGCACATCGCGGCCGAGCTCGACAAGCTGGTGAAGCGTGGACGCCTCGACCAGGCCAAGCGCGATGCCATGCTGGCGAAGGTGACGGCGACTCCGGACTTCGGCGCGCTGAAGGATTGCCAGATCGTGATCGAGGCGGTGTTCGAGAACCGCGAGGTCAAGGCGGAAGCCACCAAGAAGGCCGAAGCGTCGCTGCCGGCCGAGGCGGTGTTCGCCTCCAACACCTCGACGCTCCCGATCAGCGGCCTGGCCGAAGCCTCGTCGCGGCCGCAGAACTTCATCGGGCTCCATTTCTTCTCGCCGGTCGAGAAGATGCCGCTGGTCGAGATCATCGTCGGCAAGAAGACCTCGCCGGAGACGCTCGCCCGCGCCATGGACCTGGTGCAGAAGATCCGCAAGACGCCGATCGTGGTCAACGACAGCCGCGGCTTCTTCACCTCCCGCGTCTGCGGCGCCTTCATCAGCGAGGGCCATCGCATGCTGAAGGAGGGCATTCCGGCCGCCATGATCGAGAACTGCGCGCGCTACGCCGGCATGCCGGTGGGCCCGCTGTCGCTCAACGACGAGGTCGCGATCGACTTGAGCTGGAAGATCATGGACCAGGCCCGCAAGGACGCCGCGGCCTCGGGCCAGAAGTACGAGCCCAGCGGCACCGAGGACGTGCTCGAGCTGATGCACACCAAGCTCGAGCGCTACGGCCGCAAGAACGGCAAGGGCTTCTATGAATATCCGGCCGACGGCAAGAAGCGCCTGTGGCCGGAACTGGCGACGTACTTCCCGGCCGATCCCAAGCTGCTCTACGGCGAGGGCGAGGAGAAGCGCGCCAAGGAAGACGAGATCAAGAAGCGCCTGCTCTACGTGCAGTCGGTCGACACCGTGCGCTGCCTCGAATCGAAGGTGCTGACCGATCCGCAGGACGGCGACGTGGGCTCGATCATGGGCCTCGGTTTCGCACCACAGACCGGCGGCGCCGTCAGCCTGATCGACCAGGTGGGCGTCAAGAAGTTCGTCGCCGAATGCGACGCCTTCGCCAAGAAGTACGGCAACCAGTTCGAGGTGCCGAAGCTCCTGCGCGACATGGCCGCCAAGGGCGAGAGCTTCTACGGCAAGTACCACGCCGCGAAAGCGGCGTAGCTCAAGATCTCCTCTCCCGTCATCGGGGGAGGTGGCGGCCTCATAGGCCGACGGAGGGGTCAAGGCCCCACCATGATTCATGACCCCTCCGTCGTCGTAAGACGCCGACACCTCCCCTTGCCCTGCAAGGGGAGGAGGAGTGAGAGCTTTGAGCCGGAGCCCTAGCGAAGTACAAAGAGCACAACGCTGTACCGAGGGAGAAACGCCGTGGACGCCAAGGAAATCGCCGCACTGGCCGAGAAGATCGCCGAGGGCCGGCGCTCGAAGAAGCCGATGGACATCATCCAGGCCACGGCCAGCCTCTCGGAGGCCGACGCCTACAAGGTGCAGTTCGCCGTCCACGATCTTTTCGCCGGCACAGGTGACAAGTTTGCCGGCTGGAAGGTGGCGCTCACCCTGCCGCAGCAATACGAGCCGCTGAAGCTCTCGGGCCCGGTCTTTGCCGGCGTCTATCAGAGCGGCCTCTGCCAGAGCGGCGCCGTGTTCGAGAAGGGATGGCCGCTCAAGCCCGGCATCGAGCCCGAACTGGTGGCCCGCATTTCGAAGGATGCGCCGGCCGGCGGCTCGCCCCATACCGCCGACAGCATCCGCGCCCATGTCGGCAACCTCTATTGCGGCATGGAGCTTGTCGACAACCGCTACGTCGACGTCACCAAGATGACCGGGCCCGCGCGCATCGCCGACAACGTGCTGCAGGCGGCGCTGGTGACGGGCACCGAGATCAAGGACTGGCAGAATCTCGACTTCGCCAACCTGCAAGGCCGCTCGACGCTCGACGGCAAGGAACTGGCCGCGGGGCCCGGCAGCGCCGTCATGGGCGGCGCGCTGATCTCGCTCGCCTGGCTCGCCAACGCCCTCAACAAGCACGGCCGGCATCTCAAGGCGGGCGACCTCGTGCTCACCGGGTCGGTCCATCCGCCGGCGTTCCTACCGGGGACGGGTGTCGCCAAGACCGAATTCATCGGCGTCGGAAGCACGGAAATCACCATCAAGTAGCGGGCCGGGCGACTCGGCGGACTCTTCTCCTCCCCCGTCTCGGGGGAGGTGGCCCGCAGGGCCGGAGGGGGTCATGCGAGCCTCCACGACCCGTGGAGGTGCGATGTCGCTCGGAACGGACACCAAGCCGTTGATCCAGCTCGCGTATTCCGCGGCCGCGGCATCCTCCTCGTGCGCGGCAAAAGCGGGCGTTTTTGAAATCCCCTTCGCCTCGCGCCTTGCCTCGATCTCCATCTTCTTCAGCCGGATCTCGTGCGCGCGCTGCTCCTGCCGCTCCGCGCGCGCCTCGGCCCGGGCGCGCTGGCCGTCTTCCAGCTTCAGCAGGAACATCAGCGCGCGGTCGTCGTGGATCACCTGCTCGCCGATCTGCTTGCCGCGAAAGAAGAAGGGCCGCGTGCGCGGCTCGCCGGCCCGCAGTTTCAGGTCGTCGGCGTTCTGCCGGTGGCGCTCCTCGACGATCGTGGCGAGGCGCTCGGCGAACTTCGGATACTTGATCCGCCAGCGCCGCGCCGTGCTCTCGTCGATGCCGACGCGGGCCGCCGCCTCGCGCAGCGTGTTGCAGCGGCGCGCCTGGTTGAGATAGCGCACGCGCAGGCGCCAGCCGCGCTGGGGCGGCAGGGCCCGCTTCGAGGACGGGCCGTCGAGCAGTGCGCGCTCGATTGCCTTGGGCGCGTTCTCGATGCGCGCTGCACTCTCCCGCGCCTCCTGGGCCTCGCGCTGCTCCCGGGTTTCCTCGCGCGCCTTCGCCTCCAACTGCGCCAGGCTCATGCCGCGCATATGGGCGGGTGGATGAAAATTCTTTCCGTGGATCCGCATGTGATAGGCCGCCTCGGTCCAGCTGAGTCCGTCGACCGGTAGCGCCTCGTGGGTCGCAACCGGGGCGCCAAATGGACGGTTCTGATCGTAAAAGGACATTGTTTTCCTCCTATTCCTTGGCCTTTTAAGGCCGAAAATCCTTCCTGAGCGGATATATAGGGGAGGATAGGATAGGAGTCAAGAGCCGGACTGGCTAGAGGCAGCTAGATCATCGAAATCTCCGACGGGCACAGAGAATTTTAGGCTGTCCTGGGGCGTCCCATCGGAGGCTCCAGAGATGGCCGCGCTATTCGTACGCTGCGTGACGACTATGAGTAGACTGGGCCGGAAATTCAGCAAGTCATGCTAAGCGTTGCGGCGCGTCTCACGATTTAATTTCGTCTGGTCCAGCACGTAGCGGAGTGAAGAATGAAGCGGCGGGAGTCCATCATATTGCTGGCGACGGCGGCCGCCGCCCATCCGCTCGCCGCCAGGGCGCAGCCTGCCGGCCCCACCCGGCACATCGTCGTGCTTATGGGTAACGTCGAAGGCGATCCGCTCACGCAAGGCCGCCTCAAGTCGTTCCGCGATGCCCTCAGACAGCTGAATTGGATCGAGGGCAACAACCTGCGCATCGATTTCCGCTGGGGTGGCGGCGACCCGGCGCGCATCCGCGCTCAGGCGGCCGAGGCCGTGGGCCTCGCGCCCGATGCAATCTTCACCACCAACACCCCGCCGACGCGGGCGCTGCAACAGGCGACACGGACCATCCCCATTGTCTTCGCCGGCGTCTCTGACCCAGTGAGCGACGGCTTCGTCGCCAGCCTGTCCAAGCCGGGCGGCAACCTCACCGGCTTCAGCAATATGGACGCCGCCATGGCCGGCAAGTGGATGCAATTCCTGAAGGAGATCACGCCGGGCGTGAAGCGCATCGCCGTGCTCTACAATCCCGACACCGCGCCGCATTCGGTCTTCCTGCCGGCACTCGACGCCGCAGCGCCGCCGCTCGGCGTGACGCTGGTTCGCGCAACGGTGCGCGAGCCGGGCGGGATCGATGGCGTCGTTGCGGGCCTTGCCGGCGATGCGAGCCTTGTCGTCATGCCCGATGTCTTCACGTTTCTCAACCGTGCCGCGATCATCGCCGCCGCCGCGCGGCACCGGGTGCCGGCCGTCTATCCCTTCGCCTACTTCGCCATTGAGGGCGGGCTGATTGCCTACGGCCCCGACAGCGGCGACCAGTTCCGGCGCGCCGCCGCTTATGTCGACCGCATTCTCAAGGGTGCCAAACCGGCCGACCTCCCGGTGCAGGCGCCGGCCAAGTTCGACTTCGTCGTCAACCAGAAGACTGCCCGCGCGCAGGGCATCGTTATGCCGCCGTCGATCATCGCCAGCGCCGATGAGGTGATCGAATGAAGCGGCGCGAGAGCGTCGCACTCGCTGCCAGCGCGGCGGCCGGATGGCCGCTCGTGCATCCGCCGGCGTTCCTGCCGGGCACCGGTGCCGCCAAGACCGAGTTCATCGGTCTCGGAAGCACGGAAATCACGATCAAGTAGAGCGACGAGGCGGGCCGCACCAAGGCCGATCCAAGGTTCGGCTTGCCTTGCCCATGGAAAGAACATACAGTGAACATTCAATTCAGGAGGAACTCTCTCTTGGGCGATCTGTTCACGACGATGGGCGATGCTTTCCAGGCTCCGCTGGGCCTTCCGGGACTCCGGAAGCGAGGGCCGTCACAGCTGGCGACGCGGCGGTTTCGCCAACGCCATGCGGCCTTTGCCCGGGCGACGCCGTGGCGGGAGGCGACCGATCGGCTGTTCTTTGCCGTTCGCCCTGACCTGGAAACGGCGGCCAAGATCGCCGAGCGCACCATGCGCTGGCGCGCGGCACATGGATTGACGGGCAAGCCGCTCAAGCCGGAGCACCTGCATGTCACGCTCTTTCACGTGGGCGACGATGACACGCCGCCGCCTGCCGAACTGATCGATGCGCTGGCGGAACGGGCCGCGGCCGTCACGATGCCGGCTTTCCGGGTCGAGTTCGACCGCGTCATGAGCTTCGGCGGTGGAGCCTTTGTGCTGGGCGGGGACGACCGCCTGATTGGACTCCACATTCTGCAGCAGCGGCTGAGCGATGCGCTCGACGCGAGCCCTGGACCGGCGCGACGCTTTGAGCCGCATGTGACGTTGCTCCGCGACGTCAGGCGCATTGCCGAGCAACCCATCGAGCCGATCAGTTGGACCGCTCGTGAAGTCGTCCTCGTGCACAGTCTTCTGGGCCAGACGATTCACCGGGACCTCGTGCGACTGCCGTTGCTCCAGGCCTGAAAGCTGGCCGCTGGATCCGATTGACAGCGGGCACGACGTTTCCTAAGACTTAACTTATTGGTTAAGTATCTAGGAACGCATCATGAGCTGCAGGATCGTGACGGTGGAGCGCCAGCTGACGGCCGTGGTGAAGGCCAAGGTGCCGTTCGCCGAGATCCCGCAGGCCCAGCGCGCGGCGCGGGCTGCGATCGATGCCGGCCTGCCGTCACTCGACACCGGGGCGCTCGGTCTCACCTGCACGCGCTGGCTGCCGCCGCAGGGCGGCGCGCTCGACATGGAGATGGGCACGATCGTGGCGCGGCCCATCGCGGCGCAGGGCGAGATCGTGCCGTCGGAACTGCCGGCGGGACGCGCCGTTCACTCCGTGATGGTGGGGCCGTTCGACGGCATGGGGGCAGCCTGGCAGACGCTGTTCGACTGGATCCAGGCCGAGAAGCTCCAGCCAGCGGGAATCAACTGGGAGGTCTACGGCCCGACCGCGAGCGATCCCGCCCAGCAGGAGACCTATCTCTACGCGCTGCTCGCCTAGAAATGCGCTTGGACCCCTTCAAAGCGAAAGGACACGTCATGGCAAAGAAACCCGCAAAGAACACGATCTGCGTCTGGTACGACAAGGACGCCGAAGCGGCCGCCCGCTTCTACGCCGCGACCTTTCCCGACAGCGCGGTGGGCGCCATCCACCGTGCGCCCAGCGACTTCCCCTCCGGCAAGAAGGGCGACGTTCTGGTGGTCGATTTCACGGTGGCCGGCATTCCTTGTATCGGCCTCAACGGCGGTCCCGGGTTCAAGCACAGCGAAGCCTTCTCGTTCCAGATCGCCACCGACGACCAGGCCGAGACCGACCGCTACTGGAACGCCATCGTCGGCAACGGCGGCCAGGAGAGTGCGTGCGGCTGGTGCAAGGACAAGTGGGGCATCAACTGGCAGATCACGCCGCGCGTGCTGACCGAGGCGATGGCGGCCGGCGGCGAGGAAGCCCGGCGCGCGTTCGAGGCGATGATGGACATGAAGAAGATCGACGTCGCCAAGATCGAGGCGGCGCGGCTGGGCCAAGCTCCGCTTGGCCGATGAGCGTCAGGCCGCGGCTTGGTTACAAGCCGCCAAGCGAAGCTTCACCGGGAGCGCCGATAAACGCCCTGGCTTCCACACTGTTCGCTTTCGGCTAAGCTCCCGGGCATGAAGCCATACGTCATTTGCCACATGGTCACGAGCGTCGACGGGCGCATCTGGGGAAGCCGCTGGCGGCCGAGGAGCAATGTCGTCCCCAACCTGTTCGAGCGCCTGCACGATCAGCTTGTCGCTGAAGGCGGGGGCGGCGGGTCGTGGCTGTGCGGCCGCGTCACCGCGCAGGAATTCGCCAAGGGCGCCGAGCCGCAGTATCCGCCGAGCGAGCAGGTCTTTCCGCGTGCGAACTGGTTTGCGCGGCGCGAGGCCAAGGCCTGGGGGATCTTCCTCGACGGCAAGGGCAAGGCGGTGTGGGCGCGAAAGGATATCGGCGGCGATCCGATCCTGGTCATCCTCACCGAGGCGGTGCCGGACAGCCATCTGGCGGGCCTGCGCGCCGACGGCGTCTCCTACATCTTCGCCGGCAAGACCGAGATCGATCTTGGCGTCGCGCTAAAAACGCTCAATCGCGAGCTCGGCATCGAACGCATCCTGCTGGAGGGCGGCGGAGGGGCCAATGGGGCGCTGCTGCGCGCCGGCCTGATCGACGAGCTGAGCATCGTCATCAGCGCCGCGATCGACGGCAGCTCGGGCGCGCCCACCGTGTTCAACTCCGGTGACGTCGACCTGGGACCTGCGCCGATCGAAAGCATGACCCTCACCAGCCACGAGGTGCTGGACGGCGGCGCGGTCTGGCTGCGCTACAGGCTGAGCGCGACGGTGTCCTGAATTGGGCCGTTTACGGGCGTGCCGAGGCCGCCCGGTTACAATCGTTACAATGCTTACACGAATATCGGCGTGAAGAGGACAGCCCTCCATTCCATCGCCGGCCGCCAGTTTGATAACCTGCTTCCAGTTGGCGACGATCACTCTGAGGAGAGGAGACACCGATGGCGCTCAAGATCGAAGAGACGATCGGCGGAGCGCCTGCGGTCGGGTTGCTGGCAATCGGCGTCATGGCCCTCGCTCTGGTCTTCACCCACCCGGGTGGCCAGTCGCTTCTGAAAGGGGCGCGTGCGAATTACAGCCCTCAGCTCCCGGCCGAGCGGCTTGCCCCTCCGCCCCCTCAAGTCCTCAGCCCTTCGGTCGCGGAAATTCTGGCCCCGCCCAAGGAGGAGCCCCGGCCGAAAGTCACACTCAGCAGGGATGAGATCGGCGAGGTTCAGGCCTGGTTGCGGGCCTACGATTTTCACCCCGGCCCCGTCGATCTGGCTGCCGGGCCACGCACCTTCGCCGCCGTGAAGGCGTTCGAGGCCGCGCATCAACTCCCCGAGACCGGCAATCTCAATCGGGCTTTGCTCGAAACCCTGCGCCGCAAGTCGGGTCTACCGCTCAGGTAGACGGCGGCCAGGCGCTTTCGCTTCCTCGAGAAACTCTCCTCCCTTGCAAAGCAGGGGGAAGTGGCGCCGTCTCGCGGCTTGTAACCAAGCCGCTGAGGCGACGGAGGGGTCAGAAGCCTCACCGTGACTCATGACCCCTCCGCCCTGCGGGCACCTCCCCAGCGAAGCTGGGGAGGAGAAGAAGTGCCTAGTCCGCGGCCTTCTGGTCGAGAAAGGTCAGCGTGCCATCAGGGCGCTCACCTTTGAGGTAGCGGAAGGTGCCGGCGCCGGTGGCGATGAGGTCGCCGGTCTGGTCGTGGATCTCGGTCTCGCAGGCGAATGTGCTCTTGCTGGTCGAGGGCCGCCACGCGCCCAGGATGGCGAGCGTGTCGCCTTCTCGCGCCGCCTTGATGAACTGTGTGGTGAAAGCGAGCGTCACGCTGAGACGTCGCACCGTGGCGTCGTCGTTGAAGGTGCAGGCGAGCCCGCTCGCGCCGTCGAGCAGGGTCATCAGCACGCCGCCATGCAGCAGCCCGTTGGCGTTGCACAGCTCGGCGCGCACGGCCAGGCGCATCTCGACGAAGCCCTGCCGCCAGGCCACCACCTCATGGCCGATCAGCTCGTTGAAACCCTTGAAGCGGTACGCGACAGGACGCGCGTCCGCCGGACGTTGGATCGCCATCTTCTGGAAGAAGGAGAGGGCGCGCCTTAGCGGCGCGCCATCGCCGAGATCGGCGGCCGGTGGCCGTTGCCATTGCCGTTGGTCGCGGGCCGGACGGCGGCGGGCGCCGGCGTCACGGACGGCTGGGCCGCCATGCCGGTGCGGATGTCGCGCGCGATCTTGACCAGGCGCGGGCCCCAGTCGGCTTCGAGACGGTCGCGGCTGATCTGGTAGATCGGCGCCGAGGCGTTGATGGCATAGGCGGCGGTGCCGTCCGAGTTGCGCAGCGGCGCGCCGACGCCGCACAGCTCCGGCAGCCACTCGCCCCAGGTCACGCAGAAGCCGTGATCGGCCAGTTCCTTGAACGAGCGTTCGAGGCCGGTCTTCACCTTGGCCCAATCGTCGCGCCAGCGGCGGCGGATGGCATCGATCTGCTTGTTGCGGTCGACGTCGGGCAGCGAGAACAGGTAGGCGCGGCCGATCGCGGTGCTGGCCATCGGCACGCGGGTGCCGACGTCGTGGGTGATCGCCACGACCGAGGGGCCGCGGCAGGCTTCGAGGTAGATCATCGAATGGCGGTCGCGGCCGCCCAGCGCCGTCGAGGCGTTGAGCGCGTGGGCAAGCTGCTCGAGCGGCGCGCGGCTGGCGCGGCGGACGTCCATGCTGGAGATCGCGGCATAGCCCAGTGCCAGCACCGAGGCGCCGAGCTCATATTTGCGGAAGCGCCTGATGTAGTTGAGGTAGCCGAGTTCGGTCAGCGTATGCGTGAGGCGCGCGACGGTCGGCTTCGGCAGGCCGGTGCGATGGGCGATTTCCTGGTTGCCCAGCATGCCTTCGCCGGCGTGGAAGGCGCGCAGGATGTCGAGGCCGCGGGCCAGCGCCGTGACGAACTGGCGGTCCTTGCCGCTCGTCGCTTCCGCGAGGCCCTGCTCTACGGAACTCTGAAAGGCTGCGGTTCGCGTGACGAGATGGCTGACGTTGCCCATGGCGTTCTCTCCTATGAATGGCCGTTTATTCTGTGACGGCGAAAACTGCCATCGGTATGTGCCTGCCGCAATGCGCAGCGCCGGGTTTTGACCTGCGAACGTGCAATGCCGCCATGTCACGGATGCGTGATTCGCTATCCACAGTTGTGAAAGCATGAATTTGCGCACGGATTCGGTCATTTTCACCAACGATAGGTGACGCGGCTGGCACCTTTCGGTAGGGACGGTTACCATCCGTTGACCCCCGAGAGGCAAAATTGGCCAAAGAACCCTCCGTGCCCAAGGATATTGCCGCGTTGTCGTTCGAGGACGCGCTGAAGGAGCTGGAAGCCATCGTCCAGCAGCTGGAGCGCGGGCAGGTCAAGCTCGACGAGGCGATCTCGGCCTACGAGCGCGGGGCGCTCCTGAAGCGCCACTGCGAGCAGAAGCTCGCCGAGGCCAAGATGAAGGTGGAGAAGATCGTCTTCGCCGCCGACGGTTCGGTCAGCAGCCAGCCCGCCGATCTCGGCTGATTTCTGCGTCCCATGCCGCTGTCGTCGCACCGCCAGTTCGACCAGGCGCTGGCCTTCGCCGCCGAATCGGTCGAGCGCACCATGGATCGCCTGCTGCCGAGCGGCGACGAGGGCGAGGCACGTCTCTTCGAGGCCATGCGCTATTCGAGCCTGGGCGGCGGCAAGCGTCTGCGCGCCTTTTTCGTCCTGGCCAGCGCCACGCTGTTCAAGGTCTCGGCGGTGTCGGCGCTGCGAACCGCCAGCGCCATCGAGTTCGTTCATGCCTATTCGCTGATCCATGACGATCTGCCGGCGATGGACGACGACGATCTCCGTCGCGGCAAGCCTTCCTGCCATCGGCAATTCGACGAGGCGACGGCGATCCTGGCGGGCGACGCGCTGCAGGCGCTCGCCTTCGAGGTGCTGGCGCATGAGGACACCCATGGCGATCCGGCGGTGCGCATGACGCTGGTCGCCGAACTCGCCCGCGCGTCGGGTGCGCACGGCATGGTGGGCGGCCAGATGCTCGATCTGCTGGCCGAGCAACAGGCCAGCGGATCCCAGGAGGAGCGTTCGATCGGCGCCATCACCCGCCTGCAGCGGTTGAAGACCGGCGCCCTGATCTCTTTTTCCTGCACCGCGGGCGCTGTGCTCGGCAAGGCGAGCGAGCCGATGCGGGCGGCGCTGTCCGCCTTCGCCCACGATCTCGGCCTCGCCTTCCAGATCACCGACGACCTGCTCGACGTCGAGGGCAACGTCGTCGAACTCGGCAAGACGCCGGGCAAGGACATCGAGGCCGGCAAGGCCACTTTCGTGTCGATCCTGGGCTTGGAGCGCGCCCGGGCCCAGGCCGGCCTGCTGGCGCGACAGGCCGCCGCGCACCTGGACTCGTTCGGCGAGGCCGCGGATTTGCTAAGGCAGGCGGCGAATTTCGTCGTTGCCCGCCGCTCATGAGGCGCGCGCATGTGCGGTCGAGCAGGAGTATGATGTTTCCATGACCGGCCAGAGCCTGACGCCACTCCTCGACACAGTCGACATTCCGGCCGACATCCGCCGGCTGCGCGCCGACCAGCTGCGCCAACTGGCCGACGAGCTGCGTCAGGAGACGATCTCGGCGGTCTCGGTGACCGGCGGCCATCTCGGAGCGGGCCTGGGCGTCGTCGAGCTCACGGTGGCGCTGCACCATGTCTTCGACACGCCCAGGGACCGGCTGATCTGGGATGTCGGCCACCAGGCCTATCCGCACAAGATCGTCACCGGCCGCCGCAGCCGCATCCGCACGCTGCGCCAGGAGGGCGGGCTGTCGGGCTTCACGCGGCGGGCCGAGAGCGAATACGACCCGTTCGGTGCCGCCCATTCCTCGACCTCGATCTCGGCCGGCCTCGGCATGGCCGTGGCGCGCGACCTCGCGGGCGGCAACAACAATGTCATCGCCGTGATCGGCGACGGCGCGCTCAGCGCCGGCATGGCCTACGAGGCGATGAACAACGCGGGCGCGCTGCGCTCCCGGCTGATCGTGGTGCTGAACGACAACGACATGTCGATCGCGCCGCCGGTCGGCGCGCTGTCGGGCCACCTGTCGCGGCTGCTCTCGGGCCGGCCCTACGTCACGCTGCGCAATCTCGGTCGCACTTTCGCCGAATCGCTGCCCAAGCCGCTCGAGATGGCGGCGCGGCGCGCCGAGGAGTTCGCGCGCGGCTTCGTGGCCGGCGGCACCCTGTTCGACGAGCTGGGCTTCTATTATGTCGGCCCGGTCGACGGTCACAATCTCGACCACCTGCTGCCGGTGCTGAAGAACGCGCGCGACAGCCAGCTCGACAAGCCGATCCTGGTTCATGTCGTCACCAAGAAGGGCAAGGGCTATCCGCCGGCCGAGGCGAGCGACGACAAGTACCACGGCGTCGTGAAGTTCGACGTGGTGACCGGCAAGCAGTCCAAGCCGGTGGCCAACGCGCCGCAATACACCGCGGTGTTCGCCAAGGCGCTGATCGCCGAGGCGGAAGCTGACAGGAAGATCGTGGCGATCACCGCGGCGATGCCGTCGGGCACCGGCCTCGACAAGTTCGCCGAGCGCTTCCCCGAGCGCCATTTCGACGTCGGCATCGCCGAGCAGCACGGCGTCACCTTCGCCGCTGGCCTGGCCTGCGAGGGTTTCAAGCCGTTCGCGGCGATCTATTCGACCTTCCTGCAGCGCGGCTACGATCAGGTCGTGCACGACGTCGCCATCCAGAACCTGCCGGTGCGCTTCGCCATCGACCGCGCGGGCCTCGTTGGCGCCGACGGCGCCACGCACGCGGGCTCGTTCGATGTCGCCTATCTCGGCTGCCTGCCCAATTTCGTCGTCATGGCGGCGGCAGACGAACTCGAGCTGATGCACATGGTGGCGACGGCCGCCCAGATCGACGATCGGCCCAGCGCCTTTCGCTATCCGCGCGGCGAGGGTGTCGGTGTCGAACTGCCGGCGCGCGGCACGCCGCTCGAGATCGGCAAGGGACGCATCCTGCGCGAGGGCACCAAGATCGCGATCCTGAGCTTCGGCACACGCCTCGGCGAATGTCTGGTGGCGGCCGAGGATCTCGCCGCCAAGGGGCTGAGCGCCACGGTGGCCGATGCGCGCTTCGCCAAGCCGCTCGACACCGACCTGATCCGGCGGCTGGCGCGCGAGCACGAGGTGCTGATCACCATCGAGGAGGGATCGGTCGGCGGCTTCGCCAGCCAGGTGCTGCAGCATCTGGCGAGCACAGGCCTGCTCGATCACGGATTGAAAGTGCGGCCGATGATCCTGCCGGACCGCTTCATCGACCATGCGGCGCCGGCCAAGCAGTACGAGCAGGCCGGCCTCAATGCGCCGGCGATCGTCGCCACCGCCATCGCCGCACTCGGGCACCAGGCCGAGCGGGCGCGCGGCTGAATTATCGCGCGCAGATCCGGAAGTCGGCGCCGACCCAGCAGGCCGCGTCCTGGGTCGACCGCTTGGCCGGCCCCCAGCGCGAGTTGATGCCGTGGACGGTCAGGCCGCGCACTTCGGCCTCGCCGGGTGCCACGATGAAGACCGACACGTCGAGAATCTCGCCGTAGAGGCGGCTCTTGCCGTCGGCGGCGTTGAGCGCGAACGAGCCGGTGGTGTCGGCGCTGAAGAAGCGGCATTTGCCCCTGAACTCGACCTTGCCGCCCGATTCGACCAGGCAGTCGACCAGCCGGTCGGCAGCGTCGGCGCCGGGCGTGGCGGTGAGGGCGCACCCCAGCAGGGCGGCGGCGATAGCCACCACCGGCCGGGCGGCCGCCCGACCGGTCGTGAGATCGATGCGCACCCGCCTACTTCGGCATCGGCACGATGCGCAGGTAGGGCTTGGGCGCCTTCCAGCCGTTGGGGTACTTGGCCTTGGCGGCCTCGTCCGACACGGCCGGGACGATGATCACGTCCTCGCCATGCTTCCAGTTCACCGGCGTCGCCACCTGGTGCTTGGCGGTGAGCTGGCAGCTCTCGAGCAGGCGCAGCACCTCGTCGAAGTTGCGGCCGGTGCTCATCGGGTAGGTGAGCATCGCCTTGATCTTCTTGTCCGGGCCGATGATGAACACCGAACGGACCGTGGCGTTATCGGCCGCGGTACGGCCTTCGGATGTCGTGCCGGCGCCCTCGGGCAGCATGTCGTAGGCGGTCGCGACCTTGAGCTCGGGATCGCCGATCATCGGATAGGTGACGGCGTGTCCCTGGGTCTCCTCGATGTCCTTGGCCCACTTGGCGTGGTTGGTCACGGGATCGACCGAGAGGCCGACGATCTTGGTGTTGAGCTTGTCGAACTTGGGCTTGAGGCCGGCCATGTAGCCGAGCTCGGTGGTGCAGACCGGCGTGAAATCCTTGGGATGGGAGAACAGGATCGCCCAGCCGTCGCCGATCCACTTGTGGAACTCGATCGGGCCCTGGGTCGTCTCGGCCTTGAAATCAGGCGCGGTGGAGTTGATGCGAAGTGTCATGGCAAAGGTCCTCCTCTTTTCGGGCGTAACTCAACCCTTCCGGGCGGCCGGGTCAAGCCTTGGCAGGAATCCAGCTTATGAGCCCTATTCCACCATCAACTTCTACCGTCGTCCCCACGATATAGCGGCCAAATCTTTCCGACAGGATTGCGACGGCGACCTGGGCGATGTCGTCGGGAGTGCCCGCGCGGCCAAGGGGGATTTGCGCCACCAGCGCACCGAGATTGTCGGCGACGAAGCCGCCGCCCGGGATCGCGCCCGGTGCAATTGCATTCACTCTGATTCCGTCGGGCGCCAGCACTCGCGCCAGCTCCTTCATCACCATGGTCATGCCGGCCTTCGAGGCGCTGTAGTGCGGCAGGTTGCGCGTCATGTCGCGATGCTGCGAGGTGATCAGCAGCATGCGGCCCTTGATCTTGTTGTCGCGCATGTGGCGGCCCATCTCGCGGGCGAGGAAGAAGCCCGAGCGCAGATTGATCTCGACCATCGCGTCCCACGTCTCCTCGCTCACCGACAGGGGCGTGTCGACTTCGAGGCGGCGCGGGCTGGCGGCATGGACGAAGAGCGAAATGGTGCCGAGCTTCTTCACCGCACCGTCGAGCAGGCCCTTCCAGCCGTCGCGTTTGGAAAGGTCGGCGGCCATGAAATCGATGCCGTCGCCGGCCGGCGGGGCGGCGATGTCGCTGCCCAGGACGGTGGCGCCCTCGGCCAGCAGGGCCTTGGCGATGCCGCGGCCGATGCCGCCGGCACAGCCGGTGATCAGGGCGCGTTCGCCCTCAAGAAGTTTCATGCTCATGGTCGCCATGCTAGCAGGGGAACCATGGCGGCCAAGACAAGACTTGATGTGGCGCTGGTCGAGCGCGGGCTGGCGGAGACGCGCGCCGCCGCGCAACGCCTCGTCATGGCCGGGCTGGTCTTTTCCGGCGAGCGCCGCCTGGAGAAAGCGGGGCAGGGGATTGGGCCCGATACGGCCCTCGAAGTCCGTGGCCAGCCGCACCCCTATGTCTCGCGAGGCGGGCTGAAGCTCGAGAAGGCGCTGGATCAATTCGCCATTCCGGTCGCCGGACGCATCGCGCTCGACGTCGGCTCATCGACCGGCGGCTTCACCGACTGCCTGCTGCAGCGTGGTGCCGCCAAGGTCTACGCCGTCGATGTCGGCACCAACCAGCTCGCCTGGAAGCTGCGCAGCGATCCGCGCGTGGTGTCGTTGGAGAAGACCAACATGCGCGAGGTGACGCGGGCGGAGATTCCCGAGCCGGTGGAGCTGATCGTCTGCGATGCCTCGTTCATCGGCCTGCGCACCGTGCTGCCGGCGGCGCTGGCGCTCGCGGCACCCGGGGCGCATCTCGTGGCGCTGATAAAACCGCAGTTCGAGGTGGGCAAGGGCCGGGTCGGCAAGGGCGGCATCGTGCGCGAACCCGAATTGCACGAAGAAGTCTGCACCACCATTTCCCAGTGGCTCGCTGAACAGCCGGGCTGGCGCGTGCTGGGCGTGACGGAAAGTCCGATCACGGGCGCCGAAGGCAACAGGGAATTCCTGATTGCCGGTCTGTTCAGCGGATAGCGCGGCTCACCCGGAACTTGTTGTTGTCGGTCAGTGTTTCGAACGAGGCGAAGTGCTCTTTCAGCAGCGGCTCGTAGGGCAGGCCGCGATTGGCGACCAGATAGAAGCGTCCGTCAGGCGTGAGCGCGCGCGCGGCGGCCTCGATGAAGCCCTGGCCCAACGCCGGCTGGGCGGCGCGTCCGGCATGGAAGGGCGGGTTGCAGACAATGGCGTCGTAGGTCGCGGGTGCGGGTTCGGCGATCAGGTCGAGCCAATGAGCCGTCGCGCGTGGATCCGAGACGTTCGCGCGCGCCGCCTCGACGGCGCGATGCTCGGCGTCGATCATGTCCAGTCGCGTGATGCCGGGACAATGGTCGAGGAGATGGCGCGAGAGGTAGCCCCAGCCGCAGCCGAAATCGGCGACCGTGCCGGCGATGTCGCCCGGCAGATATTTGGCGAGGAGTGCCGAGCCGTCGTCGACGCGATCCCAGCTGAAAAGGCCCGGCTGGTTCAGCCAGGGGCCGGCGCCTACCGGCTGCAGCCCGGCAAGGCCGCGCCAGTAATCGGGTGGTACGCGCGTGCCCTTGTCGAACCAGAAGACGCGGCAATGGAACTTGGAAATCTTGTCGGCAAGTCCGAACGCCTTGTCGACGTGCTTCTCGAGGCTCGCCGCGCCGTCGTCGTTGGCGCCAGTGCAAACCAGCCGGCCGCCGGGGGCCAGCAACGCCCAGCCGCGGGCGATGTTGGCGAAACTCTCTTCCTTGTGCTTGGTCAGCAGCACGAGGCCCTGCTCGTAGGCTCCACCCTCCAGGCGCGGCACAACGGACCATCCCCTTTGCTTCAGGCGCAGATAGTCGGGCCGGAAGGATTGCTCCGCATCGAGTCCCGTGAGCGGCAACTCCTCGGCCCGCAGGAAGAACGCTCGCTTCTGCTCGAGCGCTCCTGATTCGAAAGCGTAGGCGAGGGCGCGTCCAGCCTGGCTCACGGAACCAGAACGGCGCGGCCCATGATCAGGCCCTTGCGCAGTTCCTGGAGCGTGGCGTCGGCCTCATCGAGCTTGCGCTTGATGGTCGGCACCGGCGTCACCTTGCCGGAGGTGACGAGGTCCATCATCTCCTTCATCTCGGCCGGGCTGCCGGTGACCGAGCCCAGGATCTGGCAGCCGGTGAAGGCGAACATCGGCAGCGGGATCGAGAAGGTGCCGCCGAAGAGTCCGACGATGATCAGTCGTCCGCCGCGGCCGAGCGCCCGCAGGCCGAACTGCGCCGTGCTTTCGGCGCCGACGAAATCGATGGCGGCGCCGACGCCGGTGCCGCCGGTCAACTCCTGCACGATCTTGCGTGCATCCTTGTCGCGCGGATCGATCGCGGCCACGGCGCCGTTCTCGAGCGCCAGCTTGCGCTTGCCCTCGTCGATGTCGGCCACGATCGGCTCGCGGCCCAGCACCGACTTGGCGAAACGCACGCCCATCAAGCCGACGCCGCCGGCGCCGATCACCAGAATCGGCTTGCCGCCGTCCTGGCCCACCGCCTTCTTGACCGCACCGAAGGCGGTGATGCCGGAACAGGCATAGAGGCAGGCGAGTTCGACCGGCAGGTTGCCGTAGGGATAGAGATATTTGGCATGCGGCACGAGCACGTGGTCGGCGTAACCGCCGTCGTTGTTGACGCCGAGCGCGCGCGGAGTTGGGCAGAGATGTTCGCTGCCGGCCTGGCAGTACCAGCACTTGCCGCAGCCGATCCACGGGTAGACCACGGCCTTGTCGCCGACCTTGGCGCCTTTGGCGTCGGGGCCGACGGCCACCACGTCGCCCACGATCTCGTGGCCCATGGTGCGCGGCGGATTCATCGTCTTCTGGGTGGAAACCTTGTTGCCGCCGCCCATGTCGAAGAAGCCTTCCCACAGATGGACGTCGCTGTGGCAGACGCCGGCGGCGGTGACGCGCACCAGAACCTCGGTGCCCTGCGGGGCGGGATTGGCTTCCTCGACCTTCTGCAGCGGCTGACCGAATTCGATGACCTTGTAGCTTTTCATTGAGCGCACTCCCGTGACTTTCGCGCCGGACCATAGGCGAAACCGACGCAGCGTCCCAGCGTTACGAAGGGGTAACCGATATCGCGCTGCGGCCGAATATTCAAAATTTTCGAAAGTTTCGAAAATCCGTTTACAGGCTGCGAGGATTGCCCCACGATCCGGCCCAACGGCGCCTCAGGACTCAAACGCGCCGAGTGGAGGAAACGATGGTCGATCGGATGGGCACTTGGCGTCGCCGCCGCGTCTTGGCGGGCATGATTGGTACAACCGCGGTGCTGGGAGCGCCGGCGATCCTGCGGGCCGCGCCTTCGGGCAAGCCCGTGCGCGTGGGCGGCACGCTGTCGCTGACCGGCTTCCTCGCGCAAACGGCGCAGATCCACAAGATCGCGGCCGAGATCATGGTCGAGGAAATCAACGGCCGTAACGGCTTCCTCGGCCGGCCGGTCGAATACGTGCTGTTCGACGACCAGTCGAAGCCGGATGTCGCGCGCAGCCTCTATGAGAAGCTGATCACCGTCGACAAGGTCGACCTGATCCAGGGGCCCTATGCCACCGCGCCGATCCTGGCGGCGATGGGCGTCGCCCAGCGCTATGGTAAAGTCATCATCCAGAGCAGCATGGGCATCCCCAAGCTGCAGACCTACGAGATGGCCTTTCCGGCGACGCCGTTCGGCCCCAACCCGGACCAGACCTATCCCAACGTGATCCTCGATGCGATGGCGAGCCTGCCGACTCCGCCCAAGACCATCGTCATCCTCACCAGCAAGTTCCCCTCGGCGCAGTTCATGGCGCAGGGCATGCGCGAGCAGTCGGAGAAGCGCGGCGTAAAAGTCGTGCTCTACCTCGAATATGAATCGGGCAACCGCGACTTCGGCGCCATCGCGGCGCGCGTGAAGGAGGCCAACGCCGATTTCCTGTGGGTGGGTTCGCTGGGACTCGAGAGCAACCAGGTCCTGGAAGCGCTGCGCAAGCTCGACTACACGCCCAAGAACAGCTTCCACCTCTATCCGGCGCCGGGCCCCCTGGCGCTGTCGCCCGACGGCAAGAACGCGCTCTGCTCGACCTTCCTCGAGCCCGCCGAGCCGTTCATGAGCCGGCCGGGCGTCGCGCGCCAGGCGGCGGCCTACAAGGAGCGGGCGACCAAGGCCAACCTGCCCTATGCCATCATCGATGCACAGGCGGCCGGCATGATCTCGGAGTGGCAGATCCTCGAGGCCGGCGTGAACGGCGCCAAGAGTCTCGACGACAAGGCGATCGCGGCCTTCCTGAAAAAGAATACCGTCGACACCATCTACGGCACGCTCCGCTTCGACGGACCCTACAATCACGGCAACGCCGAGCAGCTCATCAAACAGGTCCAGAACGGCGAATGGAAAGTCGTCTGGCCGACCAAATACGCGGCCCCCGGGGTCAAGTTGATCGGCTCCTGACCGCGTAATGCCCAGTGCAACGCTTCTCGGCCAGGCGCTGATCTCCGGCGTCCTGGCCGGCGGGATGTATGGATTGCTGGCACTGGGCCTCAGCCTGAGCTGGGGACTGCTGCGGCTGGTCAATCTCAGCCATTTCGCGCTGGCCTTCCTCGCCGCCTACATCGTCTATGACCTCGGCACGAACTATCACGTGGCGCCGTGGTGGTCGGCCATGATGGTCGTGCCGGCAATGTTCGTGATCGGCGTGGCCCAGCATTGGCTGTTCGACAAGTTCAAGGTGAACGAGCTTGCCTCGCTCCTCATCACCTTCAGCTTCGCGGTGATCGTCGAGGCCGGCATCCAGCTCCACTGGACCGCCGATTATCGCCGCTTCGAAACCCACTACTCGACACTGTCGATCAAGGCGGGTCCGTTCTACATCCCGGTGCTCGAGCTGGTGCTGTGTATCGTGGCGGGTGTCCTGGCCTGGGGCACATGGGTGTGGCTGCGCAAGACCTATGTCGGCAAGGCGCTCCGGGCCAGCGCCGAGGACGCCGACATCGCGGCCGCCTACGGCATCGACCACAAGAAGCTCGCCTATTTGCTGTCAGGCATCGGCGCCGCCTATGCCGGCGTCGCCGGAACCTTCATCGCGCTGATCGCCACGCTGGCGCCGGCCCAGATCTGGGCCTGGCTCGGCGTCGTGTTCGCCGTGGTCATCATCGGCCGGCTGGGCAACCCGCTGGGCGCGCTGTTCGCCGGCATGCTGATCGGGGCCAGCGAGTCGCTTGCCATGGCGGTGCTGAGCCCGGCCTGGGCGCCGGTGGTGTCGTTCTCGGTGCTGATCGCCATCCTGCTGTGGGATCCGGACTGGCTATGATGAACGCCAACGCCCTTCCCAAACTCGCTGCCGTCCTCGGTATCGCCGTCTTCGCGATCCTGCCGACGGCGGGGCTGCCGGCCTTTTACGATTCCTTCTTCTATATCGTGTTCTTCTGGGTTTCGCTGTCGACCAGCTGGGCGTTGCTGAGCGGCTTCGCCGGCTATTTCAGCCTCGGCCACGCGGCCTTCTTCGGCGTCGGCATGTACACGACGGCGACGCTCACCACCCAGTTCCAGGTGCCGTTCCTGGCGACCGTGCCGATCGCCGCCGCCGCCGCAGCCCTGCTCGGCATCGGCATCGGCGCCGTCGTCTTCCGCCTGAAACGTTTGCGTGGCGAACTGTTCGCGCTGCTGACGCTCGCCGTCACCTTCGTCATCGCCACGATCATCCTCAACACGCCGATCGACGGAGGGGCAGGGGTGTTCATGAGCGCCGTGCCCATGCCCAACCTCATGCCGACGCAGACCGGCACGATCTATGTGCTGGGCTTTGCCATGTGCGTGCTGACGCTCGCCATCGCCTGGAAGGTGGCGCACTCGCGGCTCGGCATGGGCCTGTTCGCCATCCACGACGACGAGGACGTGGCCGAAGCCAAGGGCGTGCCGACCTTCCGCTACAAGATGGCGGCGTTCGCGCTGTCGGCCGGCATCGCCGGCGCCGTCGGCGGCATCCATGCCATGTATGTCGGCTTCCTGACGGTGGGCGGCACCTTCGAGCTCACCGTGCCGCTCTATGTCGTGCTGATGAGCGTACTGGGCGGCTCGCGGCACTGGTTCGGCCCCACGATCGGCGCCACCGTCATCACGACGCTGCTCTACGCCTTCATCAGTGGCGGTGAGGCCATGATCGGCCGCGCCATCGTCGGCCTGATCCTGATCATAGCCATCCTGCGGCTGCCCGATGGAGTCGTGCCCGCGGTCCAGAAATGGCTGAGGCGACGGAAGGCCGCCGCGACGACCGAACCGGCCGCCGCCGTCGTGCCCGTCGTGCCGCCGCCCGCCAAGTTGATCGGCGAGCGCAACATCCTGGAAGTGCGGGGCGTCACCAAGCGCTTCGGCGGGCTGCAGGCGCTGGACGGCGTCGATCTCGATGTGCGCGAGGGCGAGATCCTCGGTCTGGTCGGGCCCAACGGATCGGGCAAGACCACGCTGATCAACGCCATTTCCGGATTCTATCCGCTGAGCAGCGGGACCATCGCCGTCGATGGCGTCCAGATCGGCCACCTGCCGGCGCACGAGATCGCCGGCCGCGGCGTGGCCCGGACCTACCAGATCCCGCGGCCGTTCGTGAACATGACCGTGCTCGACAACGTGGCGCTGGCCGCCACCTTCGGTGGTCCCGCCCGTCCCGCGGCGGAAATCCGCGACGAGGCCCTGCACTGGATTGCCTTCACCGGCCTTGCCGGCAAGGAAGGCGCGCTGCCGGCCGAGCTGAACCTGCACGAGCGCAAGTTCCTCGAACTGGCGCGTGCGCTGGCGGCGCGGCCGAAGCTGCTGCTGCTCGACGAGGTGCTGTCGGGTCTCAATCCGGCCGAGGTCGACAATGCCATCCGTCTCGTGCGCGCGATTCGCGCGCAGGGCGCCACCATCGTTTTCGTCGAACACCTGATGCGCGCCGTGGTCGAACTCTCCGACAGGATCGCGGTACTGAACGAGGGCAAGCTGTTTGCGCTGGGCGCGCCACGCGAGGTGATGCGCGACCCGCGCGTCATCAGCATCTATCTCGGTAAAGCCTATGCTGCTTGAAGCGCGCAACCTCCATATCGGCTACGGCGACGCCTCAGCGGTATGGGACGTCTCGCTCGACGTCGATGCCGGCGAGATCGTGTCGGTGATCGGCCCCAACGGTGCCGGCAAGACCACGCTCATCAACGCCGTCGCCGGCCTCCTGCGCTGCCGCCGGGGCGACCTCCGGTTCGACGGCGTCGACATGACTTCCGTGAAGTCGCACGACTATTGCGCCCACGGCATCGCGCTGGTGCCCGAGGGGCGGCGCCTGTTTGTAAAAATGTCGGTCGAGGAGAACCTCGAGATCGGCTGCTACCTGCCGGCGGCACGCGCGGCGCGCGACCAGTCCCTGGAACGGGTTTATGACCTGTTCCCTATTTTGCGCGGCAAGCGGCTGCAGTTGGCGGGCGAACTGTCGGGCGGCCAGCAGCAGATGGTGGCGATCGGCCGCGCGTTGATGGCCCGGCCACGTATCGTGCTGTTCGACGAGCCGTCGCTGGGCCTCGCCCCCACCATCGTCGACGACATGTTCGAGATCATCGCCAAGGTGCGCGACGATGGCGCGGCCGTCTTGCTGGTCGAACAGAACGTGATAAAGGCGCTGAGTGTCGCCGATCGGGCCTATGTACTGGAGCAGGGACGGATCGTGGCGACCGGGTTGCCCGACGATCTCTTGAAGCAGCCGCACATTCGCGAAGCCTACCTGGGCGTTTGAGGAGCAGGCGATGGGAAAGATCCTGACGATGCCATTCGACGGGTCCATGGAGGGTGCGACGGCCACGACCGCACCCCAGGACGTCAGCCGCGAGGATGCGGCGACCTTCGATGTCCTGCGCAAGATGCGCGAGGACATTCTCTGTTGCGTTCTGAAGCCCGACCAGCGGCTGCGCTTCGGCGAGCTCCGACAGCGCTACGGCACCAGCGTCGGCACCTTGCGCGAGGCCCTGTCGCATCTCGTGTCGGAAGGTCTGGCGCGGACCGAGGCCGGCCGCGGCTTCCAGGTGGCGCCGATCTCGCTGGCCGACTTCCTCGATCTGTCGGAACTGCGGGTTTATCTCGAGACCAGCACGCTCGCCGACGCGATCCGCCACGGCACCGATGCCTGGGAAGCCGAGATCGTGAGCTCGTACTTCCTGCTCGCCAAGCTGGCGGCGCCCCGACAGGACGATCCGGTCAGCGTCAAGCGCGAGTGGGGCAAGCGGCACAAGCGCTTCCACGATTCGCTGGTCGCGACCTGCACGTCGCCGTGGTCGCTGCACTTCCGCAGCGAGCTGTTCGACCAGGCGCGGCGCTACCACTGGCTGACCATGATCCACGCCCGCTCGCGACGGAGGAACGAGCATCTCGACCTGCGCGATGCCGTGCTGGCACGTGATGTCGACCTCGCCTGCGGCCTGATCGAGAAGCATATTCGCACCACGGTGCAGCAGGCGGCATCGGAAGTGCCCGGGCTCACGCTCGAGATGGCAAAGCGGAAGAAGGCGTAGGAGGAAAGTCATGGATGCTCTTCAGAGGACGACCTACGACATCGGCGGTCTACGTTATCCGCAGCCTTTCAAGATCCGCCGATTGGGTCATTTCGGCTTCAATGTCGCCGACCTGCAGGGCGGCATCGATTTCTATTCGAAGCTGCTGGGTTTTCGCATCACCGACACGCGGGACTTCTCCAAGGTGCCGGGCCGCGAGGAGATGGCGAAGCGGCTGGTCGATCCGCGCATCGTCTTCATGAGCCACAATTCCGACCATCACGCCTTCCTGCTGGCGCACAAGTCGCTGGGCGCGATCTTCGGCGACGACGCGGTGTCCAGGGACATCACCGTCAATCAGATCACCTGGCAGGTCGGCACCATGGACGAGGTGTTCGCCGCCGCCGATTATTTCCGCGGCAAGCAGGTCGAGATCCGCCGCGTCGGCCGCGACATGCCGGGCAGCAACTGGCACACCTACATCCGCGATCCCGACGGTCACACGGTCGAGCTCTACTACGGCATGGAGCAGATCGGCTGGGACGGCCGAAGCAAGCCCGAGGCGATGTACTACCGGGCCTTCCGCGAACAGCCCGAGCTGCCGCAGATTTCCGAGGAGCAGGAGGTCCGCGACGCCGTCGCCAAGGGCATCGACATCAACGCCGGCAACACGATCCAGGACCGCAGCAGCGAGGAGTATGTCGTCGCGGGCGTGCGCCTGCCGCGGCCGTTCAAGGTCACCAACATCGGGCCGATGAGCCTGTTCGTGGCCGATGTCGACGCCTCCGAGGCTTTCTACACCGAGACCATGGGCTTCGTGCGCACCGAGGCGGTGACTTACAGGGGCCACCGCTGCGTCTTTCTGAGGAACGGCGGCGAGCACCACAGCCTGTCGCTGTTTCCCAAGGCGCTGCGTGGCGAGTTGGGCCTGAACCCCGATACGTCGGTCGCGTCGATGGGCGTGCAGGTCGGCAGCTACCGCCAGCTGCGCGACGCGGTCTCGTTCCTGAAGAAGAACGGCGTGCGGCAGAGCGATGCGATTCCGTCGGAGCTGTATCCCGGTGTCGACTATGCCGCGCACTTCCTCGATCCGGCCGGGCACTGCCTGATGCTCTACTATTACATGGAACGCGTCGGCTGGGACGGCAAACCGCGCCCGGCCGCGGAGCGCCGGAAGGTCGGCAAGGAGTGGCCCGAGAGCCTGGAGCCGATGTCGGACAGCTATGCCGACCCGGCCTTCATGGGCCCCCTGGGTTAGGTGTCCGGGCTGAGCGCCGGATGAATTCGTTTGGTCGTCGGGAGTGAGGACGTCATGAGCAAGTATGGAATTGGCCAGCCGGTGCTGCGGTTCGAGGACCCGCGTCTGCTGCGCGGGCAGGGCCGCTACATCAACGACGTCAATCTGCCCGGCCAGGCCTATGCCGTGTTCGTACGCTCGCCGCATGCCCACGCGCTCATCAAGTCGATTGACGTCGAGGCGGCACGCAAGTCGCCGGGCGTGCTCGCGGTCTATACCGGGCACGACGTCGCCGCCGACGGGCTCGGCATGCCCAAGGCCAACATGCCGAGGAAGCGTCCCGACGGGAAACCGATGTATGCCCCGCAGCGGCCGCCGCTCATCACCGACCGCGTGCGCTATGTCGGCGATCCGGTGGTGATGGTGGTGGCCGACACGCTGGCCGAGGCCAAGGACGCCGTCGACCTGGTCGAGATCGACTACGAGGCGTTGAAGTCGGTGACCTCGACCGCCGACACGGTAAAGCCGGGCGCCGCGGCGGTCTGGGACGACTGTCCCGACAACATTTCCTGCTTCACCGAGCGCGGCAACAAGACGGCGACCGACGAGGCGATCAAGGGTGCGGCCAAGGTCATCAAGCGACGCTACGAGATCACCAGAGTGCACGCCCAGTACATGGAGCCGCGCGGCACCTTGGGTGTCTACGATCCCGGTGAGGACCGCATGACGCTCTACGCCGACGTGCAGTATCCCCATCGCGTGCGCAACATGCTGGCGCAGAACGTCTTCAAGGTGCCCGAGAGCAAGATGCGGGTGATCGCGGGCGATGTCGGCGGCGGCTTCGGCACCAAGGGCTGGCAATACATCGAGCACCGCCTGACCTTGTGGGCGGCGCGCAAGCTCCTGCGTCCGGTGAAGTGGACCTGCGAGCGCAGCGAAGCGGTGATGGCCGACGAGCACGGCCGCGACAATATCGGCGAGATCGAGCTGGCGCTCGACAAGGACAACAAGTTCGTGGCGCTCCGCCTCAACATGCTGGCCAATATCGGCGCCTATGTCGGCTCCGACCGCAACCTGCTGTCGCCCTTCGGCATGATCGGCACGGTGCTGGGTGTCTATCTGATCCCCAAGGCCTACATCAACGTGGTCGGCGTGCTGTCGAACACCAACCCGACCGCGCCCTACCGCGGCGCCGGGCGACCGGAAGCAATCTATTTGATTGAACGCCTGATCGACGATGCCGCGCGCGAGCTGGGTGTCGATCGCGTCGAACTGCGGCGCAAGAACATGCTCTCGGAGGCCTCCCTGCCGTACCAGAGCCCGGCCGGGCCGTTCTACGACTGCGGCGAATTCGAGAAGAACATGGACATGGCGATCAAGCTCGCCGACGTGGCGGGCTATGCGGCGCGGGCCGAGGAGTCGAAGAAGCGTGGCAAGCTGCGCGGCCTCGGCATCGTCAATGCCATCGAGCAGGCCGCCGGCACGGCGCAGCCGGAGTATGCCGAGATCCGCTTCAATCCGAGCGGCACGGCGGCGCTCCTCATGGGCACCAAGAACCAGGGCCAGGGCCATGAGACGATGTTCAAGCAGATCCTGAACGAGCGGCTGGGCATCGATCCGGCCGACGTGCAGTTCATCGACGGCGACACCGATCGCGTCGCCTTCGGCATGGGCACCAATGGCTCGCGCTCGACGGTGCTGGGCGGCTCGGCGCTCTTTGGTGCTGCCGAAAAGGTGATCGCCAAGGGCAAGCGCATCGCCGGGCACCTTCTGGAGGCGGGCGAGCAGGACATCCAGTTCGCCGACGGCACCTTCAAGATCGCCGGCACCGACAAGAGCGTATCGCTGAAGCAGGTCGCCATGGCCGCCTTCAATCCGACCAAGCTGCCCAAGGGCTTCGAGGGCGGCCTCTACGAGAACGCCACCTTCCTCGGCGAGAAGGACACCTACCCCAACGGCTGCCACATCTGCGAGGTCGAGGTCGATCCCGACACCGGCGAGGTCAAGCTCGACCGCTACGCCGTGGTCGACGACGTCGGCACGGTGATGAACCCGACGGGGTTGAAGGGACAGATCCATGGCGGCGTCGCCCAGGGCGTCGGCCAGATCCTGAGCGAGCAGGTCGTATGGGACCGCGCGAGCGGCCAGCTGCTGACGGCAAGCTTCCTCGACTATGCCATGCCGCGCGCCGACACGATGTGCAGCATGGAGGTCAAGTCCAACCCGGTGCCGACCAAGTACAATCCGCTGGGCGCCAAGGGCGCCGGCGAGGCGGGTACCGTGGGCGCCATGCCGGCGGTGATGAACGCGGTGCTGGATGCCGTGGCGCCGCTCGGCGTCCGGGATGTGGCGATGCCGGCCACCGCGCAGAACGTGTGGCGGGCTATTCAACAGGCGAAGAAGTAGGGAGCAGTCGGATGAGCGTTTTGGAAGGGCCGCGCCGGGAAGTGCGGCACGTGATGAAGGACGGCAGCGCCTATTGGGTGGAATTCAAGGACGGCAAGATCGTCTTCGCCGACGGCCGCAGCTGCGACGAGAAGGACGTGGTCCATCTGCCGCCGTGCAACCCGACCAAGATCCTGTGCGTGCACGTGAACTACATCTCGCGTTACTTCGAGTTCCGCAACACGCGTGTGCCGCCGCCGACGCCGACCTATTTCCAGAAGCCGCTGACGGCGCTCAACGCCCACAAGGGCGAGCTGATCAAGCCCAAGGGCTACAAGTACGTGAACTACGAGGGCGAGATGGCCGTCGTGTTCGGCAAGGTGACCAAGAACGTCACGCGTGAGGAGGCCTGGGACTGCATCGCGGGCTTCGCGCCGTCCAACGACTTCGGCTGCCATGATTTCCGCGACACCGACGCGGGTTCCATGTTGCGCGTCAAAGGCATGGACGGCTTCTGCCCGATCGGGCCGGGGCTGGTCTCGGGCGTCGACGTGCGCCAGTCGACCCTGCGTTCCTACAAGAATGGCAAGATGGTGCAGGAGGGCGCGGTCAGCGAGCAGATCTTCGACTGCGGCTACCTGATCGCCGATCTCGCACGCCACATCACCTTCCTGCCGGGCGATATCCTGCTGACGGGCACGCCAGCCAATTCGCGGCCGCTCGAGGCGGGCGACACGATCGACGTCGAGGTATCGGGCGTGGGCCGCCTGTCGAACAAGGTCGTGGAAGCGCCGGCGCCGCGTGCCGAGGTCGGCTTCCCGCCCAGCCCCGACAGCGATGGCGTGCGCCAGGTGGCGCTCGGCAACGAGGAGCGCCTGCCCGACAAGTTCAAGACGAAGTAGGACTGAGTACACGGAGGGACATCATGGTGGCGATCAAGGTTGCTGAATTTGCCTTCCCCCGCATGGAAGCGCCGGACCTCGACGAGATGGAGGAATTTCTCACCCATTTCGGCCTGGTGCGGGCCGAGCGGACGCCCGACGCGCTCTACATGCGCGGCACCGACGGCCACCATCATCTGCACGCCGCGCACAAGGGCGGCACCAAATTCATCGGCTTCGCCTATCACGCGGCTGACGAGGACGACCTGAAGCGCCTGGCCAAGCTGCCCGGCGCCTCGGGCATCGAGACCGTCGACGAGCCGGGCGGCGGCAAGCGGGTTCGGCTCACGGAACCCAACGGCTACCGGGTCGAGGTCATTGCCGGGCAGAAGCGCGTGCCGCCGGTCAGGGTTGCACGCGACGAACTGAACAGCGCCCGCGAACCCGTGCGCCGGGCCGGCAAGGTGATGCGGCTTTCCAAGTCGCCGACGTCCGTCCAGCGCATCGGCCACGGCGTGCTCTCGACGCCCAAGGTCAAGGAGACCGTGGCGTGGTTCCGCGAGACGCTGGGCATGATCCGCTCCGACGACGTCTATGCCGGCGACAAGGAAAACATCATCGGATCGTTCAACCGGCTCGACCGCGGTGCCGAGTATGTCGATCATCACGTCTTCTTCTGCAACCACAATGCCCGGGCCGGGTTGAACCACGTCTCCTACGAGGTGCAGGACATCGACTGCGTCTTCCAGGACCACGAGTACATCAAGCGCCTGGGCAAGTACGACCATATGTGGGGCATCGGCCGCCATCTGCTGGGCAGCCAGGTCTACGACTATTGGTGCGATCCGTGGGGCCGGGTGCATGAGCGCTGGGCCGACACCGACCGCTTGAATGCCTCGAACGGCGGCCATCTGCTGAGCGCCGAGGAGGGTTTCCAGTCGCAATGGGGCGAGCGTCCGCCGGAGCGCTTCCTCGGCCACGCCAGCCCCTGATCCTGAAAGGAGAGAAGATGTCCAAGCCACCTGCCTCGAATCCCGCCCGCGACGCGGTGCGGTCGTTCGTGCCCAAGCTGATCGATCTCACCGAGAAGGTGGTCTATGGCGACGTCTGGGAGCGGCCCGGGCTCTCCAAGCGCGACCGCAGCCTGATCACCTGCGCCGCCCTGGTCGCCATGAACCGAACCGAACAGCTCAAGGGCCATGTCGCCCGCGCCATCGACAACGGCGTGACCAAGGACGAGATCGTCGAGGTCATCACCCACATGGCGTTCTATTCCGGCTGGCCGACCGCCATGTCGGCGGCGGGCGTCGCCAAGGCAGTACTCGAAGAGGGAGAGAAGAAGTGAAGCTTTGCTATTTCAACGACTTTCGCTTGGGCGTCATCAAGGGCGACCAGGTCGTCGATGTCACCGACGCAGCCAAAGGTGTGCCTCATCGCGACACGCGCGACCTGATCGTCGGCGTCATTGCCGAATGGGACAGCTACAAGGGCAAGCTGGAGAAGGCCGCCGCCGACGGCAAAGGCGTGCCGCTCTCAAGCGTGCGGCTCCGCCCCCCGGTGCCGCGGCCCGGCAACATCGACTGCATGGCCGTCAACTACATGGAAGACGGCACCCTGCCGGAGAAACCCGCCATCAACTGCTTCCACAAGGCGGCGACCGCGGTGATCGGCGACGGCGACACCATGGTGTTGCCCGACGTGCCGGCGAGCATCTTCGAGGGCGAGGCCGAGCTCGCGCTGGTGATCGGCAAGCGCGCCTCCAACGTGAAGGCGGCCGACTACAAGCAGTACATCTTCGGCTACACCTGCTTCATCGACGGCTCGGCCCGCGGCCTGCCGCCGCCGGGCAACGTGTTCTTCCAGATGAAGTCGCGCGCCACCTTCGCGCCGATCGGGCCGTGGCTGGTGACCGCCGATGAGATCGCCGATCCGCAGAAGCTCGGCATCGAGCTCAAAAACAACGGCCAGGTGATGCAGAAGTTCAACACCGACGACATGGCGCACCAGATCCCTCGCGTCATCGAGTGGCTCTCCTCGATCCATACATTGGAGCCCGGCGACGTCGTCGCCACCGGCACCAATCACCGCGGTCTCAACTCCTTCATGGACGGCGACAAGATCGAGCTCACCATCGAAAAGATCGGCACGCTCAAGTTCGGCATCAAGGACGATCTCAAGCGCACCTGGGCGCGCACCACGCGCTCCCAGCACAAGGACAAGGGCGGCGAGGGGCCGCACACGCCGCAGCTCACCGGCAAGTACGCCAAGAAGTGACCTAAGGTCTCGTGTCGAGCTTGGCCTGGATGTTCTGCATCCAGGTCTCGCGCGACATGAAGCGCGGGCGGCTCCGGCACATCGCCTCGGTGCGCGCCAGGATCGCGTCGTTCGGCTGGTCGAGGTCGAGCGGCTCGCCGCAGGGCTGTGGCGTGTAGAACGGCGTGTCGCAATACATCTCGACCGGATTGCCCTCGGGATCCTTGAAGTAGAAGGCCCAGGCGTTGCCGTGGTCGGTCTGGCGATGCTCGGTGATGCCCGCGGCGATCAGCGCCCGGCGATAGGCCTTCAGCGTGTCGAGCGAGTCGAGCCGGAACGAGATCTGGTTCACCGGGTTGTAGGGCATGTCCTTCGGCCGGCCATCGAACAGCACGAACTGGTGATGGCACTCAGGGTTCTGCGTCATGAACACGATGCGGGCGCCGGAACTGCCGGTGCCGGTGTCGCTGATCACGAAGCCCATGACGCGCGTGTAGAAGTCGACCATGCGGTCGAGGTCGGTGGCATGGATGCCGAAGTGGGTGAGTTGGGCTGAGAGTGTCATAAGGACATTGTTCAGCCCCACCCGGGACCCGGCAATGGAAAAGGCGCCGCAGTTGCCTGCGGCGCCCGGCTTTCCTTGGGTGAGAACGATTGTTAGTGCGTGAGTGCCGGCTGGGCGTCGGCCACGACGGGGATCGCCCGGGCCTTCTTCTCTTCCGGGATCTCGCGCTGCAGCTCGATCGTCAGCAGACCGTTGCTGAGCTTCGCGCCTACGACCTTCACATGGTCGGCAAGCTGGAAGCGGCGCTCGAAGTTGCGCCCGGCGATGCCGCGATAGAGATACTGCTTCTCGTCCGCGCCGTTGGCCGAGGTCTGGCCGGTGACCAGGAGCTCGTTCTCCTTCTGGGTCACGTTGAGCTCGGCCTCGGCGAAGCCCGCCACCGCCATCACGATGCGGTAGTCGTTATCACCGGACTTTTCGATGTTGTAGGGGGGGTAGCCGTTGGTGCTGGGCTGACCGGCGACCGAATCGAGCAGGTTGAAAACCCGGTCGAAGCCGACGGTGGCACGATAAAACGGCGAATAGTCGAACGTACGCATGGATCATCCTCCAGAGAGCGATGGTTGAAGCCGCCCGCCCCGGGATGGGCGCGGGCGACAGCAGGGATTTAGGAACGGCTGGTCCGACGTCAAGGGGAGCAAAAAATTCCTTCCCGGCCTTGTGGACGGCAAGAAATACTCCCGCACGGGAAACCTTCGGTAATTCAAGTCATGGCGGACGTGCGAAATAACACCAGTTCTAGAGTCCAGTGAACGCCGGTGCCCGCATGACCAGTTTCCTTCGCAAGCCCGAGGCCATCCTGTGGATCCTGTCGATCTCGCAGGCCGTCGCCATGCTGGCTTTCAACGTCCTGCTGCGGGCGACCGTGTCTTGAAGCACCTGCCGCTGTTCTTCGACCTTGCCGGTCGCAGGGTCGTGGTCGTGGGCGAAGGCCCCGCCGCCGCCCGCCGGGCGGATCTCGCCCGCTCGGCCGGCGCCGACGTGGCGCGGCTTGCCGTCGAGGGGGCGGGGATCGCCGATTTCCGGGGCGCGGCCGCGGCCTTCATCGCGACCGGCACGCTCGAGGGCGACACGGCGGCGCAGCGCCTGGCCAAGGCTGCCGGCGTGCCGGTGAACGTCGCCGACCGGCCGGCGCTCTGCGATTTCATCCTGCCTGCCATCGTCGACCGCGACGGCGTCGTGGTCGCGATCTCGACCGGCGGCGCCTCGCCCACCCTGGCAAGCATCCTGCGCGGCCGCATCGAGGCGGCGCTGCCGGAGCGGATCGGTGCGTTGGCCAAATTGGCCAGGACCTTCCGCGCCCAGGCCAATGCCCTGATCCCCGATCCGGCCCACCGCCGCGGCTTCTGGCGCCGGCTGGTCGACGGACCGGCCGCCCGCCTTGTCCTGGCCGGCGACGAGGCCGGCGCCCGGCGCGTGGCGCTGGGCGAACTGGACGCCGTCCGTCGTCGGATGTCTCCGGTGGGCATCGCCCATGTCGTGGGCGCCGGTCCCGGCGACCCCGACCTGCTGACGCTTCGCGCCGCGCAGCTCCTGCAGGAGGCCGATGCCATCCTGCATGACGAGCTGGTGCCGGCGGCCATCCTCGGCCGCGCGCGCCGTGACGCCGAGCTGGTCCCCGTCGGTAAGCGCAAAGGAAGCGTGGGCTGGGCACAGGCCGACATCGAAGCCGAGCTGATGCGCCGGGTGCGTGCCGGCCAGACTGTGGTGCGCCTGAAGGCGGGCGATCCCTTCATCTTCGGACGCGGTGGCGAGGAGGTCGAAGCCCTGCGTGCCGCCGGTCTCCCCGTATCGGTCGTCCCGGGAGTCACAGCGGCATTGGGCTGTGCCGCTTCCGCCGGCATTCCGCTGACGCACCGCCGTCTCGCCTCTGCCGTGACCTTCGTAAGCGGCCACGGTGCCGATGGCCGCGAAGCCGCCTGGCCCGCCCTGGCAGCACAAGGTCACACACTCGCGATCTACATGGGCGCCACGGAAGCCGCTTCCGTGCGCGACCGTCTTCTGGACGCCGGCACGGCTCCCACCACGCCGGTCGCCATCGTCGAGAACGGCACGCGGCCCGATGAACGGGTTTCGGTTGGCCGGCTCGCCGACCTGGCGCGGCTTGCCGCCACCCATACCCGTGGCGACGCCGGTCCCAGTCTCATCATCGTCGGCGAGGTCGCGGCTCTTGCGGCCGTTGCCGATCAGCCGCTGCTTGAAAAGGTGTCCTGATGGCCAAGAATCTGAGCGGCGACCTCCAGGTCGCCAGCGCCAACCGCCTGTCCGACGGTGTCGTCGTGTGGCTCGACGACGCCGGCGACTGGACGAGCCGGCTCGATCGTGCCGCCATCGCCCGCGACAAGCGCACCGGCGAGATCCTGCTGTTGCGGGCCCAGGCCGAGGCCTTCGCGGTGATCGATCCGTTCCTCGTCGCGGTGACCGAGGATGACGACGGCACCATCGAGCCGCTCTCCTTGCGCGAAAAGATCCGCGCTTCGGGGCTCACCTTCGACGTCATCGCCGCCGACGCGGTGCGTTATGCCTGATACCTATTTTTATCGTTACGACGATTACGACCGCACGCTCGTTTCGGAGCGGGTCGACCAGTTCCGCGACCAGGTGCGCCGCCGCCTGGCCGGGGAGCTCACCGAGGAGCAGTTCAAGCCGCTCAGGCTCACCAACGGCCTCTATCTGCAGCTCCATGCCTACATGCTGCGGGTCGCCATTCCCTACGGCACGCTGTCGTCGCGCCAACTGCGCAAGCTCGCCGACATCTCGCGCAAGTACGATCGCGGCTACGGCCATTTCACCACCCGGCAGAATCTGCAGCTCAACTGGATCAAGCTCGAGGATGCGCCCGACGCCCTCGCGGCCCTGGCCGAAGTCGACATGCATGCGCTGCAGACATCGGGCAACTGCATCCGCAACGTCACTGCCGATCATTTCGCCGGCGCCGCCGCGGACGAGATCGAGGATCCGCGTATCTGGGCCGAGATCGTGCGCCAGTGGTCGACGCTCCATCCCGAGTTCACCTTCCTGCCGCGCAAGTTCAAGATCGCCATCACCGGTTCGCCCAACGACCGCGCCGCCGTCCGCGTGCACGACATCGGGCTCCGCCTGTGGCGCAACGAACAAGGCGAGGTCGGCTTCGAGGTGATCGTGGGCGGTGGCCTCGGCCGTACGCCGATGATCGGCAAGACACTGCGCGAGTTCCTTCCCAAGAACGAGCTGCTGGCCTATCTCGAGGCCACATTGCGCGTCTACAACCGCTACGGCCGGCGCGACAATCTCTACAAGGCCCGCATCAAGATCCTGGTGCACGAGGTCGGCGTCGAGAAGATGCGCGCCGACGTCGAGGCCGAATACGCCGAGACCCGCGACGGGCTGCTGGGCTTGAGCGACGAAACCATCGAGGCGATCTCGCAGCAGTTCGCGCCGCCGGATCTGCCACCCAGGTCGAACCTGGCGGGCGCCGTCGAGGCGCTGAGGCTGGAGGACCGCGACTTCGCGCTGTGGCTGAAGTCCAACGTCGCGCCGCACCGGGTCAAAGGCTACGCGATCGTTACCGCGTCCTTGAAGCCCGCCGGCGCGCCGCCGGGCGATGCCAGCGCCGTGCAGATGGAAGGTGTCGCCGACATTGCCGACGCCTACAGCCAGGGCGAGCTCCGGGTCAGCCATGAGCAGAACCTGATTTTCCCGCATGTCGCCATAGAAGATCTGCCGGCGGTCTACGCGGCGCTGGGCCGGCTCGGCTTCGCCGAAGCCAATGTCGGCAAGATCACCGACATCATCGCCTGCCCGGGTCTCGACTATTGCGCACTGGCCAACGCGCGCTCGATCCCGGTGGCGCAGCGCATATCCAGCCATTTCGCCGGCCTGGCGCGCCAGCACGACATCGGCGACCTGAAGATAAAGATCTCGGGCTGCATCAACGCTTGCGGCCATCACCACGTCGGCCATATCGGCATCCTGGGCGTCGACAAGAACGGCGTCGAACTCTACCAGATCAGCCTGGGCGGCGACGTTGATTTCGGCAAGACCGCGCTCGGTACCATCCTCGGTCCCGCCGTTACGGCCGACAAGGTGGTCGAGGCCGTCGACTCGCTGGTCACGACCTATCTCGACAGCCGCGGCGATGGCGAACGCTTCGTCGACACTTTCAGGCGCATCGGCGCCGAGCCATTCAAGGATCGTATGTATGCCGCTCTATAGGGAAGGGGCCCCGTCGGGCCTCGTCGTGGAAGATCCCTGGCTGCGGCTTGCCGACGACGCGGCGGTGCCGGCCGATGGCATGGTGCTGGTGAGTTTTGCGCGCTGGCGCGAGGCCCGGGCGGCCTTGCTCGCCCGCCGCGGCCCGGTCGGCGTGGTGCTGGCCAATACCGATCCGGTCGAGGCGCTGGCGGCCGACGTCTCGCGGCTCGATCTCATGGTGCTGCATTTTCCCAAGTTCAGCGACGGCCGCGCCTACAGCCAGGCGCGCCTGCTGCGGGGGCGGTTCGGCTACCAGGGCGAACTGCGCGCCAGCGGCGGCGTGCTGCAGGACCAGATCGCCTTCATGCTGCGTTGCGGCTTCGATTCCTTCGAGAGCGAGCAGAAGGGTTTTGGCGAAGCGCTGGCCAAGGCGCGGACCCTGTTCAGCGTCGTCTACCAACCGACCGAGGATGGCCGCTCGCCGGCCTCGCTGCTGCGGCTGAAGCGCCGCAATGTGCTGGTGTCTTAAAGCCATTCTGGTGTGGACCGAACCATAGGAGTCGGGATCATTCTCTTCCCCTTTGCGGAGTCCGCAAAGGGGAAGTGCCCTCGTCTTACGAGGGCGATGGGGTCTGACCCCTCCGCCCCGTAAGGCGGGGCACCTCCCCCGAAGACGGGGGAGGAATGCGATTCTGATTCTGCCGAAAAGACTCCAGCGCTACGCCTCAGGCTGGGCCAAAAGCCACTTGCGGGCTTCGTCGATCGAGCGGAAGGCCTTGGCCGGCCGTCCGCCCTTGCCGAGGTTGATGAGCCGGTCCGTGAGCTCGAGCGACACGTCTTCCGCGGGGACCATCGCCAGCGCCCCGCGCGGGCCCATCGTCGCATAGGCGCTGAGGCGGGCGCCCAGGGCCATGACATCGTTGTCGTCGTACTTGCCGGTGGCCGTGCGGCCATCGATCAGCTTGCGATAGGGCAAGCAATTCTGGCCGACGATGGCGTCGCAAAAATCTTCGACGTCCTTCAGGACGAGGACGCCGTCGAACTTGGCATCGACGAAGCGAGCCTTGTGATCGATCGTGAAGGTAATGGGCATGACCCGCCCTTATGGGAAAAAAGCGGGGGACGTCAATATGGAGACGTCAACAGGACGTGACCGGTTTCAGGTCCGCACCCCTTCGTGTTCGAGCAGCCACTTCTTGCGCGGCAGACCGCCGCCGTAGCCCGTGAGGCTGCCGTCCGAGCCGATCACGCGATGGCAGGGCACGACGATGCTGATCGGATTCTGGCCGTTGGCCAGGCCGGCTGCGCGGACCGCCGTCGGTTTGCCGATACGCCGCGCCAGCTCGGCATAGCTGATCGTGCGACCTGATTTGATGCGGCGCAGCGTTCGCCATACGCTCGTCTGGAACGGCGTGCCGGCGGTCTCGACCGGCAGGCTGTCGATCGCAGCGATGTCACCCTTGAAGTAGGCCCGCATCGTCCGGGTGAGGCCGCCGGGATCGCGCGCCGCCGTGAGCGTGTAGGTGCCCTTGCCATACTGGCGGTCGAGCAGCTGGCGCATGCGCGCCTCGTGGTCGGTCCAGTCGATGGTGCGCAGCTTGCCCGCCCGGTCGGCCACGATCAGGAGTTCGCCGATGGGCGTCGCCATCCGGTCGACGAGGAACTGGAACTGCTCAGCCATGGTTCGCCATCCTCAAATGTTGCATGGCATAGGCGTGCCATGGTCGCCACGCCCGCGGCGTGTCGTCGTCGATGCCCACCACCATCGTATCGCGTTCCCAGTCGCCCGGCGCGCGCAGGCCGGGTCGCCGCGCGACCAGCGGTGCAAGCCTGGGATCGCGCGCCAGATGGCTGCCGATGGTGGCGATGTCGGCGCCGAGGTCGAACACGCGCCGGATGCGCGCCACGAGGACGGGCAGCGCCTTCACCGAGGCGAAGCGGATCGTCACCATCACCGAGTTGCGCGCCGGTAGATGCGCCACGGCGACAGTGCCGCGCTTGCCGTCGAGCTCGATCGATCGATGCCAGACATCGTCCTCGATCCATTCGGTGCCCGGGGTGGCGCGCGCGGCGAGGGCGGCCAGCATGCCGGGCCAATCGTAGGGCGGCCGATAGGCAAGGCGGAGTGTGACGCCGTCCCGTGCAGAGTTATCGACGCCGCCCTTGCGGCGCAGCGCGCTCGGCGGCCGGTCGAACAGGTCGCGGAAGGTCTCGTTGAAGCGGCGCACGCTGCCGAAGCCGGCTGACATCGCCACTTCGGCCATCGGCAGGTGCGTGTCGTGCAGGAGCTGCTTGGCGAACAGCACGCGTCGCGTCTGCGCGACCGCGATGGGCGAGGCGCCGAGATGCTGCTTGAACAACCGGCGCAGCTGCCGGCCACCGACGCCCATTCGCTCGGCCAGCGCCTCGACGCCGGCTTCGTCCTCGTCCAGCGCGCCCTCGGCGATCAGGGCGAGCGCCCGGCTGACGGTGTTGGCGGTGCCGCGCCAGAAGGCGAGGTCCGGCGCGATCTCGGGCCGGCAGCGCAGGCAGGGCCGGAAGCCCGCCTCCTGTGCCGCCGCGGCGGAGGCGAAGAAGCGGCAGTTCTCGAATTTCGGAGGGCGCGACGGGCAGATCGGCCGGCAGTAGATGCCGGTCGATGTCACGCCCACGAACACACGACCATCGAACCGGGCGTCGCGGCTCTGGAGGGCACGGAAGCAGGTTTTCCGGTCGAGCAGTTCCATGGCTGCAGTTTCCCACGCGCGCGTGGGCGATGCTCGCGGTTTTCGGACGTGAATGTCACATCAGAATTTTCTCCTCCCCCGCGAAACGCGGGGGAGGCGGAGATGGCATCATGTTTGACCGCGGCGGCGGGATCGTGATCATGCGCCGGCATGTCGCCGGAAGCGTCCCAGGTCCGCTGGTCAGCTCTGCTCAAGCCCGAATGGCTGCCCCTGCTGGCGGTGCTGCTTGGTGGCGTGCTGCTGCATTCGATGAACGTGATGATGCTGGCGACGGTGCTGCCGAGCATCGTCGAGGAAGTCGGTGGCGCCGCGCTGATGAGCTGGCCGACGACCGCCTTCCTCGCCTCGTCGATCGTCGCCGCGACCTGCACTGGTCATTTGACGTCCCAGTTCGGCGCCAGGAGCGCGTTTGCCGCAGGCGCCCTGGTCTTTGGCGCCGGCGCGCTGCTCTGCGCGCTGGCCCCGTCAATGGAATTCGTCGTCGCCGGCCGCTTCGTCCAGGGCTTCGGTGGCGGGGTGCTGTCCGCCATGGCCTACGTGCTGGTCGGCAACGCGTTTCCCGAGCATCTATGGCCGCGCGTCGGCTCACTCCTGTCCGGCGTCTGGAGCCTCTCCATCCTAGTCGGGCCCCTCGTGGGCGGCACGTTCGCGACCTGGGGCAACTGGCGAGGCTCCTTTTATGCCGTGACGATCGCCGGGGCCGTGCTGGCGATCTTCGCGCTACGCTCCTTGCCACGCGCACGCGGCGAGCGCAGTGGCGCCGTGCGGCGTGTGCCGGTCGGCCGCGTCGTGCTGATCTGCGCGGCAATCGCGGTCATGTCGGCAGCGAGTGTTGCCGGCACACCGGCCGCCAAGGCCGGCCTCTTTATTGTCGCGGTTGCGGCCCTCGTGGCGATGCTGGCGCTCGATCGCCGCGCCACGTCGCCCTTGTTCCCGAGTGACGCCTTTTCGCCGGGTTCGGTGACAGGCGTTGCGCTGTGGTTCGCCCTGCTGGTCTCCGTCGCTTACAGCCCGCTCTCCATCTTCGTGCCGATCTTCCTGCAGAGCCTGCACGGTTTCGATCCGCTGGGCGCCGGCTACATCGTGGCCGGCGCTTCGCTCGGCTGGACCGTGGCCGCTGTCGCGGTCGCTGGACTGCCGACCCGCTGGTCGGACCGCATGATGGTGGCCGGGCCGCTCGCCATGTCAGCGGGCCTGCTCGGAATCGCGCTGTTCTTGACGGCGCAGCCCGTGGCGGTGCTGCCGCCGCTGATCGTCCTGACTGGCCTCGGCATCGGCGTCTGCTGGGTGTTTGGCGTCCAAGGCATCATGAGCGGCGCCAAGCCCGGCGAACGTGACCTCGCGTCGGGTTCGGTGGCGACCGTGCAGCAGACGGGCTTCGCGCTCGGCGCCGCCGCCTCCGGTATCGTCGCCAATGTGGCCGGCCTGTCGGATGGACTGACGAGCGGCGGCATCGCAAGCGCTGCTTTCTGGGTGCCGGCAAGCTTCGTCGCGGTCGCGATGGTCGCCGCGGTCATGGGCGGACGCCTGGTGGCGCTTTCCCGGCGCGCCGCCTGATCGGTTCGATCCGCGCCGAAACGTCGGGCGGGAGTTGCCGACTATCTTGATCGCTCCTCGCATCAAGGGAGAAGCACATGGTCGATTTGAACGGGATCCGGAGTGGTCTGGTCGTCACGGCATTCTGGGACGCCAAGCCGGAGGAGGTCGACGCGCTGGTCGGCATCATCAGGGAATTCCTGCCGCAGGCCCAGCGCGAGCCGGGCGTAGAGGCCTTCCAGATCCACCAATCCCTCACCGAGCCGACGAAGTTCTTCTTCTACGAAGTCTTCAAGGACGAGGCCGCGTTCGCCGAACACCAGCAGAGCGAGCACTTCAAGACACTGATCGTCGGACAGGCGGTGCCGAGGCTCGCCAGGCGCGAGCGTACGCAGCACAAGTTCGTCTGAGTTCGTTTGCCGGAGACGTGGCGTCCGAAACGCGCCAGACCGCCTGTTCGGTGCCGCCTAGGGTCCGCTCCCATATCAGGAGCACCGACATGACCGAGCAGGACGTTCAGGAATTCGTGACCAGGTTTGCCGCCGCGTGGGCCGCCCGCGACGGAGAGGCGTTCCTCGCGCTGTGGCATCCCGAGGGTGTGCTGCACTCGCCATTCTACGACCGGCCTGTTGCCGGCAAGGAACTGGGGCGGCTCACCGACCTCCTCCGGGAAGCGGCGCCGGACTTGGTTTGGCAGCTGCTCGACTGGACGGCGCGCGGCGATGTGGTGGTCATCGAATGGCAGAGCACGCGCAATGTCGGTGGCCCGCGTTTCGATTCGCGTGGCATCGACAAGTTCAGGCTGCGTGACGGCGGCATCGTCGAGGAGCGGGTCTACGCCGATACCGCCCCTTTGCGTGCAGCCCGGGCGGGAATTCCTGCTGAGCCGCTGATAGATCTGGCTCCAATGCAGGAACCTGGAGTGGTGCCGCCGGCCCATTGGACCTGTTAAGTATGGCCGGTCAATGTGGGGGAGCGGACGATGGCCATCGCCAAGCGGCTTGCCGAGGACAGGGCACACGTGCGGATACTTGGAGAGGCTACGGAAGACCTCGCCATGCTGGCAAGCTTCACGGACAAGCGCCCGTCGGTGAAGGAACGCCTGGCCATCGGCAAGGCGCTGCGCGATCAGGTGCCGCGGGCCGACCACGCCCGCTTCGAGAAGAGTCACGACCGGCCGGATCCCGTTGCGATCCTCGAGCAGCAGAATGTCGCGCGTGTCCAGAAGCTGGTGCCGGTCCGCTTTGCCCGCATGCTGGCCTCGCCGTTCGCCTTCCTGCGCGGCTCGGCCGCGGTCATGGCGGCCGATCTTTCCAACACGCCGGTCACCGGCACGTTCGTCAACGCCTGCGGCGACATGCACGTCGCCAACTTCGGCGTCTTCGCGTCGGCCGAGCGCAACCTCGTCTTCGCGATCAACGATTTCGACGAGGTTCATCCGGGCCCGTGGGAGTGGGATCTCAAGCGCCTGGCCGCGAGTGCCGCCGTGGCCGCGCGCTTCATGGGTGGGGACAAGGACAAGGCCGCCGACGCGGCTCGCGCTATCTCGCGCTCCTATCGCAAACGCATCCGCCGCTTTGCCGAGATGGGCTATCTCGAGGTCTGGTACAACCGCATCGACGACCGGGCGGTGATGGACACGCTGTCGGCCAAGGCGCGCAAGCGGGCCGAGCGGATTGCGGCCAAGGCCCGCGAGAAGGGCCATGTGCAGGTTCTCGACAAGCTGACCGAGCAGGTCGACGGTGAGCATCGCATCATCGAGGCAGTGCCGCTGATCGTGCGCGAGACCCATCTCGAGAACGGCACGCCGATCAACCAGGCCCTCGACGTCATGTTGCGCTCATACATCGAATCGCTCACATACGACCGGCGGAAGCTGCTGTCGCGCTATCGCATCGTCGACTCGGCGCGCAAGGTCGTGGGCGTCGGCAGCGTCGGCACCGGCTGCTGGGTGATCCTGCTCCAGGGTATCGACAACGACGATCCGCTGTTCCTCCAGGTCAAGCAGGCCCAGGCCTCGGTCCTGGCGCCGTATGTCGACGGCAAGTTGCCGTTCGAGAACCAGGGCCGGCGCGTGGTCGTCGGCCAGCGCCTGACCCAGGGTGCCCCCGACATTTTCCTGGGTTGGGGCGAGGGCCAGGGCAGCAATTTCTACGTCCGCCAGCTTGCCGACATGAAGGGCAGCACTACGTTCAACGAGGGCGATGTCGACCAACTCGAGACATTCGAGGAATACTGTGCCCTGTGCGGATGGGCGCTGGCGCTGGCGCATGCGAAATCCGGCGACCCGGCGATGATCGCGGGTTACTGCGGCAACAGCGACGAATTCGACGACGCCATCGCCAGGTTCGCGATCGCCTATGCCAGGCAGACCGACAAGGACTACGCGGCGCTCGACAAGGCGCGGCGCAGCGGGCGCATCCGCGTCGCCAGCGAGGCGATGGTGAAGTAGCGTCGGCGATTGACTGCAATGAAGAGGGTGTGATAGGTGCTAACCTATCATGTTTCTTGTCGCTCCTCTTTCGCGTTCGTTCTGGTTCGGGAAAGCGGTCTGCGCGGTGGACGGGCGACTTGAGACGAGCCATTCGGCGTCCCACGGGTCGGCGCCGGCTGGCGGTGATTTTCCCGGCAGATCAATGGTTTGACAGCCGTCGGGAAGGACACCGGCGACGTAGACCGGTGTCCCACTGACTCACTCGGCGGCGGCGACCTGACTTGCGGCCTTCCAGGCGCCCACGTCCAGCCACGTGCTCTGATAGGTCGCGCCTTCACCCATGTCGGTGTAGCGGTCCGAGCAGAGCATGTTGATCGTGCCGGAGAGCGCCTCGCCGGTCGGACGCTGGCCGGGGACCAGCAGGATGCCGGGCTGGACCTCGTCGGCGACCTTCAGCATCAGGCCGATCTCGCCGCGATCGTTGAAGACGCGGACCTGATCGCCGTCCTTGAGGCCGCGCTTCTTCGCGTCCTCGGGATGGAGAATGCAGAACGGCTTGCCCTCGCGGGTGCGCAGGAAGCCGACGCCGGAGAAGGCGGTGTGGGCCTGGAAGTAGCCCGGCGCCGTCAGCAGGCGCAGCGGCCACTTGCCGGCTTCGGCCGTCTCGACCGGATCGGGCACCCAGTCGGGCATCGGCGGCAGGCCCTGCTTGGCCAGCTGCTCGGAATAGAACTCGAGCTTGCCCGAGGGGGTCTTGAAGGGCTGACCGTCCCAGTCGTGGGCGATGTGGATCGGCTCGCCGGCGAAGAGCTTTGCCGGATCGGCCTTGGACGCAGGCCCGGTCGAGCCCTTGAACAGTTCGCGGGCGGCGTCCTCAGGCGAGAGGGCGAAGATCTTGTCGGTGAGGCCCATGCGTTTGGCCAGCGCCTGCGCCACATCGACGTTGGAGCGCGCTTCACCGGCAGGTTCCACCGCCTTGCGGCCCCACTGCATCCAGTAGGCGCCGTAGGCGCGGTAGAGATCGTCGGTCTCGAGATAGCTCGCGGCCGGCAGCACGATGTCGGCGTACTTGGCGGTGTCGGTCATGAAGGGATCGTGCACGACCGTGAACAGGTCCTCGCGCGCGAGGCCCTTCTGCACCTTGTGGACCTCGGGACAGGTCACCGCCGGATTGTTGGCCGAGACATAGAGCGCGCGGATCGGCGGGCCCTTCATGTTGAGGAGCTCTTCGCCGAGACGGAGATGATTGACCATGCGGGCCGTGGCCGGTCCCGACGGCTTGCGCACGGCCGCGTAGTTGAGATCGCATGAGGCCGCGGTCAGGAGGAGGGAGCCGCCGCCCTTCACGCCGTAGTGGCCGCTGACGCCGGGCAGCAGCACCACCGTGCGCAGCGCCTGGCCGCCATGGGTGAGGCGGGTCATGCCTTCGCCGAGCCGGACCAGCGCGGCCTTGGCGTTGCCGTACATCGACGCGAGCTTTTCGATATCGGCGACGCTGAGGCCCGTGATCTCGGCCGTCCTGGCCGGCGTGAATTTCGGCAGAACCTCCCGTTCGACCTGGTCGAAGCCCAGCGTGTGCTTGGCGATGTAGTCGCGGTCCGCGAGCTTGTCGCGCACCAGGATGTGCATGACGCCGAGCGCCAGGGCGGCGTCGGTGCCGATGCGGATCGGGAGATAAAGATCGGCTGCCTTGGCGCTGCGAGTGCGGCGGGGATCGATCACCACGATCTTGATGCCGCGCTTCTTGCGCTGCTCCTCGGCCAGCGCCCAGAAGTGGACGTTGGTGGCGGCGAGATCGGCGCCCCAGGCGACGACGAGATCGGAATGGACGACCGATTCGGGATCGGCGCCGCCCACCGGGCCCACCGTCACGTCCCACGCAGCTTCGCAGCACGTGTCGCAGACCGTGCCGGCCTGCAGGCGCGAGGTGCCGAGCGCATGGAACAGGCCGTTCACCAGGCCGCGGTTCATCAGACCCTGATGAGCGGAGTAGGCATAACCCAGGATGGCGAGCGGGCCGTCGCTCTTGATGATTGCCTTCCACTTGGCGGCGATCTCGTCGAGGGCGGCATCCCAGGTGATCGGCGCGAACTGGCCGGAGCCCTTGGGACCGATGCGCTTGAGGGGAGTCGTGAGACGCTCCGGCGAGTTCACCAGATCGGCGTCGCGGTTGACCTTGCCGCAGGCGAAGCCTGCCGTGTAGGGGTGGTCGGCGTCGCCCTGGACGCGCACGACCTTGCCGCCGTCGACATGGGCGATGAGCGAGCACATGTCGGGGCAATCGTGCGCACAAACGACTCGAACAGACTTCACCGCACCGTCTCCCCAAAAAGGATCACGGTGTGCAGTCTAGCAGAGGCTTTAGAAAAGCTCGGCCTTACTTCTTCTTGGCCGCGCCCTTAGCTGCCTTGTCGTCGGGCTTGGCGCCCGATGACTTGGTGCCGGCGCCCATGGCGGCTTCCGCGCTGCCGGTCATGCCGAAGCGATCCTTGAAGCGCTGCACGCGGCCGCCGCGATCGATGCTCTGGCGCACGCCGGTCCAGGCCGGGTGGGTCTTGGGATCGATGTCGAGGCGCATGCTGGCGCCTTCCTTGCCCCAGGTCGACCGCGTCTCGAAGGACGTGCCGTCGGTCATCACCACGGTGATCTTGTGGTAGTCCGGGTGGATCTTCTCTTTCATAAGCCTTCTCCAGCGCTTCGAGGCCGATTTCCGACCGGCCGGCGCAACAGGGCGCGGTGTATAGCGGCCCAGTCCCCTTGTTTCAAGGGACCCTGACAAGCCGGTTGTCCGGCCCCCGGCGGCCCTGTAGACCGACCGGGCTCATGGCCGATATCCCGTTCGAAAGCCTCGCCGACAGCCTGCTCGCCGCCCTCGAGGAGGGAATCGGCAGCCGTACCGACGCCGAACTGCAGGGTGGGGTCCTCACCGTCGAGGGCGACGGGGGTATCTGGCTCGTGAACAAGCATGCCCCCACCCGCCAGATCTGGCTGAGTTCGCCCAGGAGCGGGGCGCGGCACTACGCCTTCGACAGTGGCACCGGTCAATGGCGGGACACGCGGGGCGGCGACGATCTGCTGGCCGTCCTCTCGAGCGAACTGGGCATTGCCCTGGCATGGCGGGCCCCTTGAACCGGCTGACCGGCCTTGGCCTCCTGTGGCCCTACCTCAGGCCCCATCGCGGCCGGGTCGCCCTGGCGCTGCTGTCGCTCCTGGTCGCGGCCGGGACGGTGCTGGCCTTCGGCGCCTGTCTTCGGGCCCTGATCGATCGCGGCTTCGCCCAGGGCCGGCCGGACATCCTGAATTACGCACTGGCCTCGCTGCTGGCCGTCGCCGTCGTGCTGGCGATCGCCTCCGGTGCGCGCTTCTATCTCGTCTCGTGGCTGGGCGAGCGTGTCGTCGGCGATCTGCGCAAGGACCTGTTTGCCCATGTCGTGCGGCTGGGGCCGGCGTGGTTCGAGATCAAGCGCTCGGGCGACGTCATGAGCCGGATTTCCGGCGACGCCCAGCTCATCGAGCAGGTCATCGGTTCCTCGGCCTCGATCGCGCTCCGCAACACCCTGATGTGCGCGGGCGGCATCGTCATGCTGATCGTCACCAATCCCAAGCTCGCGCTGCTGGCGCTGGCCGTGGTGCCGCTCACCGTCGTGCCGATCGTGCTGTTCGGCCGCAAGGTCCGGGCGCTGTCGCGCGAGGCGCAGGCCCGCGTGGCCGAGATGGTGTCGGAAGGCGGCGAGGCGCTCGACGCGGTACGCACCGTGCAGGCCTTCGCCCAGGAGGATCGCGCCTCGACCCGCTTCGGCGAGTCGGCCGAACGCGCCTTTGTCGCGGCGCGGCGGCGCATTGCCCGGCGCGCCATCATGACCACGCTGGTGATCTTCATCGTCTTTGCCGCGGTGGGTTTCCTGCTGTGGATGGGCGGCCACGACGTGCTCACCGGGCGCATCAGCGCCGGCGATCTGACGGCCTTCGTGTTCTACGCCGTCCTGGTGGCCAGTTCGGGCGGCGCCATCAGCGAGACCATCGGCGACCTTCAGCGCGCGGCCGGGGCGGCCGAACGCCTGGCCGAGCTGAAGGCGGAGCCGCCGTCGATCGCCGAGCCCGCGGTGCCCAAGGCATTGCCCAAGCCGACCGAGGGCGCCGTCGACTTTTCCGGCGTGTCGTTCCGCTACCCGACGCGTCCCGATGCCCTGGCGCTCGACCGCTTCGACCTCGCCGTCGCGCCGGGCGAGACCGTGGCCATCGTCGGCCCCTCGGGCGCCGGCAAGACCACCGTCTTCAACCTGCTGCTACGCTTCTACGATCCCGAGGCGGGCAGCATCCGCGTCGACGGCATCGATATCCGCGAGCTGCGTTTTGCCGATCTCCGGCGGACGCTCGCCATCGTCTCGCAGGAACCGGTGCTGTTCAGCGCCTCGGTCGCCGACAACATCCGCTACGGCCGCCCCGGCGCGCCGGAGTCGGAGGTCCGGGCGGCGGCGGAGGCGGCCTCGGCGCTCGCCTTCATCGAGAGCCTGCCGCAAGGCTTCGCCACCGATCTCGGCAATCGCGGCGTGCGGCTGTCTGGCGGCCAGCGCCAGCGCATCGCCATCGCCCGGGCGCTGCTCTGCGACCCCGCCATTCTGCTGCTCGACGAGGCGACCAGCGCGCTCGATGCCGAGAGCGAATTGGCCATCCAGCAGGCGCTCGACCGGCTCATGGACAAGCGGACGACGCTGGTCATCGCCCACCGGCTCGCGACCGTGCAGAAGGCCGACCGGATCGTGGTCGTCGATCACGGCCGGGTGGTCGATGTCGGCCGCCACGCCGACCTGATCCGGCGCGATGGGCTCTATGCCCGCCTGGCCGAGCTGCAGTTCAACCTGCCGGCCGTCGCTGCAGATTAATACAATACTTTAAGTAGACCAGAATCTTCCTTGAATAACAGGGCAGTATTGGGTAATGTTCGGCCATATTTTGGTCGTATTTAGACGATGACAAAAGGCATTGCCATGTTCATCACCACCCATTCCTCGCAGCCTCTCGCCCGTCGCAACGGCCTCGCCCGCTTTGCCGAATGGTGGCCCGCCGCCCTGATCGGCCTCGTGGCCCTCCTGGGCGCTGTCCCGGACAGCAACGCGCAGACGCTTCTCACCCTCTTCTAGGGCCGCCCTCCGGCCTTCTGCTTGGCATCGAGGCGCCGGAGCTCCCGGCGCAGGATCTTGCCCGTGGTCGTGAGCGGCAGTTCGCTCACGAAGTCGACCTCGCGCGGGTATTCGTGGGCGGCGAGCCGGGTCTTCACGAAGTTGGCCAGCTCGGCTTTCAGTGCGTCGTTGGCCGCGATCTCGGGCCGGAGCTGGACGAAGGCTTTTACGATCTCGGTGCGGACGGGGTCGGGGACGCCGACCACGCCGACCATGGCCACGGCCGGGTGCTTCATCAGGCATTCCTCGATCTCGCCGGGACCGATGCGGTAGCCGCCCGAGGTGATGACGTCGTCGTCGCGGCTCTTGAAGAAGACGTAGCCGTCGGCGTCGATGCGACCGAGATCGCCGGTCAGCAGCCAGTCGCCGGCATATTTGCGCGCCGTGGCCTCGGGGTTGCGCCAGTATTCCAGCATGACGATGGGATCGTGCCGCCAGCCGGCGATCTGGCCGTCTTCGCCGGGCGGCAGCACGTTGCCGTCTCCATCGACGATCGCCACCTTGCGGCCGGGGCAGGCGCGGCCGCAGGAGCCGGGCCGCACCTCGAACCAGTCGGGCGAGTTGAGCGTCATCAGATTCATCTCGGTCTGGCCGTAGCCTTCCGAGATGGTGGCGCCGAAGGTGTCGCGGCCCCACGCAAGCAGCTCCTCGCCCATCGCCTCGCCGCCGGTGAAGAGGGCGCGGAGCGCGTAGTCCCAGCGCTCGGTCGGCCGGCTCACCTGCCGCATCATCTTGAGCGCAGTAGGTGGGATGAAGCTCACGCCGACCTTGTGTTTTGCCAGCAGCGCGAAGGCATGCTCGGGATCGAACTTGGCAAAGCGATGCGCCAGTACCGGCGTGCCGTAGTACCACGCCGGGAAAAGCGCGTCGTAGAGGCCTGCGATCCACGCCCATTCGGCCGGCGTCCACATCACCTCGTTGCCCCTTGGCCAGTGGCTCAGCGTCTGTTCCATCGCCGGGATGCAGCCCAGCATCATGCGATGGGCATGCAGCGCGCCCTTGGGCTGGCCGGTGGTGCCCGAGGTGTAGATCAGCAGCGCCGGATCCTCGGCCGCCGTATCGACCGTGGCGAATTTGTCGGACGCCGCCGCCAACAGACGATCCCAATCGAGGAAGTCGCGGCCGTGGGCGCTGGCGCCGATCACGACGATGGTCTTGAGGTGCGGCAGGCGCTCGCGCACGGCCAGCACCTTGGGCAACTGGCTCATGTCGGTGACGATCGCCGATGCTTCGGCGTTGGCCAGGCGGTATTCCAGCGCCTCCTCGCCGAACAGGGTGAACAGCGGCAGCACGATCGCGCCCATGCGGTAGCCGGCGAGATGGCAGAGCGTGAGTTCCGCGCCCTGGCTCAGGAAAACGCCGACGCGGTCGCCTTTGCCGATACCGTGCGCCGCGAGCGCATTGGCGAGGCGCGAACTGGTGGCGAGGAGCTGGCCGAAGGTCCAGTTACGGACGCTGCCGTCGGCATTCTCCACGATCATTGCCAGCGTATCGGGCGGATGGCGCTCGCAAACTGCGCGGCCGATGTTGAAGCGCTCGGGCTTGGGCCAGCGGAAGCGCCGCATTGCCTCGTCGTAGGAAAGACCGCGGGGGATCATGCGTCGTGGATCATGCGTGGGGCGACTTCATGTCAGCGGTTTACGCGCTTGATGACACGCGCGGCCAGCAATTCCTCAGGTGTCGGCACCCAGATCGTGTCGCCCGGCGTGTCGAGCACGCGCTGGGCGAACCCGGCGGCGACGCCGGCACTCATGGTCAGGAACCGCTTCATGTCGCGGTTGGCCTCGAACATGTCGTCGGTGCTCATGCCCGGGAAGCTCGCCTGATGGAAGCCGAGCTTGGCCCCTGGGGCGATGCTGCGGTCGACACCGCCCAGGAACGCAATGGTGCAGGCCGAGGCGCACGCTGTTTCAACCCGTGTGGCGAGACGACGGCTGCGGATCATGCGGCTGATCTCGAAGCCCGCGCCCATGCGACCGCCGGGGCCGGACAGGACGACCTCGCGGATCTTTGGATTCTGCTCCAGCGCGCGGCGGACGGCCTGGTCGCTGCCCATGCCGTAGGTGCCGTCGATGTGGAGCGTGGTGCCGTCGGGGCTGACCGAAAGGGCCAGCTCGCCCAGCTCCTCGTCGCCGTTGTAGATGTTCCACAGTTCGGCGAGGGCTGGCACGGCGCGGTCGTAGAGCAGGGCGCCGATGGCCAGCACGGACGCGGTCGCGGCGACAACGGCGAGAAGCGGCACGATCCCGCCGCCACGGCGCCAGCCGGCTGCCGCGACCAGGCCGATTTGCCAGATGGCGAAAATCGAGGTGAGCGCGCAGAGGACGGCCGGCGCCACGACGTGGAACAGCGTCGTCTGGGTGCCGCTGAACACGGCGAACGAGACGCTGCCGAGGCCAATCAGCAGGGCAACGGCAGCCCAGACACCGCGATAATTGAGCGTCTGGGCGACCGAAGCCGTGCCATCACGCCACAGCGGAACACCCACTGCTTCAAGGTGATCGCGCGCGCGCGCGAAGGCGCCGGTCGAGATCGTCTTAAGGCCGCCCACGTATCCCAGCGATATCGCGAAGTCGTCGGGCAAGACGCCTGAGGGCAGGCGAACCTTGCGAACGTCGACGGCGCGCGCCGCGGCCTCGGCGAAGGCGATCAGGGTACGGGCGTGCTCGCGTGTTCCCGCAGGGGCAACGACCAGATGCTCGATCTGGAGCTGATCGGCACGCTGCACCAGGTCGATGAGCGCGATCGGCCCCCGCTCGCCGTCGATCACGAATATCGCCCGGCTGTCCGACATCTCAGGTGCCGGAACTTCGAGCGCGAACAGGGCGATCGCCGCGGCATCGGCAGGCGTTGCGCGGCGAACGCCGCCGATGTGAATGGATTCTGTAGACACGCTGGACGTTTCGCTCTCCGACTGTGCTTTCACCTGATGCGCACCGGCTGTATGCTGCGGCACTTCTCGCGGAGCGTCCACATGTCCCCCGACGATCATGCCTACTCGCCCGATGCTCGGGCCAAGAGAAATACTTCAGGCGTCACCACAGTGCCATCGGTCTGTCCGCATGATTGCACCAGCACCTGCGCGCTGGACGTCGAGCGGCTGGACGCCAGGACGATCGGCCGGGTGCGGGGCTCGCAGCGCAACGACTACACCGCGGGCGTGATCTGCGAGAAGGTCGCGCGCTACGCCGAGCGCATCCATCATCCCGACCGGCTGATGAAGCCGCTGCGCCG
>NZ_SCVH01000168.1 GCF_004296935.1 Reyranella sp.
TCGCCCACCGGCACGTGCGTGGCCTTGTAGATCAGGATGTCGGCCGCCATCAGCGCCGGATAGGCGTAGAGGCCGAGGGAGGCATTCTCGCGGTCCTTGCCGGCCTTCTCCTTGAACTGCGTCATGCGGTTCATCCAGCCGACACGGGCCACGCAGTTGAAGATCCAGGCGAGCTGGGCGTGCTCGGGCACGGTCGACTGGGCGAAGATGATCTGCTTCTTGCCGTCGACACCGGCCGCCAGGAAGGCCGACGCGATCTCGCGCGTCTGTGCCGCGAGCTGCTTGGGGTCCTGCGGCTGGGTGATGGCGTGCAGGTCGACCACGCAATAGAGGCATTCGTAGTCGTTCTGCAGACGCGCGAAATTGCGGATCGCGCCGAGATAGTTGCCGAGATGGAGGTTGCCGGTGGGCTGCACCCCCGAAAGAATCCGGCCCTTGAGGCCGCGGGCGGCGTAGGGCGCGAGGTGCGGATTGGGCGTGGCAGCGCTGGCGGTGGCGTCAGGCATGGGATGTGGACTCCGCTCAAGGTGGAAGGCACGGGGTTTGGACCTCCGCGCACCCTGCCGGTGGAGGGCGAGGGTGGCGCGGTATCGCCCAAACGGCCGAGGTAATCAAGCCGGCTCCTTGCCCGTGACATTGACGGCGGCACCGGACGCTGTTCCCATCCGCCTTGCACGCATCTTGCAGGATAGCAGGAGCGTCAGGGACGGCGACGACACTCTGGATGGAGGCATCCGATGGACGAACGTGGCTTGCGTGGTCTGATCGACCAGGTGAAGGCGGGCGGGATGTCCCGTCGTGTCTTCGTGCGGCGGCTGGCGGCGGTGGGGCTGACGGCGCCCATGGCGACCCAGCTTCTGGCATTTTCCGGCGTTGCGATGGCGCAATCCACACCGGTCTACAAGCCGACCAAGCGCGGCGGCGGCGGTGTGCTGAAGGTTCTATGGTGGCAGGGCCCGACCCTGCTCAATCCGCATTTCGCGGTCGGCACCAAGGACCAGGACGGCTCGCGCCTGTTCTACGAGCCGCTCGCCGGCTGGGACCGCGAGGGCAACCTCCGGCCCATACTGGCGGAGTCGATTCCCGGCCGCGAGGACGGCACCCTGGCTGCCGACGGCAAGTCGGTGACCTGGAAGCTGAAGAAGGGGGTGACTTGGCACGACGGCAAGCCGTTCACCGCCGACGACGTCGTCTTCACCTGGGAATACTCAAGGGATCCGGCGACGGCCACGCTCACCAGCGGCTCCTACAGGGACGTCACGGTCGAGAAGATCGATGCCCACACGGTCATCGTGAAGTTTGCGAAGCCGACCCCCTTCTGGGCCGATGCTTTCGTGGCTTGGGCCGGCATGGTGATCCCCAAGCACCTGTTCGCCGACTACATCGGCGCCAAGTCGCGCGACGCACCGACCAACCTCAAGCCGGTCGGCACCGGCCCCTACATGTTCAAGGACTTCAAGCCCGGCGATCTCGTCTCCGGCGTCATCAACCCGAACTATCACCGGCCCAACCGGCCGCATTTCGACGCCATCGAGATGAAGGGCGGCGGCGATGCGGTGTCGGCGGCGCGTGCTGTGCTGCAGACCGGCGAGTTCGACTTTGCCTGGAACATGCAGGTCGAGGACGAGATTCTTCAGCGAATGGAAAAGGGCGGCAAAGGTCGCGTCATCTTCAACAAAGGCGGCGGCATCGAGCACATCCAGCTCAACAACACCGATCCCTGGACCGAGGTCGACGGCGAGCGCTCCAGCCTCAAGACCAAGCACCCGATCCTGTCGGACCCGGCGGTACGTCAGGCGCTGGCGCTGCTGGTCGACAAGGACTCGGTCGAAAAGCACATCTACGGTCGCACCGGGGTCGCGACGGCGAACTTCATCAACAACCCGGAACGCTTCCGGTCCAAGACGACGAAGTACGAGTTCAACGTCGACAAGGCCAACGCCCTTCTCGACAAGGCCGGCTGGGCGAGGGGCGCCGACGGCATCCGGGCCAAGGACGGCAAGAGGCTGAAGCTCGTCTACCAGACCTCGATCAACCAGCCACGGCAGAAGAACCAGGCGATCGTCAAGCAGGCCGCCCAGAAGGCCGGCATCGACATGGAGCTGAAGTCGGTGACGGCATCGGTGTTCTTTTCGTCCGACGTCGCCAATCCCGACACCTACACCAAGTTCTACTGCGACCTGCAGATGTACAACAACAGCAGTCAGCCCGACCCGGAAATATTCCTGCGCCAGTTCTGTTCGTGGGAAGCAGCCACCAAGGAGAACAAATGGCAGGGCCGCAACATCACGCGCTGGCAGAACCAGGAATATGACGACACCCACAAGGCGGCCCAGGTCGAGGTCGATCCGGTCAGGCGCGCCGCCATGCTGATCAAGCTGAACGAGCTGGCGGTGAACAACCAGGTCGTGATCCCCGTCGTGGCCCGGCTCAACGTCGCGGCCGCGAGCACCAAACTCGTCCTGGAACTCAGCGGCTGGGACAACAACACCTGGGATCTCGCGAACTGGTACCGCGAGGCCTGAGGATCAGGCCTTCGGCGCCGGGCTCTCCCGGTCCCGGTCGGGATGGTGGAACAGCAGCACGACCAGCACCGAGGAGAGCGCGAGTGCTGTCATCAGCAGGAAGCCGTCGGCGAACGAACCGCGCAGGTTCAACACCCAGCCGGTGATGGCGGGGGCGAGGAAACCTGCGATGGCGAAGGCAAAATCCATGATGCCGAGCGCCGTCGCCGCCCGGTGCGGGACGATGTCGACATTCACCGCATAGTAGGCTGCGTTGGCGCCCATCGAGGCCGCGACCGCCACCGTGATGCCCGCGATGGCCACCGTTAGGTTGTCGGTGAGGGCCACGGGAATGACGGCCAGTGCCGCGACCAGCTGGCTGCCGGCGATCAGCCAGGAGCGCGCGACGCGCAGGCGGCCCGTGGTCTTGAGCAGATAATCCGACCAGCGCCCGAACAGCCATAGAAGCACCGCGGCCGACAGCCAGGGCAGCACCGTGAACAGGCCCACGGTCTGCAGGTTGAGTCCGTACTTGCGCTCCAGGTAGCTCGGCAGCCAGGTCATGAAGAAAAACAGGAAATAGCCGAAGACGAAGAAGGCCCAGTAGTTGGCCAGCAGGGTCCTGTTGGTGAGGAGCGTCCGCAGCACGCCGGGCTCGGGCCAGGATTTCAGCGTGGCATGCGGCGCGGCGGTGATCGACGGATCACGCGTCCGGATGTGGGCGAGCTCCGACGCATCGACGAAACGGGAGTCCGCCGGATCGTCGCGGAACAGGAAATACCACAGCGGCACCCAGGCGGCCGACAGCACGAACAGGGCGGCGAAGGTGAGGCGCCAGTCGAGCCAGCCCAGGAGCTGGGTGACGATGGGCCCACCGACGGCAAGGGCCAGCGGCACGGCGAACAGGGCATTGGCCAGCGCAGTCGCCCGTTCGTGCGGCGACAGCCAGCGGCTGACGGCGCCGGTCAGGGCGGGAAAGTTGGGACCTTCCGAGACGCCCAGCAGCACGCGCGCGGCGTAGAGGACGACGAAGCCGCCGGCCAGCGCCGTCGTCCCGATCGACAGGCTCCACAGGATGGCGGCGATGGTGAGCACGATGCGGGCGCCGTAGCGGTCCACGGCGAAACCGCCGAGCAGGGTGGTGAGGGCATAGCCCAGGCCGAACGCGCCCAGGATGGTGCCGGTGTCGGCGGGCGACAGGCCGAGGTCGCGCTGGATCGCGGGGATGGCGTAGGAAATGGCCGCGCGGTCGATATAGTTGACGCCGGTGATGGCGAACAACAGGAAGACGACGAACCACCGGTACCTGGTACGCGTCATCTGTTGGCCCCCGCCTTGTCCCTCGCCATGGAGCATGCGAAGGAATGATCCATCCTCGCAAGGGTTCTAGATCATGTCAGACAACCCGCCGATAGAATTCGCCTTTCCCGAGTTGCGCAAATGGGAGAAGGGCGCCGCGCCCTACATCCACGTACTGGAAAGTGGCAAGCCCGGCCCGACCGTGATGGTGGCGTCGCTCACCCATGGCAACGAGGTCTCCGGTGCGATCGTGGTCGATGCCCTGCTCGCAGCCGGACTGAAGCCGCGCCAGGGCACACTCATTTTCTCCTTCAACAACATCGAGGCCTATCACAGCTTCGACGCCAAGAACCCCTTCAAGTCGCGCATGATCGACGAGGATTTCAACCGCACCTGGGGCCGACTCGACCAGCCGGCGACCACGCTCGAGACAAGGCGCGCGCAGGTGGTGAAGCCCTACGTCGAGCGCGCCGATTTCCTGCTCGACCTTCATTCCATGCATGACGATTGCGTGCCGCTGATGCTGTGCGGGCCGCTCGACCGGGGCGCGGCGCTGGCGGAGAAACTCGGCACGCCGGTCGACATCGTGCGCGATCGCGGCCACGCCGCCGGCATGCGCATGCGTGACTATGGCGCCTTCGGCGATCCCGGGAGTTCCAGGACCGCCTTGCTGATCGAGACCGGCCAGCATTGGCGTGCCTCGTCGGTCACCGTGGCCAAGGACGTGACGGCGCGCTTTCTTGCCGAAACGGGAACCATGGAGGAAGCCGACCTGCCGGCCGACTGGAAGCAGCCGGCTTCGGCCAAGCAGCGCGTCGTCCAGGTCACGCACGCCATCGCCACCAAGCGCGGCAACTTCATCTCGGCGCGCCGCTTCGAGGGCCAGGAAGTGATCGCCAAGGCCGGCACCGTGCTCGGCCACGACGATGGCGAGCCGGTGACGACGCCCTACGACAACTGCGTGCTGGTAATGCCGTCGATCAATCGGCCGCTCCGGGCCGGCGTCACGGTTGTTCGCCTGGGTCGGTTGATCTGAGGACAGCCGGTTCGAGGCCGGGAGGCCGGCGCAGGATGCGGCGCAGCTCCGACAGCCTGATGACGCCCAGCAATGCCCCCAGCGCCGCGTAGGCGAGACCACCCAGGGCACAGACACCGAGCAGGGCGGCAATGCCGGCGAGGTTGCCATACGCCAGCGCCGGTCCCAGCACGGCGAGCGCCCCCCACAGGATGGCGCCCATGCCGGCTGTGGCCATCGCGACGCGCAGGGTCCGCGAACCGAGCCGGGCATCGGGCGCCCACTGGCCGCGCCGCAGCAGGACGATGGCCAGAAGGGCCGCGTTCAGCCAGCCCGACAGGGACGAGGCGAGCGCGATGCCGACCTGGGCGAGCGTCGTGCCGCAGAGGAAGGCGATGTTCAGAACGATGTTGGTCGCGATCGCCACGATCGCGATATAGAGCGGCGTCCTTGTGTCCTCGCGAGCGAAGAAGCCTGGCGTCAGCGCCTTCACCACGACGAAGGCCGGCAGGCCGACGGCGAAGGCCGCGAGCGCACCTGCCGCGCGCGCCGTATCCTCGGGGCCGAAGCGGCCGTGCTCGAACAGCATGCGGATGATGGGCTCGGCCAGTTGCCACAATGCCAGGGCGGCCGGCAGGCTGAACAGCAGGCCGTATTCGATGGCGCGGTTCTGGTTGGCCATCGCCGACTGGGTATGCCCGGCGCGCAGCTCGCGGGCCAGCAACGGCAACAAGGCGGTGCCGATGGCGATGCCGACCACGCCCAGCGGCAGCTGCGCGATGCGATCGGCATAATAGAGCGCCGAGATCGTGCCGACCGGCAGCAGAGAGGCCCAGACCACGTCGAGCACGGCGCTGATCTGCTGCACGCCGCCGCCGATCGCGACAGGTGTGGCAAGCTTGACCAGCCGCGCCACCCGCGCGGTCCAGCGCGGCCGCACCAGGCGCATGCCGACGCCGTCGCGGGCACAGGCGACCAGCAGCCACAGCCATTGCAGGACGCCCGCGATCGCCACGCCGACCGCCGCGGCATAGCCGCTGTTGGGCAGGAAGGGTGTGAGGCCGAGGACGGCGGCGATCAAGGTGAGGTTCAGCAGGATGGGCGTTGCCGCCACATGGGCGAAGCGATCGATACTGTTCAGCACGCCGCCGTAGAGCGAGGCGAGCGAGATGAACAACAGGTAAGGAAAGGCGATGCGGCCGAATTCGATGGCCATGGCGAAAGTCGGCGCGTCGTCACGCATGCCGGGGGCCAGGATGGCCATCACACCGGGCATGGCCAGGATCAGCAGCGCCGTGAAGGGCACCAGCACCAGCAGCAGTGCCGCCTGGGCCTGGCGCGCAAAGGCCAGCGCCTCGGTGCGTCCGCCATCGTGAAGCTCGCGGGCGAACAAGGGCACGAAGGCCGCCGAGAACGCACCCTCGGCAAACAGACGGCGAAAGAAATTCGGCAGCTTGAACGCCACGAAGAACGCATCGGCCACCGCACCGGAACCGAGCACGGCCGACAGCACGATATCGCGCACGAAGCCCACGAGCCGGCTCAGCAGCGTGAAGCTGCCGACCGTGGCGATGGCGCGGGCGAGGCTCAATTGCCCCCCTCCGCCCTTCGGGCACCTCCCCCGAAGACGGGGGAGGAGAAGAATATCAATCTCCTCCCCCGCGGAGCGGGGGAGGTGCCCGAAGGGCGGAGGGGGTCAGCACCCCGTTTCACCGCCATAATTCTGTCACTGCCCGCTGGCATGTTCTCTCTCGGTGGTGGCCGGCGATGTAATGGCCGGTTTAAACCGCCACCACGGCCGGTCCCCAAAAAGGGCCGGTTTTTTATTGGGCATTCGCCAGCTTCAGGAGCGTCTCGCGATCCTGGGTGGCGAGCTTCTTGTAGTCGCCGACGATCTTCTCGAGCTCCTCGGCCGGCAGCACGCTTTCCAGATTGGAAAATCCTTGCGGCGCCCGCTGCTCGACGATGTCGAGCATGACGTCGATGCCCTTGCGCCGGTTGCTGTCGACGATGCCCGCGGTCGGCGGCAGGCGGCGCTCCTCGTAGCGCCTGAGCGCGACTTCCGGATCGGTGGCCGCCAGAAGCTCCTGCGTGATCGCCTCACCGTCGAGGATCGCCTGCGAGGCACCATTCGAGCCGATCGGATACATCGGATGGGCGGCATCGCCGAGCAGGGTGACGCGGCCATGCGACCAGCGCGGCAGTGGATCGCGGTCGATCATGGGAAACTCGAGGATCGTGTGGGCGGAGCGGATGACTCCCGGCACGTTGAGCCAGTCGAACTTCCAGTTCTCGAAGCGCGGCAGGAAGTCGGCGAGCTTGCCCGGCTTGTTCCAGTCTTCGCGCGAGGGCAGCGCGCCATCGCTCACATGCAGGTCGCAGATCCAGTTGATCAGCGCCTCGCCGCGCTCGGCATGGGCGCGGCTGATCGGATAGCAGACGAACTTCTGGGTGTGGTGCCCCGCCTGCACCATGGTGGCACCGCCGAGATAGGGCTTGCCCACGGTGACGCCGCGCCACATCAGGATGCCCTGCCACTTGGGCGGGCCTTCGTCGGGATAGAATTTGCCGCGCACCGCGGAGTGGATGCCGTCGGCGCCGATCAGGATGTCGGCCTCGGCAGTCTCGACAGCCCGCCCGTCGCGATCGACGAAGCGCGCCGTCACCTTGCTGCCCTTCTGCGCGAAGTCCGCGATGCGGCGGCCGAACTTGATGCGGTCGGCGCCGAGCATCTGCCGCGCGGCGTGGAACAGGATCATCTGCAGCTCGCCGCGATGGATCGAGAACTGCGGCCACGGCAGGCCGGCGTGGCGGCCGCGCGGATCGGCCCAGATCGTCTGGCCGTGGCGGTTGGCGTAGCGCAGCTCGCGCGTTTCGATGGCCGTGGCGGCCAGGGCGGGTTCGAGGCCGAGGCCGCAGAGGATGCGCACGGCGCCAGCCTGGATGTTGATGCCGACGCCCAGTGGTTTCAGCTCGCCCACGGCTTCGTACACTTCGACATCGAAGCCCGCGCGATGGAGGCACATCGCTGCGACGAGCCCGCCGATGCCGGCACCTGCGATGACGATCTTCATCGGATGCTAGGCGTCGCGACTCAGGCCGCGATACAGCAGGGCGGCCTGATAGGCGGCCCAGCGTTCGGCATGGGTGTCGCCGAGTTCCCGCAGATAGGCCCAGCTGTAGATGCCGGTGTCGTGCTTGTCGTCGAACACGATGCGGACCGCATAATGACCGACCGGCTCGACCGCCTCGATCTTCACATGGCGCCGGCCGGAGACGATCTTCTTCTGGCTGGGCCCATGGCCCTGCACTTCGGCCGACGGGCTCTCGACGCGCAGATACTCCGCCGGCAGGGAACAGGTGCGGCCGTCGGAGAAATCGATTTCGAGCCGGCCTTCTTCCTTGAAGACCCGCAGTTCGGCCGGCCACGGCGCCGAGGTCGATTCGTAGCTGCCCTCATCGGGCACCGACTTGGTGAAGCCGTCGCTGCTCACGGTGCGTCCCGGAGCTGGCGCGCTTCGCTCACCAGCATGATCGGAATGCCGTCGCGGATGGGATAGGCGAGGCCTGCCTTTCGGCTGATCAGTTCGCCCGCCGCCGAATCGTATTCCAGCGGTCCGTGCGTGGCCGGACAGACCAGGATTTCCAGCAGCTTCGGGTCGACGCCGGCGCGACGCGGCGGAGCAGGTTCATCGGTCATGAGCGGATCATATCATGTTTGCCGGCCGGCGGGCTCAATTGGCTTTGCCGGGTGTCGTGTCCGACGGTGGGGAGAAGGCGTTCATTTCCAGGAAGGCGACCAGGAGCTTGGCGCGCGCCGAACTGTCGGCAGCCTCCAGAAGCGCCTGCTTTTCGGCCGGGCCGAAGGGCAGGACCATCGAGAGCGATGTCACCAGGTTGGCGTCGGCGCTTTGCTTCACGGCGTCCCAGTCGGTCGACAGGTTGCGGCTGCGAAAGAAGGCCGAAAGGGCGGCCATCAGGCGCTCGCGATCGAGTTCGACAGCTTCGTCGGCGTGATCGAGGTCGGCCCGGAAGGGCGAGAACACCGAGGACACGCGACGGTAGCCACCCTGGGCAAGGTCGAGCTCGCGCACAATCTCGAAGCGGCTGACGCCGCTCAACGCCAGCAGCAGCCGGCCGTCCTCGGTCTCGTTGAAACTCACGATGCGGCCGGCACAGCCGATCCGGTGCACCGGCGGGCGGCCCCCCGTCGATGGGTCGTCGGTCGGCATTCCGTCGCCGGCATAGCCGCCAGGCTGCTGCGGCTGCACCATGCCGATCATGCGGTGGCCGGCCAGCGCATCGAACACCATGGCGAGATAGCGCGGCTCGAAGACGTTGAGCGGCAGCTTGCCGCCGGGCAGCAGCAGCACGCCCGAGAGTGGGAAGATCGGCAGCGTGTCGGGCAGCTGCTCGAAGCCGGGATCGAAGGGATTGCGGCCCGGGCTGCGGTCGCTCATGGCCCCCTCATGGTCCCGTGGGCCGGCGCCCCATCCGGCACTCGTCTCAGGAAAAGAGGATCGTCGACAGCCGCTTGCGGCCGTCGACCGAAAGCGGATCGGCAAAGCCCAGCGCCTCGAAGAATTTCAGGAGCTGCGCGCGCGCGGCACCCTCGTTCCACGCACGGTCGGCCTTGATCATGGCGAGCAGCTCGTCGATCGCCTCCTGCTTCTGGCCGCCGGCCCAATAGGCCAGCGCCAGGTCGAGCCGGCTCTGGAAATCCTTGGGATCGGCAGCGGCCTTGGCCTTGAGGTCGTCGACCGGGCCGGCTTCCTTGGCCTTGGCGGCGAGGTCGATGGTGGCCTTCACCGCCACGACGTCGGCTTGGCCCTTGTCCTTGGCCGGGACCTGGTCGAGCAGCGTCGTCGCCTGCTCGTAGTCGCCGGCGTGGACGTGATAGCGCGCCAGGCCGGCGAGCGCCGGGACGTTCTCGGGATCGACGCCCAGGATCTCGCTATAAATCTGCGCCGCCGTCTCCATGTCGTTCTCTGCCACCGCCGCCTTGGCATGTTCGAGCAGCTCGGCGATCTCGTTGCCGGCCCCGCCCGCAGCACCTCCGGACGCCTGGACCAGCTTGTCGACGAAGGCCTTCACCTGGCTCTCGGGCACCGCGCCCATGAAGCCGTCGACCGGCCGGCCGCCGAAGAAGGCATAGACCGCCGGGATCGACTGGATGCGCAGCTGCTGGGCCAGCATCTGGTTCTTGTCGATGTCGATCTTG
>NZ_SCVH01000169.1 GCF_004296935.1 Reyranella sp.
CTGTCGGCGGCGATCTTCCTTTACGGGCCCAACACAAAGGTGGCATCGGTCATGATCTTCGACATGAGCGAGGAGGGCAACTTCGAGCGTCTCGCCGCCCTGGCCCTGGTCTTGCAGGTCTTGACCCTGCCGCTTCTTTGGTTGGGGCAGAAGGCCCTGGGCCGTGATTTCATGCTGAGGCGTACCGCGACATGAGCAAACTCGTCCTGAAGAACGTCGCCAAGCGCTATGGCGCCTTCGAAGCCGTTTCCGGCTTCTCGCTCGAGCTGGCCAAGGGCGAGTTCGTGTCGCTGCTGGGCCCGTCGGGCTGCGGAAAGACCACGACGCTGCGCATGATCGCGGGCTTCATGCCGCCGACCGAGGGCACCATCGAGATGGACGGCCGGCAGATCTCCTCGCCGTCCGGGGTGGTGCCGCCCGAGAACCGGCGCATGTCGATGATCTTCCAGAGCTACGCCATCTGGCCGAACATGACGGTGGGCGAGAACGTCGGCTTTGGCCTGCAGGTGCGCAAGCTTGCCCGTGCCGAAATCGACCGCCGCGTCGATGCCATTCTCGATGTCGTCCAGATGCGGAACCTCAAGGGTCGCTATCCATCGGAGCTGTCGGGCGGTCAGCAGCAGCGCGTGGCGCTGGCGCGCGCCATCGTCGTCGAGCCCGAGGTCCTGCTGCTCGACGAACCCCTGTCCAACCTCGACGCCAACCTGCGCGAGGAAATGCGATTCGAGATTCGCCGCCTGCACGATGAATTCAAGATCACGACCGTCTACGTCACGCACGACCAGTCCGAGGCCATGGTGACCTCGGACCGCATCGTCGTCATGAACAAGGGCCGGATCGAACAGGTCGACGCGCCTCATGTGCTCTACGGCCGGCCGCGCAGCCGCTTCGTGGCCGGCTTCATCGGCCGCACCAATTTCCTCGAGGGTAAACGCAACGGCTCGGACGTCCGCTTCGACGGCTTCACGGCGCCCAGCACGGCGATCGAGGGGGCGAACGGCACGGGCGAGTTGCTCTATTCCCTTCGGCCCCAGGCGGTCGGTCTGACGTCCCAGAAGCCGAGCGGCCCCGGACTTTCCGTTGCCGCCGAGATCACCGACCGGGCCTATCTCGGGGAATATTGGGACTATCAGGCAAGGCCGCTGGGCGGCGCCAAGCCGATCCGCGTCTCGACAGCGCCGACCTCTGTTTTCGAGGTCGGCAGCCATGTCTGGTTGGAGATCGATCCCGCCGCCATGGTACGCGTAGAATAGTCTTTTAACCCAGAGTGAGAGCATGACCGCTGGACCGCTTGCCCGTTTTACCGTCCTCGATTTGACACGGGTCCGCGCCGGCCCGACCGCCGTGCGCTACTTCGCCGATTGGGGCGCCAACTGCATCAAGGTCGAGATGCCGCCGGGTGTGGCCGAAGGTGACATGGGCGGGCCGCGGCATGGACCCGACTTCCAGAACCTGCACCGCAACAAGCGTTCGATCACGCTCAACCTCAAGGAGCCTGAGGGCAAGGCCATCTTCATGAAGATGGTCGAGAAAGCCGACGTGGTGGTCGAGAACTACCGTGCCGACGTGAAGTTCCGGCTGGGCATCGACTACGAGAGCCTGAAGAAGGTGAACCCCAGGATCATCCTCGGGTCGATCTCGGGCTTCGGCCAGGACGGGCCCTATGCCGAGCGCGCCGGCTTCGACCAGATCGCCCAAGGCATGGGCGGCATCATGTGGGTCACCGGCCAGCCGGGCGGCGGTCCAGTCCGTGCCGGCATCGCCGTCGCCGACGTGGGTGCGGGCCTGCATTGCGCTATCGGCTGCCTGATCGCCCTGCTCGAGCGCGAGGTTTCGGGGCAGGGGCAGTGGGTGTCGAGCTCGCTGCTGCAGGCGATGATCTCGATGTGCGACTTCCAGGCGGCGCGCTGGACGCTGGCCAAGGACGTGCCCGGCCAGGCCGGCAACAACCATCCGACCGGAATTCCGACCGGCGTGTTCAAGACCAGCGACGGCTACATCAACATCGCGGCCTCCGGCGACCATATCTACAAGCGCTTCTGCGAGAGCATCAAGGCACCGGAGCTGCTGACCGACGAACGGTTCTCGTCTGCCAAGGCCCGGGTCAAGCATCGCGACTTGCTGAACGCGGAGATCGACAAACGGATGGCCGCCTTCACCAGCGCCGAGGCGGTGGAGAAACTGAACAAAGCGGGCGTCCCGGCCGGGCCGATCTACAAGATGGACGAGATGTTTGCCGACCCGCAGGTCAAGCACCTGCGGATGGCGCGTGAAGTGAACCATCCCAAGCTCGGTCTCCAGGAGGTGATCGGCCAGGCGATCAACATGAGCCGCACGACGGTCGAGGAGTGGACCGCCACGCCGGAGCAGGGCGAGCACACCGATTCGATCCTGTCGGAGTTCGGCTATGACGCCGCCGCGATCGACAGTTTGCGCAAGCGGGGAGTGGTCTGATGAGCAATTTCAGTCCCACGCCCAACATGATCGCGGAGAAGGCGGGGCCGGTCGGCCGGCTCATCTTCAACAAGCCGCAGAAGCACAACGCCACCTCGACCGACATGTGGGAGGCGATCCCGGTCATCCTCGACGAGTTCGAGAAGGATCCGGCGATCCGCGTCGTCGTGGTCACGGGTGCCGGCGACAAGGCCTTCGTCTCGGGCGCCGACATCTCGGAATTCGAGAAGGCGCGCAACACGCCCGAGCAAGTGGCCTACTACGACAAGATCGGCGAGGTCGCCAACGCTCGGCTCAACAAGTGCTCCAAGCCGACGATCGCCCGCATCCGCGGCTACTGCATCGGCGGTGGGCTGGCGGTGGCGCTGCTCTGCGACATCCGCATCGCCTCCGACGTCAGCAAGTTCGGCGTGCCAGCGGCGCGTCTCGGCCTTGGCTACCGCGCCAGCGGCCTGAAGATCTTGACGGATCTGGTCGGCCCATCGCACGCCAAGGAGATCTTCTTCACGGCACGGCACTTCTCCGCCCAGGAGGCGTTCGGCATGGGCTTGATGACCCGCGTCGTGCCCGATGCCGAACTCGACTCCTATGTCGACAACTACTGCAAACTGATCGGCGAGAATGCGCCGCTCACCATGCATGCGGCCAAGCGCACCATCGAGGAGCTGACCCGGCTCGACGGCAAGCCCGACTTCGCCCGTCTCAGCGGGTTGGTAAAGGAGTGCTTCGACTCCGACGACTACAAGGAAGGCCGGACCGCATTCATGGAGAAGCGCCGGCCGGTGTTCAAGGGACGCTAAAGGAGTCGGCCATGACCGTGTTGACCCAGGAACAACGCGACGCTTTCTGGCGCGACGGATACCTCGTAGCGGACGAGGCCGTCACGCCAATCCAGCTTGCTGCCCTCAAGGCGGAGATCGCCTCTTGGGTCGAGCAGAGCCGGGCTCATTCGGCGCCGTTTGGGCCGCCCACGATCGACGGCCGGCCGCGTTACGACATGGGCGTCGAGCACACGGCAGAAAAGCCGGCACTGCGGCGGGTCAACAACCCGTCCGACATCTCCGATGCCTATCGCGAGGTCATGCTCGACGCGCGCATGGTGGACATGGTGGCCGAGCTGGTCGGCCCGAACCTCAAGTTCCACCACTGCAAGATCAACCTGAAGCTGCCCGGCGCCAAGACCGAAGTCTCCTACCATCAGGACTTCGCCTACACGCCGCACACCAACGACGACATCGTGACCGCGCTGCTGTTCCTCGACGACATCGACGAGAGCAATGGCGCGCTCACGGTCGTGCCGGGCTCGCACAAGGGGCCGGTGCTTTCGCTGTTCGACGGTGACCGCTTTACCGGTGCTGTGGCGGCCGACGAGGAGAAGAAAGCGCTGGCCCAGTCGGTGCCCTGCTTTGGCAAGGCCGGCAGCGTCTGCCTCATGCACACGAGGCTGCTGCACGGTTCGGCCGCGAACGGGTCGGACAAGTCGCGCGGCCTCTATATCTGCGTCTATACGGCCGCCGATGCGGTGCCGATCGCCCGCAACCCGATGCCGAGTTCCAATGAGGGGCGCATCGTGCGTGGTGTCGAGGCCAAGTTCGCGCGACTCAAGGAAGGGCTGGTCGAGTTGCCGAAGCAGCCCAAGACGGCGTCGTTCTTCACCGTGATCGGGCAGGATTCGAAACAGGCAGCCGAGTGAACGACCCGTTTCCGGCCATCGCCGAAGCCTCGGCGACCGGGGAAACCGCCGACCTCTTCGCCGATATCCGCGCCACGGTGGGCGTGCGCGTGGTCAATCTGGTGTGGCGGCACCTGGCGATGCTCGACGGCGCCCTGCCGTGGGCCTGGGCCGCGGTGAAGCCGCTCTACCTGGATGGCCTGGCGGAGCAGGCGGCACAGCGTTTCCGAGAGACCATGATCGTGCCGAAACTGGCATCGCTTGCAGGCGACGCGCCGGCCAGCGTCGATGCCGTTCTGGCAAGCTACGATCACTCGAACACCATTAATCTCTTCGCCTTGGGCGCGCTCGTGTCGTGGCTGGGAGGCGAGGCTGGCGGCGCGCCACCACTGCCACTTGGGCTGCGTCTAAAGGCTCCCGATGTCGTTCTTCCGGTGCTGGCGTCGGAAGCCGACGTGACGCCGGAAACCTGGGCGCTGGTGAGGCGGCTCAATCGATTTGGCGACACGGCGCAGCCGCTGATCCTGGCCAGCATGTACCGGCACCTCGCGCATGCCCCGGCATTCCTCAGGCGTGTCGAAGCCGCTCTTGTGCCGGTGCAGGCCGACGGCTCCCTCGACCGCGCCATCGCCGCCAATCGCACGGTCGCGCATGAGGCGGCAAAGCACCTGGCGCAGTCTATTTCGACACAACGGCCGCCGCTGGCCGACAAGATCGAAACCAGCGTGTCGGCCTTCATCGATCACGCGATCGGCAAGATGGTCACGATCTGCCGGGCAATCCGCGTCGCCCGGGGCACGCCGCTTTAGGTCACTCGGCGGCGGCCTTGCGCCCGCCCCGCTGATTGGCCAGCCACTCCTGCATGGCGTCCTCCATGGTCGAGAACACCGCGCCGCCCTCGATCAGGCGCTGGATCAGGCGCTCCAGCATCATCATGCGATGGCCACGGCCGATCACGTGCGGATGGAAGGTGTAGGTCAGGATCCCGAAGTCGCAGACGCGGGTCATGTAGGTGTAGTCGTCGACGAAGTTTTCGAGCACCGCCGATGCGTTCATCAGGCCTTGCTGGACCGAGCCGTTCGGCAGCCGCATGTATTCGAAGTGCGGATAATCGTCGAGCGACCAGCTGATCGGCATCTCGACCAGCTTGGTCTCGCGGCCGCGCACGAACGGCTTCTTCAGCTCTGCCACGTCGCCCTGGCGAGCGTAGTAGCAGTCGTAATCGTGGCCCATCATCGAGCTGTCGTAGCGGATGCCGTGCTTCAGCAGCAGTTCGATCGAGTGCGGCGAGAGATCCCACGCCGGCGAACGGTAGCCGCGGGCCGTCTGGCCGCTGATGCGCTTGATCGACTCGTTGCCGCGGGCGATCTCCTCTTCCTCCTCCTCGCGTGAGAGTGTGACGGGCAGGCGATGGGTCCAGCCGTGATGGGCGAGTTCGTGGCCTGCCTCGACATAGGGCATCACCGCCTCGGGCGTGCTGTCGATCGTGTGGCCGGGCGTGAAGAACGTCGCCTTGACCCCGTAACGTGCCAGCAAGGTCATCAGGCGCGGAATGACCACCATGTCGTACTCGCCGCGCGAGATGGCAGTGGGCGACGTCAGCCCCCGGGCGATGAAGCCCGAGAGGTGGTCATGATCAAAAGTCAGGCAGACGACATGGCGGGACATGACGAGGTCTCCGGATTGGCCCTTCCGAGCTTAGGCAGATTTGTTGCCTTCGCCCACCGAAGCCTGCATGATGACCCCAATTATAAGCAAACACGAGTTTGCGGTCTTAGGGAGGGTTCATGATGGGGGCGTCCGCCCAACGCGCAACTGCGCGAGGGGGCGACAACCAACTCGTGGTCGAAGGGGTGTCCAAGAAGTTCGGCGGAGTCACCGCCGTCCAGGACGTTTCCCTTGAAGTCCCGCGTGGTGGAATCCTCTCCATCATCGGCCCCAACGGTGCGGGCAAGACCTCGCTGCTCAACATGATTTCCGGTTTCTACAAGCCGGACAGCGGGCGGATCCTCCTCGAGGGCACGGACATCACGCACCGCAAGCCAAGCGCCATCGCGGCCCTTGGCATCGCCCGAACCTTCCAGAACATCGCCTTGTTCAGCGGCCTCACCGTCCTCGACAATCTGATGCTCGGCCGCCACGTGCTGATGAAGGCAGGCGTCTTCGCCAGCGTCGTCTACTGGGGCAAGGCGCAGCGGGAGGAGATCGCCCACCGCGAGGCCTGCGAGGAAATCATCGAGTTCCTGAAGCTGCAGGATCTGCGCAAGCAGCAGACGGCAGCGCTGGCCTACGGCCTGCGCAAGCGCGTCGAACTCGGCCGCGCCCTGGCGCTCGAGCCCAAGGTCCTGCTGCTCGATGAACCGATGGGCGGCATGAACCAGGACGAGAAAGAGGACATGGCACGTTACATCCTGGACGTGAACCAGGAGCGCGGTGTGACGGTCGTGCTGATCGAGCACGACATGGGCGTGGTCATGGACATCTCCGACCGTGTCGTCGTGCTCGACCGTGGCGGTCGCATCGCGGCCGGAACGCCGGAGGAGGTGCAGCGCGATCCCAGGGTGGTCGAGGCCTATCTCGGTGTGGCCAAGAGCGGAGCGCAGACATGAGCCTTGTCGATACCGCTGAATTCTCGACGCTGCCCAAGCTGTTGCAGCGCAACGCCAACGAGGACCCGGGCGGCGCCGGCATCCGCGAAAAGACGCGTGGCGTCTGGCAGACCTACAGCTGGGCAAAGTACCGCGACACCGTACGCGATTTCGCCCACGGGCTGGCGTCGCTGGGCTTCCAGCGCGGCGACAAGCTCTCGGCCGTCGGCGACAACCGCCCGCAGCTCTATTTCTGCCAGCTTGCGGCCCAGGCGCTGGGCGGGGTCGCGGTGCCCGTGTACCAGGACTCGATCGCCTCGGAACTCGTCTATGTGCTGAACCACGCCGAGACGTCGGTGATCGTCGCCGAGGACCAGGAACAGGTCGACAAGGCGCTGTCGCTCAAGGACAAGCTGCCGCGCCTGCGCTGGATCATCTTCGACGATCCGCGCGGGCTGTGGGCCTACAACGATCCGATCCTGCGCTCCTACGAAAGCGTCGTGGAGGCCGGCCGTGCCTTCGGCCAGGCGAATCCCGGTTTCTACGAGGCCGAACTTGCCAAGGGTGATGCTGGGGACACGGCGATGATCGCCTACACTTCGGGCACCACCGGCAGTCCGAAGGGCGTCATGTTGAGTCACGCCAACATGATCACCGCGGTGGAGGCCTTCATCGAGGTGAACGAAGTCAGGCGGGGCGACAACTGGCTGTCCTACCTGCCCATGGCCTGGGTCGGCGACACGGCATTCAGTCTTGCCATGGCGCTGGTAGGCCGCCTCACGGCCAATTGCCCGGAGAGTCCGGAAACCGTCCAGCGCGACCTGCGCGAACTGGGACCGGACGCCATGCTCGCGCCGCCGCGCATCTGGGAGAACATGCTGACCCAGACGCAGGTGAAGAGCGGCGATGCCTCCCCGCTCAAGCGCTGGACTTTCGAATTCTTCCGCGGCGTCGCGGAGCGTTGCGAGGTCAAGCGCTCTGACGGGCAATCTCCGTCGCTGCTCGAGCGACTCGGCCTCGCGGTCGGCGAGGTACTGGTCTACGGCCCGGTCCGCGACCAGCTCGGCCTGCGCAAGGCGCGCTGGTGCTACACCGGCGGCGCGCCGCTCGGCCCCGACACCTACCGCTTCTTCCGCTCCTTCGGCATCAACCTGAAGCAGGTCTACGGCGCCACCGAGGCGTCGGCGTTGATCGCCTGCCAGCCCGACTCGGAGGCCAATCCCAACACGGTGGGCCGGCCGATCCCGCGCGTCGAGATCAAGATCGACGATCGCGGCGAAGTCCTGCTGCGGGGTCCCAACGTGTTCGTCGGCTACTTCAAGCAAGAGGAGGCGACGCGCGATACGGTGACGGCGGACGGCTGGCTGAAGACCGGCGACGCCGGCTTCTTCGACAAGCAGGGCCATCTCGTCATCATCGATCGCGCCAAGGATGTCGGAAAGCTCGCCGACGGTTCGGCCTTCGCGCCGCAATTCGTCGAGAACAAGTTGAAATTCAGCCCCTTCATCCGTGAGGCGGTGGCGTTCGGCGACCAACGACCGTTCGTGGCGACGATGATCGCGGTCGACATGCAGACGGTGGGGACGTGGGCGGAGAAGCACGGTCTTGCCTATACGAGCTTCATGGATCTCAGCGGCAAGCCCGAGGTGGCGGCCCTGATCGGGGCGGAGATCGCCAAGTCCAATGCCACCCTGCCCGACATCCAGCAGGTCAAGCGTTACCTGCTCCTGAACAAGGAGCTCGACGCCGACGACGCCGAGATGACCCGCACCCGCAAGGTCCGGCGTCGTTTCGTGGCCGAGAAGTACGACAGCGTCATCACCGCCTTCTATGGCGGCAAACAAGAGGCCGACGTGACCGTGGAAATCACCTTCGAGGACGGCCGCAAGTCGATGCTGAGCTCGACGATCGCCATCCACGATGTGACGGCCGCGTCGCCGGCCCGTCAGGCAGCGTAGGAGCAGCCATGGAATGGGATTTCACCCTCCTGCTGATCGGCAACGGCGTCCTGATCGGCCTCATGTACTCGCTGATCGCGCTGGGATTCGTGGTCGTCTACAAGGCGACCGATGCCATCAATTTCGCGCAGGGCGAATTCGTCATGCTGGCGGCACTGATGTCGGCTGCGGTCACGGTGCTGATGGAGTTGCCCTTCTGGGTCGGCGTCCTGGTGGCGATTGTCGGCATGATCTCCTTCAGCTTCGGCCTCGAGCGCGTCGTGCTGCGCCCGCTGCTCGGCCGGCCGATCGTGGCGGTCATCATGGCGACGATCGGACTGGCGGCGATCCTGCGTGGCCTGGGTCCGCTCTTCTTTGGCGCCGAGACGCGGTCGCTCACGCTGCCGGTGGGGGACGAGCCGATCATTCTCGGCCCGTTCATCCTGCAACCGGTTCAGGTCACGGGCGCGGCGGTGGCGCTGCTCTTTCTCGGCGGCTTCACCTGGTTCTTCCTCAAGAGCCGCATGGGTGTGGCGATGCGGGCCGTCGCCGACAACCAGCAGGTCGCGATGGCCATGGGAATCAACGTAGAGCGCTACTTCGCCCTTGCCTGGGCGATGGCCGGGATTGTTTCGGCACTGGGCGGCGTGGTCTGGGGCGCCATGCTGGGCGTCGACGTGCACGTCTCGCTGGTCGGTCTCAAGGTCTTTCCGGTGGTGATCCTGGGTGGGCTCGACTCGATCATCGGCGCGGTAGTGGGCGGCCTGATCGTCGGCATCGTGGAGAACCTCGCGGCCGGCTACCTCGATCCGTTGGTCGGCGGGGGCACCAAGGACTTCGCGCCGTATGTGCTGATGATCATCGCCCTGATGATCCGGCCGTACGGCATCTTCGGCAAGCGCAAGATCGAGCGGGTCTAGGTAGCATCGATGTTCCATCGCGAATCCGGATACTTCAAGACCACCTACGCCGCGGATGGCGGGCTCTATCCGCTGCCGATCGCCAAGTGGACGATCGGCGTGCTGCTGGCGGGGTTCATCCTGCTGCCGACCATCAGTACGGCGGTGAGCGGCGCGGTGTCGGCTGAATACTATGTGTCGGTCGTCAACCTGATCCTGATCGCCGTGGTCGGTGCGCTCGGCCTCAATATCCTAGTCGGCTACACCGGCCAGATCTCGATCGGCCATGCCGCCTTCATGTCGGTCGGCGCCTATACGGCCGCCAACCTGGCGGTGAAGCTCGGCCTGCCGTTCTGGGTCACTCTGCCGGCAGGCGGCCTGATGGCGGCGTTCATCGGGGCGATCGTCGGAATCCCGAGCCTGCGCATCAAGGGGCTTTATCTGGCGATCGCCACGCTCGCTGCCCAGCTCATCATCGAGTGGGTCATCAACCATACGCCGGCCATTTCCGGAGGCTCGCAGGCTTCGATAGAGGTGCCGCGGCCGACCGTGTTCGGCTATCCGCTCAAGACCCAGCGTGAACTCTACTACTTCCTGCTGTTCTTCGCGGTACTCGCCATCGTCGGTACGTTGAACCTGGTGCGCAGCCGCATCGGCCGGGCCTTCGTCGCGATCCGGGACCAGGACATCGCGGCCGAAATCATCGGCATCGACATCTTCAGGTACAAGCTCACGGCGTTTGCGATCTCGTCCTTCTACGCCGGCGTGACGGGGGTGCTTTACACCTACTACCTGGGCATCGCGAACTACGAGAACTTCCTGATCACGACGTCGATCGACTATCTCGCCATGATCATCATCGGCGGCCTGGGCTCGGTGCTCGGATCGATCCTGGGCGCGATATTCGTGACGTTGCTGCCTATCGTGATCCGGGTCTTCATGGAATCCTTCGGCACCCTGCTGTTCACGGCGTCCGAACTGAACAACGTCATTCCGGCGACACGCCTCGGACTCTTCGGACTCCTGATCATCGTCTTTCTCGTCGTCGAGCCGGAGGGCTTGAATCGGCTCTGGCGCAATATCCGGAATTATTTCCGGGTCTGGCCGTTTTCGTACTGAAGCGTAGTTGGTTCACCACTGGAGGTCCTCATGACAAGGCATCTGGCAAGACTGACCGCCGCGGCTGCGGGGGCCATACTGATGTCGGCGGGCGCTGCAATCGCCCAGCCGAAGGAGATCGTCATCGGCGTGCAGTGCGACCGCACTGGCGCAACGCAGACCGTGGGTGTGTTCTTCTGCCCGGGCGTGCACGACTACACCAATCTCATAAACTCCAAGGGCGGTGTCGAAGGCCGCAAGATCCGCGCCATGGAGATCGATCACGAATACAAGGTGCCGCAGGGCATGGAAGCCTACGAGCGCCACAAGAAGGAGGGCGCCGTCAGCATCCTGCTTTACGGCACGCCGCACACCCAGGCGCTCGCCGCCAAGCTCGCCGAGGACAAGATTCCCGGCACATCGCCCGGCTTCGGCAGCGCCGCCAGCGCCGACGGCAAGCGCTATCCCTATCTGTTCCCGATCGCCGCCACCTACTGGTCGCAGGCCGCGGCGGCGGTGCAGTTCGTCAAGGGCAAGCTCGGTGGCAACCTCAAGGGCAAGAAGATCGCCTACCTGTTCTACGACAACCCGGCGGGCAAGGAGCCGCTGCCGATCCTCGAGGATCTCGCCAAGCTCGAGGGTTTCGAGCTCAAGACCTTCGCCGTGCCGGCGCCCGGCGTCGAAATGGGCGCGCAGGTGCTCGACATCACGCAGCGCTACCGTGCCGATTTCGTGATCGCTCACCTGTTCGGCCGTTCGCCGTCGGTGTCGATCAAGGAATTCAAGCGTGTCGGCTACCCGCTGTCGAAGGTCGTCAGCTTCGTCTGGGGCTCGGCCGAGGCCGATCTCGAGGCGGCTGGCGGCGGCGCGGTTGCCGAGGGCTACAACACCATGCAATTCGCGGGTGTCGGCAGCGACTACCCGGTGCACAAGCAGATCCGCGAGATGTATCAGAAGGAGGGCAAGCCGGCGCCGAAGGAGATGGTGTCGACCGTCTACTACAATCGCGGCATCTTCCACATCGCGGTGCACATCGAAGCGGTGCGCAACGCGCTCAAGGCCAAGGGCGCCACCGCGAACATCACCGGTGAAGACGTCAAGAACGGCTTCGAGAAGGTCAAGGGCGTGACTCTGGACGGCCTCATGCCGCCGCTGGAAATCACCCCGACAGACCACGAGGGCGGCGGCTGGGTCCAGATCTTCACGGTCAAGGGCGGCAAGCTGACGAAGGCGTCGGAGTGGTTCCGGGCCTATCCGGAAGTCATCAAGAAGCACATCGAGGCGGACGCCAAGAAGTCCTGAAACCGCGACGGGCGGGTGGCTTCGGCCACCCGCGACCGTTCCAACCCGGAATCCCCAAGGTCCATGCTGACCCTCAACAACATCGAAGTCGTCTATGACGGCGTCATCCTCGTTCTGCGCGGCGTCTCGGTGTC
>NZ_SCVH01000170.1 GCF_004296935.1 Reyranella sp.
TGCGCTCGTAGAAGTCACGGCGGGCGTTGTTGCGGCTGGCGGGCGCAGCCATCCGGCTACTCGGCGGCGGCGCGCAACGGGACACGAGCCGCTGCACCCGTCCGGGCGGCGGCACGGGCGCGGCAGGCGGCGGCAAAGGCTGCGAACACCTTCATCGAGACCGGGTTTTCGAGCGCCTTGTATTCGGGGTGCCATTGCAGCGCGAGCGCGAAGCCCGGCGCATCGGGCACGCTTAGTGCCTCGACCTGGCCGTCCTCGCAGCAGGTCGCCTCGAGCCTGGCGCGCGGCGCCAGCACGTCGACGCCTTGCGCGTGGAGCGAGTTCACCTTGACGCGGCGCTCGCCCAGCAGGCGATGCAGCATGCCGCCTTCGACGACGTCGATGTCGTGCGTCGGCGCGTAGTTGACGTCCATGTCGGGCGACTTGGGCGAACGATGGTCACGACGGCCGTCGACTTCGTGCACGTGCTGGTGCAGCGAGCCGCCCAGCGCCACGTTCATTTCCTGCAGGCCACGGCAGATCGCGAACAGCGGCACGCCCCGATCGATCGTGTGCCGGATCAGCGGCAGGGTCGTGGCGTCGCGCGCCGGATCGTGCAGCGTGCCCTCGCGGCTCTGCTTGCCATAGTGGTGCGGCTCGACATTGGACGGGCTGCCGGTCAGCAACACGCCATCGAGACCGTCAAGCAAGCGATCGAGTGCCGCGATGAAGCCCGGCTCGTCATCGAACTCGGGGCCGATCGCCGGGATCAGAATCGGCAGGGCGCCGACGGCGCGGACCGCCGCCTGGACGTATTTCTCGCCCACCGTGTGATGCCAGCCGCCCCGTCCGTTTTCCTTGAGACAGGCGGAAATGCCGACGAGAGGCCGCAGAGAAGACCGATCCATATCCGTGCCGAATCCCGCAATTTGAAGGGTTTATCATCGCCAACGGCAGGTCCCTTGGCAATTGCCTCGGGAACGCTCCTGCCCGCGCCTTGTGCAGTGCAGCCCTGCATGGTACCGCCCGCGCCGCCGAACCCTGTGCCCAACCGAGTGAAAGTGCGCCATGACGACCACGCCTCCGCCCGCCAATCCGGCCGCCGACCAGCCCCAGGCCGTTGCCCCGCTCACCATGCACGGCCAGTACATCAAGGACCTGAGTTTCGAGAACCCGCGGGCGCCGCAGAGCCTGATCGAGCAGACCCAGCCGCAGCTCACGCTCAACGTCCAGGTGACCAACCGCCAGTTCGACGCCAAGACCTTCGAGGTCGCACTGACGATCGAGGCCAGCGCCCAGACTCCCGAGAAGGAGCCTCTGTTCATGCTCGAGCTGGTCTATGCCGGCACGGTCTCGCTGGGAGAGCTGCCGCAGGAGGCCTATGGGCCGCTGCTGTTCATCGAGACGCCGCGCCTGCTGTTCCCCTTCGCCCGTGCCGTCGTGGCCAACGCCACCCGCGAGGCGGGCTTCCCGCCGCTCAACATCGCGCCGGTCGATTTCGTGGCGCTCTACCGCCAGCAGCTCGAAGCCAACGGTGGCCGGATGCCGGGCGTCGCCGACGGCCCGGTCGGCCACGCCTAGCTCTTCACCGGGAGCCCGCCGTCAGGCCTTCAGCCAGAGCGGGTCGCTGAGTTTCTTCAGGAATTCGGCGTGGGCCGCGAGGTCGGCCGCGCTGACCAGATGCGGCCTGGCCGGACGCACCGGTCGGTTGTTCGGTGCTGCCGTGCCGTCGGCGGCCGTGCCCGCCATCTCCGGCGCCAAGCCAAGATCGCGCTGCCGGCCGCCGCTCAGTTCGAGATAGACCTCGGCCAGCAGCTCCGAATCGAGCAATGCGCCGTGCTTGGTACGATGGGCATTATCGATGCCGAAGCGCTCGCATAAAGCGTCGAGGCTGGCGCGCTGGCCGGGAAACTTGCGCCGCGCCATCGACACGGTGTCGATATAAGGGTTGGCGATCCGGGGCTTGCCCGCGCGTTCCAGCTCGGCGTTGAGGAAGCCCAGGTCAAACTGGGCGTTGTGGATCACGAGCTGCGCATCACCCAGGAAGGCCAGCATCTCGTCGGCTTTGTCACCGAACAGAGGCTTGTCGGACAGGAAGTCCTCGGTGAGACCGTGCACGTCCTGCGCGCCCGTCGGCATATCGCGCTCGGGGTTGAAGTAGCTGTGGAAGGTGATGCCGGTGGCCACCATGTTCACAAGCTCGAGGCAGCCCACTTCGACGATACGGTGACCCGCGAGGGGATCGAGGCCGGTGGTCTCGGTGTCGAGGACGATTTCGCGCATCCGATCTTGTAGCCAGTTGCCGCCCTATTTGCGACGGCCACGCGCGAGCTGGCCTGTGAATCGCTCGCGCCACGGGTTGGGCGGCCAGAAACGGCCGGGGCGTTGCCTGAGCCGGGCGATGGCCCCGGCCAGCGCCGCCCGCGTCGGCGCCAGTCCTAGCCCGGTCGGGATCACGATGCTGGCTTTGCGGCGCTTCAGCGCATCCGGCACCTGCTGCCGCAGGATGCCGTCGAGCTTTTCCGCCGTCATGCCGGGCCGGGCCATGACGCGACGGCGCTGCAGGAAGGCCGGTGCGCTCACCACCAGGGTGGCGTCGACGCGGCGCTCACCCAGCCCTTCGAACAGCAGCGGGATATCGAGCACGACCAGCTTCTCGCCGGCGAGGGCGGCGCGGCGCAGGAACGCCTTCTGCCGCTGGCCCACCAGGGGATGAACGATCGCCTCGAGCTGGCGCAGTGCTGCCTTGTTGCCGAAGACGCGCGCGCCCAGCGCCTGGCGGTCGAGCACCCCCGCCTTCACGACGCCGGGAAACGCCGCCTCAATGCCGGGCAGCGCCGCTCCCCCGGGCGCCTGCAGCGCATGGACCGCGGCATCGGCGTCGTACACGGGCACGCCCATCTCCCGCAGCATCTTCGCCGCGGTCGATTTGCCCATGCCGATCGAGCCGGTCAGCCCGACGATGACCATCACCGGTGACGCGACGCCGCTTCTTAGGGTACCAGCACCGTCTGGCCGGTCGTCTTGCGGCTTTCCAGGTCGATGTGCGACTGGGCGGCCTCGGCCAACGGATAGTGCTGATCGATGGCGATCTTCACCTTGCCGCTCTTGACCATCTTGAACAGCGACTTGGCCGACGCCTCGAGATCGGCGCGTGTAGCGGTGTAGGCGCCGAGGCTCGGCCGCGTGAGATAAAGCGAGCCCTTGGCGTTGAGGATGCCGACCGACTGCGGCGGCACGGTGCCCGAGGCGTTGCCGAACGAGACCAGCAAGCCGCGCGGCTGCAGGCAGTCGAGCGAGGCCGCCCAGGTATCCTTGCCGACGCCGTCGAACACGACCGGCACCTTCTTGCCCTTGGTGATCTTCATCACCTGCTCAACGACGTTCTCCTTGCTGTAGTCGATCACCCACTTGTAGCCGTTCTTCTTGGCAAGGGCTGCCTTCTCGGGCGACGACACCGTGCCGATCACCTTGTAGCCGCGCGCCTTGGCCCACTGACCGAACAACAGACCGACGCCGCCGGCGGCGGCGTGGAACAGGACGGTGTCGCCCTTCTTCAGCCACGCCTTGGCGGTGTGATCGACGAGATATTCCGTGGTCATGCCCTTCAGCATGATGGCCGCGGCCTGCTCGTCGCTCACGCCCTTGGGCACGTGCACGAGCTGGTCGACGCCCATCAGGCGCTCCTGGCAGTAGGCGCCCAGCACGCCGCAATAGGCGACGCGATCACCCTTCTTGAAGCCACGCACCTTCGGGCCGACCTCGACGATGATGCCGGCGGCCTCGCGGCCGACCGCGTTCGGCAGCGGCGTCGCATAAAGGCCCGAGCGCGTGTAGACGTCGATGAAGTTGAGGCCGATGGCGGTGTGACGAACCTTCACCTGGCCGGGGCCGGGAGCGCCGACCTCGACGTCGTGAAGCTGCATCTTCTCCGGGCCGCCGTTCTCGTACATCAGAATGGACTTGGACATCTCTCTCTCCCCTTGAAATTGGATGGCTATTCGGCGGCGCGCTTTGACTTGGCGGCCTGGTACTTCTCGATCTCGCTCGCCACCGCCGACTGCGACTGCACCGAATAAGTGTCGCGGTTGGCAGCGGCAATGTCGTAGCTCTGTTGCCTTGGCGCGTTGGCCCGGCTCTGGAAATGCGGATGGACGAAGCGTGCCATCAGCTCGTAAGAGCGCTGCGTCGCCGGCCAATCGGCCCAGTTGTGGGCAAGCAGCAGGACGGCGCCGAAGCCGCCCTCCGAGCCCTTCCACAGCCGCTCAAAATGGCGGATGCAATCGTCGGGCGTGCCGATGCAGGCGATGCCTTCCTTGGTCAGGTACTCCGCCGCATCGGTGATGCCGGGCGGCAGGATCGGGAAGGTGGCGACGTCGGTGAAATACTTGGCGAAGCGGTCGATGCCGAAGTTCACGTCCTTGAACGCCTGCTCGCGCGTCTCAGCGACATGCGCGAAGGTGACGATGCGCCACTTGGAGCGGTCCGACACCTTGCCGTTCTGGCGCGCATGCTCCTCGTAAATCTGCCAGTTGGCGGCATGTGCCTTGAGCGCATCGTCCGATGTACCGCCGATCGACAGCATACCGATGCCATGACGGCCGGACGCCACGGCGCCGACGGGCGAACGCGCGCAGGCCACGGCCATTTCCATGTTGGGCTGGCTGTAGGGCCGGAGCTGGAGCTGGGCCGCCGTCAGGTCGAACCAGTCGGTCTTCCTGGTCACCGACTTGCCGGCCATCAGCTCGACGATCACGTCGAGCGACTGGTTCATGCGGTCGCGCTGGTCCGCGGCCTTGACGCCGATCTTGGCGGCATCGTGGACCAGTGCGCCCGGGCCGACGCCGAACATGGCGCGGCCACGCGTCATGTGGTCGAGCTGGGTCATGCGCGAGGCCAGCATGAAGGGATTGTGGTAGGGCAGCGACACGACACCCGTGCCGAGGCGGATGTGCCGGGTGCGCTCGGCAGCCGCCGCGATGAACATTTCCGGCGAGGCGATGATCTCGAAGCCGCCGGAATGATGCTCGCCGATCCAGGCCTCATGATAGTTCAGCCGATCGAGATGCTGGACCAGCTCCATGTCGCGTTCGATAGCGAGCGTGGGGTTCTCGTCGAGCGCATGGAACGGCGCGAGAAAGATGCCGGTGCGCAGAAAACGGTCGGTCACGGAAAGTCCCCTTACGGGTTATGGGGTCGGTTGCGGCGGTCGAGTATAGTGGCCGGCCTTCCGCGCGCCAGCCCGACCGGGCTGGCACATCCCTGCTGACACGAGGGTCTATGCGCCGCCGCCGTTTCCTTGCCGCTGCAGCCGCCGCCGGCCTCGCCAAGCCCGCCCTCGCACGGGCGCAGGATGTGACACGGAGCACCAAGGCGGCGTACCGCCTGACGACGCTCAGCCGCGACCTGGAGCAACCTTGGGGCATGGCCTTCCTGCCCGACGGCCGCATCCTGATCACCGAGCGGCCCGGCCGCCTGCGCGTCTTCGCCGATGGCCGCCTCCAGCGCGCGCCAGTCGGAGGCGTGCCCAAGGTCTATGCCCGCGGCCAGGGCGGCCTGCTCGATGTCTGCCTGCATCCGGCCTTTGCACAGAACCGTTTGCTGTATCTGTCCTATTCGGCCGAGGGGTCCGGCGGCGCTGCGACAGTGGTGGCGCGCGCCGAACTTGCAGGTGACGGTTTGCGCAACGTGACACCGATTTTCGAGGCCCTGCCACGCGCTTCGGGCAACCTGCATTTCGGTTCGCGCATCGCCTTCGACCGCGCCGGACTGATGTATGTGACGGCGGGCGAGCGCTATCAGATGCGCCGCGCCCAGGATCTCGGCGATCTCGGCGGCAAGGTGATCCGCCTGCGCGACGACGGCTCGGTGCCCCCGGACAATCCCTTTGTCGGTCGGGCCGGCGCCCGGCCGGAGATCTTCACCTGGGGCCATCGCAACCCGCAGGGCCTGGCGATGCATCCCGTCACCGGTCGGATGTGGCTGGCCGAGCATGGCCCGCGCGGCGGCGACGAACTCAATCTCCTGGTGGCCGGCGCCAACTATGGCTGGCCGCTCGCCACCCACGGCATCGACTACAGCGGCGCCAAGATCAGCGACCACAAGAGCCTGCCGGGCATGGAAGATCCGGTGCGGGTCTGGGTGCCCTCGATCTCGCCCAGCGGTCTCTGCTTCTACACCGGCGATCGCTTTCCAGGCTGGAAGGGATCCGCCTTCACCGGCGCGCTGTCGAATGAGGCGCTGTTCCGCATCGAACTCGACCGCGAGCGCTACCGCGGCGAGGAACGGTTGCTCGTGGGCCGTCTTCCCTATATCCGCGACGTGCGCCAGGGCCCCGACGGGCTCCTCTACGTCGTCACCCACGCCGATGACGGCGGCCTGTTTCGTCTCGAACCTGCGTAGTCCTTGCCGATCATGCCTGCACCCGCGCTCATCCTCGCCTCTGCCAGTCCCTCGCGGCGCCAGCTCCTCACCAGCGCCGGCCTCGTCTTCGAGGTCGAGCCGTCAGGTGTCGACGAAGACGAGGTCAAGCGGAGCCTGCTTGGCGAGCGCGCCCGGCCACAGGACGTTGCCGAAGCGTTGGCCGAGCTCAAGGCGAAGCGCGTTTCGGCGCGGCATCCCGCGGCATTGGTGATCGGCGCCGATTCGACGCTGGCCTGCAACGGCCGCCAGTTCGACAAGCCGGCGACCTTGGCCGCTGCCCGCCAGCAGCTTCTGTCGCTCGCTGGCCAGACCCACGAACTCTGCTCGTCGGTGGTCGTGGCACGCGCCGGCGTGCGCCTGTGGCACTGCAATGAGCGGGCAAGGCTCACCATGCGGCCGCTCACCGACTCCTTCGTCGACGCCTATCTGGCCCGGGCCGGCGAGCAGGTAACGACGTCGGTCGGCGCCTACCAGCTCGAGGGCCTGGGCGCCCATCTCTTCAGCCGGGTCGACGGCGATTACTTCACCATCCTGGGCCTGCCGCTATTGCCGCTGCTGTCGTTCCTGGCGGGCCACGGCATCGGCCTGGAGCAGGCGGCATGAACGCGCCCCGGAATCCCTACCAACAGCTCGTGGCCGAAGCCGAAGGCCGGCCGTTTGCCGCCATCGTCGGCTGGCCGGTCGAGCATTCGCGCTCGCCGGCACTGCACGGCTACTGGCTGAAACAGCATCATATCGACGGCCACTATGGTCGCCTGCCGGTCGAGCCCAAGCGCGCCGCACTGGAAGAACTGGTGGCCTTCCTCAAGCGCACGCCCAATGCCCGCGGCTGCAATCTCACCCTGCCGCACAAAATCGAGATCATGCCGCTTCTGGATCGCATCGATCCGGGCGCGCAGCGGATCGGCGCGGTGAATACCGTGGTCAAGCAGGCCGACGGCGCGCTGGAAGGCCGCAACACCGACGGCTTCGGGTTTCTTGAAGCGCTCCGCTACAACGCCCCGCACTGGCGCGCCGAGGCAGGGCCCGTCGTCGTGCTGGGCGCGGGTGGCGCCGCCCGAGCCGTCGTCGCCAGTCTGGTCGACGCCGGAGTGCCCGAGTTGAGACTGGTCAACCGCACGCGGGAAACCGCGGTCGACCTGGGTGTGGCGCTCGCGCCGCGCGACGGCCGGAGGATCGTCATCGGCTCCTGGGATGAGCGGGCCGGCTTGCTCGACGGCGCGACCCTGCTGGTCAACGCCACATCGCTCGGCATGAAGGGGCAGCCGCCGCTCGACATCGATCTGGCGGGGCTCCCGCGCAGCGCCATCGTCTACGATATCGTCTATGTGCCGCTCGAAACGGCGCTGCTTGCCGAAGCGCGGGGGCGCGGCAATCGCTGCGTCGACGGACTCGGCATGCTGCTGCACCAGGGCCGGCCTGGCTTCGAGGCCTGGTTCGGCGTCAAGGTCGAGGTCAGCGCCGAGCAACGCCACGTGGCTGCCGCCGATCTCGGGGCGTGATCATGGACAGCAATCCTCCGCCCGGTTTCAAGCCGCTGTTCCGCACCAGTCCGTTCCTCGATCACAACGGGCCGTTCTTCTATCGCGAGAACGATGACGGCACTTTCGTTGTCGGGCTGCGCATCCAGCCCAAGCACGCCAACGCCCGCGGCATCGCCCACGGCGGAATACTGATGACCCTGTGCGACATCGCCTTGGGCTATCGCACGACCCGAAGCCAGACACCGTCGCCGATGCTGACGACGGCCAGCGTGAAGACCGACTTCGCCGGATCGGCCAGGATCGGCGACTGGGTCGAAGCCCATGTCGACGTGCACAAGGTGGGCGGGCGACTGGCCTTCGCCAACTGCTATCTCAAGGTCGGCGAGGAGCGCATCGTGCATGCGAGCGCGGTGTTCGCGCGCACGGGGGATCGCTCGTAAAGAGAGCACCACTCCCATGGCGCTCTCTTGAGTTCTTATCCGTTCTGAATCGTGCGGGCTTTCGGCGCTGGTTACAGCGCCTGTCGCCCGCCAGGGCGCGCGCGAGCGCGCCCTATTGATTCATCGAGCTGAAGAAGTCGTTGTTGGTCTTGGCGGTGCGCAGCTTGTCGAGCAGGAACTCGATGGCATCGACCGCGCCCATCGGCATCAGGATGCGGCGCAGCACCCACATCTTGCTGAGCGTGGCGCGATCGACCAGCAGCTCTTCCTTGCGCGTGCCCGACTTGGTGATGTCGATCGCCGGGAAGGTGCGCTTGTCGGAGACCTTGCGGTCGAGGATGATTTCCGAGTTACCGGTACCCTTGAACTCTTCGAAGATGACTTCGTCCATGCGCGAGCCGGTATCGATCAGGGCCGTGGCGATAATGGTGAGCGAGCCGCCTTCCTCGATGTTGCGCGCCGCGCCGAAGAAGCGCTTGGGGCGCTGCAGGGCGTTAGCATCGACGCCGCCGGTCAGCACCTTGCCGGAGCTGGGCACGACGGTGTTGTAGGCACGACCCAACCTCGTAATGGAATCCAGCAGGATCACCACGTCCTTCTTGTGCTCGACCAGGCGCTTGGCCTTCTCGATCACCATCTCGGCCACGGCGACGTGGCGGCTGGCCGGTTCGTCGAAGGTCGAACTCACGACCTCGCCCTTCACCGTGCGCTGCATGTCGGTCACTTCCTCGGGTCGCTCGTCGACGAGCAGCACCATGAGGAAGACCTCGGGATTGTTGGCGGTGATGGCGTGGGCGATGTTCTGCAGCAGCACCGTCTTGCCGGTGCGCGGCGGCGACACGATCAGCGCGCGCTGGCCCTTGCCGATCGGTGCGATCAGGTCGATCACGCGGGTCGAGATGTCGAGCTGCTGCTGCGGCGTTGAGCTCGCCTTCTTGGTGAGCGTGCCGGTGGTACGCTTCGAGCTGACGCGGCCCGACGAAGTGGCGCGGGCACCGCCCTCTTCTTCCTTGATGGCCGGCGCCATGACGGCGGCGCCGCCTTCCATCTCGAGCTTCAGCTTCTCGTCGGGATAGAGCGGCGTCAGGCTGTCGAAGTTGATGCGGTGACGGAGTGCTTCGGGGTCGTCGAAGTTGATCTTGTTGATCTGGACCATGGCGAAGTAGCGCTCGCCGTCCTTGGGCGCGCGGATCTCGCCTTCCACCGTGTCGCCAGTGCGCAGGCCGAAGCGGCGCACCTGGGTCGGGCTGATGTAGATGTCGTCGGCGCCGGGCAGGTAATTGGCTTCCATCGAGCGCAGGTAGCCGAAGCCGTCGGGCAGCACCTCGATGGTGCCGACGCCGAAGATGGCCTGGTCGGCCGCCGCCAGCTTCTGGAGGATGGCGAACATAAGTTCCTGGCGGCGCATCATGGCCGCGCCCTCGACACCCTGCTCCTCGGCGAAGGCGAGCAGTTCGGGGGGCTTTTTCTTTTTGAGGTCCTGGAGATTCATGGGTCTTCGTTCCGAGGTGGGAAATGACGCACGCGCTTCGGCGACCGGGGCGGTCGAACCTGCGAGAATTAAGCGCTGTGTCGTACTTGGGTGGGCCCCGTCGATCACCGCCGGGGAGGCGGCGCCAAGGGCCCTAGGTGGCGGTTATATAGGGGCGCGGCCCCGATCTGTCAAAGGGCTACCGGAGCCCGGGTCACGACTCCGCCTCGGCCAGCATCTCGGCATAGCGGAAGATCTCGGTGTGATCGGCGCCCTTGCCCAGCTTGCCGTCGGCGGCGGTCCAATAGGCCACGGCCTGCTCGAGATTCGGCATCCTGAGCTTGAGGTGTTTCGCCACGTCGCCTGCCGTGCGCAGGTCCTTGGCCATCAGCGACGTCGTGAAGCCGGCCACGAAATTGCGCGGCACGACGAACTGACGTCCCTTCACCTCGGTGGCGTTGCTCTTGCCCGTGGAGGTGTTGAAGACGTCGACCATGGTGCCGGGATCGAGGCCAAAGGCCTCGCCCACCACCAGCGCCTCGCACATGGCGACCAAGCCGGCGGCCGAGAGATAATTGTTGAGCGCCTTCAGCGTATGGCCGGCACCGGCCGGACCGCAGAGCGTGATGGTCTTGCCCATGGCGCCCAGGACAGGCCGCGCGCGCTCCAGATCGGCCGCCGCCCCGCCCACCATGATGCTGAGCGAGCCGTCGACGGCACGCTTCACACCGCCGGAGACGGGCGCGTCGAGCAGTGCCACGCCGCGGCTGGCGAGATCGCGCGCGAGCTTCTGGGTGTCCACGGGATTGGACGAACTCATATCCATGACGAGCGCGCCAGCCGCGAGGCCCTCGACGGCGGCGTCGCGGCCCTCGATCAGCGCCTGCCGCACGATCTTGCCGTCGGGCAGCATGGTGATCAGCGCGTCGGCGCCCTCGGCCGCGGCCTTGGCCGAGGCGGTGGCCAGCGCCCCGGGATGGGCGCCGACGAAATCAGATACCGCCTTCTGCGAGACGTCGAACACGCGGAGCTTGAAGCCGGCACCGGCAAGCCTGGCCGCCATCGGGCGGCCCATCATGCCGAGTCCGAGAAAGGCGATGGTGGCGGGAGGAGCGAGTGCGATCATGGGGCAGCCTCAAATGTGATGTCGTATTCATAGAGCGGGAGGCTGCGGCCGGGAATGGCATCGGACGGCGCGTTTCGCAGGAAGCGCGCGCCCATCCGCTCATAGAAGGCCGCGGCATTGGGGTCGGCCAGGATGGTCAGGGTCCTCGCGTCGACCATATAGGCCGCCTGAACCGCTGCCTTGAAGAGCGCACGTCCCACGCCCCGACCCATGAAGGGCGGGTCGATAAAAAACAGATCGAGGTCGGCAGAGGTGCCGTCCGCGATCACGCTGGCGACACCCAAGGCGCGGTCCTTGCCATCGACCGCCACCAGCATACGGCCAAGCGCGATGTCGGCCGAACTCACGCGCAGCGACGCTGCACTCCGCCGCATGAATTCAGCGTCGTAGCCCCAATGCGCCTTCGAGCGGACGCAGAGCGCGGTCAGCTTCGTCGCCTCCCCGACCTGCGCCGCTCGAATGGCCACGGTTCAGACGCCGCGTTCCTTGAAGACGTCGCGCGCCGTCTTGAAGGCGTCGAGTCCGGCCGGAATGCCGCAATAGATCGCGACCTGCAGGAAGATCTCCTTGATCTCCTCCTTGGTGAGGCCGTTGGTCAGCGCGCCGTTGACGTGGAGTTTGAGCTCCGGTCCGCGATTGAGAGCGGCCAGCATGGCGAGATTCAGCATCGAGCGCGTCTTCTTCGACAGGCCCGGCCGCGACCAGACATAGCCCCAGCAATACTCGGTGGTGACGTCCTGGAACGACATCATGAAGTCGTCGGCATTGGCCATCGAGTTGTCGACATATGCCGACCCCAGCACGGCTTTGCGCAGCTTCATGCCATCGTCGTACAGTTTTTTGTTGCGCGGGTTGGGTTTTGCTTTCTTCGCTTTGGCTTTGGCCATGGTCGTGCTCCTCCGTTCATGAAGTGACGGACGAGCATAGCGCAGGAAATTTCAGAGGACGACTTGGCGTGGCGGCGGACCGGAGCGGGCGTCGAGTCCCTTGTCGCGGGCCTGGCGGCAGAGATCGTCTATCGAGATGCCGTCGAGCTGCGCCATCATGCTGTCGCGCAGCCTCTCCCACACCGGCCATACCACCTCGTGGGCGAGCGGCGAGCCGACCGAGGGATCGCTGGGCTCGGTCTCGGCCTCGAGATTGCGTACGACGCGCACGACCTCGCCCACCGTTATTTGCGTCCGGTCGCGGCCGAGGCGATAGCCGCCCCGGGGACCGCGCTTGCCCGACAGGATACCGGCGCGGACCAAATGCTGCAGGACCTGTTCGAGATAGCGTTTGGGGATGCGCTGGCGCTCGGTGATGTCACTGCTGCGCACCGGATGCTCGCCAACGTGGAACGCCACGTCGAGCACTGCCTCAAGAGCGAACATCGTCTTTTTGCTGAGCCGCGGCATCCGGTCTTCCCTTCAGGCCCTCCGCATCAAACCCGTCATCCTGTCCCGGTTTTGGCATCTCCGGTCGCAACCCCCGTCGACCCGAAGCCTCCGGCGCCGCGCGCGGTCCGGTCCAGTTCACCGACCTCCCGCCAGATCGCCCGGGCGTGCCGGGCAATGACCAGTTGTGCAATTCGCATGCCGCGCGTGATCTTGAACGGCTCGCGGCTGAGATTGATCAGGATCACGCCCACTTCGCCACGATAGTCCGCATCGATAGTGCCGGGGGCGTTGGCCACGGTGATCCCGTTCTTTGCCGCCAGGCCCGACCGCGGCCGCACCTGGGCCTCGAAGCCCACCGGCAGCGCCAGCGAAATCCCGGTCGGGACGATTTTCCGCTCGAGCGGCCCCAGTTCGATCTCGCCGTCGATAGCGGCCAGAAGGTCGGCGCCGGCGGCGGCGGCGGTCGCATAGTCGGGCAGCGCAAGGTCCCGCCCGTGCGCCAGCCGCACCACCTCGATCTCTACACTCTCGACACCGTTCATTCGTTACTCCGCCGCTTCCGCCGATCGCGGCTGGGCCAGGTGAAGCGCAATGCGCGCGGCAAGGCGGCCGGCAACCTCGTCCTTGGCCAGCGTTGGCCACGCCTCGACGCCCTTGGCGCTGACCAGATGCACGGTGTTGCGTTCGCCGCCGAAGGTGCCGGTGGCCGGCGACACGTCGTTGGCCACGATCCAGTCGCAACCCTTGCGGCCGCGCTTGTCGATCGCGTTGGCGATCAGGTTCTCGGTCTCGGCGGCGAAGCCCACGACCAGCGCGGGACGCCGGGGGCCAGGCTTCGACAGCGTGGCCAGGATGTCCGGGTTGGGCGAAAGCTCCAGTGGCGGCGGCTGGGCGCCCGCCTTCTTCTTGATCTTGGCGCCGGCCGGCCGCGTCACTTTCCAGTCGGCGACGGCGGCGGCACAGACCGCAACATCGATCACGCCCGCGGCGAGGCAGGCAGCCAGCATCTGGTCGGCCGAGTCGACGTGGATCGTGCGCACGCCCGCCGGGTCGGCGACCGCCACGGGGCCACTCACCAGCGTGACCTCGGCCCCCAGGCGAGCGAGGGCCGCCGCGATGGCGTGGCCCTGCTTGCCCGAGGAATGATTGGAAATGTAACGGACCGGATCGATCGCCTCGCGCGTCGGACCCGACGTCACCAGCGCGCGCTTGCCTGCCAGCGGCTGCTCCGTGGCCAGCATCGCTTCAATGGCAGCGACGATCTCCTCGGGCTCCGACATGCGCCCGGGACCGTGCTCGTTGCAGGCCATGGCGCCGTCGTTGGGGCCGATGAAGGTGACGCCGCGTTTCTTCAGGGTCTCGACATTGGCGACCGTGGCGGCATGGGTCCACATGCGCACGTTCATCGCCGGTGCCGCGAGCACCGGCTTGTCGGTGGCCAGCAGCACGGTGGCGGCGAGATCGTCGGCGAGGCCGGCCGCCATGCGCGCCAGGATGTTGGCGGTGGCGGGCGCCACGACCAGCAGGTCGGCATCGCGCGAAAGCTGGATATGGCCCATCTCGCTCTCGTCGGTCAGCGAGAACATGTCGCTGTAAACGCGGTCCTCCGACAGGGCCTGCAGCGACAGCGGCGTCACGAACCTGGCGCCGGCTCCGGTGAGCACGCACCGCACCGCAGCACCACGCTCGCGCAACCGGCGGATGAGTTCGAGCGACTTGAAGGCCGCGATACCGCCCGCGACGATCAGCAGGATTCGCTTGCCGTGCAACATGCCTACTAGACTATCACAACAGGCGGCTGGCGAAAGTATAGAGCCCTGTCAGCAGCAGCGCCCAGAACACGGCCAGCCGGAACTGCTCGATCGAGAGGCGCCGGCGGATCTGCTGGCCCACCCACATGCCGGCCAGCGCCGGCACCACGGCGGCGGCCGACACGATGGCGCGCGGGCCATCGAGCAGGCCGAAATTGAGCAACGACACGGTCAGCGTGAGCGACGTGGCGCACAGCACGACGCCCAGGCTCTGCACCAGCTCGGACGGCTTGATGTCGAGGCCCTGCAGGTAGGGCATCAACGGGATGATCGGCACGCCGACAAGGCCCGCCACAAAGCCCGAGACGACGCCGATCACCGGCGCCAGGGGCTTTTCCAGATCGGCGTGAATGTGCAGGCGGATGCGCAGCAGTCCTAACCCGCTGTAGACGATCAACACGGCCGCCAGCACGAGGAACGCCCAGTTCGGGCCCTTCTGGCCGACCAGCCACATGGTGAGATAAAGCGCGATCATCAGCGGCACGATGAGCGGCCACTGGCGTCGCAGGATGACCCAGAACCGGCCGCCGATCGCCGCCTGCCAGACGTTGGTGAAGATGGTGGGAAGCGCGATCAGGGCGATCGCTTCCGTCAACGGCAGGACCAGCGACGTGAGCGCGATGGTGATGGTCGGCAGTCCCAGCCCGACCAACCCCTTGACCGTACCGGCGAGCAGAAACACCGCGAGCCCGAAGGCGATCTCCGCCGTTGTCATTGCCTAGTGCCACCACGCCGCGGCAGTGGCCACGATGGCCGCAATCAGGGCCAGCACGGCCACGACCTCGGCGAACCCGAAGCGCGGCCAGAGGCGGCCCGAAACCGGCAACGGCAGTGCCGCGGCGCGTTCGGCGATACGACGCTCGCGCTCGACCACGAGATGCAGGCTGTCGATCAGACGCGGCAGGCGCCGGACCGCCTGGGCGATATCCTCGACCGCGCGGCCGACGGTGGCACGCGGGCCGAAATGGGTGCGCATCCACTCCTCGATCAAGGGCCGCGCCAGTTCCCAGATGTTGACCTTGGGGTTGAGCTTGGTGCCCATGCCCTCGGCCATCAGCATCGTCTTTTGCAGCAGCAGCAGCTGCGGCTGCACCGCCATCTCGAACTGCTCGGTGACGCGCAGCAGCTGGGCGAGCAGGCGCGCGATCGAAATGTCGTGGCTGGGCTTGCCGAAGATCGGCTCGCCGATCGACCGGCAGGCCTGGGCGAACATCTCCAGCGACTGGTCGGGCGGGACGTAGCCGGCGCGAAACTGGACCTCGGCCACGGCGCGATAGTCGCGGCGCAGGAAGGCCACCAGCAGCTCGGCGAGGTAGCCGCGTGTGTCCTCGTCGATCCGCCCCATGATGCCGAAATCGACCGGCACGATGCGGCCCTCGCGGTCGACGAAAGCGTTGCCGCCGTGCATGTCGGCGTGGAAGAAGCCGTCGCGGAACACCTGGTAGAAGAACGCCTCGGCGCAGATCTTCATGACCACGTCCGGATCGTGTCCCGCCGCCACGATGGCGTCGCGGTCGCCGATCGGAATGCCGTCGATCCGCTCCAGGGTCAGCACGCGCTGGGCGGTGCGGTCCCAGTCGATGGCGGGGGCGCGATAGCCCGGGTCGTCGACGAAATTCAGGCCCAGCTCCTCGGCCGCGGCGGCCTCCATGCGCAGGTCCATCTCGACCCGCACCACGTCGGCGAATGCCCGCACCGAATCGACCGGCTTTAGCCGGCGAAACCGCGGCTGCGTACGCTCGACCAGTTCGGCCATCCAGTAGAAGAGGTCGAGATCGCGTTCGAAGGCTTTTTCGATACCCGGCCGCAGCACCTTCACCGCGACATCGCGGCCGTCGGTGGTGACGGCAAAATGCACCTGGGCGATCGAGGCGGCGGCGACCGGCTCGTCATCGAAGCTCGTGAACAACGCGTCGATCGGCTGGCCGAGCTCGCTTTCGATGGTGCGCCGGGCCTCGGCGCCGGAAAAGGCCGGCAGGTGATCCTGCAGCCGGGCAAGGTCGGCCGCGACGCCTTCGCTCAGGAGGTCGGCACGGGTCGACAGCGCCTGGCCGAGCTTGATGAAGGACGGCCCCATCTCCTGCAGCGCCGCCGCCAGCCGTTCGCCCGGCCGGCGCGGATCGCGGCGGCGGGCAAACAGCCGTGCCCAGGCAATCAGCGCCGGCGCGATGCCCAGCGTTTCCAGCGGAAACAGCGCGTCGTGGCGGGCAAAGCTCACCGCCATGCGCAGCAGGCGCCAGCTGTTGCGAAGGGCACGCAGCATCTAGATGCGCCAGGCGCTGTGCAGCGCCACGACGCCCAGCGTCATGTCCCGCCAGGCAACGTTGGCGAACCCGGCCTCGCGCAGGCGCCGGGCGAGTTCGCGCTGCGGCGGGAAGCGGCGGATGCTCTCGTGCAGATAGCGGTAGGACTCGGCGTCCTTGGCCACGAGCTTGCCGAAGAACGGCAGCGCCCGCTCCGAATAGGCATCGTAGAGGCGGCCAAGCGGCGCCGACGTCACCTTGCTGAACTCCAGGCAATAGAAGCGGCCGCCCGGCTTCAGCACGCGGTGCGCCTCGCCGAGCGCCTTGTCGATGTCGGTGACGTTGCGCAGGCCAAAGGCGATCGTGTAGCCGTCGAACGACCGGTCAGGGAACGGCAGGGTCTCTGCATCGCCCGTCGTCCATGTGAGGCCGCTCAGAAGCCCGCGGTCGACGGCCCGGTCGCGGCCGACCGCCAGCATGGCCGGATTGATGTCGCAGACGGTGACGTCCGGCCGTTCACCCTGGCGGGCCAGCAGGCGGAAGGCGATGTCGCCGGTGCCGCCCGCCACATCGAGGAATTTCTCGCCCGGGCGGGGGTTTGCGACATCGACCAGGGCGTTCTTCCAGAGCCGGTGGACGCCGCCCGACATCAGGTCGTTCATCAGGTCGTAGCGCGGGGCCACGCTCTCGAACACCTGGCGCACCATGCCGGCCTTCTCGGCCGCCGGGACGTCCTTGAAGCCGAAGGACGCCTGCGCCGGCGGGGCTGGCGCGCTAGGATCGGGCGGGTTTGTCATCGGACAGGTTTGTCATGGGCCGCAACCTAGAGGAATCGCCATGCTGCTGAAAGACCGGGTGATCCTGATCACCAATGTCGAGAAGTTCGCAGGCCACGGCACCACGCACGTGGCGCTGGCGCAGGGCGCCACGGTGCTGGCCCACGATCCCACCTTCGAGGCCCCCAGCGCACGGCGCCGCTACGAAACCCAGTTCCACGGCGCCCATGCGCTCTCGGCCACCGACCCCGCCACGATGGTCGAGCTGGCGCTGAAACGCCACGGACACATCGACGCGCTGGTCAACAACGACGCCTACCCGGCGCTGCGCGCGCCGCTGGGCGAAGCCCGCCTGGAAGACTATCGCGCCGCCCTCGAATCCATGGCGGTGGCGCCGTTCCACATGGCCCAGCTCGTGGTCCCGTCGATGCGCAAGCGCAAGTCCGGACGCATCGTGTTCGTCTCGTCGGCAGCACCGCTGCGCGGCATCGCCAACTACGCGCCCTACGTCTCGGCGCGGGCGGCGGCCAATGGCCTCGTCTCCTCGCTGGCCAAGGAGCTCGGCCGCGACGGCATCACGGTGAATGCGGTGGGCTCGAACTACGTCGAGAACCCCGACTACTTCCCGCCGGCGCTGCTCGCCAACCGCGAGGCAATGGCCAAGATGACCGCCCAGATCCCGCTCGGCCGGCTCGGCAAGTCCGACGAGCTGGGCGCGGCCGTGTGCTTCCTGTGCTCCGACGGCGCGGGCTTCATCACCGGCCACGTCCTGCCGCATGCCGGAGGGTGGGCGTGACCGCGGGCCCAACTTTGCAAAAAGGGCCCAACTTCGCCGACGGAAATCTGGCTTTCGAACCGCCGGAAAGCCAACAAATTCAATCTTTCCAGGGCCTCCCCGGGCCCACCTGAAACGTGGGAGTGTTGGGCCCGAAGTTGGGCCCGACTCCGGGATAAGCTTTATTCCATGGGCTTTTCTCGCGTTTCGCGAAAACTTTGGTCGCACTGCCCCGGCGCACCCTGTGCCCAGGATGTCGTTAAGTGTCTGTTCTGGCGTCGTTATTTGGCGCCGAGTTGAGACGGGGTCGTTCTTGGGACTGTCCACGGGTCAGGACCCGCGGCGGCTGCACCAGGCCATGAGGCGAACCCGCGGCCCCTCTTGCGGACTCCAGAGGGCGCGGGCAGGTCGTGCCGGAAAGGAAAAAGCCCGGCGCAGTCCAGGCGCCAGCCTATCGAAACCATAGGCATAAACTTGCTGAATTTGCAACTCTCTTTGCGCCGGTCTGGTATGCAGCCATGACAGACGACCCTGCCCGCCGCGCCAGCGGCACCGAAGGCTACGGCGAAACCGCCGACGTGCTGGTGAAGCAGTACGAGGGCCTGGCCTTCGCCGACGTCCACCGCGACACGCTGCCCCTGATGCCCGCAACGCCGGGCCGGGTCCTCGACATCGGCGCCGGCACCGGCCGCGATGCCGCTGCCCTCGCGGCCCTCGGCCACCGCGTCGTGGCGGTCGAGCCGACGGCAGAACTGCGGGCCCACGGCCAGCGCCTGCATCCGGCGACCGCGATCGAGTGGATCGACGATTCCCTGCCCGACCTCGACAGGGTCCATGCGCTACTCGAAGGGGGCGGCCGGCGTTTCGATCTCGTGCTGCTGACGGCGGTGTGGATGCACCTCGACGCGGGCCAGCGCACGCGCGCCATGGACCGCGTCGCGCCCCTGCTCGCGCCGGGCGGACTGATGACCCTGCTGCTGCGCCACGGCCCGGTGCCGGCCGGCCGCCGCATGTTCGACGTCTCCGCCGCCGAGACCCGCGACCTCGCGGGCCGCCACGGGCTGCTCGCGATTCACGACAGCGAGCGGCCCGCCCTGCTGGGCGGCAGCGCCGTGTGGTGGAGTGTGCTGGCCTTTCGGGCGCCGGCCTAGAACGCTGCCGGGAGGGCGTCCGTGGCGGGATGCCGTCGAGGCCGGGATTTGCTATAATTGAGCACCCTTGGAGAGAGCCATGCCCGACACCGTCGCCACCCCTCAGGATGCGGCCGAGACCGCTGCCGAACGGCGCGCCCATCTCGACCAGGCGCTCGCCAGCACGCGACTCGAGGGTCACGTCCCCACGCCCGAATTCCTCTCGGACTGCGAGGATTACATCGCCGGACGAATCGCGCGCGAAGAGATTCTGGCGCGGGAGGTCGAGCGCGTTCTCGGCACCAAACGCGCTGCCGATGCCGCCTGATTCCCAGGATCCGTACACCTATCCCGACTCGACCGTCCTTCGAAACAAGTTCGGCACACGCAGCGCCAACAAGCTGGCCCGGCTGGAATATGCCGCAACGGCCGCGCGCCTCGACGAAATGCGCCGATGGCCGCCGCTTGGTCATTTCGATCTCGAAGAGCTGAAACGACTCCACGGCCATATCTTTCAGGACGTCTACGACTGGGCGGGATCGATCCGCAGCGTCGACATAGCCAAGGCCGGGCAGATGTTCTGCCGGCCGGGCTTTCTCGTGAACGAAGGCAAGCGTCTGGCCGAGGCGCTGGCTACGGAGAAACTCCTGCGCGGCCTCGACCGAACGGCTGTCGTCGACCGGCTCGCCGAGCACTACGGCGACTGGAACGCCCTGCACCCCTTCCGCGACGGCAACGGCCGGGCCACGCGCGAGTTCTTTCGCCAACTCGCGAAGCAAGCGGGCTATGAGTTCGACCTGACGAAGATCGAGCGAAGCGCATGGAACGAGGCCTCCGCCCGCAGCTTCAAGGGCGACACCAGGCCCCTACGCGACGTGCTTGCGGCGGCCGTTCGGCCGGACCGATCGACCTGAACTGCTTCCCACCCTGCACCGTGCGCTCGACATGGGCCGTTCTGACTTGCTGCAGTAAGTAGGAACTACGCCTGCCCAGACCCCTTCCGCGGTTGTGCTAATGTTGGAGACATGGAGGATCGGGCAGGTAAACGCTGGAGTAGCGGCTTCGGGGCCCTCCTCCTCGTTGTGGCCACTGTCCCGGAATGGCTTCTTTCTGTCGGAGCCAGAGGACTAAAAGCGCTCGGTCTGCTTACTGCAGCGGACAGCATTGGAATCGTGGTGGGTTGGATGACCAGCCACGAATTGTTGGTGCAGATTGCCGCGTATATTGGGGCCGCCGTCGCGATCTCTTACGCGATGTTTGGTCCTTGGTGGCGGAGATTCAAATTGGAACCGTCGCACTTGATATGGGTAGGCTTGATCGGAACGATTTGCTCCGTGCTGATCCTTACGGCAGGGATTGTCTGGCAAGCTCGCCAACAGGTCGTCGCCGGAGTTCCCCCTGCCCTCAGCGGTCCGGCAGCCGCTGCGCCGCCGAAAGTCTACTTTTCCTACGACATCGAAAGGCAGTTGCGCGCAATCGATCAGCTTAGGGATTTGGTTGGCCCCCAAGCGCGCGCTTTGAGCGACGAAGGACGAGGCATCTATACGAAGATCGACAGCGGAGTGCAGCTGGGGACTTTGGAGGGCTCAACCGCTGCAGTACTTACGGACTACGCGGCGCGAGTTGAAGCTCTGCTAAAGCAGATGCAGGCACTAGCCGGGAAATACTCCGGCTATGAGTTTATTCGAGAGTTCGAGAATTTTAACGCCTTCAATCCCTTTGAGGTGGTCTCCAGTGCGCGCAATGTTGCTGCTGCCCTTCAGAGGGGGCCGGCTGGTATGGCAGGGATACGAGACAATCAGTATTTCGTGGCATTCGGTCGCTCGACGATTCAGCTTGGTAACTGGTCGGGCGACTGGGCAAACAAGCTAGATGCACTCCGCAAGGAAGTGTTGGCGCTTCCGGTAACTCCTAGCGCGCCCTCGCCGCTTGATCGCCATTCTGCAGAACCCCCAAAAGCCAAGGACTACTTTCCAGCCGAGAAGCAAAGGCTTAGCCAACTGCTGGCCGAAACGTCGGAGCGCCTTAACAAGGAGGGTTTGGATGCTGTGCAAGCTCCTTGGATAAGGCATGTGTGGACTGATCGAACCAATCTCCAGATAGACGAGCTAATCTCGCAGATTGAAGGGACACGTGAGCTTGTAACCAAGCTGCAGACGGATATTTGGGACAAGACTGTTCTGCAAAACCAAAAGTATCGCGATGAACTGTTGGAAGTCGTCGGGCTGCAAAGTGGGGATACACCTCTTAACAATTTCCAGGGCGCGATGGGGCATTTCCTGACAAACGTAAGAACGTACAAGGAGCGGCGGGAGAAGTTGGCCGATGAAGATCGGTACTGGACAGCCAACATGATCCTGAACCGAGAAATACAGGACGCTGTAATGCCCGCCGCAAATGCTTTCCACGCATGGATCACAACATGCAATCAAAAGATTGATGCGCAACGTGCCATTCTCAAATGAGAACGGATTAGCGTCCGGTTACTCCAAGATCAGCCGAAGCTCCTTTGCTCCGATAGCTGCATACTTGGGCCTTTGACCCCTCCGTCGGCCTAGGAGGCCGACACCTCCCCAGCGTGGCTGGGGAGGAGAAGAACGGATGCCCTAGCCGAACGCCTCTTCCCAGCTCCCGCGCGTCGACGCCTTGGAGTATTCGGTCGAGCGGTTCTCGAAGAAGTTGGTGTGCTCGATGGCGTTCAGCATCTGGTCCATCCACGGCAGCGGGTTCTTGGCGTCGCTGCGGTAGATCGGCTGCAGGGTGAGCTGCTGCAGGCGGCGGTCGGCGATGAAGCGGATGTAGCGCTTCACGTCGGTCGCGGTCATGCCCTCCATGCCGCCCATCTCGAAGGCGAGATCGATGAAGGCGTCCTCGTGGTCGACGATGGTCGAGCAGGCGATGTAGAGCTCGCGCTGCAGCGCCTCGGTCCAGACTTCCGGGTTCTCCTGGATGAAGGTGCGGAACAGCCGGATGATCGAATTGCAGTGCAGCGTCTCGTCACGCACCGACCATGTCACGATCTGGCCCATGCCCTTCATCTTGTTGAAGCGCGGGAAGTTCATCAGCATGGCGAAGCTGGCGAAGAGCTGCAGGCCCTCGGTGAAGGCGCCGAACACGGCCAGCGTCTTGGCGATGTCGGCCTTCGAGTCGACGTTGAACTCCTGCATGTAGTCGTACTTGTCCTTCATCTCCTTGACGGTGAGGAAGACCGAGTATTCCGTTTCCGGCATGCCGATGGTGTCGAGCAGGTGGCTGTAGGCGGCGATGTGGACGGTCTCCATGGAGGAGAAGGCGGCCAGCATCATCTGCACTTCGGTGGGTTTGAAGACCCGCGAATAGTGCTTCATGTAGCAGTTGTTCACCTCGACGTCGGCCTGGGTGAAGAAGCGGAAGATCTGCGTCAGCAGATTGCGCTCGGTATCCGTGAGCTTGTTGCGCCAGTCCTTGACGTCGTCGGCCAGCGGCACTTCCTCGGGCAGCCAGTGGATGCGCTGCTGCGTCAGCCAGGCGTCGTAGGCCCACGGATAATGGAACGGCTTGTAGATCGGCTTGGCGTCGAGAAGGGACATGGGGATGGACCGATCAAACGGATGTGAAGCGAAAGGTTCCCCGTCGCGTCCGGCAGGCTGTACCGGTCGCGGCGGGGACTGCTCAGGTTACTGGCAGCTAAGGCACTCTTCGTAGTCGTTGGTCTGGGAGATCTTGTTGCCGACGAACGGCAGCGGCGCATCGGCGCCCTCCTCCCGCGTCGGCACGCCCATGGCGTGGTCGCCCAGCTGGTCGGCCATGGCATCGCCCGAGACCGCCTCGGCGCGCTGGATGGAGAGCGAGCGGCAGTAGTAGAGGCTCTTCACGCCGCGCTTCCAGGCCATCATGTGGATCTGGTGCAGGTCGCGCTTATGGACGTCAGCCGGCAGGAAGATGTTGAGCGACTGACTCTGGCAGATGTAGGGCGTGCGGTCGGCGGCGTGCTCGACCAGCCAGCGCTGGTCGATCTCGAAGGCGGTCTTGAACACCGCCTTCTCGTGGTCGTCGAGGCAGTCCAGATCCTTCACCGAACCCTGGCTGGTGGTGATGGTGGTCCAGGTGTCCTCGTCGTTGCGGCCCTTCTGCTCGAGCACCTTCTCGAGGTACGGGTTGCGCACCACGAACGAGCCCGAGAGGGTCTTGTGGTTATAGACGTTGGCCGCCGACGGCTCGATGCCGGGCGAGGCGCCGCCGCAGATGATCGAGATCGACGCGGTGGGCGCGATCGCGAGCTTGTTGGAGAAGCGGTCCTCGAAGCCGAAGTCGGCGGCGTCGGGGCAGGCGCCGCGTTCCTTGCCGAGCGATCTGGAGGCGTCGTCGCACTGGCCGCGGATGTGCTTGAACATCTTCTTGTTCCACACCTTGGCCATCACCGATTCGAGCGGGATGCCGTTGGCCTGCAGGAACGAGTGGAAGCCCATGACGCCGAGACCGACCGAACGCTCGCGCATGGCGGCATAGGTGGCGCGGGCGAAGTCGGAGCCGGCGGTGTCGATGAAGCTCTGCAGCACGTTGTCGAGGAAGCGCATCACGTCCTCGATGAAGGTCGGATGCTCGTGCCACTCGAGATAGGTCTCGAGATTGAGCGAGGAGAGGCAGCACACCGCGGTGCGCTGCTTGCCGTGATGGTCGATGCCGGTCGGCAGCGTGATCTCGCTGCACAGGTTCGAGGTCTTGACCTCGAGGCCGGCCAGCTTGTGATGCTCGGGCCGGGCATTGTTCACGTGATCGACGAACACCAGGTAGGGCTCGCCGGTCTCGATGCGCGCCGTCAGGATGCGGATCCAGAGCGCACGGGCCGAGATCTTGCGCTGGACCGCGCCGTCCTTGGGGCTGACCAGCGCCCACTCCTCGTCGTTCTCGACCGCGCGCATGAAGGCGTCGGAGATGAGAAGGCCGTGGTGGAGGTTGAGCGCCTTGCGGTTGGGGTCGCCACCGGTCGGGCGGCGGATTTCGATGAATTCCTCGATCTCGGGATGGTTGACCGGCAGGTAGCAGGCGGCCGACCCGCGGCGCAGCGAGCCCTGGCTGATGGCGAGCGTGAGCGAGTCCATCACGCGGATGAACGGCACCACGCCCGAGGTCTTGCCGTTCATGCCGACCTTCTCGCCGATCGACCGGAGATTGCCCCAGTAGGAGCCGATGCCGCCGCCCCGGGCCGCCAGCCACACGTTCTCGTTCCACAGACCGACGATGCCTTCGAGCGAATCGTTGGCCTCGTTCAGGAAGCAGGAGATCGGCAGGCCGCGGCTGGTGCCGCCGTTGCTGAGCACGGGCGTGGCCGGCATGAACCAGAGATTGCTGATGTAGTCGTAAATCCGCTGGGCGTGGCCGTCGTCGTCGGCATAGGCCGCCGCCACGCGGGCAAACATGTCCTGATAGCTTTCGCCGGGCAGGAGATAACGGTCGGTGAGAGTGGCCTTGCCGAAGATGGTCAGGCGGGCGTCCCGTGAGGAGTCGGTAACAACCCGTGCACCGCTGCGAACTTGAACAACATCAAACACTTGTGGCCCCCATTTTCTTTTTGTCCACAGCTGTGGATAGAACACACTGTGGAAGACACCTAGATGTTGGGAAGGGTTTGTCCCTTCCCACTATGGATAGATGATACGGCACCTGTGATGGCTGTCATCGGCAATTTTTTTCCCCGCGTGTGAATCTCAGGAATGGTTGGTTAAATATCTGTAAACATTCATAAAAATAGGCTTTGAAATTTTGTTTTTCCGGCCGTATGCGAACCTTCGCAAGTGCAGCATTAGAGGAGAACAAAACGCGCTTTGCCACGGATTCCGTGGGCTGGAAACAGAAACGCCAGCGAATCGGCTCAACCGCATCGGGGCAGGTCGCAAAACGCGAGACACGATAGGCACTTTCGGCGTCGCGACCTGATCGTCGTCATAGTGTCATGGTGCGCGTTAACATCGGGCTGAGGAATCGACGGTTAGGCGAAAACCTCATGCTGAGGAGGCCACGTAGTGGCCGTCTCGAAGCATGGGCGCCAAAGACCGTGCTGTTGCCCATCCTTCGAGACGCGCGCTATGCGCGCTCCTCAGGATGAGGATTGTGGGAGGGAAACGCTAAAAATGGCCATCGCACCGGCGCCGCGGGTTTACGGCTTGGACGCCATCTGCGCCGCCGCCCGCGCGACCACTGCCCATGGGGCCGGCGGCGAGGAAGCCGCCCGGTTCGCCCGCCGGCTGTTCGAGCGTGTCGCCGACAAGGATCTGGCTGCAGCGCCCGCGGAGCAGCGGGCCGCGGCAGCGCGCGCCCTGCTGGCCTTCGCCCGCCGCCGCCTGCCCGGCATCGCCAAGGTCCGGGTGTTCAATCCGATCGAGCAGGGCCACGGTTTCGAGAGCCGGCATACCGTGATCCACGTCGTCAACGACGACATGCCGTTCCTGGTCGATTCGATCGCCAACGAACTCAATCGCCGCGAGATCGCCGTCCATCTGCTGGCCCATCCGGTGCTGACGGTGCGCCGCGACCTCGACGGCGATCTCCTCGACTTCGGCCCCGACTCCGGCAATCGCGCGCGCCTCGAATCGATGATGCACATCGAGATCGACCGCCAGGCCGAGCCCGGCCAGCTCGACGAAATCGCCGCGGCACTGGCCCGCGTGCTGGCCGAGGTGCGCCTCGCGGTCGACGACTGGCGGCCGATGCGCCAGGCCTGCCTCGACGCCATCGCCGACCTCGCGCCCGGCCGCTCGGCCAATCTCGAGGAATACGAAGATTTCCTGCAATGGCTGGAAGCCGGCCACTTCACCTTCCTCGGCCACCGCCGTTACCGCTATGTCGACGACCCCAACCAGGCGGGCGGCATCCGCTACGACCTGGTGCCGGGCTCGGCGCTGGGCATCCTGCAGCGCGACGAGGTGCGGCTGTTCGATACCGGCCTCGGCAGCGGCGAAGCGATGACGCGCTTTGCCCGTGGGCCCGACAACATCCTGATCGTGAAGACCGACCGCGCCTCGCTGGTCCATCGCAGCGGGCCGATGGATTGCGTGATCGTGAAGACCTGCGACGCCGACGGAAGGGTCACCGGCGAGCGGCGCCTGGCCGGCCTGTTCACGTCGGCCGCTTATCACGCGATGGTGGCCGACGTGCCGCTGCTGCGCGGCCGGGTCGAGGGCGTGCTCGGCCGCTCGGGCGTCGATGCCCACGGCCACGACGGCAAGTCGCTGATGGCGATCCTCGATTCCTACCCGCGCGACGAGCTGTTCCAGATCGACGAGGACACGCTCTACGACCAGGTGCTGGGCATCCTGCAATTGCAGGAGCGCCGCCGCGTGGCGCTGTTCACGCGCCGCGACGCCGTCGGCCGCTTCGCCGCGAACCTGGTCTTCGCCCCGCGCGAGCGCTTCGATGCAGCACTCAGCGACCGCTTCGCCGCGATCCTCGAACAGGCCTGGGACGGCAAGGTGACCTCGGTCACCTCCTCGACCGGCAGCGATTCGGCGCTGGCCCAGGCGCTCTATACGGTGAAGCTCAACCGGCCGGAGGCGGCCGCGCCCGACATCGCCGCGCTGGAACAGACGCTGGTCGACGCGGCCACATCGTGGAACGACCGGCTGCGCACGGCGCTGCAGGCGAAGCTCGGCGAGGCCGAGGGGCGCGCCGCGGCACGCCGCTGGCGCGGCTGGTTTCCGCCCGCCTACCGCGAGACCTTCGACGCCGCACAGGCCGCGGTCGACATCGATCTCCTGCAGGCCCTGCTGGGCGGCGCCCACTTCGGCGTGCAGGTCGGCCGCCGGGTTGGGCTGCCCGCGCACCGCTTCGCCATCCGCCTGTTTCATCCGCGCAAGCCCATCGCGCTGTCGGACATCCTGCCCCTGGCCGAAAACCTCGGCCTGCGCGTGCTGAGCGAGGCGCCGTTCCTGCTGCGCACGCCAAACGACGACCCAAACGACAGCAGAGGCGGCGGCATAGCCGTGCAGGTATTGCGCGTGGAGACGGCCGACGGATCGGCGGTCGATCTCGCCTCGGTCGGAGCGCGGTTCATCGAAGCGATGGAAAAGCTTCGGGCGGGCGAGCTGGAAAACGACGGGCTCAACCGCCTGGTGCTGGGCGCCGGCCTCGGCTGGCGCGAGGTGGCGCTGCTGCGCGCCTATTCCAAGTATCTGCGCCAGGCCGGCGTGCCGTTCAGCCAGGATTACATGGAGCGCACGCTGGCGGCCTATCCCGCCATCGCCCACGCCCTCGTCGATCTGTTCCTGGTCCGCTTCGATCCGGCGCTGGGCGCGGCCCAGTCCGACGTGCGCCAGAGCAGCAGCCAGGCGATCGAGGCGGCGATCGCCAAGTCGCTGGAAGGCGTCACGACCCTCGACGAGGACCGCATCCTGCGGCGCTTCCTCAATGCGCTCCGCTGCACCTTGCGGACCAATTTCTGGCAGACCGGCGCCGACGGCGCCGCGAAGGACTGGATCTCGCTGAAGATCGACAGCCGGGCGATCGACGATCTGCCGGCACCGCGGCCCCTGGTCGAGATCTTCGTCTACAGCCCGCGCATGGAGGGCATTCATCTGCGCGGCGGCAGGGTGGCGCGCGGCGGCATCCGCTGGTCCGACCGGCGCGAGGATTTCCGCACCGAAGTGCTGAGCCTGATGAAGACCCAGATGGTGAAGAACGCCGTCATCGTGCCGGTCGGCTCCAAGGGCGGCTTCTATGTGAAGAGGCCGCCAGCAGGTGGCACGCGCGAGCAGATGCAGGCCGAGGGCATCGCCTGCTACCAGACGCTGATCCGTGGCCTGCTCGATCTCACCGACAACTATGTCGGCGACAGCATCGTGCCGCCGGCCAACGTCGTGCGCCACGACGGCGACGATCCCTATCTGGTGGTCGCCGCCGACAAGGGCACCGCTACTTTCTCCGACATCGCCAATGCACTGTCGGCCGATTACGGCTTCTGGCTGGGCGATGCCTTCGCCTCGGGCGGATCGGCCGGCTACGACCACAAGAAGATGGGCATCACGGCCCGGGGCGCGTGGGAATCGGTGAAGCGCCACTTCCGCGAACTCGGACAGGACATCCAGACGACAGCCTTTACCGTGGCCGGCGTGGGCGACATGTCGGGCGACGTGTTCGGCAACGGCATGCTGCTGTCGCCGCACATCAGACTGGTGGCGGCCTTCGACCACCGCCACATCTTCATCGATCCCGCGCCCGACGCCGCCGCCAGCCTGGCCGAGCGCCGGCGGCTGTTCGACCTGCCGCGTTCATCGTGGATGGACTACGACAAGACGCTGCTGTCGACGGGCGGCGGCATCCACGACCGTGCCGCCAAGTCGATCCCGCTCTCGGTCGAGGCACGACGCGCGCTGGGCATCGAGGCAGCGACCACGACGCCCGCCGAGCTGATGCGCGCCATCCTGGCGGCACCGGTCGACCTGCTCTATTTCGGCGGCATCGGCACCTATGTGAAGGCGTCGAGCGAAAGTCACGCCGACGCCGGCGACCGCGCCAACGATGCCGTCCGCATCGACGCAGCGAAACTCCGCGCGAAAGTCATCGGCGAGGGCGCCAACCTGGGCTTCACCCAGCGCGGCCGGATCGAGGCGGCACTGGCGGGCGCCAAGATCAACACCGATGCGCTCGACAACTCGGCCGGCGTCGACACCTCCGACCACGAGGTCAATATCAAGATCGCGACCGGCACCGCGGTCGCCGACCGCGATGCGCTGCTGTTCTCCATGACCGACGAGGTGGCGGCGCTGGTGCTGCGCAACAACTACCAGCAGAGCCAGTCGGTCAGCGTCAGCGAGGCGATGGCCGGCGAAGAGCACGACCGGCTGGAGCGGCTGATGCGCAGCCTGGAACGCGGCACGGAAGGAAAGGGGGGCCGGCTCGACCGGGCCGTCGAGTTCCTGCCCAACACTGCCGCCATGCGCACCCGGGCGCTCGCCAAGCAGTATCTGACGCGACCCGAACTCTCGGTGCTGCTGGCCTACGCCAAGCTCGACCTCAGCGACGAGATCCTGGAGTCGGACCTGCCCGACGATCCGCTGCTCGAGCCCGAGCTGCTGCGCTATTTCCCGGCGGCGCTCCGCGAGCAGCACGAGCCGCTGATCGAGACGCACCGGCTGCGGCGCGAGATCACGACGCTGCAGGTGGTGAACTCGCTGGTCAACCGCTGTGGCCCGACCTTCGTGCACAACGTGGCCGGCCGCACCGGCGCGCCAGCCGCTTCGATCGCCCGCGCCTTCATCGTCGTGCGCGACGCCTGGAAGCTGCGCGATCTATGGGGTGACATCGAGGGGCTCGACCAGGCGCTCAAGGCCGAGGTGCAGACAAGGATGCTGGTGGCCTCGCAGCGCTTCGTGACGCGGGCCGTGCAGTGGACCTTGCGCCGCCTGCCGCAACCGCTCGACACCATGGCGGCAACGGAGCAGCTCGGTGCGGCGGTGGCGGCGCTGGGCGATCTGCCGGCCGATCTGCTCGGTCCGGCGGAAAGCGCCGCGCTCGGCGAGCGGACGGCCGCCTTCGAGACGATGGGCGCGCCGGCGGACATCGCCCGGCGGGCAGCGGCGCTGGAAACGCTGGCGGCGGCGGGCGACCTGATGCAGGCGGCGCAGGCCGGCGGCTGCAACATCGGCGATGCGGCCCGACTCCACTTCCGCCTCGGCGAACGGCTGTCGCTTGCACTGCTTGCGGCCGGCGCCCGCAACCTGCCGCGCGACGGCCAGTGGCCGGCGCAGGCGGCGCTGGCGATGCAGGACGAACTCGCAGCCCTTCATGCCGACCTGCTGGCCTCGGCGCTGCGGGCCGCCGGCCCGGAAGCGGCATGCGACACGAGCACCGCGCTGGAGCGCTGGAGCGCGCCGCGCAAGCTGGCGCTCGACCGCGTCGACCGGCTCCTGAAGGAAGATCTGGCGGCGGCCGGCGCCCTCGATCTCGCCATGCTGTCGGTCGCGGCGGCCGAGTTGCGAAGCCTCGTCTAGGAAGCGATCATGCTGACTTGGAGCGAATCATGAGCAAGAAGACCGAGACCTTTCCCATCGAGAAGAGCGACGAGGAGTGGCGCAAGCAGCTCGATGCGCAACAGTACAGCGTGCTGCGCAAGCACAGCACCGAGCGCGCCTTCACCAGTCCGCTGAACAACGAGAAGCGCCCGGGCGCCTTCGTCTGCGCCGGCTGCGGCACGCCGCTGTTCGATTCGGCCACGAAGTTCGAGAGCGGTACGGGCTGGCCGTCGTTCTGGCAGCCGCTGCCCGACGGCGTCGGCACGACGACCGACCGCAGCTTCTTCATGACGCGGACCGAAGTGCATTGCGCCAAGTGCGGCGGCCATCTCGGCCACGTCTTTCCCGACGGACCGGCGCCCACCGGCCAGCGCTATTGCATGAACGGCGCGGCGATGAAGTTCGAGGAGAAGAAGTAGACTCTTACGTCGTCGGCTGGTCGCCCTGCGGCGGGGGCGGCGGCGGACCGTCGTCGCAGCCCTGTGCCAGCGCGGGCGAGAGGGCGGCCAGGGTCGACAAGAGAACGGCTGCGAGAAGACTGAGAAGTCGGGTCATCGGCGCCTCCAGGGACCGAAGTGGATCACAGCCCCTTCAGGAAGTCGATCAACAGTTTGTTGACCTCTGCCGGCTGCTCCTGCTGCACCCAGTGGCCGGCGCCTTCGAGGATGTGGCAGCCGCGGAGGCCGGGTAGGGTCGTGGGGTAGGCCTCGAGCTGGCTCTTGGCGGCGGGAAAGCGCAGCACGCCGTCGCGGCTGCCGGCGATGAACAGCGAGGGCTGGCGGATCGGCTGGCCGCGCCACGGACCGCCCAGCTCCCAGTTGCGCCGGAGGTTGCGGTACCAGTTGAGGCCGCCGCGGAAGCCGGTGCGCGCGAATTCGCCGGCGTAATAATCGAGATCGGCTTCGCCGAGCCAGGCCGGCAGCTTCTCGGGATCGACGGTGTTGCCGAGCAACGTGCCGCCGGGCAGGCGGCCGAATCCCTTGTCCTTGTCCGTCATGTCGCCGGAGGCCGTGAAGTAGAGCCGGCGCAGGGCGCCCCGGATGTCCTGCTGCAGTTCGGCCTCGGGCACGCCGGGCTTCTGGAAGTACTGCAGGTAGAAGTCGTTGATGCCGAGCTTCTCCAGCGCGCTCAGGATGTCGACGTAGCCCGGCGGCGAGTAGGGCACGCTCATGGCGCACACCGCCGTAAAAAGATCCGGCCGCCAGAGCGCGGCATGCCAGGCGACTGGCGCCCCCCAGTCGTGGCCGACGATCACGGCCTTGGTCTCGCCGAGCGCCTTCACCAGTTCGGCCATGTCGCCCACCATGTGGAAGAGCGTGTACTGGTCGATCGGTTCGGGCGCCTCGGTGCCGCCATAGCCGCGCATGTCCGGGGCCACGGCGCGGAAGCCCGCAGCGCTGACGGCCTGCAATTGATGCCGCCACGAGTACCAGCTCTCCGGCCAGCCGTGGACGAACAGCACCAGCGGACCCCCAGGTTCCTTTGGGGCGGCCTCGGCGTAGCGCATGTGGATGTTGTTGGCCTTGGTCGTCTTGAGCGTGACGCCCGGAACAGGCGAAGCGGTCATTTGAGTTACCCGCGCAGGTGAACCGGCCGCGACAGGCGCGTGCGGACCGAGGAGCGCGAGCCTAGCAGCAACGAGCCCAGGAAGAAGAGGCTGGCGAACAGCACGATCACCGGACCCGAGGGCAGGCCGGCATGGAACGACACCAGCAGGCCGACCGCGGCCGACGCAAACGCCATGGGCGCGGCGATCAGGGTCATCGACCAGACCTCGCGCGCCCAGAACGACGCCGCAACGGCGGGCAGCAGCACGATGCCGAGCGCCATCAAGGTGCCGAGCGCCTGGAAGCCCGCGACCATGTTCAGCACGGCCAGCGCGAGAAAGAGATAGTGATAGACCGAGCCGCGCACGCCCATGGCGGCGAGGAAGCCCGGGTTGAAGCATTCCACGACCAGCGGGCGGTAGATGGCGGCGAGGCCTGCGAGGGTGAGCGTGGCGGTCGAGACGACCAGGAACAGCGCCATGTCGTCGACCGCCAGGATGGCGCCGAACAGGATGTTCATCAGGTCGACGGCCGAGCCCCGCAGCGACACGATCAGCACGCCGAGCGCCATGGCGGTGAGATAGGCGGCGGCAAAGCTCGCGTCCTCGCGCATGCTGGAGAAGCGGGCGATGACGCCCGACACCAGCGCCGTCGCAATGCCGGCCAGGAAACCGCCCAGGCTCATGGCCGGCAGCGACAGGCCGCCCAGCAGGAAGCCCAGCGCCGCGCCGGGCAGCAGGGCGTGCGCCAGCGCGTCGCCCATCAGGCTCATGCGGCGCAGGATCAGGAACACGCCGATCGCCGAGCCGCCGACGGCCAGCGCCAGGCTCGCCACCAGGGCGCGGCGCATGAAGCCGAATTCGACGAACGGCTGGAACAGATATTCGTAGAGCATGGTGTGCGACGCGATCAGGCGCTCAGGCGCATCGGCGCTTCGCAGGCGTCGGCGTGTTCGTCCCACGCCTCGGCCATGGCGCGGGCACGCAACAGGTTCTCGGCCGACAGGACGCCAGGCGTTGGACCCGCTGCGACCAGCTCGCGGGCGAGCAGCAGGGAATTGGGGAAGTCGCGCCGCACCTGGTCGAGATCGTGCAGGACGGCGACGACGGTGCGCTTCTCTGCCTGCCAGCGGCGGATCACGACCATGAGGTCAGCGACGGTCTTGGAATCGATGGCGGCGAACGGCTCGTCCAACAGGACAAGGTCAGCGTCTTGCAGGAGCAGGCGGGCAAACAGCACGCGCTGGAACTGGCCGACCGAGAGCGTGTCGATCGGCCGGCGCTCGAAGCCGCTGAGCCCGACCGCTTCGATGGCGTGCTGGGCGTCGTGGATGTCGCCCCGGCCGGCCGAGGCGAAGCCGCCGAAGCGCGACCAGCGGCCGAGCAGCACCGTGTCGAACACCGAGATGGGAAAGCTGCGGTCGATCTCGGCTTGCTGCGGCAGGTAGGCGATACGCTTGGCCGAACACTCGATGCGGCCTTCGATGTGCGGCGCGAGGCCCAGCAGCGCCTTGAGCAGCGTGCTCTTGCCGGCGCCGTTGGGGCCGACGATGGCGGTCATCTCGGCGGCGGGAATCTCGGCCGACACGTGATGCACGGCGGGATGGCGATCGTAGCTCACCGTCAGGTCGACCAGGCGAAGGGCGACGCTCATGGCCCGGTACTCACGAGAGGGCCCACCAAGTACAGAGCCAGAGCACGGCCGACACGCCCAGCGCCATCGCGATGCGCGCGGGTGCGCTCATGGCGAGCAGGGCGGTGCCGGGGGAAACGGGTTCATGCATGAAGCCATATTGTTATAATATTACGTCAATTGAGTCCAGCGAGCCGGGTGTTACCGCGCGTTACCGCCCACTAACCGCTTCTTGATTGGCGGGCCCGACGCCAAGCGGGCATCTTGCCGTGATGATGAAGCCATCGAACCCCGGTCGACGCGCGCTGCTGATGGGCGGCGGCGCGGCGATTGTCGCCGGCCGACCTCGCGGAGCAGCGGCGCGCCGGCCGGGCAACGGGCCGTGGGCGGTCGAATTGTTCACCTCCCAGGGCTGCAGTTCCTGCCCGCCGGCCGACGCCTTCCTCGGCCGGCTGGCCAAGCGCCCCGATATCGTGGCGCTGTCGTTTCACGTCGACTATTGGGACTATATCGGCTGGAAGGATCCCTTCGCATCGCGCGAGACCACCGAACGCCAGCGTGGCTATGCAAAGGCCCTGAAGCAACGCTACGTCTACACGCCCGAGATGGTGGTCGATGGCATCGGCCATGATTCCGGGCGCGAGCCCGGCCAGATCGAGGCGTTGCTTGCGAAGGCGCAGGGCCTGGCGCCGCGGCGTGCAACCCCGGAGCTTTCGCGGACCATCGGCGGGCCACTCACCATCAAGCTCGCCGCCTTCACGCTCCGACACGGCCCGGCGGACGTCACCCTCGCCATCTACGACCGGCGCAACAACACGGCCGTGGCAAGCGGCGAGAACCAGGGCCGCACGCTGGAGAACTTCAACATCGTGCGACACCTCGAGTTGGTGAGCCGCTGGGACGGCGCGCCCGCCAGCTGGAGCATCGCCGCCGAGCGCATCCAGCCGACCCAGGGTGTGGCCGTGCTGGTCCAGCAGGCAGAGTGCGGACCGATGATCGGCTGCAACAAGCTGGAGCCCGCCTACTCCGGCTAGAATCCGGCCCCGGGATGGCCCAGGGGGCGGCCTTGCTTCCGCCACGGGTGCGGGCGAAGGTGCTGCGATGCCGCCCGTCGCCAGCGCCTCCGGCCGCCTGACCGCGGTTCTCGGTCCCACCAACACCGGCAAAACCTATCTCGCGATCGAGCGCATGCTCGGCCACGAGTCGGGCATGATCGGATTTCCGCTGCGCCTGCTGGCGCGCGAGAACTACGACCGCATCGTGGCCATCAAGGGCGCCAAGCAGGTGGCGCTGATCACCGGCGAGGAAAAGATCTCCCCGCCCGGGGCGCGCTATTTCGTCTGTACGGTCGAATCCATGCCGGTCGAGCGGCCGGTGTCGTTCCTCGCCGTCGACGAAGTGCAGATGGCGGCCGACCCCGAACGCGGCCATTTCTTCACCGACCGGCTGCTCCATGCACGCGGCATGAACGAAACCATGCTGCTGGGCGCCGACACGGTTCGACCGGTGCTGAACCGCCTGTTGCCCGACATCGACATGGTGGCGCGCCCGCGCTTTTCGAAGCTCTCCTATGTCGGGTCCAAGAAGGCCACGCGCCTGCCGCGCCGCTCGGCCGTGGTCGGCTTCTCAGCCGCCGAAGTCTACGAGATCGCTGAACTGGTCCGCCGCCAGCGCGGCGGCACGGCGATCGTGATGGGCGCCATGAGTCCACGCACGCGCAACGCCCAGGTCGAGATGTTCCAGTCGGGCGAGGTCGACTATCTGGTCGCGACCGATGCGATCGGCATGGGCCTCAACATGGACGTGAACCATGTCTGGTTCGCGAGCCTGCGCAAGTTCGATGGCCGCAGCTCGCGGCCGCTGCGCGCCGTCGAGCTGGCGCAGATTGCCGGCCGCGCCGGACGCCACATGAACGACGGCACCTTCGGCACCACGGCCGATGTCAGCGGCCTCGAGCCGGAGGTGGTCGAGGCGATCGAGAATCACCGCTTCGATCCCTTGCGCGACGTGCAGTGGCGCAACAGCGACCTCGATTTCCGCACGGCGCCGGCACTGATCGCCTCGCTCAACGTCGCGCCGTCACATGTCGCGCTCCAGCGCGTCCGCGAGCAGGACGACCAGTTGGCGCTTCAGACGCTGGCGGCGCAGTCGGATTTCCTGCCGCGCGTGCGCACGCCGCAGCGCGTGCGCCTTCTCTGGGAAGTCTGCCAGGTGCCGGACTTCCGCAAGACAATGACCGAGGAGCACACGCGCCTGCTCGGCCAGCTGTTCGAGCATCTGACCCAGGGCGGCGAACGCCTGCCCGAGGACTGGATCGAAAGTCACGTGAAGCGGCTGGAACATTTCGATGGCGACATCGATACCTTGATGGCGCGCATCGCCCATGTCCGGACGTGGACTTATATTTCGCACCGCCCGGACTGGATTCAACGTGCAACTCATTGGCAAGAGCGCGCCCGCGCCATCGAGGACAGGCTTTCCGACGCCCTGCATCAGCGTTTGACGCAAAGGTTTGTCGATAGACGGGCGGCTCTGCTTGTACGAAGATTGCGCGATGAGGGTGAAATGACGACATCGGTCGCCGCAGCGGGCGAAGTCACTGTCGAGGGCGAGCATCTCGGGCGGATCGAGGGCTTTCGCTTCGTTCCCGACGCGGCCGAGAGCCATGCCGATCAGAAGGCCGTGATGAGCGCCGCTCTGCGTGCGCTGCGTCAGGACCTTCCAGCGCGCCTGCAAGCCTTTGCCAGTTCGGCCGACGGCGAGATTGTCTTCGATTCCCAGTTGCGCGTGTGCTGGGGCGGCGGCCCGATCGCCCGCCTGCTGCCGAGCGGCGATATCCTGGCACCGAAGGTCGAGGCGCTGGCCACCGACCTGCTCGATGGGCCAGCCCGCGAGGAGGTGCGCAAGCGCGCCGCCGCCTGGGTCGAGACCCGTATTCGTCTTGGCCTGTCCGAGTTGATGGACGCCCGGGCGACGGCCGAGTTGCCGGCTGGCGCACGCGGTGTCGTCTTCCAGCTCGCGGAGAGCCTTGGTGTGCTGTCGCGTCGCCCGATCGAGGACCAGCTCGCCCAGCTCGGCGATGACGACCGCAAGGCGCTGGCCCGGCTCGGCGTCAGGGTCGGCGTCTACTCGATCTACTTCCCGAGCATGCTGAAGCCGGTTCCGATCCGTCTGCGCGCCGGCCTCTGGATGATCGCCCGCAATCGCGAGACCATTCCCCCGCTGCCGGCCGAAGGCCGCACGTCGATGGATCTGCCGAAAGATGCCGAGCGCGATTTCTACGCCACCATCGGCTACCTGCCGCTCGGCGATCACGCGATCCGAGCCGATATGGTCGAGCGCCTGGCGGCGATGGCGCGCCAAGCCGTCCGCGAGAGTCGCGAGACGGCACGTCGCGCGCAGCAGGAAAAGAAGTCCGCGCCAAGCGCACAGCTTCCCGTGGCGGCGGCCGATGCGCCGTCGGCCCCGCTCTCTGCCGACGAGATCAGTGAATGGGCGATCGTGGCCGCCGCGTTCGGCGAAAGCGAGCCCGCGCCGCAACCTGAAACTCCGGCCGCGCAGGAGCCCGAGGCTTCCACCGTCGAGGCTGTCGCCGTCGAAGCACCGATCATCGAAGCACCTGCCGCCGAAACGCCTGCCAATGACGCTCTCGCGGGCGACGAGACCACGACCGTCGAGGCCGTAGCCGTCGATGCACCGAAGCAAGAACCGAAGCCGGAGGGCCCGCGCGCGCTGCAACCGGGCCATTTCCGTGCCACGCCGCAGATGATGTCGCTGGTCGGCTGCTCCGAGCCCGAGATGGCCAACGTGATGCAAGCGCTCGGCTACCGGGTGCATCCGCCGTCGGAGGCCTCCGGGCCGCTGCACAGCTTCTCGATGAAGCCGCGCTTCGTACGCGAGCGCGAGGAGCAACGCGAGCGCCAGCGCCTCCAGCAGCGTCAACAGCGTCAACAGCGCGAGCAGCAGCGGCGCGAGCGACCTGAGCGGCCACCCAACGAGCGCCAGTTCTTCGCCGACGCACCGCGTCCTGATCGCGGCAAAGACGGACCGAGGGGCAGCGGCCCCCGGAACGACGAGCCGCGTAAAGATGGGCCCCGCAACGACGGCCCCCGCAAGGACGGTCCGCGTCAGGCCGGGCCGCGTCAGGATCGCGGCCACGGTGCGCGCCCGCCACGGCGCGACAGCGGCGGCCCGGCGCTCAGGCTCTACGCCACCACCGAGACCAAGAGCGATGCGCCGGCGGCCGACTCGCCGTTTGCCAAGTTGCTCGAGCTCAAGCTCGGCGGAAAGAAGTAGCCGCCCCAGCGCGCGATGCGGCTCGACAAGTGGCTCTGGCACGCACGCTTCTTCAAGTCCCGGACCTTGGCCACGCGCTACATCGAAAAATCGCGCTGCCGGATCGATGGCCGCATCGTCAGCAAGCCCCATGCGACGGTGGCGCCTGACATGGTGCTGACGTTTGCGCTCGGACAGCGTGTGCGGGTGGTGCGCATCGTCGCCCTCGGCGATCGCCGAGGGCCTGCGCCCGAGGCCCGCGCGTTGTATGACGAAATCGACTCTGCGTGATTCGGTAGCCTTGCGCGCGACGGTCGCACGCGTTAATCACCCGGCCGCTCGTATCTGGAGCCGTTGATGACCTATGTCGTGATCGAAGCTTGCATCAAGTGCAAGTACATGGACTGCGTTGAAGTCTGCCCCGTGGATTGCTTCTACGAGGGCGAGAACATGCTGGTCATCAATCCGGACGAGTGTATCGACTGCGGCGTCTGCGAGCCGGAGTGCCCGCCCAACGCC
>NZ_SCVH01000012.1 GCF_004296935.1 Reyranella sp.
CTGGAGTCCGCAAGAGGGGCCGCGGGTTCGCCTCATGGCCTGGTGCAGCCGCCGCGGGTCCTGACCCGTGGACAGTCCCAAGAACGACCCCGTCTCAACTCGGCGCCAGATAACGACGCCAGAACAGACACTTAACGACATCCTGGGCACAGGGTGCGCCGGGGCTTGTGCAAACGAAGAAACCGGGAGCGGCACAAAAGCCAATGGAACAGGGCTTATCCCGGAGTCTGGCCCAACTTCGGGCCCAACACTCCCACGTTTCAGGTGGGCCCGCCGAGGGCGGGAAAAGATTGAATTTGCTGGCTCCCAGGCGGCTGGAGAGCCCGATTTATGTGTGTCGAGTTGGGCCCGATTTCAAAAGTTGGGCCGAGCCGGCGGCGCTACCTGAGCGCCGCCGCGATGTTGCCGCCGTCGACGGTGGTCACGCTGCCGGTCGTCTTGGGCGCCTTGGCGAGCGCCACGAAGGCCTGGGCCACGTCGTCGGCCGTCACTTCGAGGCCGAGCAGGTTGCCGCCCATGTAGTCGGCCTCGCTCAAGCCCCGCGCCCTGGAGCGCTGGGCGATCATCTCATCGTTGAGCAGGCCGGTGCGGATGCGGTCGGCATTGACGGCGTTGGCGCGGATGCCGTCGCCGCCGTGGTCGAGCGCGTACTGGCGCATCAGGAACAGGGTCGCGGCCTTCGGGAGTCCGTAGGGGCCGAAGTCCGGTCCGGGGTTCACCGCCTGCTTGGAGGTGTTGAACAGCAGGCAGCCGCCCAGGTTTTGCGCGCGCATCACGCGCACGGCATTCTGCGCCACGCTCTGGTGGGCCCAGAAGTTGAGCTCGAAGCTCTTGCGCAGGGTGGCGTCGTCGACGTCGCCGATGCGGCCCTGCCAGGCGGCGCCCGCGTTGGAGACGACGATGTCGACGCCGCCCCAGGTGGCCGCGACCTTGTCGAAGGCGGCGCGCACCGAGGCGGGGTCGGTCACGTCGCAGGCGATGCCGAGGCCCTTCACCTTGGAAACGTCGCGGTCGAGCACGGCAACTTCGGCGCCTTCGCGGGCGAAGGCCTGCGCCGTTGCCGCGCCGATACCCGAGGCGCCGCCGGTGACGACGACGATGCGGCGTGCCAGCGGCTTCTCGGCCGCGGCACTCAGTTTGGCCTGCTCGAGCGACCAGTATTCGATGTCGAAAATGTCGGGCTCGGGAATGCACTCATAGGTGCCCAGCCGCTCGGCGTCGGCGATCACGGCCACCGTGGTCTCTGCAAGGTCGGCCGCGATCTTGGCGTCCTTCGAGGTATTGCCGAGGCCGAACAGGCCGAGGCCCGGGACCAGCACGACGCGCGGGACCGGATCGAGTTCCTTCTTGGCCACGACCTGCTTGCCGTTGTGGCGCGCGAAGTAGGCATGATAAGCGGCGGCGAATTTTTCCAGCGCGGCCTTGGTGTCCCTGGCGAAGACATCGAGCTTGCCGGCTTCGGGCGCGGGCGCGACGAACGGCAGGTTCTTGGTGCGGATGGCGTGGTCGGGCGTCACCGGCCCCTGCTGGCTGTAGCGCGCGATCTCCTTGCCGCCGACGAAGGCCAGGATCTCCGGCCCGGTGCGGAACTCGAACACGAAGCGCTGCGATGCCTCGCGGCCGCCGGTCCTGGCCGGCAGCGACATCAGCCCGCGCAGGATCGGTGCGACCTCAGCGGCGGTGGCGATGGCCTTGGGCAGCGTGGCGCCGGCGAAGATCTTGCGCGTTTCCTTCGCCAACCGCTTCTCGGCCAGCGTCACCAGGTCGATCATGCGCACGTAGGCTTCTTCCGCCGTGGCGCCCATCGAGAAGATGCCGTGCTTCAGAAGCACCAGCCCTTCGACGCCGGGATGGGCGCGCGAGATCTCGTCGGTCTTTTTGGCCAGCGCAAAGCCCGGCATGACGTAAGGCACCAGGGCGGCGCGCTTGCCGAACACGTCGCGTGCCAGGGCCTCGCCGTCGGGCTGGTCGGTGAGCGACAGCACCGCGTTGGAATGGGTGTGGTCGATGAATTTGTGCGGCAGGAAGGCGTGCAGCAGCGTCTCGACCGAGGGATTGGGCGACTTCGAATCGAGAAGATTGCAGCGCTGGACGTTGACCATGTCCTCGTCGGAGAGCGCCTGCAGGCCCTTCAGCTCGCCGAGCGGCGCCAGGCGCACCGCCGGCAGGCCGGGGGCCTCGATCGTGCCCATGTCCCAGCCGCTGCCTTTCACGCAGAGCACGTCGATCTCGGTGCCGGTGATGTCGGACATCCGCGTCTTCACCGAGGTGTTGCCGCCGCCATGCAGCACCAGGCGCGGCTCGCCGCCCAGCAGGCGCGTGGTGTAGACGCGTAGCGCCAGGTCTTCGTTGATGCCCTTGGCGGCGTGGCGCGCGATCGCAGCCTTGGCGTCGCCGTCGGACCACAGGTTTTCCATCGGAAGCCTCTCCTAAGCGTGCGCGATCACGATCTTGCCGAAATGGTTCTGGCTCTTGAGGTGCCGGTACGCTTCCTTCGCCTCGGCGAAGGGGAACACCTTGTCGATGACGGGCCTGAGGCCGTTGGCCGCGATGGCGCGGTTCATGCCCTCGAACATCTGCTTGCTGCCGACATAGAGGCCCTGCACGCGGAGGTTCCGCCGCAGGATCGGCATCGGGTCGACTTGCGCCATGCCCGTGAGCAGGCCGATGACGGCGATCCGGCCGCCGAGGCGCGTGGCCATGAAGGAGCGGGGGAGCGTGCCGGCGCCGCCCACTTCCACGGTGATGTCGGCGCCGCGGCCGCCGGTCAGCCGCAGCGTTTCCTTGTCCCAGTCGGGCGTGGCCTTGTAGTCGATCACCGCCTCGGCGCCCATTTTCTTCAGGCGTTCGGCTTTCGCGGCCGAGCTCGAGGTCGCGATCACGCGCGCGCCGAACATTTTCGCGAACTGCAGGGCGAAGATCGAAACGCCGCCCGAGCCCAGGATCTGCACGACGTCGCCGGCCTTGATGTTGCCGATCTCGACCAGCGCATGCCACGCCGTCAGGCCGGCGCAGGGCAGGGTCGCCCCTTCCTCGAAGCTGAGGCCCGCCGGCAGCTGGACCACGCCGTCTTCTTCCAGCACGGCGAGCTCGGTCAGCATGCCGTCGATCGCGCCGCCCATCGCCGAAGCCTGTGCCGCCTCGTCGATCGCGCCGCCGATCCACTTCTGCATGAAGCAGCCGGCGACCCGGTCGCCCACCTTGACCCGGCTGACTCCGGGGCCGACCGCGACGACCTCGCCGGCACCGTCCGATAGCGGGATCAAATCGGCCTTGGGCGCGGCGCGGGCGTACTGCGCCTCGATGGTGAGCAGGTCGCGGTAGTTGAGGGAGGTGGCGCGCACCCGCACCAGCACCTGGCGCGGGCCGGGCGCCGGATCGGGCCGGTCGGCCAGGGTGAGCGAGTCGATGCCCTTGGGCGAGGGGATGATGTAGCACTTCATCACTGGCTGCCTTTCAATTCGAGCACGGTCTTGGCCATCACCGCCTCCTGATCCCACGGGAACAGGATCCAGGTATCCTGGCTCACTTCCGTAACATAGCTGTCGACGGTCGGCCGTCCGGCGGGCTTGGCATAGACCGTGGCGAAATGCGCCTCAGGCATCACCGCCCGCACGGCCCGGGCGGTGATGCCGGTGTCGACCAGGTCGTCGACGATCAGCCAGCCCTTGCCCTTTTCCTGCTCGGCGGTCGTGCCCTTCAGCAGCTCGACCTTGCCGCCCCGCGCCATGCGGTCGTAGGTCGAGCAGCAGACCGTGTCGATCAGGCGAAGATTGAGCTCGCGCGCGATGATGGCGGCGGGCACCAGCCCGCCCCGGGTGATCGCGACCAGGCCCTTGAACGGCCCGAGATCGGCCAGCCGCCAGGCCAGCGCCCGGGCATCGCGGTGCAATTCCGTCCACGAGACGGGAAACATCTTGTTGTAGCCGGCACTGCTCGCCATGCGGTCTTCTCCCTCGGCCTGTCCGGTTTGGCTTGCTCCCCGACGGAGGCTGCATTAACAGCTTCGAAGGACGCAATGAAGATCAGATCGGAAGAGC
>NZ_SCVH01000013.1 GCF_004296935.1 Reyranella sp.
GCATCGGCCTGCTGCCCGACGGCGGCAGCACGTGGTTCCTGCCGCGCCTGGTGGGCGACCAGCGTGCGCGGGCGCTCGCCATGCTGACGCCGCAGATCCCGGCCGACAAGGCCAAAGAATGGGGCCTGATCTGGGACGTCGTCGACGACGCCGCCCTGATGCCGACCGCCGTAGAAATCGCGCGCAAGCTCGCCGACGGGCCGACGATGGCCCTGGCGCGGATCAAGGGCGCGCTTGCCCAGTCGAGCGCCAACGATCTTTCGGCGCAGCTCGATGTCGAGCGCGACTACCAGCGCGAGTTGGGCCGCAGCGACGACTTCAAAGAGGGCGTTGCTGCCTTCCTCGCCAAGCGCAAGCCGGACTTCGAAGGCAAATAGGGGAAACGACCATGACGACGCCGCACAAGGAAATCACCTCGGGCCTGCAGTTTCCCGAAGGCCCGATCGCCATGCCTGACGGCTCGGTGATCCTGGTCGAGATCGCGCGCGAGACGCTGACCCGCGTCATGCCCGACGGCAAGCAGCAGGTCGTGGCCAAGATGCCGGGCGGCCCCAACGGCGCTGCGATGGGGCCTGCGGGCAAGATCTATGTCTGCAACAACGGCGGCTTCAACTGGATCAAGCGCCCCGACGGGCGGCTGTTCCCCGGCACCCAGCCCGCTTCCTACAAGGGCGGCTCGATCCAGACCGTCGATCCCGAGACCGGCAAGGTCGAGACGCTTTATGATTCGTGCGACGGCCGCAAGCTGAACGGCCCCAACGACATCGTCTTCGACAACGCCGGCGGCTTCTGGTTCACCGATCTCGGCAAGACGCGCGAGCACGACAGCGACCGCGGCGCCGTCTACTACGCCAAGGCCGACGGCTCGAGAATCGAGCAGAAGGTCTTCCCGCTCGAGCGCCCCAACGGCTGCGGCCTCTCGCCGGATGAGAAAACCCTCTATGTCGTGGAGACGCCGACCGCGCGCTGCTGGGCCTTCGAGCTTTCGGCGCCCGGAGTCATCAAGGATGCCAACGGCCCCTATCGCGGCGAGAAGGGTCGCGTGATCGCGGGGCTGGGCGGCTATCAGATGTTCGATTCACTGGCCGTCGACTCGGCCGGCCACATCTGCGTCGCCACGCTGATCACCGGCGCCGTCTCCGACATCTCACCCGACGGAAAATCCGTGACGCAATACAAGCTGCCCGATCCGATGGTCACCAACGTCTGCTTCGGCGGTAAGGACTTGCGCACGGCATACGCCACGCTCTCGATGACCGGCAAGCTTGTGAGCTTCGAATGGCCGCGGCCGGGTCTGAAGCTGAATTATCTGAACAAGTAGGAGCCGCGGCTACCCCTTCGTCAGCGCCCGGACCTCGCGGCTGGCGACGATGCGGCCATTCGAATAGGCCTCGTGGTTGGCGTCGACGTCAGCGAGCTTGTAGCGGTAGTTCACCATCATGGCGTAGGACTGCTTGAAGCCGTTGGCGCTGGTGTCGGCCAGCCAGTTCAGCCGCTCGACGATGGCGCCATTGCCGAGATGGAAATGTGCCACGCGATCGAGCGCGCGGCCTTTGTCGTCGGCCGTCGTGAGATACTGCGCCGCCAGCCGCGACAGGATGGGCCGGAGTGCCTTGTCGATCGCTGGCACTTCCCACCAGTTCGGCCGATCGAGCAGCTTGCGCACAGCGGCGGCGCCCCTGGCCTCGCCGATCACCGGCGCCAGGGAGGCGATCTCGGATGCCGTCAGCGCATCGTCGCCCTCGCTTTTCAGCCGGCTGTCGATGTGCTGGCGCAGGCCGGGAAGGGGGGACAGGGTCGCGAACTCCTTGATCTTCGGCAGCTCCTTCGCGAGTTGGTCGGCCACGCGCTTGATCAGGAAGTTGCCGAAGCTGATGCCGGCCAGGCCCTGCTGGCAGTTGGAGATTGAATAGAAGATCGCGGTGTTGGCCTCGCCGGGGTCGCTGGTCTCCGCGCGCGCGTCGAGCAGACGCTGCACGTTGCCGGCGAGCCCCGCCACCAGGGCGACTTCGACGAAGATCAGCGGCTCCTCGGGCATGCGCGGGTGGAAGAAGGCGAAGCAGCGCCGATCCGAATCGAGCCGGTTCTTGATGTCGCGCCATGACCGGATGGCGTGCACCGCCTCGTAGGCTACGAGCTTCTCCAGGAGCGATGCGGGCGATTGCCAGTCGATGCGCACGAGGTCGAGGAAGCCGACGTCGAACCAGTCGCCGAGCAGGGGCCGCAGGTCCTCGCTGAGCGCCCGTGCGGCGGCATCGCTGCGCCCCAGCGCCAGCAGCTCGGCGCGGAGATCGACGACGAACTTCACGCCCTGCGGCACACCCACGAATTCGCGCAGCAGCCGCACCGCCGGTGGCTCGAGGGCGCGGCGGAGCGCCCGCGCCGGCTCCTTGGAGGTGCGCCAACGGTCGACGGTGGCCATCGCCGCTTCGCGCGGCAGGCCGTAGTCGTGCGCCAGCGTCAGCAGGAACTTCCTCCGGCCGGCGGGCGAGAGCGAGAGGTAAGCCTGGCCGAGCTCGGCGGCGCGGCCTCGCCGTGCCGTCTCGCCGCCCTTGCCTGCGAGGCAGGCATCGATGCGGCTTTTCAGCCGCGGGACGTCGTCGTCGGGCAGGTCGGGGCGAAGCGGGGCGCCCACCACCTCGCGGGCGCCGCGGGCAGTGTCGACGAAGGCGGTCCGCAGGCGTTCCAGCGTGCGGTCGACGGTATTGGAAAACGGAAGAGCCATGCGCCGATTATGTCACGGCGGATGTGTCACTCCAGTGGCACAGATGAACGCAGCTTCATATCTCCAATGCCCGCCACAGATACCAACTCGCCACCGTTCGGTAGGGCCGCCATTTCTCGCCGGCCTTCTCCAGCGCCTGCGGCGAGGGGAGCACGCGCTTCCTGAAGGCCTTCGCATAGGCCTTGCGCAGGCTGTAGTCGTCGAGCGGCAGAACGTCGGGTCGGCCCAAGCGAAACATCAGGAACATTTCGGCGCTCCAGCGGCCGATGCCACGCACCTGCACCAGCCGTTCGATCAGCTCGGCATCTTCGAAGCCGTGCGCCGCTTCGAGCGTGGGCAGTTCGCCGCTTGCCACGCGGCGTGCGAGATCCTGCACCGCCAGCACCTTGGCGCGCGACAGGCCGCAACTGCGCAGCCTTTCGTCCGGCGTCGCCAGGACATGGCGCGGCGTAAAACCCGCCGTCGCCCGCGGATAGAGCGCTTCGACGCGGCCGTAGATGGTGGCCGCCGCCTTGTTGGAAAGCTGCTGGTAGACGATGGCCTCGGCCAGCGCGCCGAACAGGCTGCGCGAAGCCTTGAGCTCCATGCGGAACGGACCGACCGCTTCGATGATCTCCGCCAGCGCCGGATCCGCAGCCTTGAGATGCGCGACCGCCTTGGCGATCTTGAACGGAAAGCCGCTCATCGCGCGGCGAACAGCGGACCGGCGCCCACTTCCGGTGCGCCCTCGATCTCCAGCATGCGCCGCTTGGTCGAGACGCCGCCAGTGGCCGAGAAGCCGCCCATCTTGCCGTCGGCGCCCAGCACGCGATGGCAGGGCACGATGATGGCCACGGGATTGCGGCCGAGCGCCTGGCCGACTTCGCGCGATTCGTGCGGCACGCCGAGACGCTTGGCGATCTCGCCATAGGTCATGGTGCGGCCGGGCGGGATGGTACGCGCCACCTCGTAGACCTTGCGGTGGAATTCCGGCGCAGCTTCCAGGTCGAGTGGGATGTCGGCGAGATCTGCGGCTTCGCCCTTCAAGAGCTGCAGCACGCGTTCGATGGCGCGGCCGACCCCGGGCGGTGGGTCGCTCTCGACCGCGTCGGACCAGCGTCGCTGCAGGCGCTTGCGCGTCGCCTCGGCCGACGCTTCGGGCAGTTGCAGGCCCGCGATGCCGCGCGCGCTCCAGGCGAGGCCGCAGGTACCGATCGGCGAGTCGAACAGGGTGAAACCCAGCGTGCTCATGACCTCAAACTCCCTCTAACCTGACATCCCGTCAAGTGCGTGCCTGTCATCAAACTGGCACCTGGGGTGGATATATTGTGCAGGTCGAGTAGAGCCGGAGTTGTCTGGTTGGCCTATCCGCGGGATGAGAGCAATGTCCGCCTGAAAAAGGCGGTTCGCCGAAATCGGGTTCTATCCCGCGAGGGACTCCTGGAGCATGTCTTCGAACGGCTGTTCCGCGGCCTCGTCTACACCCAGATCTGGGAAGATCCCGAGATCGATCTCGAGGCGCTGGCGCTCGCGCCCGACAGTCATGTCGTGGCGATCGCCTCGGGCGGCTGCAACGTACTCTCCTACCTCACGGCGGGGCCGGCACGCATTACGGCGGTGGATCTCAGCCAGGCTCACGTGGCGCTCAACCGCCTGAAGCTGGTGGCGGCCAGCCGCCTGCCGTCGTGGGAAATGTTCTACCGGTTCTTCGGAGCGGCCGACGACGCGGCCAATGTGGCGGCCTACGACCGGCTGATCGCGCCGCACCTAGACCCGCAGAGCCGCGCCTACTGGCAGGGTCGCAGCCTGCAGCACTTCGGGCGGCGGCGGATCTCGATCTTCGCCCGCCATGCCTACCGCCACGGTCTGCTGGGGCGTTTCATCGGCCTCGCCCATGCCGCAGCGCGCCTTCATGGCGTCGACCTGCGCGACCTGCTGAGCGCCCGCACGATGGACGAGCAGCGCGCCTTCTTCGAGACGGCGCTGGCCCCGCTGTTCGATCGCCGCGCGGTGCGCTGGGCGACTGGCAATCGCCTCTCGCTCTATGGCCTCGGCATTCCGCCGGCGCAGTACGAGGCGTTGGCCGGCGGTCGCGGCATGAGTGTGGTGCTGCGCGAAAGAGTCGAGCGGCTGGCCTGCGGCTTCAGCCTGAATGACAACTACTTCGCCTGGCAGGCCTTTGGCCGCGGCTACAGCGGCGACGGGCAGGGACCGCTACCACCCTATCTGCGGCGCGACCAGTTCGACTTCGTCCGTGCCCGGGCCGACCGGGTCGAGGTGATGAACCGCTCGGTCACGGAGTATCTCGCCGCCTGTCCGGCCGCCTCGCGCGACCGCTATGTGCTGCTCGATGCCCAGGACTGGATGACCGACGACCAGCTGAACGCGCTCTGGACCGAGATCACGCGGACGGCGCGACTCGGGGCGCGGGTGATTTTCCGGACCGCGGCCGAACCGTCGCTGCTGGAAGGCCGCCTCGACCCGGCGCTGCTCGACCGCTGGCACTACGAGGCTGCCGCCTCGCAGGAATTCACGGCGCGCGACCGTTCGGCGATCTACGGTGGCTTCCATCTCTATGTCCTCAGGGATTGATCCGTGAGCGACACTGTCGCCATGTCCAACCTGATGGACCGCATCTACCGCCGGCAGCGCCATCTCTACGACAGTACGCGCAAATACTATCTGCTGGGCCGCGACCGGTTGATCGAGCGCCTGTCGCCGCCGTCCGGCGGCAGGGTGCTGGAGATCGGCTGCGGCACGGCACGGAATCTGGTGGCGGCGGCGGGGGCCTATCCGCACGCCGCGTTCTACGGCATCGATATTTCGGCTGCGATGCTCGAGACGGCCCGCGCCAAGGTCGTGCGCGACGGCCTGTCGCCCCGCATTCGGCTGGCCTGTGCCGACGCCACCCGGTTCGATCCCGCGCTGCTGTTCGGTGTGCCCGGATTCTCGCACGTCTTCCTGTCCTACAGCCTGTCGATGATCCCCGAGTGGCACCTGGCGCTCGGCCAGGCGCTGGCCTGGGTGCAGCCTGGTGGCGAGCTGCATATCGTCGATTTCGGCGGCCAGGAGGAACTGCCGCGCTGGTTCCGCCGTGGGCTGCGGACCTGGCTGGCGCAGTTCCATGTCGATCCGCGCGACGGTCTGGAGGCAGCGCTCGCCACCTTCGACGGAAGCGCCGGCACCCTGCTCACCTTCGAGCGACCCTATCGCGGCTACGCCCAGTACGCTGTGTTTCGGCGGGCCTGACAGAACAGAGTCCGGCCGATCGGAGTTAGCCGACCAAGCCTCAGGGCAGGCCGGCGCATGTCCATTCTCTCCCTCTCCCGACCCCTCGCGCTGCGACATCGCCCTCGCGCCTTACGATCCTGGGAAACGTCGCGGCCGCGGCCTGTCGTGACTCGCATAGCCCCTCTGCCCATGAGGTATTGGCAAGCGGCTGGGCCGGGTGCTAACCCGGCAGCAACGAATTTGTGGTGGGAGTACCCAAGATGACCGAGGCCTTCATTTGCGACGCCATCCGCACCCCCGTCGGCCGCTATAACGGCGGACTTGGCGCCATGCGGGTCGACGACCTGGCCGCCCATCCGATCAAGGCGCTGATGCAACGGAACGCCAATGTCGATTGGGGCGCCGTCGACGACGTGATCTATGGCTGCGTCAACCAGGCGGGCGAGGACAACCGCAACGTGGCGCGTATGGCGGGGCTTCTGGCCGGCCTGCCGGTCGAGGTGGCCGGCGCCACGGTCAACCGGCTCTGTGGTTCGGGGCTGGAAGCCGCTGGCCATGCGGCGCGTGCGGTAAAACTCGGCGAGGCCGAGATGATGATCGCAGGTGGCGTCGAAGGCATGACCCGCTCGCCTTACGTGATGGGCAAGCCCGAGAGCGCCTTCGATCGCTCGATGAAGCTCGAGGACACGGTGCTGGGCTGGCGCTTCGTCAACCCGCGGATGAAGGCAGCCTACGGCGTCGATCCGATGGGCCAGACCGCCGAGAATGTCGCAGGCGAGCACCAGATCAGCCGCACCGACCAGGACGCCTTCGCCTACCGCAGCCAGCGCCGTTGCAAGGCGGCCCAGGATCGCGGCTTCTTCGACAAGGAGATCGTCAAGGTCTGCGTCAAGAAGGGCAAGACCGAGATCATCGTCGACAAGGACGAGCATCCGCGGGGCGACACCACGATGGAGACGCTCAGCAAGCTCCAGGCGGCGTTCCGTGAGGGCGGCTCGGTGACGGCGGGCAATTCCTCCGGCCTGAACGACGGCGCCTGCGCCATGATCATCGCCTCGGAGGCTGCCGCCCGCGCCAATGGGCTGACGCCGCGAGCGCGCATCCTGGGCACCGTGTCGGCGGGCGTGCCGCCGCGCGTCATGGGCATCGGTCCGGTGCCGGCGACGCAGAAGCTGCTGGCCAAGCTCGGCATGACCATCAAGGACTTCGACACGATCGAGCTCAACGAGGCGTTTGCGGCACAGGCGCTGGCCGTGCTGCGCCAGCTGGGCCTCGCCGACGACCAGGAGAACGTGAATCCCAACGGCGGCGCCATTGCGCTCGGCCATCCGCTCGGCGCCTCGGGCGGCCGGCTGATGATCACTGCCCTCAACCAGCTCGAAGCCACCGGCGGCAAGCGCGCGCTCGCCACCATGTGCATCGGCGTCGGGCAGGGCATCGCGCTGGCGCTGGAGCGCGTCTAGGACCTACGCCGTCGCGTTGAGATTGATGCCGCCCTGGCGCATTTCGGTGAGCATGCGCCGTCGGCTGCCCTCAAGATCGAGGGCGGCGGTGGCCTCGACCACGACGGCGATGTCGAAGCCCGCCTGGCGTCCGTCGATCGCAGTCCAGGCGACGCAGTAGTCGAGCGCCAGGCCGCAGATGATCAAACGAGTGAAGCCGCGGGCCTTGAGGTAGCCGTCGAGGCCGGTGCGGGTCATGCGGTCGTTCTCGCGGAACGCCGAGTAGGAGTCGATGCCGGTGTGGAAGCCCTTGCGCACGATCATCTGCGCCTTGGTCGCTTCCAGCCCGGGATGGAAGTCGGCGCCTGAGGTGCCTTGCACGCAATGGTCCGGCCACAGGGTCTGCGGACCGTAGGGGAACTTCACGGTGCTGAAGGGCACGGCATCGGCCCAGGCGCTGGCGAAGGAGGCATGGCCCGCCGGGTGCCAGTCCTGGGTCAGGATCACGTGGTCGTGGCGGCCGATCAGCCGGTTGACCAGCGGAAGGATGCCGTTGGCGCCGGGCACGGCCAAGGCGCCGCCCTCGCAGAAGTCGTTCTGCATGTCGACCACGATCAGGGCCTCGTTCGGCATCCGGTACGCTCCGTTACTAAAGTCGGATTCAAAGGGGTGGGATGTCGCCCAAGTCTTGTTCGCTCGCGAATGCGGCGATCCAGTGGCCGAGTGAGTTGCTTTCGATGGCGCCGCGCAGGCCGCGCATGATGTCCTGGTAGTAGTGAAGGTTGTGCCACGTGAGCAGCATCGAGGCGAGGATCTCCTCGGCCCGGATCAGGTGATGCAGATAGGCACGACTGTGATGAGTGCAGGCCGGGCAGGCACAACGCTCGTCGATTGGCCGCGGGTCGTCGCGGTGGCGGGCATTGCGCAGATTGAGTTCGCCGCGGCGGGTAAAAGCCTGTGCCGTGCGGCCGGCCCGCGTCGGCATCACGCAGTCGAACATGTCGATGCCGCGAAGAACGGCGCCCACGATGTCGGCCGGCCGGCCGACGCCCATCAGGTAGCGCGGCCGCCCGGCGGGCAGCTGCGGTACGGTGGTGTCGAGCGTGGCGAACATCCGCTCCTGGCCTTCGCCGACGGCCAGGCCGCCGATGGCATAGCCGTCGAAACCGATGGCCGAGAGCGCCCTCACGCTCTCGGCCCGCAGCTCCGGAAAGACGCTGCCCTGGACGATGCCGAACAGGCCGTAGCCCGGCCGCTCGGCGAAGGCGCGCTTGCCGCGTTCGGCCCACTTCATCGACAGCCGCATCGACTTTGCCGCCTCGGCCTCCTCGACCGGCCAGGTCGTGCATTCGTCGAACGACATGGTGATGTCGGCATCGAGCAGGTGCTGGATCTCGAGCGAGCGCTCGGGCGTGAGCCGGTGCTGCGTGCCGTCGATCGGCGAACGGAAGGTGACGCCGTCGGGGTCGAGCTTGCGCAGGTCTTTTAGCGACATCACCTGGAAGCCGCCCGAATCGGTCAGGATCGGCCCTGGCCAATTCATGAACTTGTGCAGCCCGCCCAGCGCCGCCACGCGCTCGGCGCCCGGCCGCAGCATCAGGTGGAAGGTGTTGCCCAGCACGATCTCGGCGCCGGTCTCGGCGACCGATTGTGGCAGCATCGCCTTCACGGTACCCGCGGTGCCGACCGGCATGAAGGCCGGCGTCTCCACGGTGCCGTGGGCGGTCGTGATCCGGCCGCGCCGCGCGGCGCCGTCGTTGCCCAGAAGCTCGAAGGAAAGACTCATCGCCGCAACAGACAACAATCGCCGTAGGAATAGAAGCGGTATCGCTCGCTCACCGCATGCGCATAGGCTTCCTTGACGCGCTCCAGCCCGGCGAAGGCCGCCACCAGCATGAACAGCGTCGAGCGCGGCAGATGGAAGTTGGTGAGCAGGAGATCGACGGCGCGAAACTGAAACCCGGGGGTGATGAAGATATCGGTCTCGCCGGTCCAGGCGCGCATCGGCCCGGTTCGGGCGACCGACTCGAGCAAGCGGAGCGAGGTCGTGCCGATCGAGACCACGCGCCCGGCCGCGGCGATGGCCTGGGCGGTGGCCTGCGGGACCTCGCCCCATTCGGAATGCATGACATGCCGATCGGTATCGTCCACCCGCACCGGCTGGAAGGTGCCGGCGCCGACATGCAGGGTGACGCCGGCGGTGGTGACGCCCGCCTCCGCCAGGGCCGCCATGAGCGCAGGCGTGAAATGGAGGCCCGCGGTTGGCGCCGCGACCGAGCCGTCGACCTTGGCGAACAGAGTCTGGTAGTCGGCGCGGTCCCGCGCATCGGCCGTGCCACCGCGGATGTAAGGGGGCAGGGGTACCGCGCCGCCCTGTTCGAGGGCTGTGAGAAAATCGTGACCGCCCCGGTCGAAAACCAGCACGACCGAGCCGTCCTCGTTCTTGGCTGCAACAGTGGCGCCCAGGCCACCCGCAAAGGCCAACGCATCGCCGATCTGCAGCCGCTTGGTCGGCCGGGCGAAGGAGAGCCAATGGCCGGCGCCGAGGTCGCGGATCAGCAGCGCCTCGACCTTGCCGCCGCCGGGCCGCGTGCCCAGCAGCCGCGCCGGAATCACCTTGGTGTCGTTGAAGACCAGCAGGTCGCCCTTGCGCAGCAGCTTCGGCAGGTCGCGCACGCCGCGGTCGTGAAGCCCATCAGGTGCCACGTCGAGCAGGCGCGCGGCATCCCGCGGCGAGACCGGCCGCTGGGCGATGAGATCCTGGGGCAGCTCGAAGTCGAAGAGATCGACTCGCATCGGTGTCAGGTCTGGCCGATATCCATGACCTCGGCGTCCGAATCGTCGGACGGCGGCTGCGGATGGACGTCGACCAGAGCCACGAAGCGATGCACGCCGTCGACCACCGTGCGCTTCACGCGGGCGCGGGTCTCGAGGCAATGCAGATGCGCCAGGGTCTCGCCGAAGGCGAAGACGATCTGGTTGTTGTCAAGATGGCGCGGGAACAGCACCGGCACCATGTCCCAGCCGGTGGCGCCCTCGGCGCCGCGCTGGGCGATGGCGTGGGTGATGTCGTTCAACCGGGCATCGTGATGAGCCACGAGCTGGTCGAGCCGGGTGTGCAGGCCGATGAAGGGGAAGCCGTGGGAGGGCAGCACCAGCGCGTCGGCCGGCAGGCGGCGGAAGCGCGAGAAGCCGTCGAGGAACCAAGTGAGCGCGTCGGCCAGCGGTTCGTTGGGCCACACGCCGACATTGGTGCTGATCTTGGGCAGCACCTGGTCGCCCGCGATCATGACGTTGAGCTCGGGGCACCACAGCGAGGCATGCTCGGGCGCATGGCCGCGGCCCACGATCACGTCCCAGCGGTGGCCGCCCAGGGTGATGGGATGCGCATGGATCATGCGCTGGAAGGTGGTCGGCAGCGGTGCCACGCCCTTGGCATAGCCGCCCTTGTGGCGATGGAAGTTGGCGATGCGGTCCGGCGGCACGCCGTTCCGCGCCACATGCGCGGCGCGCGTGTCCTCGCTTTCGACGAAGTCGTTGCGCGCGGCCTGCGCACTCATGTATTCGCCCAGCGTCATCCACAGCGGCGCGTTCCACTTCTCGCACAGCCAGCCCGCGAGGCCGATATGGTCGGGATGGAGGTGCGTGCCGATCACGCGCGTCACCGGCTTGCCGCCAAGCTTCTCGGCGAAGATCTTCTCCCACAAGTCGCGCGTCGCCTGCGTGTTGATGCCGGTGTCGACGATGGTCCAGCCGTCCTTCTCCTCGACCAGCCACAGGTTGATGTGATTGAGCTGGAACGGCAGCGGCATGCGCAGCCAGTAGATGCCGGGGGCGACGTTCTTGATGTCGCCGGGCTCAGGCACGTCGCCGCAGGGAAAGCGCAGCTGCGCCAGCAGGCGCTGGGATTCGGTGATCATGTCGGGCATGACCCTAACTTAGCGGTCGCGACCCTCGGGTGTCACGGCTTCCGGCCGACTGCCCGCCATGCGATATCGCGCCGGCAGAAGCCCTCCGGCCAGTCGATCAGGTCGACGGCGCGATAGGCCCGCTCCCTGGCTTCCTCGACGGTGGGGGCCATGGCGCTGACGTTCAGCACGCGGCCACCATTGGCCAGGAGGCGGCTGCCGTCGGCTTTCGTGCCGGCATGGAAGATTTCGACGCCCTCGACCTTGGCCGCCTCGGCAACGCCGCGAATCTCGCTGCCATTCTTGTAGGCATCGGGATAACCCCTGGTTGCCAGGATGACGGTGAGCGCTGCCTCGTCGGACCAGCGGAGGTCGAGATGGTCGAGTCCGCCGTCGGCGCAGGCGATCAGCGCCGGCACGAGATCGGACTTCAGCCGCATCATCAGCACCTGGGTTTCGGGATCGCCGAAGCGGCAGTTGAACTCGACCAGCCGCGGGCCCTTCGCGTCGATCATCACGCCCACATAAAGCACGCCCTTGAACGGCGTGCCGTCCTTGGCCATCGCGCGAACGGTCGGCAGCACGATCTCGTCCATCGTGCGCTTCTGCATGGCGGCGTCGAACACCGGCGCCGGCGAATAGGCGCCCATGCCGCCGGTGTTCGGGCCCTTGTCGCCGTCGAAGGCGCGCTTGTGGTCCTGGGCGCCGACCATCGGCAGCACATGCTCGCCGTCGCAGAGCGCGAAGAAGCTCGCCTCCTCGCCTTGCATGAACTCTTCGATCACAACCGAGGCGCCGGCCGCGCCGAAGCGGTTGCCCGACAACATGTCGCGCACGGCTTCGATCGCCTGGTCGACCGTCTCGGCCACGATCACGCCCTTGCCGGCGGCGAGCCCGTCGGCCTTGACCACGATCGGCGCGCCCCACGCCTTGATATAGGCGATCGCCTTGTCGAGGTCGGTGAAGCGCTCATAGGCGGCGGTCGGGATGTTGTGGCGTCGGCAGAGCTCCTTGGTGAAGCTCTTGGACCCTTCGAGCTGGGCCGCCGCCTTGGACGGCCCGAACACTTTGATGCCTGCGGCCGTGAAACCGTCGGCCATGCCCGCCACCAAAGGCGCATCGGGGCCGATCACGACGAAGTCGATCTTCAGGCGCTGGGCCAGCGCTACCTGGCCCGCGATATCCTCGGCGCCGACAGCGACGCATTCGGCGACCTGGGCGATGCCGGCATTGCCGGGGGCGCAGTAGAGCTTTGTGCACAGCGGCGAGGCCGAAATGGCCCAACACAGCGCATGTTCGCGGCCGCCGCCGCCCACCACCAAGATTCGCATGGCGAGGCTTTGACCACAGTTTGCGCCGTGGGCACAAGCGGCTAGGCTGCGCCCACCCATGGATAACCTCGATCCGCCGGGCGCCGCGGGCGCCGCCGCCGGCAATGTCCCGGAATTCTCGGTTTCCGAGCTCTCGTTCGCGCTGAAGCGCGAGATCGAGACGGCGTTCCCGCGCGTGCGGGTACGCGGCGAGATCAGCCAGCCCTCGTTCCCACGCTCCGGCCACTGCTATTTCCGCCTGAAGGACGAGAATGCCGTGATCGACGGCGTCGCCTGGAAGGGCACGATCCCCCGGCTGGGGATCAAGATCGAGGAGGGGCTGGAGGTCATCGCCACCGGCAAGCTCACGACCTATGCCGGCTCCTCGCGCTACCAGATCATCGTCGACCGCCTCGAACTGGCCGGCGAAGGTGCGCTGCTAAAACTGCTGGAAGACCGGCGCAAGAAGCTGCAGGCCGAGGGCCTGTTCGATCCGGACCGCAAGCGGCAGCTGCCCTTCCTGCCCGAGGTGATCGGCGTCGTGACCTCGCCCTCGGGCGCCGTGATCCGCGACATCCTGCATCGCCTGGCCGACCGCTTTCCGCGCCACGTGCTGGTCTGGCCGGTCGCGGTCCAGGGCGAGAAGGCCGCGGCCGAAGTGGCGGCCGCCATCGCCGGTTTCAACAGGCTCGCCTTTGGCGGGCCCGTCCCGCGGCCCGACGTGTTGATCGTGGCGCGTGGCGGCGGCAGCCTCGAAGATCTCTGGGCCTTCAACGAGGAGATCGTGGTCCGCGCCGCCGCGGCCTCGGAGATCCCGCTGATCTCGGCCGTCGGCCATGAGACCGACACGACCCTGATCGATTTCGCCTCCGACCGCCGCGCGCCGACGCCGACCGCGGCGGCCGAGATGGCCGTGCCGGTGCGCGCCGACCTCCTGACCGAGACGCTGGATTACGCCAAGCGGCTGGCCGGCGGCATGACCCGACTGCTGCGCGAATCGACCATGGAACTCGCGGGCCTCGCCCGTGGCCTCGGCGATCCGCGCCGCCTGATCGAGGAACGCCAGCAGCGGCTTGACGTCAGTGGCGAGCGGCTAACGCTGGCCGCGCGCCAGCTCGTCGATCGCCAGGCCAACGCGCTGGCAGCGGCGCGGCTTGCGAGCCCCCAGCGGGTGATCGAGGCCAAGCAGCAGCTTCTCGTCGGCGAAGTGCGGGCGCTCGATGGGGCGATGAAGCGATTCAAGAGCGATGCCCTGCAAAAGTACGACCGGGCTTTCGAGCGCCTCGAGCAGTTCGGCGACCGTCTGAAGCGTCACGGCAGCGACCTGCTGCAGAACGGCCAGCGGCAGGTCGACCAGGCGGCCAAGCTTCTGGAGAGCTATTCCTTCCACTCGGTTCTGAACCGCGGCTTCGCCCTGGTGCGCGACCAGGATGGCCAGCCTGTGCTGGCCGCCGCCGGTACGAGCCTGGGCCAGGCGATCAGCATCGAGTTCGCCGACGGCCGTGTCGGCGCCCGGGTGACGGATGGGGCGGCCGGTACGCCCAAGCCCGCCGTGCCACCGGCTCCGCGTCGCCGCGACGGCGGCAGCGGCAATCAGGGCTCGTTGTTGTAGGGAGAAATTTGATGACGAACGCGCCGCTGTCGGCCGAGACGATGAAGAACTTTTTGTATGCCAGCACGGCCACGGTCTCGATGCAGATGCTGAAGCGCGGGTTCCGCAATTGCGCCATCAGCGGCATCAGGCCGCTCAATCCCAACGCGGCGCGTCTGGTCGGCCCGGCTTACACGTTGCGCTATATCCCGAGCCGTGAGGATCTCGACAAGCCGCCGTCGCCCAGCGATCCGCCAAACGCCCAGCGCACGGCGATCGAGGAGTCTCCGCCGGGCTCGGTGCTGGTGATCGCCACCGAAAGCAACACGCGCTCCGGCACGCTGGGCGATATCCTGGCGCTCAGGCTGAAGGCCCGCGGCATCGCGGGCGTGCTGAGCGACGGCGCCATGCGCGACACGCCGGTGATCGGCAGATTCGACTTCCCGGTCTACTGCGCCGCCGCCGCCGCGCCGCCCAGCATGGCCAACCTGCGCCCTGTCGAGGTGCAGACGCCGGTCGGTATCCGCGGTGTGCCGGTCTATCCCGGCGACGTGATCGTGGCCGATGAGGATGGCGCCATCGTCGTGCCGCGTCCCATCGCTGACGAGGTCGCCCGCGATTCCTTCGAGCAGGAGCGGCTGGAGAAGTTCGTCGCCATCCGCGTCGGCCAGGGCCACCCGATCACCGGCACCTATCCGCCCAACGACGAGACCAGGAAGCTCTACCAGGCCTGGATCAAGGCCGGCGAGCCGGCGGGCGGTTGAGGAGGAGTCGTATGTACCGTCCGATCGCCGCCGCCTTGCTGCTCGCGTTGGCGGGTTGCCAGTCTTCTACCGTGGCGATGGCGCCGCCCGGCCAGGACTCCGCCGGCAAGCAGTTCGGACCGCCGCCGGCCGGCATGGGCGCGCTCTATTTCTTCAATCCGGCGACCGCGAGCCCGGTCCTCAACGTGACGGTCGATGGGCTGGAGGTCGGCCAGCTCGGAACCCGGACCTGGATGCGCGCCGAACTGGCCGCCGGGCATCACGTACTGCGTTGCCGGGGCGGCAATTCGGCGAACGCCCGGTGGGTCAACATCGCGCCGGGCGACGTGCGCTTCTTCGACGTCCAGATGCTGCCTGGCCAGTACGTCTGCTCGGTGCGCGAGACCGATCCGGGCACCGGCCGCGCCGGCGTGCTGAGCGGCAGCCGCGCCCTGCAGGGGCAGTAGTCACCTCTTGGCGAGATCGCCGTAGGGTTTGGTGATCAGCTCGAGCAGGTGGCCGTCGGGGTCCTCGAAGTAGACACCGCGGCCGCCCCAGTAGCGGTTGATCTCGCCCGGGCCGCTCTTGTCGGGGTGTGCGTAGTAGGCAATGCCCCGGTCCTTCAGCTTCGCGAACCCGGCATCGAATTCCGCGTCGTCGACCAGGAAGGCGTAGTGCTGCGTGCGCACGTCCTTGGAATCGATGAAGTCGAGCGCAACGCCGTTGCTCGTACGCACTGGCACGAAATGGCCCCAGGGCGCTTCGGGTTGTACGCCGAGGATGTCGGCCAGAAACTTGGCCGAGGCATGCTTGTCTTTGGCCGGAACGATGATGTGATTGAGGGCTGCCATGCGACCTCCTGCGGACTTTTCTTGAATTTGGGATCGCCGCCCCGGCACGCAAGGTGCGCCGTCGCTCAATTGTAACGGGTGTGCGTTATAAAGTCAGACGGTGTGGTCGACCCAAGGAAGAAGCAAGACTCCGCTGTCCCCTCCACAAACAAGGAAAGCACCCACATGAGTGGCTTTTTCGATGCGCTGCGCGTGCAGCGCTGGGACGATCATCGCTATTACCATCACAGCCTCGTCAACCAGTCGCTGCATTTCGTCAGTGCGACGAGCTTCCTTGTCGCCTACGTGCTGGCTTTCTCCGACCCGGCGATGGCGGCCCTGATCGGCTGGCTGGTCGCCATGACGACCCGGCAGATCGGCCATCTGTTCTTCGAGCCCCGGGGCTACGATCAGGTCAACCAGGCCACCGACGACTACAAGGAAGAGATCAAGGTCGGCTACAACATCAAGCGCAAGCTCGTGCTGCTCGCGATCTGGGCGGCCTCGCCGCTCCTGCTGGTTGCCGATCCGACGCTGCTCGGCGTCTTCGCAGCCCACGCCGATACGGCCGAGCTCGTCCGCCATGTCGGCGAGCTCTGGCTGGTCGTCGGCCTCGCCGGCATCGCCTTCCGCGCAGTCCAGCTCTTCGTCCTGCAGGATGTCCAGACCGGTCTGGTGTGGGTCACCAAGATCGCCACCGACCCGTTTCACGACATCAAGCTCTATCACCGCGCGCCGCTTCAGGTGATGGCCGGCAAGCGGCGGGGCGACGCGATCTCCCACTCGATCTCGGAGTCGATTTCCGAGGTCATCGATGAGGAGGTTGTCGAGCCGATCCCCGTCGAGGTCTCAAAGTCGGGCGTCTAGGGGACGGCCGACAACGCCGTCTGGCTTCCGGCTGCCGGCCTTCCAGGAGGCGGTGTAGTGGCTGAGCATCTCGCGCAGGATCCGCCGCTTGATGGCGCGGTCGGTGCCCAAGGCACCGATTTCCCACCAGGCGCCGCGCTGCATCGCCTCGGCCGCGGCGATGAAGCGTTCGGCCACGGCCTCGAAGTCGGCCTCGGTGTAATTGAGGCTGAAGATCAGCCGGCCGGTGCCGATCCAGCTCAGGGCCAGCCCTTCGGCCCTGAGGTAGTACTGGAACATCCAGTTGTAGCGCGACGAGCGCGTGTAGCAGACCGTCCAGATCGACGACAGGTGCGTGATCCGTACAGGCAATCCGCGGTCGGCGAGCCGGTTGTTGAGCGCGGCGGTGCGCCGGTCCCAGGTGGCGTCGAGGTCGCGGTAGAGGCCCTGCATTTCCGGCGTGTCGAGATGGCGGAGGAATTCGTTCATCGCCGCCATCACGTAGGGATGGGAGTTGAACGTGCCGCGCGCAAAGCAGATGTCGGCGGGGCGATCGTCGCGGAAGCGCTTCATGTAGCGGTGGTGTCCGCAGACGACGCCGATGGGAAGCCCGCCGCCAACGGTCTTGCCGTAGGTCACGAGGTCGGCCTCGACGCCGAAATATTCCTGGGCGCCGCCCATGGCCAGGCGGAAACCGACGAAGATCTCGTCGAAGATCAGCACGATGCCGCGCTCGCTGCAGACCGCGCGCAGCTCCTTCAGCCACTGGGCATAGGCGGCGCGGCCGACACTGGCGTCCGGCCGGCTGTGGACCAGGGTCGAATCGGCGGGCGCGCCATGGTTGGGGTAGAGGGCCTGCGATGGGTTGACGAGCACACAGGCGATATCGGTGCGGCTGCGCAACACCTCGAGGGTGGCTTCCGACATATCCGCCAACGTGTAGGTATCATGCGCCGGAACCGGGTTGCCCACCCCGGGCTGCACGTCGCCCCACCAGCCGTGATAGGCGCCGCACAGGCGCACGAGCTGCGGGCGCCGCGTGTGGTAGCGGGCGAGCCGCACGGCCTGCATCACCGCTTCGGTGCCCGACATGTGGAACGAGACCTCGTCCTTGCCGGAGATGCGCGCCAGGCGCGCGACATTGTCGGCGACCAGCGACGGATAGGAGCCCAGCACCGGCCCAAGCGTGCTCACGCGCTCGGCACCGCGCTCGAGGCATCCCTTGTAGAAGTCGTAGCCGAGAAGGTTCACGCCGTACGAGCCGGTAAGGTCGTAGCTGGCATTACCGTCGAGGTCGGTGACCTTGACGCCCTCCGACGAGGCGAGAAACGAGCCCATGGGGAAGCTGGTCTTGGCAAGCCGGCTGAACTGGAACGGTACGCGGTAGCCTTCGGTGAACTGCAGGTCGGAGATGTGCCGGGCCGCGTCCGCGGTCTGCTGCAGCGTCCGCTGGTATCGTGTCCGGAACAGGCGCGAGAGCCGCTCGAACTCGACGCGCCGCCGGCCGGCGACCTCGGTCGAGGCATCGTCGGCACGAAAGAAGCGGGCGTCGTCGAAGCTGTAGCTCGGCACCAGGGCGGCGATGCGGCGCGACAGCCGCGAGTGGCCGCCCAGCGAGCGGTGCTTCGCGCGCGAGAGGGTGAGCCGCGCGCGCGCTTTCACGGCCAGCAGGGCAAGCAACGGTATGGCGAGGGCGAGACCGAGTACGGTGGAAATGCCCAGGTCGATGGCCATCGGTTCTACCTAGCCTCCTCAGCTGTCAAATGACGATTCGTTCCGAACTCGCGAAAGTCCTGCAGCACGAGGACATCAACTTCCTGCTGACCAACCGTATTCCGCGCCGGCTTGCGACCCGGTTTCTCGGCTGGTTCAGCCAGATCGAGAATCCGCTCGTGGCACGGGCGTCGATCGCGGTCTGGCGTCTGTTTGCCGATCTCGACCTCAGCGATGCGAAGGCACGGACCTTCAACAGTCTTCATGCCTGCTTCACGCGCGAACTGAAGCCCGGCGCGCGACACATCGATCCTGACCCGCAGGTATTGACGAGCCCGTGCGACGGTATCGTCGGTGCCTGTGGCACCATCTCCGGCACCGAACTGCTGCAGGCCAAGGGGTTTCCCTATTCCTTGCAGGACCTGATGCACGATCCGGCGCTGGTCGAGGCCTATCGCGACGGCCGGTACGTGACGCTGCGGCTCACCTCGAGCATGTACCATCGGTTTCATGCGCCTCACGACGGTGCGGTTGAGCACGTGACCTACATTTCGGGCGATACCTGGAACGTCAATCCGATCGCACTCCGGCGCGTCGCCGAGCTGTTCTGCAAGAACGAGCGCGCCGTGATCCGCACGCGGCTCCGCGGCTCCGGTCATCTCGTGACCCTGGTGCCGGTGGCGGCGATCCTCGTCGCCAGCATCCGGCTGCATTTCCTCGACGTGACGATGAACATGAACTACCGCGGCGCCGCTCGGATCGATTGCGACGCGTCTTTCCGCAAGGGCGAGGAACTCGGCTGGTTCGAACATGGCTCGACGATCATCGTGTTTGCGCCCCGGGGCTTCAGGTTGTGTGACGACACCCGGGAAGGCGCCGTGCTCCGGATGGGCCAAGCCCTCATGCATCTGCCCTGACCGCGGGTGGCGTCCCGTCAGGACGCGGCCGCGTCCGGCATGACGCGGCGCTTCAGCGGTTGCCAGACACTGCGCGGGACCTGGCGCAGGTTGGCTTGGAACTGCTGGGCGCATCTCGACCAGGTAAAGTTCTCGGCGTGGCGCCGGCAGGCCGCGGGATCGCCGGTCACGGCGGCGAGGCAGGCGGCGCGCAGATCCTCGTCGACCGCGCCCACGTCCGGCACCGTGACGACGTCGAGAGGGCCGGGCACGGGATAGCCCGCCACCGGCACGCCCGACGCCAGTGCCTCGACCATGACCAGGCCGAAAGTGTCGGTGCGACTGGGGAAGACGAAGCAGTCGGCCTGGGCATAGCGCATCGACAGCTCTTCTGTGTCGACGGAGCCGAAGAATTCTGTTCCCTTGTCTTGGCCGTAGCGACGCTTGAGTTCGGCGAGCTGCGGCCCGCCACCCACGACCCATTTGGTGCCGGGCAGGTCGAGGTCGAGGAAGGCTTTTATGTTCTTCTCGATGGCGACCCGGCCGGCGTAGAGCCAGATCGGCCGTTCGCCTTCGTGCGCGTCCCTGAGGCGTGGCTTGAAGGCCGTGATGTCGACGCCGCGCGACCATGGCACGAGGTTCTTGAAGCCCTGCGCGGCCAACTCATCGCGGATCGTCTGCGCCACCACCAGCACGCCCGCTGAAGGCGCATGGAAGCGCCGCACGAAGGCGTAGCTCCAGGAGATCGGCAGGCGGATGCGGGCGTGCACGTATTCGGGGAAGCGCGTGTGATAGGCCGAGGTAAAGGGAATGCCACGCTTCAGGCAGAAGGCGCGGGCGGACCAGCCCAGCGGGCCTTCGGTCACCACATGAATGGCATCGGGCGCAAACAGCTTCAGCATGTGGGCCAGGCGCGCCGACGGGAACAGCGAGAGGCGGATCTCCGGATAGGTCGGGCACGGCAGCGTGTGGAAGCGGTCGGGGCCGAAGACTTCTACGTCGTGGCCCTCGGCGCCCAGGATCTGCGCCACCGTCTCGATGGTGCGGACGACGCCGTTGATCTGCGGGCGCCAGGCGTCGGTGACGATGGCAATGCGCAACCGGTCTACTCCGCCGCCAACTGGACCGGCGCCAGCCGTGTCGGCAGCCTGGAAGAGCGCCGCGCGCTTTCCTCGGCCCAGCGCACGATGCGCAGCCGGCCCTCGAAATCCTCGACCAGCGCGGTGCAACTTTCGACCCAGTCGCCGTCATTGCAGTAGAGGATGCCGTCGATGTCGCGGATCTCGGCATGGTGGATGTGGCCGCAGACCACACCATCGACGCCGCGCCGGCGCGCCTCGTTGGCCACGGCGTGCTCGTAGTTGGCGATGAACTGCACGGCGTTCTTGACCTTGTGCTTCAGGAACGCCGACAGCGACCAGTAGGGCAGGCCGAGCCTGCGCCGGCCCCAGTTGAACCAGGTGTTGAGGCGCAGCGCCGCGCCATAGGCCCAGTCGCCCGAGATGGCGAGCCAGCGCGCGTAGCGGACGACGCCGTCGAACTGGTCGCCGTGGATGATCAGCAGTTTGCGGCCTTCGGGCGTCTCGTAGATCGCCTCGTCCTCGACCCGCACGTCGCCGAAGGTGAGCTGGCAATATTGCCGGGCCGCCTCGTCGTGGTTGCCAGGGATGTAGACCACGTTGGTGCCCTTGCGCGCCTTGCGCATGATCTTCTGCACCACGTCGTTGTGGCTCTGCGGCCAGTACCACCAGCGTTTCAGGCGCCAGCCGTCGACGATGTCGCCGACCAGGAACAGATGCTCGCTCTCGTTCTTCTTGAGGAAGTCGAGCAGGAGCTCAGCCTGGCATCCGCGCGTTCCGAGATGGATGTCGGACAGGAAGATGGCGCGATGTCGGGCAGGTGGATGACGCTCGATAACTGTCATGAGGTCACGGTCATGTGGATAAATCTCGACCGGCACTAAATCTGTCGGGCGCGATTGCACGACACGCAGCGGATTGTGTATGGAGGCCGTTGCGTGGCCGTGAATCGGTTGTGACAACTAGATGACATTCGCCTCGAATAGCGCCGTCCTGCTCATTCTCAATCCAACCGCCGGCCGCCGCCGCCGCGGGCTGGTGAATGAAGTGGTGCGCCATGTGCGGGCGCTCGGCTGGGCGGTCGACCTGGTCGAGACCGCCGCGGCGGGCGACGCCCGGCGGATCGCCGAGACCTGCGATGCCGCCCGCTATGCCGTGATTGCCGTGGCCGGCGGCGATGGCACCATCAACGAGGTGGTGAACGGGCTCGCGGGGCGTAGCGTCGCTGGGCCGGCACTGGGCCCCGCCTTGGGCATCGTGCCGCTGGGGACCGCCAACGTGCTGGCACACGAGCTGGGCCTCGGCTTCTCGGCCGCCGCACTGGCTCAAACGCTGACGGCCGGCCGCGAAATCCTGATGCAGCCCGGCGAGGCGAGCGGGGCCGGCCGGACCCGTCAGTTCTCGCTGATGGCGGGCGCCGGCTTCGACGCCAAGGTCGTGGCCGGCGTCAGTGCACCCCTGAAGCGCCGCCTCGGCAGGGCGGCCTATGTCTGGCGCTCCCTGGTCGAGGCCCGCCGCTACCGCCCGGTGCGCTATGCCGTCGAGGTCGATGGCGTGCGCCACGAGGCGGCGTCGGTGATCGTGACCCACGGCCGCCTCTATGCCGGGCCCTACGTCGTGGCGCCCGACGCGGCGCTGGGCAAGCCGCTATTGCATGTGTGCCTGTTTGAACGCTGGGGCCGCTCGCACACTCTGCGCTTTGGCCTCGCCCTGCTGCTCGGGAGGCTGCCGCGCACCGCGGGGTATCGCGTGATCGCCGGCCACGATATCCGGGTGTCGGTGCTGAGCGATGCCGGCGAGGACCGCCGCCAGCCGGTCCAGATCGACGGCGACGATGCACTCACCCTGCCGGTGTCGATTGCCCTCGCCGCGGGCGCCGTGCGGCTGTTGCGGCCGGCGTTGTGATGACAGGAAAGATAGAGTTGACAATTCAGCAGGTTTTAGGCTAAATTTCTGTCATGCTGACGGTACTGCGTCAGAGCGCCCGCCGGCTCCGTCGCGCGGGCTTTTTGCTGTCTGCAATCATGAGGCCGCCCCGACCGGGCGGCCTTTTCTTTGGGAGAAAGCCATGACCGATCCGAAAAGCGATGCCGAGACGATGTACGGCCCGGACGAAGCACAAAATCCATCGCCGGGAACGGCGCGCATAGAGCTGTGGTATTGGCCCATCGGCTACCATGGCCACACTTTTCTCAGGTTCATCGAGGCCGACGGGAAAGTCCAGGAATTGCACGGCTATCCCGAGTCCAGAAATCCTGGCTCCAAACCCAGCTCCGACGATAGGCCCGACAGATCGATCGCCGATGGTTCGAAGTTGAGTGTCGTTCATGACTCGTTCGGTCCGTCGGGCAAGACCAAGTACGACGATTCCCGACATATTGCGACGGTGGCCTCGGGCCCGTCCGATCGAATCTCCGAAATCTGGCAGCGCGGGATGGGGGCGCGGAACGCGATCAACGACGACAAGCGCACATTCGACTACAAGGTTGCGGATCCGAGTTACTTCCTGGGCAGTAACGGCGGACAGATCCAGAACAGCAATTCCGCGATTTATACGCTCGGTCAGGCGATGAAACTCGATCTCGATGGTCCGATCCGGAAAGCGGGTATCATGCGAAAATTTCCCGGCTGGGGCCGAGACTTGTTCGATCCGACGTACGACCGATACCTAGCGTCGCCACCCTTTCCGGTAAAGGATGCTCGATGAATACAACCAGAGATTGGTAGATCGAGAAATGCGCGCCCAACATTGTAGAGACCGAACTTCGAGGGAGCAGGAAATGCCGCTTCATGGAAAGCACGGTTTCGCTGCGATGCTGGTCGCTTTTCTCGCTATTGGCCTGGCAGGGTGCGAGCGCGAATACTGGCCGCAACGAACCTGGGTGACGAGCGCGGCTGAAAACGGGTACGAAAAGTTACCGGACGGCACTCGGCAGTACCAGAAGCCGTTCAATACATGGGTCGACAACCCGGAGCTGGCAAAGGCCCTGCAGGAAGAGATCGCGAAGAGCGGTCTCGATCGTGTCCTCGACAGGTATGAATTCGAGTGCAAGCCGCGGCCAACCGAGGGCTTTTGCGACGATTGCCGTAGCTGCGCGGCGGCCTTTTGGCAATGGGAGCGGAGCACGACTTCGTTCATCAAGCCCGGCTTCAAGCATCGAGGCGATGCGTTGGTCAGCATCCAAATTGGCCCGGGCAAGGCCGTGAGCGCGATGACCTACTGGACGAAGTAGGTCGGCAAGTGTGTGTCCGGGGGAACGGTCGGCGGCACAACTCCGCGATTCGGGCCTGTTCGCCAAAGCCATCAGCGTTGTGTCGCGAGGTCGTGCCAAGTCCTTGAAGCAGCGCACCAATCGCGGCGTCGCGGCACACGCTGCGGTACGCCTGGTGCGGCTTTGCGGCACATTTCGTGTGCCGCTCCTATGTCTACCGCACCGCCTGCAGGCGTCGCACCGTCTCGGCCGAGGGGTGGCCGTCGGCCGGCAGGCTGGTCTGCTGCTGGAACAGGCGGAGCGCCGAGCGAGTCTTGGGGCCGAGCAGGCCGTCGGTGTCGTCCTTGTAGAGGCCGAGCCTCGCCAGCCGGGTCTGGATGTCGATCACCGTCTCGCGCGACAGCGGCTGGTCGTCCTCCGGTGCCGCCTGCTGGACGCCAGGACCGCCCGCGATCTGGCGGGCGAGGATGCCGACCGAGAGCGCATAGAGCGTGGACCGGTTCCAGTTCATGACCGCCTTGAAATTGGGATAGATGATGAAGGCGGGGCCGCGGAAGCCGGCCGGCAGAAGGATCGACGCGGGCTCGTCAGATGCGGGCAGGGCAGCGCCGCCTGCCCTCTTCACGCCCATCGCGGCCCAGGCCTTCACCGGCTTCTCGACGGTGGTGTCGGCCTGATCGAGCGGGAAGCCCTTGGGCAGGAACACCTCCTCGCTCGACGGCAGGCCTGGCTTGAAGCCGATGCCGCGCAGGAAGTTGGAGGCCGAGGCGAAGGCGTCGGGCAGGCTGTTCCAGATGTCGATGCGGCCGTTGCCGTCGCGGTCGACGGCCCACTTGGTGAAGGTCGAGGGCATGAACTGCATGTTGCCCATGGCGCCGGCCCACGATCCGCGCATCTGTTCACTGGTCATGTGGTTCATGTTGAGGATACGCAGCGCCTGCACGGTCTCATTGCTGAAGAAGACAGTGCGCTTGGTCATGCAGCCAAGCGTCGCCACCGAGCGCACGACGCGGAAGTCACCCATGTAGGTGCCGTAGTTGGTCTCGATGCCCCAGAAGGCCATGATGTATTGCGGCGGCACGCCGTACTCGGCCTGCAGCGCATCGAGCAGGGCGCGGTGCTGCGCCATCTTCTGCTGGCCCTTGGCGATGCGGTCGGCCGACACCGTGCCGCCGACATACTTGGCGTAGGTCAGCGAGAATTCCGGCTGCCGTCCGTCGAGGTCGATCACCTTCTGGTCGGGCGTCAGGCCCTGGAAGGCCTTGTCGGCGATGGCGGCCGGCACACCCTGGCGCGTCGCCTCGGCCTTGATGCCCTGCAGGCAGTCGCGGAAATCGCCGCCCCCTTGAGCAAATGCGGGGGCGAAGACTGGTGTGGAAAGAAGCGCCGTCGTTGCGGCGAGGAGGGAGAATTTTGCGAAGGGGGTCATGGCCGCGAGAATATCACGAGCCGGCGACGGTCAGCCCTTCAATTCTCACCGTCGGGGCGTTGGTCGAGCTCTTGAATTGCAGGTCGCTGGCCGGTGTCATGTTCAGGAACATGTCCTTGAGGTTGCCGGCCACGGTGATCCCGCTCACCGGCCAGGCGAGCTTGCCCTTCTCGATCCAGAAGCCCGAGGCGCCGCGACTGTAGTCGCCGGTGACGCCGTTGATACCAAAGCCGATCAGATCGGTGATGAAAAGGCCGCTCTTGATGTCGCCGATCAGCTCGTCGACCGACACCTTGCCCTTTTCCAGGTAGAAGTTCGACGTGCTGGGCGAGGGCGGGCCGGAAACGCCGCGCGAGGCATGGCCGGTCGGCTTGAGGTTGAGCTGGCGGGCGGCGGCGAGGTCGAGCAGCCAGGTGGTGAGGCGGCCGTCGTCGATCACCGCCATGCGCTTGCTGGCCAGGCCTTCGGCGTCGAACGGACGGCTGCCCAGCCCGCGCTTACGTAGCGGATTGTCGAGGATGCGGATGCCGTCGGCGAAGACCTTCTTGCCCATCGCGTCCTTCAGGAAGGACGTGCCGCGCGCCACGGCGCGGCCGTTGATCGCGCTCGCGAGATGGCCGATCAGCCCGCCCGAGACACGGCGGTCGTAGACCACGGGCACGCGGGCGCTGGCGGCCTTGCGTGGGTTGAGGCGGCGCACGGCGAACTTGCCGGCATTGCGGCCGACCCTGGCCGGCGCCATCAAATCCTCGAAGTGGACGGCGCTCGTCCATTCGTAGTCGCGCTCCATGCCGGTTCCTTCGCCGCCCACGACCGAGCAGGAGAGCGACCAGCCGCCGCGGCTGTAGCCGCCGGAAAAGCCGTTGCTGGCGGCCAGCATGACGGAGGAGCGGCCCCAGCCCGCCTCGGCGCCTTCGGAATTGGTGACGCCCTTGACCGCACGGGCTGCATCCTCGGCCTCCGCGACCAGGGAGAGCAGCTTCCTGGCCGAGGGTCGGCCCCTGTCGTCGAGATCGAGGTCGGGCCATTTTCGAGCCAGAAGTTCTTCCGGGGCGATGCCGCAGACCGGGTCCTCGGGCACGGCGCGGGCCATGTCGACGGCGCGCTGGGCCACGGTCCGCAGCGCCTTGGGCGTAAAATCGGTCGAGGAGACGAAGGCCTGGCGCTTGCCCACGAACACGCGCAAGCCCAAGTCGCGGCCCTCGCTGCTTTCGAGCTTCTCGCGCCGGCCCAAGCGCTGGGCGACCGAGATCGACTCGCCGTGGACGTAAAGCGCGTCGGCCGAATCGGCGCCGGCGGCTTTTGCCCATTTCAGGAGGTCGGAGAGGAGATCGGCGTCAGGAGCGGATTTCTTTGCTTTGGCCATGACGCCGGTTCTACGCGCTAACGGGAGGTGTCGTCGAGATAGTACGAAAAGAAGAGGACACCCGTGGCGCCGGCCCCGAGGAGCCAGAAGAACGCCCGCGCCGCGTCGGCCACGAAGGCCGTCTCGGGCCACAGGCGGGCGATGGCCTCGGCTGCGAACTGGTGGCCGATCAGGCCGATCATCGTTCCCAGCATCAGCGAGATCGCCGCGTTCCAGACGTTGCGCGCCCCGCGCATGACCGGCCCCTCCCGCCGCTTGAGCGGCGAGGCGGGATCGGTCGGCACTGCCACGTTGGCAGCGGCGGCCGGTCGCGGCGCGGGGATCGGTCTTGCCAAGCCGCCCTACCTTGCGGCGCGAAGGGCGCGGTTGGCGGCGCAGCTCACGGCCTTGAGCGAGGCCGTGACGATGTTCGCATCCATGCCGACGCCCCACAGCACGCGGCCATCCGCGGTCTCGGCCTCGATGTAGCTTACCGCCGTCGCGTCGGAGCCGGCGCCGGCGGCATGCTGGTGATAGTCGCGCACCTTGATCTTGACGCCGCAGTTGCCGGCCAGCGCGTCGACGTAGCCGGCGATCGGGCCGTTGCCGCGACCGCTGATCGTCTGCTCCTTGCCGTTGAACGTCACCTTGGCATCGAGAAGACGCACGTCGGGATGGCCGGGCTCGGGCACCGTGGTGTGGCTGACGAAGGCGACCGGCGTCTTGTTCTCGAGATACTCCTTGCGGAAGGTGTCCCAGATCAGCGCCGGCTGGATCTCCTTGCCGGTCTCGTCGGCGATCTGCTGGATCACCTTGGAGAATTCGACCTGGAGGAGCCGCGGCATGTCGATGCCGTAGTCGCTCTTCAGGATGTAGGCGATGCCGCCTTTGCCCGACTGGCTGTTGATGCGGATGATCGCCTCGTAGCTGCGGCCGAGATCGGCCGGATCGATCGGCAGGTAGGGCACTTCCCAGACCTTGCTGTTCGACGCCTCGAGCGCCTTGAAGCCCTTGTTGATGGCATCCTGGTGCGAGCCCGAGAAGGCGGTGAACACCAGGTCGCCGCCGTAGGGATGGCGCGGATGGACCGGCAGCTGGTTGCAGTATTCCACCGTCTGGCGGATCTCGTTGATGTTGGAGAAATCGATCTCGGGATCGACGCCCTGGGTGAACATGTTGAGGCCCAAGGTGACGAGATCGACGTTGCCGGTGCGCTCGCCGTTGCCGAACAGGCAGCCTTCGATGCGGTCGGCGCCGGCCATGTAGCCCAGTTCGGCCGCCGCCACGCCGGTGCCGCGGTCGTTGTGCGGATGCAGGCTCAGGATCATCGAGTCGCGGTACTTGAAGTTGCGATGGCACCACTCGATCTGGTCGGCGTAGATATTGGCCGAAGCCATCTCGACGGTCGCCGGCAGGTTGATGATCATCTTCTTCTCGGGCGTCGGCTTATAAACGTCGCCGACGGCGGCGCAGATGTCGCGCGCGAACTCGAGCTCGGTGCCGGTGAAGCTCTCGGGTGAATATTCGAACACCCACTCGGTCCTGGGATCGGCGTCGGCCAATTGCTTGACCAGCTTGGCGCCCGACACGGCGATGTCGATGATGCCGCTGTAATCGAGGCCGAAGACCACGCGCCGCTGCAGGGTCGAGGTCGAGTTGTAGAGATGGACGATGGCGCGCTTGGCGCCGCGGCAGGCCTCGAAGGTGCGCTCGATCAGCTCGGGCCGGCTCTGCGTCAGCACCTGGATGGTGACGTCGTCCGGGATCATCTTCTTCTCGATCAGTTCGCGCACGAACTCGAAATCGGTCTCCGACGCCGCCGGGAAGCCGACCTCGATCTCCTTGAATCCCATCTGGACGAGGAGCTTGAACATCCGCGTCTTGCGGTCGGAGTCCATGGGCTCGATCAGCGCCTGGTTGCCGTCGCGCAAATCGACCGCGCACCAGATCGGTGGCTTGGTGATGACGGCGTTGGGCCACTTCCGGTCGGGCAGCGGAACCGGCTTGTAGGCGACGTATTTTTCGCCGGCGGTCGGCATCATCGGTTTCTGGACGGACATTTGAAACTCCTCGCGCCGCGCACGGCCAAATGGCTCTTGCGATCTACTGCGATGGAAAGGGGGCTGGCGGCGACTTGTGACGGTAGAGAGACGGACGACAACGCGACCCGCAGGGCCCCGGGCGTGGGGCGGCGGATCAGCCGATAAGTCGAAGCGTCTTCAGTCGCAGCATGATGGGGGCGAACTTCCCCGATTTGGGCGCATCCGTCAACCCAACGCACGGCAACACGCCCCGCCCGGCGATGTCCCGGGCGGGGCGGCCGTTTGAAACCTCTCGCCTAGCGCAGGGGCAAATTGAGGCCGATGCTCAGGCTGCCGCCCGGATAGCCGTAGGCTGGATAGGCCGGCACATAGGCGACAGGCGCCGGGTAGACCATGACCGGCTGTGGGACGGCGTAGACCACCGGTGCCGGCGCATAATAGCGCACGTGCCCCGGCGGGACCTTCACGTAAGCCGGGCCATAGTAGCCGGGGGCGTAGTATCCACGGCCCTTCTTCCAGCCATCGCCGGCCTCGGCGGTGCCGGCAAGGCCCAGGACGGCCACGCAGGCCGCGCAGGCCGTCAGAATGCTTCGGCCGCTCAGTCCACTCGGGAGCTTGTTCAGGTCGCGCATTGCAGCCTCCATCAACTACAGGAAAACGCCGGCAAGTGCTGAACGTTGCGTTCGGATTATGGCGGCTATGAGGAGAGGCGTGCCCGGATCCTGCCAAGTTTCGCAGCCGCCTGTGAGCAGTCTGTGCTAGTCGGAAGGAAATCAGGGGAGGAAACAGCGATGGCGGGTCCGTTGGCCGGCGTCAGGATTCTCGATTGCACGACGGTGGTGCTGGGACCGTGGGCCGCGCAGCAGCTGGGCGACCTCGGCGCCGACGTGATCAAGATCGAGCCGCCCGAGGGCGACACGACGCGCCAGCTCGGACCGGGCCGCAATCCCGGCATGGCTGCCTTCTATCTCGGCTGCAACCGGTCCAAGCGCTCGATCGTGCTCGACCTCAAGCAGGACTCCGGCCGCAAGGCGCTGTTCAAACTGGCCGAGACCGCCGACGTGCTGATGCACAACTACCGGCCCGACCCCGCCCGGCGCCTGGGCGTCGAATACGAGGCCTTCGAGAAGGTCAATCCGCGCCTGGTCTATCTCGCCACCTACGGCTATCGCGCCGCCGGGCCGATGGGACCGAAGGCCGCCTACGACGACATCATCCAGGCGGGCTCGGGCCTCGCCGCGCTGCAGAGCGTGGTGGCGGGCCAGCCGCGCTTCCTGCCCACCATCGTGGCCGACAAGACGAGCTCCAACGGCGTCGTCTCGGCTTTGCTGGCGGCCCTGTATGCGCGGGAAAAAACCGGGCAGGGCCAGTCGGTCGAGGTGCCGATGTTCGAGACGCTGGTCTCGTTCGTCATGGTCGAGCATCTCTACGGCGAGACCTTCCGGCCGGCGCTCGAGACGGCGGGCTACAAGCGCGTGCTCAACAAGGAGCGCCGGCCCTATCCGTCGAAGGACGGCTACTTCGCGCTGCTGCCCTACACCGACGGGCACTGGAAGGAGTTCTGCGGCCTGATCGGCCGGCCCGAGCTCGCTGCCGATCCGCGCTTCACCTCGCTCGCCAATCGCTTGAAGAACGTCGAGCACTACTATTCGACCCTGGCCGAGATCTGCGCCACCAGGACCAACGCCGAATGGGTGGCGCTGCTCGGCAAGTCCAACGTGCCGCACGGGCCGGTCAACACGCTCGACGACCTGTTCGTCGATCCGCAGCTCGAGGCCACCGGTTTCTGGAAGGAAGTCGATCATCCGACCGAAGGCCGGCTGCGCATGCCCGACATCCCGCCGCGCTTCAGCAAGACCAGGCCCGAGGTGACGCGCCTGCAGCCGCGGCTGGGCGAGCACAGCGTCGAGGTCCTCCAGGAGGCCGGCTTTACGGCCGGTGAAATCGACGCCATGCTGAAATCGGGTGCGACCAAGACGGCTTAGACCGCCGGCAAAATCAAAGTGCGCGCCGGGGAGGCGTCCATGATCTATCGGCGTAATCTTTTGGCCGTCGGCGCCGCCGCCATGCTGCCGGCGCCCGCCATCGCCCAAGCGCCGTGGCCCAACAAGCCGATCAAGATCATCGTCACCTATCCGCCGGGCGGGCTGACCGACGTCTTTGCCCGCGCCTATGGCGACTATGTCTCGCAGAAGACCGGCCAGCCGGTCGTGGTCGAGAACAAGGCGGGCGCCGCCGGCGCGATCGGCGCCGAGCTGGTGAAGCAGGCGCCGCCCGACGGCTACACGCTGATGTTCACCAACTCGACCACGATGATGCAGAACAAGGTGCTGTTCAGGAAACTGCCCTACGACCCCGACAAGGACTTCACCCTGGTCGCCTGGTTCAACACCGGCCACCTGCCGACGGCGGTCAACAAGGACGTGCCGGTGAATACCATCCCTGAGTTCGCCGCCTGGGCGAAGGAGCGCAAGGTGTCGGCCGCGACCTACGGCGCCGGCTCCTACGCCCATGTCGTGGCGGTGACGCTCAACAAGCACTACGGGCTCCAGATGGAGCCGGTCCATTATCGCGGCGAGTCGCTGATGTGGCAGGACATGGCCTCCGGCGCCGTCCAGATCGCCAGCGGCAGCTATGCGACCATGCTGCCGTTCGTGCAGTCCGGCGCCGTCAAGGTGATCGCCGTGCCGACCATGGAGCGCATGAAGAAGCTGCCCAACGTGCCCACCTACTACGAGCAGGGTCTGACCGAGAAGGCGTTCCAGGTGCGCGGCTGGGTCGGCTGCGCGGCACCCGTCGGCACGCCGGATGCGATCGTGCAGAAGCTTTCCGACCTGATGGTCGAGGGCGGCAAGACCGAGCGCATCCAGGGGATCATCAACACCTTCGGCATCGACGAGGCCGCCCGCGACCGTGTCTATTTCAAGAAGGTCATCGACGACGAAGGTCCGGTCTGGCTCGAGGTCATCAAGAGCCTGAACATCGAGCCGCAATAGCGACCGCCACAACTCCGCCTTGAAGCCGCCTTTACGGCTGCCGCAATCGCAGCCATGCTGCAGGCTGGCGCGACAAAGACGGCATAGACCGTCGCAGTAAACCCGTCGCGCCGCAGGGAGGAAGAGAATGACCGTTCGTCCGTCGCGGCGTGAAGTGCTGCGTTTTGGTTCCGTTGCCGTCGCCGCCGCGGCTCTGCCGGCTACCGCCATCGCCCAGGCCCCCTGGCCGAGCAAACCCATCCGCATCATCGTCGGCTATCCGGCCGGCGGCCTCACCGACACCTTCGCCCGCGCCTATGGCGACTTCATCTCGCAGAAGACCGGCCAGCCGGTCTCGGTCGAGAACAAGGCCGGCGCCAGCGGCGCCATCGCCGCCGAGCAGGTGAAGAACGCGGCACCGGACGGCTACACGCTGATGTGGACGATCTCGACCACGATGATCATGAACAAGGTGCTGTTCAAGAAGCTGCCCTACGATCCGGACAAGGACTTCGCCCTGATCTCGTGGATGGATGCCGGCCACCTGCCGTTCATCGTCAACAAGAACGTGCCGGCGAAGAACCTCGCGGAATTCGCCGCCTACGCCCGCAACAACAAGGTGAGTGTCGGCACCTATGGCGCCGGATCTTATAGCCACGTCGCCGTCGAGGCGCTGAACCGCCACTACGGGCTCAAGATGGAGGCCGTTCACTATCGCGGCGAGGCGCCGATGTGGACCGACGTGATGTCGGGCGCGATCCAGGCCGGCAGCGGCAGCTTTGCCGCGGCGTCCAGCGTGCTGCAGAGCGGCAACGGCCGCGCGATTGCCGTGCCGACCAAGGAGCGGATGAAGAAGCTGCCGGACGTCGGCACCTTCTACGAGCAGGGCGTCACCGACATCGCCTTCCAGGTCCAGGGCTTCATTTGCCTGGTCGGCCCGGCCGGCATGCCCAAGGAGATCGTGAAGAAACTCTCCGACATGATGATCGAGGCCGGCAAGAGCGAGCGCATCCAGAAGATCCTGGATACCTTCGGCATCGACCGGGCGGCCCAGGACCAGGCCTTCTTCGAGAAGTTCATGGCCGAGCAGGGCCCGGTCTGGATCGACCTGGTCAAGGGGCTGAACCTCGAGCCACAGTAAGTCCCGTATCGGACGGCCGGCGGGCAGGGGAACGCCCGGGCGGCCTCCGCGTTTGGTTCTTCAGGTATTTACTTTCGGTTGTTTGCACGGGATAAAAGAACGTGTAGAGCAACTGAAAGTTGTATGGCGCCAAGGCGCCTTCAGACCTGAAGAGGATCTCGCTTCATGGCTCTCGACGTCTATGTCGGGTCGCTCACGCGATACTATGGCGGTTCGGACAACCCGATCGCGGCCTTTGCAAAGAGTCCCGAGCGTCTTCATCCGGCTGTTCTCGCCTGGCGCTCGGCGTTGACCGAACGGCTGGGCGGCAATATTGCCGCGCCGCTCGACTGGGATGAAACAGCCGGGGCGCCGCATTTCATCGGCCGGCCGGGATGGGACGGATGGGCGGCGCTGGTGCTGTGGGCGGCCCATGCCGAGCATCCGCTGGTCGGTCGCCCCGACACCCTGCCCGACGAATGGGAGAACGACGCGGCGCTCGCGCACAGCAACGCCGAGGGCTTCCGCTCGCGCTATTCCCATCTCGTGCGCCATGTCGAGCTGTGGTTGCCCAGCCCGTTTCCCTTCACCTTCGACGGCCAGGATGTCGGCGGCCGCCGGGCGGTCATCGGCTCGGCGCCGACGCTTCTGCGCCAGCTTGCCGATCTCAATGGCGCAACCTGGAAGGCCGGCGACGGTATGGTGGCGGGATGGGGTCGCAAGCCGCCGCCCGACAAGGCGCCCCTGGAATTGCGTGCCCGCTACGGCTTCGCGGCGATGGTGCAAGCCGCACAAAAGGCGGTCGACCACCGCCTGCCGATGAAGCTCGACTACTGACAACAAACCGCCCGCAACGTGGGTACGTTGCGGGCGGTCTTTCCGCCGATCAGGGACGGGAGATCAGGCCGTGGGAGGCACGGCCGGCGGCGCGGGCGGACGGCCCTGGCGGTCGGCCATGAACTGGTCGAACTCGGCGCGGTCCTTGGCGGCCCGCAGCTTGTCGAGATAGTCCCGGAACTCGCGCTGATCCTCCTCGAGCTTGCGCAGCGTCTCCTCGCGGTATTCGTCGAAGGCGACGTTGCCGCTCGAGGCGTCGCGGCCCCAGCGATGACGGCGCTTCCAGTCGCGGAACTCGGCGCGGGCGGAGCTGCCGTCCGGCGTATTCCAGTGGCCATAGCGCTTCGAGCAAAACATGCGTCCACTCCATTTCAGATAAACCAGAAGGGCGATGCCGACCGGCCAGAACAGGATGAAGCTGAGCACCATCAGGGCGATCCATGCCGGCCTGCCGATGTCGTCTATTTTCGAGATCAGGCCCATGTGGAGCCCCCCTTTTGCTGCTGTTAACGATGTAAATGTTAACGACATTTACATTGGGTACTCCCGCCCCGGGAGTCAAGGGGGCCCCGGCGGTAATCAGGCCTTTTGTGGGAAGCCCAACCCCTGGAGATAGATGAGGACCTCCGATTCGAGCAGTTCCTCGGCCGTCATGGGCAGCGGCCGGCGGCCGGCGTCGCCGCGCCCGAACAGCGAGGCGATGCCGTGCGACATCGACCAGATGTGCAGGCTCATCATCAGGGCGGGCGGCCGCTTGCCGGCCGGCAGCAGGGTGACCAGCACGTCGGCCGCCGACCGCAGCACGCCGAAGGCGCGGTCGGAGGCGGCGCGCAGGTCGGGGCTGAGATCGGGCGGCAGGCCCGATTCGAACATGGCGGCGTAGTAGGCGGGCTCGGCGCGGGCGAAGGCGAGGTAGGCCTTGCCGACGTTGTTGAAGGCCGTCATCGCGTCGGGCTTGCCGCCGTTCCAGCCGGTGGCGAGCATCGCCTCGAAGCGCTGGAAGCCCTCGCGCGCCACGTCGGCCAGCAGCGCCTCGCGGTCGCGGAAGTGGCGATAGGGCGCGGCCGGGCTGACACCCGCCGAACGCGCGGCGTCGGCGAAGGTGAAGCCCGCCGGGCCCTTCTCCTTGATCAGGTCGCGCGCGGCCTGGATCAGCGCCTCGCGCAGATTGCCGTGATGGTAGGCGCGCTCGGCGCGCTTCTTCCAGCTCATGTTAAGAGAGTTTACATTAAAGCGCCCCGCAGCAATAGCGGGCAACAATAGAGAGCAGCTTGTGCGTTGCGTCGCGCCCGTCCATGTGGCCGGATGCGGGTATGGCTCTCATTTTTGAACTGCGCTCCTCAAACTCCTCCGACCTGGCTTTCTGCTGGCCGATTTATCGTGAGGCGACGCAACCGCTGACCGAGGCGCTGACGCAATGGAACGAGGCGGCCCAGCGGAAGCTCATCGAACAGGCCGTCGGGCACGCCGGGACGTCGATCCTGAAGGCCGAAAACGCCGATGCGGGCTGGTTGCAGGTCGAGGAAACGCGAAACGCCGTGCAGCTCCGCCATCTTTATCTGGCGGCGCCGATGCGCAATCGCGGCCTGGGCAGCGCCTTCCTCGTCTGGATGAAGGAGCGGGCCGACCGCAAGCGCAAGGATCTCGTCCTGGAAGTGATGACCAACAATCCGGCGCAGCGGCTCTACGAGCGCCTGGGCTTCAAGCCGCTGACGACCGCCGGCAACAAGGTCACCATGCGGTACTGACCGCGAGTCGGACGGACAAATCGGGCGGAGACTCACAATGGAACTGTGGACGACGACCGTCGCCTCGGCACGCGGCGCGCAACGCAGTGCGCAGGAAATCGAGGCGGCCGGGTGGGACGGCATGCTCGTCGTCGATTCGCAGAACCTCTCCGGCGATCCCTATGTCTCGCTCGCCCTGGCTGCGACCGTCACCACGCGCATCGGCCTCGGCACCGGCGTCACCAATTCGGTCACGCGCCATGCCGCGGCGACCGCGACGGCGATCGCCAGCGTCAACCGCATCTCCAACGGCCGCGCCGTGCTCGGCATCGGCCGCGGCGATTCGGCCCTCGCCCATCTCGGCCGCGCGCCGGCGCGCTTGGCGCAGTTCGAGCGCTACCTGCGGCAGCTCCAGCTTTACCTCGCCGGCGACTCCGTGAGCTTCGACGACATCGACATTCCGGCCGACGTCGCGCCGCCGTTGTCGGCTCTGCATCTCCACGACGCCCCACCGGCCAGCCGCATCGGCTGGATCGCCGATGGCCTGAAGACTGGTGCCAAAGGCAACACCAAGATCCCGGTCGAGGTCGCCGCCAGCGGTCCCAAGGTGATCGCCATGTCCGCCCTTCATGCCGAGCGGGTGATGTTCACCCTCGGCGCCGATACCGAGCGCCTGGCCTGGGGCATCGAACTGGCAAAGAAGACCCGCCGGGACGCCGGCCTCGATCCCGACGCCATCGCTTTTGGTGCCTATGTGAACCTGGGCTGCCACAGCAATGTCGCGGCAGCGCGCGGCCTGGTGCGCGGCGGCCTCACGACCTTCGCACGCTTCTCGGTGATGCACGGCAAGGCCAACGGTCCGGTCTCGACGGGAGATGCCGCCGTGCTGGAGAGACTGCGCAGCAACTACGACATGCGCAAACACACCCAGGGCGATTCGCGCCAGGCCGGCACGCTGACCGACGACTTCGTCGACCGCTTCGCCATCGTCGGCACGCCCGACCGCTGCATCGAGCGCCTGCGCTCGCTGGCTGCCCTCGGTCTCGACAAGGTGGCGATCAGCGGTGGCATGCGCGGTGCTTCGGCGGAAGATGCTGCGGTGAGCAAGCAGTTCGTCGCCGAGCAGGTGCTACCGGGGATGCACTCGTAGTCTTCCGAACCGCGCGCGGTCGGGAAAATCGCGAGCACTCCTTGTCAGGTTCATGAAAGCTGTCGCGCCTATAGGAGGAACAGGCGTGCAGGGCTTTGCAGCGTCGCAGCGAGGGATCGGCCAATGACGGCGAGACCACAGTGCCCGCGAGTGTGACCGTCGGCGATCCGATGCCGCGCATCACCCTGCCCCTGGCGTCCGGCAACCTGTTCGATTCCTGGGCCCCGGTCACCTGGGGGCTGGCCATGATCTATTGGCTGGGCGCGCCGCCCGAGGCGTTGGTCCTGGCGCAGCTGGCCGACAAGCTGGCGGCCTGCGAAACGCTCCTGTACCTGGTGACGGCGGCGCTACCGGAGGCCCTGGGCGGCTATCCCTCGTGGCTGCTCGATCGGGCGAACGAACTGGGCCGGGCCTTCGGCACAACCGGGCCTCTGGCGATCGCCGTCGATGCCGGCGGCCGGGTGGCGGGGGTGCTGCCGGCACCGACGTCCGCGGGTGTCGCGGCGCTGGCGGCGCGGCTTTACTCGGCGAGCACGCCGGCCATGGTGCAGGCCAAGGCACCGGTGCTGCTGCTCGACCGGGTGGTCGAGCCGCCGCTCTGCCGAACCCTGATCGAGCATTGGCGGCATCACGACAAGGTGGCCGACGTGGTGGGCTCGGCGGCCGGCAACGTCGTCAATGCCGACGTGAAGCGCCGTCAGGATGTCCAACTGGGCGATCCGAAGTTGTTCGTCGAGGTCCGCGACCGCGTGGTGCGTCGCGTGATGCCGGCGATCGCGCAGGCGTTCCACAGTCGCATCAGGGTGATCGAGACGCCGATCATCGGCTGCTACGACGCCGCTTCCGGCGGCTGCTTCCGCCGTCACCGCGACAACACCAGCAGTCGCAACGCACATCGGCAATTCGCGCTCAGCCTCAACCTCAATGCCGACGACGAATACGACGGCGGCGAGCTGCGGTTTCCCGAATTCGGCCGCGAACTCTACCGCCCGCCCGCCGGTGGCGCGCTGGTGTTCTCCTGCTCGCTGCTACATGAGGTCATGCCGGTAATCCGCGGACGCCGCTTCGGCGTCTTCACGTTTTTGTCGACGTCGGCTCCGTCGGTCAGCCGAACGGCTTTGCCACAAGGCAACCGGCGATAGATCAGCGCCAAATCTTCTTTCCGCTACCCGGCAGCCCCAGCTTGCTCCACATCGCGTCGACCTTGTCGACGACGGCCTGGTCCATCTTGATCTGCCGGCCCCATTCGCGATTTGTCTCGCCGGGGAACTTGTCTGTCGCGTCGAGGCCGATTTTTGAGCCGAGGCCCGAGACGGGACTCGCGAAGTCGAGATAGTCGATCGGCGTGTTCTCGATCACGGTGATGTCGCGCGCCGGATCCATGCGCGTGGAGAGCGCCCACATCACCTGCTTCCAGTCGCGGGCGTCGATGTCGGCGTCCACCACGATCACCCACTTGGTGTACATGAACTGCCGCAGATAGCTCCACACGCCCATCATCACGCGCTTGGCGTGGCCGGCGTAGGCCTTCTTCATCGAGACGACGGCGATGCGGTAGCTGCAGCCTTCGGGCGGCAGCCAGAAATCGACGATCTCGGGGAACTGCTGCTGGAAGAGGGGGATGAACACCTCGTTCAGCGCCTCGCCCAGCACCGAGGGTTCGTCGGGCGGCCGGCCGGTGAAGGTCGAGAGATAGATCGGCTTTTTGCGCATCGTGATCGCGCTGATCGTGAACACCGGGAACTGCTCGACGCTGTTGTAGTAGCCGGTGTGGTCGCCGTAGGGGCCCTCGTCGCCATAGTCGTCGAGGCTGACATGGCCTTCGAGCACGATCTCGGCTTCGGCCGGCACTTTCAGCGGCACCGTCTTGCAATCGACCAGCTCGACCTTCTTGCCCCTGAGGAGCCCGGCGAACTGATATTCCGACAGCGTGTCGGGCACCGGCGTCACGGCGGCCAGGATGGTGCCGGGGTCGGCGCCGATCACGGCCGCCACCGGCAGCGGCTCGCGCTTGCCCGCCCCCTTCCAGCGCTGGTGATGCTGCGCCCCGCCGCGATGTTTTAGCCAGCGCATCAGGGTCGTGTTCCTGCCCGTCACCTGCAGGCGATAGATGCCGAGGTTGTAGCTGTCCTGTTTATCGCCCCCTTTGGTATTTGGTGGATTCGGGCCTTGCGTGACGATCAGCGGCCAGGTGATCAGCGGCGCGGGCTCGCCGGGCCAGCAGGTCTGTATGGGCAATTTCCCGAGATCGATGTCGTCGCCGGTCAGCACCACTTCCTGGCAGGGCGCGCTGCCGACGGTCTTGGGCTTCATCGCCATGACGGTGCGGACAAGCGGCAGCATGTCGAGCGCCTCGCGCCAGCCGCCCGGTGGTTCGGGCTGGCGCAGGAAGGCGAGCGTCTCGCCGACGGCTCGGAGCTGGCCGGGCTCGCGGTCCATGCCCCAGGCCACGCGCTCGACCGTGCCGAAGAGATTGACCAGCACCGGGATGTCGGAACCCACGACGTTCTCGAACAGCACGGCGGGGCCCTTCTCGGCCAGCAGCCGGGTCTGGATCTCGGTCATTTCGAGGACGGGCGACACGGGCGCCTTCACGCGCACGAGGCGTCCGCTCTTTTCCAACAGGTCGATGAAGTCGCGCAGCGAAGCGAAAGGCATGCGGCTCTTTAGAGGAGGAAGCCCTCAGTTGTCATCCCGAGGCTGTAAGCCGAGGGATCCTTAAGGCCATGAGCAAAGATGCTTCGCTTCGCTCAGCATGACACCGCATGCCTCAGGCCGCCTGCGCCGCCTTGACCGGTCCCCACGACTTCAGCACCGGCAGCACTTCCTTGGCGAAGAGTCTCAGGCCGCGCTCGGAGACCTCGAAGGGCGTGCCGCCGAAGCGGAAGGCGACGTTCATCTCGAAGTCGCCGACGATCTTCCGCCGCGCCTCGATGCCGCGCAGGATCTTGTCGGGCGTGCCCCAGCTTGCCGCCTGCATGAAGCCGTCGACCGCGCCCTCGATGCCGCCCTTGCGCGCGATCTCGGCCTTCTGCTGGTAGGAGTCGTAGCCCTTCACCGTCTTGAAGTGCTCGCCCAGGAATTCATAGTGGTAGAAATTGCTCTCGACGAACTTGCCCTGGTAGCGGCGCGCCTCGTCCTCGATCGTGGCGCTGTCGGGACCGCAGACGCAGAATTCGGTCAGCATGACGGTGGGCGGTGCGGTGCCGTGATACTTGGCGTGCAGCTCGCGGCCCTTCTCGATCATCGGCGCCCGCATCTCCCACGGCCGGTCGGCGAACATCACGATATGGGCGCCGAGCTTGGCGGCTGAGTCGATCGAATCCTCGCTCGACGCCACGGCATAGATGCGCCCGTCGAAGGAGTTCTGCGGCCTGGGGCGGATTTCCACGCGCGGCTGCTTGTAGTACTTGCCGTCGCCTTCGATGAAGCCGGTCTTGAGGGCGTCGATGATCATCGGCGCCGCCTCGTCGAAGCGGCCGCGCGATTCGTCCATGCTGAGGCGGAAGGCGTTGAATTCGCGCCGGGCGAGGCCACGGCCCATGCCGAGGCGCAGCCTTCCCTTGCTCAGCATGTCGAGCACGGCGGCATTTTCGGCCACGCGCAGCGGATCGTGCCACGGCAGGATCACGGCCGCGGTGCCGACGTCGATGTTCGGGCAGAGCGCCGTCAGGTGGGTCATCAGCGCGAGGTTGTCGGGCACGAACGAGTAGTCGTTGAAATGGTGCTCGGCCGACCACAGGCAATCGAAGCCCGAGTCGGCGGCGATCCGCGCCAGGCGGATCTCCTCGTCCCACACACGCTGATCGGGGCAGTCGTCCCAGCCGTAGCTGGCGAACACCATCATCATGCCGACGTCCATGGGAGTTCCTCCTGGGTCGTTTCTCGTCTTGGAGAAATGCTTTCATGGGAAGGTGCTTCGCGTCACCCGCCATGGCATTCTGACGTTTGGCATGCGGAACACAGCCTTCCCGAAAGAATTCGAGGACCTGCTGAGCAGGGTCGGCCGCCGGGTGCTGGCAGGCACGCATCCGCTGTGTGGGGCGCTCGCCAACCCGCGCACCCGCTTCCTCGCTCAGGACGATCTTCTAGACCGGACCAAGGCCCAGCGCGTACGCCGGGTGCTGGAGGAAAACCTCGCCGACAAGCTCGAGACGATCGAGAAGCCGATCCCGCCCGACAGCATCTGGGGCATGCGGCACGACTACGGCGAGCGCCTGCCCAAGACGAGCCGCGCCCGCACCATCTACTTCGAAAGCCGGCGCGAGCCCGGCGTGAAGCCGGCCGAAAAGCTCGGGCTTGTCCGGATGATGCGGTCGCAAAGTTTCCGTGCCTTCGCCGAGGCCTTGGCCGGCCGCAAGCTGGCGTCGGGCTGGGGCCTGCAAGTGCTGCGCTACGGGCCGGGCGACTATGCCGGGCCGCACAACGACCACCATCCCGAGAACAAGGATGCCAAGGGCGGCTATATCGACCTGCATCTCAGCCTCGCCTCGCCGGCGGTGGCGCACCAGTGGCTGGTCTATAGCCGCGCCGGCCATTTCAGCGAGATCGTCTCAGTGGCCAGGCCGGCGGCGGTGACGGCCTACCGCCTGCCGTTCTGGCACTACACCACGCCGCTGGTCGGCAAGCCCAACGCCGCCCGCTGGGTGCTGCTGGGGACGTTCCTCTATCGGTAGGCTGGGAGCGCGCCACTCCAGTGGCGCTCATGAATCATGAGAAGAAGCGCCACTTCGGGTGGAGCAACCTCCGCCCTTGAGTGGCGCGCTTCCAGCCAAAGACAAAGATGCCAGCGTTGCTGGCACTACATAAAGTTGCAAGTTCAGCAGGTTTTTGCTAGTTTCTTTGGCATGATGGGAGACGCCCGCGGAGAGATCCGACGGGCTTTTTTGTGGTCCATTTTGCATCGAGTTCGGCGGTGATTTTCCAGACACTCATCCTGCGAAGCAGCCGGGCTCGGTGGCACAGTTTGTCAGGGGGCGATCGGGCAACCGGATCAAGGGCTTGATCCGGCTTTTTGGCACAGCTTCCGGGACACTGCGTGGCACAACGAGGTGTGCCAGGAAATGGTCCACTAGTTGAGTCCGGCTACTTGAGTCCGACGGGCACCACGCTGATGGAATTCTGCGGGCTGCCCTCGATCACGCGGTCGGTATAGGTGAGGTAGACCAGGGCGCGGCGCTTGGGGTCCCAGAACCGCACGACCTGGGTGGTCTTGAAGATCAGCGAGGCGCGTTCGCTGAAAACCTCGTGCGGGCTCTTGAGCTTGTCGAGCATCGACGGATCGATCGCCCCGGTCTGCTGGCAGGAGATCGAGGCCTGGGCCGGGTCCTCGGCAACGCCGAAGGCTCCCTTGATGCCGCCGGTGCGGGCGCGGGCGATGTAGCAGGTGACGCCTGCCACGTCGGGGTCGTCGAAGGCTTCGACTGCGATCTTGTCGTTGGGACCCAGCCATTTGAAACGGTAGCTGACCGAGCCGATCTCTTCCGCCATGGCGGGAAGCGCCAGCAGCAAGGCCAGCGAGGCGAGGACGGCACGAACCATGTCAGGCTCCTTTGACGGGCGGGCGCGTGGCCAGGAACAGGCCGGGCAGCACCAGCAGCGTTCCGATCAGATGGTACCATTGCGGCGCTTCGCCAAGGGCTGCCCAGGCCATCAGCCCGACGTAGAGCGGTCCGAGATACATCGACACGCTGGTGACCGAGGGGCCGAGCTCGCGGATGCAGAAGGCGAAGGCGCCGTAGGCGCCGACACCGGGCACGATGGCGAGCACGATCCAGACCGCCCAGGTGCGCCAGTCGGCGAAGGCGGGACCCTGCCAGAACGCCGCCTCGCCGATCGCGAAGGGCAGCAGCACCAGCGAGCCCGCGAGGGAAATGGCGCAAAGCCTGGTCAGGGGATCGAGCGCGCTTGGCCGGTGCTTCAGCAGCACACAGTAGATTCCCCAGCAGGCCGAAGCGGCGGCGATCCAGAGATCGCCTTCGGTGAAGTGCACGGAGAGGAGGTTGTCGAACCGGCCCTTGGCGAAGACCGAGGCGACACCGGCCAGGCAGAGCACGATGCCGGCGATGCGGGCCGCCGTCAGCCGCTCGCGGTAGAGCAGGCGGCCCAGCGCCACGACCAGGATCGGCGAGGCGGCATAGATCAGGCCGATGTTGAGGGCCGGAGTCGTGCGGCCGCCGATATAGACCCAGGCGCCGCAGATCCACATGCCGATCGCGCCCAGCATCAGCAGATCAGGCCATTCGCGGGCCAGCGCATGGCGGTGGCGGACGAGGCGCGGCCAGGCGAAGGGGAGCAGGAGCATGGCGACCAGGAGCCAGCGGCCGAGTGCCAGGGCGTTGGGCGGCACGAAGGTGGCATAGCGCGCCATCAGCATGTTCACGCCGAAGAAGGCCGGCGACAGGAACAGCAGGATCCAGGCGAGACGACGGCGGTTCAAAGGATGGCGATTGAGAGACGGCACGACGACCTATTGTCAGGCGGCGCGAGGTCAGCTCGGACGAAGGCCTTCCTTGGGTACCTCGCCGCCAGCTTCCTTCACCGCCTCACGATACTCCTTTTCGGAGGTGAAGGGCTTGGCCTTGGGGAAGTCCTTCTTTCGGCCGGGCCTGATCTCGCCACTCGAAGGGGCGACGATCAGCAGCTCGCCGTCGCGGCCGAGCAGCGGGATCTCGCGCTTCCAGCGCGAGTAGACGCGCCGCGCCGAGGCGGAGAAGTCGACATAGGTCGCGAACTCGCTCGCGTCCTTGACGAACAGCGCCTCGTAGGTGGCGACGAATTCGCTCACGAACTTGGCGTCGACGATCTCGAGGTTCGACATCATCCAGCAGCGGTCCTCGAACACCCAGTAGGTGCCGACACCGACGAACTGCCGCTCGCGCGTGATGTAGGGATAGAAGGGGAAGCCGCGGCAGGCGATGGTGCGGTTGTCGCGCTCGCAGTGCCGGGCGCCCTTGCAATGGATGGCCATGCAGTCCGACGTCAGCTCGGCCACGATCTGCTTGGTGGCGTAGTCGTAAGGCTTGAACTTGGACCACAGGTCGGTGCGGGTCTTGAGCAGGTCGAACTCGACCTTGTGGACAACGGGCACCGCATTCTGGGTCGAGCAGCAGACCGGCTCGCCATCGTTCAGCGGCGCACACTTGCGGCCGCAATCGAAGCGCGAGACCGGGGCGTTGAAACCCTCGTAGAGGCTCGCGAAGTCGGCGGGCTTGATGGTGGACTTCGGGGTTTTCACTTTTGGGTTTTCTGGGGCATGCGCGAGGGCGTTTAGCCCAATCCTATGTGAAAGAACAGTGAAGGAATTCTGACTGCTGCCTAGGGATGAGGCAGTACGCGCCACACCACGGTCTCGCGCATGCCCCGATTCTCGAGCTGGAGCGAAGTCGGGATGTCGTAGCGGGCGCGTTCCTCGAGGCCCTGGGCGCTGAAGTAGTTGCGGCCGGGGTCGCCCAGCAGCACCAGTCGGCCGAGCCTTGCATGGCTGCGCAGCCAGGCCAGCGCCCGCACCGACATCTCGCGCTCGTAACAGACGTCGCCCGCAATCACCACGTCGGCATCAGGGAGGCCGTCAGGCCCGGCCAGCCAGTCTTCCGCACTGACATTGAAGGCAACGCCGTTGGCCTCGCCGTTGAGGCGCGCCGCCACCAGCGACAGCGCATCGATGTCGTTGGCGATCACCGAGGCGGCGCCGGCGCGGGCCGCGGCCATCGACGAGACGCCGGAGCCCGCGGCGAAGTCGATGACGCGCTTGCCGCGCGCCATCTCCGGATTGTCGAGCAGGTAGCGCGCGATCGCCTGGCCGCCTGGCCAGCAGAAGGCCCAGTAGGGCGGATCGACGTTCTGCTCCTCCAGCCACGCTTCGGTGGCCTGCCAGATCGGCACATATTCGGTGGCGAGCCAGAGCTTGAACTCCGGCACCATGGCCGGCGCCTCGAGGGCGGTGTTGTTGCGGATGAAGCCCTCGGGATCGACCGGCAGGCGCGCCATCAGCGCAAGGTCAGGTGGCCGGCGGCAATCGCCGCCAGCAGCAGCCAACCGATCAGGGCATTGGCCTTGAACTTGAAATGGCAGTTGGCCGGGTCGTTCTGGCGCAGGAAGGCGATCTGCCAGGCGAAGTGCAGGGCAACGGCAGCCAGGATCGCGAAATAGAGCGGACCCAGCGCGGCGAGATGACCGGCCAGGGCCCAGGCGGCGAGCGCCAGCACCGCGAACAGCGCGAGCCAGCGCCGGGGCGCAGCGGCAAAGCGCCGGGCCGTCGAGCGGACGCCGATGACGGCATCGTCGCGCTGGTCCTGCATGGCGTAGATCGTATCGTAGACCATCGTCCAGGCGACGCCGCCGGCGTAGAGCGCCACCGCGGCCCACGAGAGTTCGCCGGTGACGGCGGCGAAGCCCACCAGCGCTCCCCAGTTGAAGGCGAGGCCGAGCACGACCTGCGGCCACGAGGTGAGGCGCTTCATGGTGGGGTAGATCGCGACCAGGATCAGCGAGGCCAGAGCCACGCCGCCCGCGAACTTGTTCAGCTTGAAGAGGATGGCGACACCCACCAGCGACTGCAGCGCCGTCCAGATCAGCGCATTGCGCAGCTTCACCTCGCCCGCCGGCAGTGGCCTGGTGCGCGTGCGCTCGACCTGGGCGTCGATCTTGCGGTCGACGATGTCGTTCCAGGTGCAGCCCGCGCCGCGCATGGCCAGCGCCCCCAGTGCAAACAGCGCCATCCAGCCGGCCAGGCGGCCCCATTCCGGCGCCAGCCCCAGGGTGAGCGACCACCAGCAGGGAAACAGCAGCAGCCAGGTGCCGATCGGCCGGTCCCAGCGCGACAGCCGGCCATAGGGCCGGGCCCAGGGCGGCAGGTAGCGCAGCGACCAGTGCTGGCGGTCGATGTCGGTAAAGCCGGTTGTTCCGTCGGCGGTCATGGCGGCATCATGCAGCCATGAAGGCGGGAACTCCATGAGCGTATCGCGTCTCTTCGTCGAAGCCGATCTGGCGGCCGGGATCGAGGCGCCGCTCGGCGAGGCGCAGGTCCACTATCTGCGCCATGTCATGCGGCGCCCGGACGGCGCGCCGCTGCTGCTGTTCAACGGCCGCGACGGCGAATGGCGGGCGACGCTGGCCGGCCGTGGCAAGAAGTCGGCGGTGGCCGAGGTCGGCGACTGCACGCGCGTGCAGGCGGCCGAGCCCGACGTCTGGCTCTGTTTCGCGCCGGTCAAACGTGCGCGCATCGACTATATCGCCGAGAAGGCGACGGAACTCGGCGCGTCCGTCCTGCAGCCGGTGCTCACGCGCCACACCGCCGTCGAGCGGGTGAACATCGAGCGCCTGCGCGCCAATGCGATCGAAGCAGCGGAGCAGACCGAACGCTTGAGCGTGCCCGAGGTGCGTGAGCCGGTCGATCTCGCGCGGCTGCTCGGCGGATGGCCGGAGGGAAGGCGCCTGCTGATGTGCGACGAGACCGGCGGTGGTCCACCGATCGCCGAGGCGCTGGGCGGCCTCGATGCTGCGGCCCGCGCGGCGCCGTGGGCGGTCGTGGTCGGCCCCGAAGGTGGCTTCGCCCAGGAGGAACTCGGCGCCCTTCGTCGCATAAAGGATGTCATGGCAGTCGGGCTTGGTCCGCGCATTCTAAGGGCCGATACAGCGGCCCTGGCGGCGCTTGCCTGCTGGCAGGCGCTGGTCGGCGACTGGCGCCAGCCGACACCCCGTCTGCACGCTGATTATCGCACATCCAGGGTTACCGTCTGACCGCTTGCGCTTGCCCCCGTCGGCATGGGAGACGGGAACCTGAACGCCATGAACCAGCCGCGTGCTCGCGTGAGAGTTTCTCATGCGGCCGCGCCACTCCCGGCCCCAGAAGGCCGCGGGTGACCAGGGAGTCGACAACGCAATGTCCGCACCACCGTCGGGCGGCGGCGCGCCGATCGAGAATCGGCGGCAGCTGATCGAGTACTTCATTGCCGGCAACAAGCCACGGGCCGCCTGGCGCATGGGCACCGAGCACGAGAAGTTCGGCTATCACAAGGCGACACTGACGCCGCTCGCCTATGAGGGGCCGGACGGCATCCGCGCCTTGCTGGAAGGCCTGACACGTTTCGGCTGGGAGCCGGTCGTCGAAGGCAACAACCCGATCGCGCTGCTGCGCGGCAAGGCCAGCATCACGCTTGAGCCGGGTGGCCAGTTCGAGCTGTCGGGCGCGCCGCTCGAGACGCTGCACGAGACGGCAGCCGAGAATTCGCAACACCTGCGCGAGGTCGGCGAGGTTGCCGGCGAAATCGGTGCCGGCTTCATCGGGCTCGGCTTCGCGCCGCAATGGAAGCGCGAGGACGTCCACTGGATGCCCAAGGGGCGCTACAAGATCATGCGCGAGTATATGCCCAAGAAGGGCAAGCTCGGCCTCGACATGATGCTGCGCACCTGCACCGTGCAGACCAACCTCGACTTCGAGTCGGAAGCCGATATGGTGAAGAAGTTCCGCGTGTCGCTGGCGCTGCAGCCGGTGGCGACGGCGCTGTTCGCCAATTCGCCCTTCGTCGAGGGCAAGGCGGTGGGCTTCAAGAGCTACCGCAGCCACATCTGGACCGACACCGACCCCGACCGCTGCGGCGTGCTGCCGTTCGTGTTCGAGCCGGGCTTCGGCTTCGAACGCTATGTCGACTATATGCTCGATGTGCCGATGTACTTCGTCTATCGCGACGGCAAGTACATCGATGCCTCCGGGCAGAGTTTCCGCGACTTCCTGAAGGGCAAGTTGCCGGCCCGGCCGGGCGAGCTGCCGACCCTCAACGACTGGGGCGATCACGTCACCACGGCGTTCCCCGAGGTCCGGCTAAAACGCTACCTCGAGATGCGCGGCGCCGATTCGGGGCCGTGGGCGGCGCTGAACGCCTTGCCTGCCCTGTGGGTCGGCCTGCTCTACGACCAGGGCGCGCTCGACGCCGCCTGGGATCTGGTCAAGGACTGGACGGCCGCGGATCACGATTTCCTGCGCGCCGAAACGCCCAAGACCGGCCTGGCCACGATGTTCCGCGGCCGGCCGCTGAACGTGTTGGCGGGCGAAGTCGTGGCGATCGCCCATGCCGGGCTGACGGCCCGCCGATGTCTGGATGAGCGCGGCAACGACGAGACCATCCATCTCTTTCCGCTCGACCGTGCCGTCGACAGCGGGCTGGCGCCGGCCGACGAATTGCTGGCGAAATGGCAGGGCGAGTGGCAGGGCTCCTTCGCGCCGCTGTTCCGCGAGTATTCCTACTGAGGTAGTGTCGGCCCATGCTCGACCGTTGCGACCGCGTGCAGATTGTCGTCCACGACGCCGCCAAGGCGGCGCAGCGCTACAGCCTGCTGCTCGGCTGCCAGGTTGCGCGCCGTGATCACAGCCGCCATCTCATGGCCAAGCGTACCATCCTGGCGGTGGGTGAGAGCGAGTTCGAGCTCTGCGAGCCCGACGGCGCGGGCCTCACCCAGGATTTCCTCGCCAGGCGCGGCGAGGGGCTGATGACGGCAGGATACTGCACCGCCGATCTCGACAGCATGGCCAGGCGCTGGGAAGGGCTCGGCATCGCCTATGACCGCGACGCCGAGCAGCTCTATCTCAGCGCCGAGGCCACCTTCGGGCTGCCGATCGTGATTTCCGAAAGCACTTATCGGCCGCGCGTCGGGCCGGTGTCGTTCCTCTACGAGACGACCAACACGCTGATCAGCGACTGGCGGCGCGTCGCGGCGGTCTATGCCGGCCTGTTCGGCCTCGACCCGGCGCGGTTCAGCGAGATCGGCAGCGAGCGCTTCGGCTACATCGGCACGCTGACTTTGTTCGATCCGCCCAACCGGCTCGATCGCATCGAATTGAGCCAGGTCACCGACAACGTGCATGCCATGGGCCGCTACGCCCACAAGCACGGCGACTCGCTCTACATGTGCTACGTCGAGGTCCATGACTGGCCGGCCGTGCGCCAGCGCCTGCTCGACGCCAACGCCCGTTACACGCCGCGTGGCGCCGATCCCGTCACCGAGCCCGATGGCGGCTGGGTGCACCCGAAGGAACTGCACGGACTGCTGCTCGGCATCTCGCGCACCGGTGTCGCCTGGGACTGGTCGGGCCGCAAAGACCTCGTGCCCCCAGCATGAAGCGTCGTTTCCTCGTTTTCTCTCTCCTGACGGTGCCCTTGATGGCGAGTGCTCAGCCTGCCGATTGGCAGACCGTCGTCGGCAGCGATCTCAGGTTCCGGCTGGAAATGCCGGCGCCGGCCGCCAAGACGACGGCGGCCGAGAAGGAGAAGGGCCACGCCGGCGAGCGCGTGGCCTGGCAGTCCAAGCGCGACGACGAGCTGTTCGATTTCGACTATGTCGACTACGACGCGGGCTGGTTCTCTAGCCGTGACACCAAGGAGGTGGCCCGAGACCTCGGCCGCGGCGAGGCGGAAAAGGCCTTTCCCCGGGCCCGCTTCAAGTACGTGCTCGACGAGCCGGTCGCGCTGCAGGGCTGGGACGGCTATGCGCTCGACATCGAGGACACCAACGGTTCCCGCGTGATGATGCGCACCTACATCGTGAAGGACCGGCTCTACCGCTTGCTGGTCACGACCAAGGGCGACATGAAGTCGATGAGCGCGGCGACTCGTTTTCTGGAGTCGCTACGGCTGGCGGAGACGCGTTAGAATTGGACTTCCCACGCAAGAGAGGGAGGAGCCATCATGCGCCCAAGAATCATGCGAGCCGCGTCCCGCCCGACCGCCAAGGCGGAAGTGGCGAATTTCGTCGGCGACGTGCTGTCCGATCCCGTCTACGCCCCCGAGGGGCCCTCAAGGTTGCGCGCCTCGCGTGTGACGTTCATGCCGGGCGGGCGCACGAACTGGCACCAGCATGCCGTCGGCCAGATCCTCTATGTCCTGTCGGGTGTGGGCCGCTACCAGCTCGAGGGTGAGCCGGTACAGGAGATCGCGGCGGGTGACACGGTGGTCATTCCGCCGAACGCCCGGCATTGGCACGGCTCGGCGCCCGGCACGATGATGTGCCATCTCGCCATGTCGGAGACCGACGACCAGGGCCGGGCCACCAGCTGGTTCGAGCCGGTGAGCGAAGCCGACTATACGAAGGCGCCGGCCAAGGCCTAGAGCACGTCCCGATTAGACGGAGTCATTGCTGGGAGCGCGCCACTCCAGTGGCGCTTCTTCTCATGAACATGAGCGCCACTGGAGTGGCGCGCTCCCAGCGAAGAAGGCTGGGCTCATCCGACCGGAATACGCCCTAGGTCGTCCGATCAGGTCGCGGTGCCGCCGACGGTGAGCGCGTCGATCCGCAAGGTTGGCTGGCCGACACCGACCGGCACGCCCTGGCCGTCCTTGCCGCAGGTCCCGATACCGGGATCGAGCGACATGTCGTTGCCGACCATGCCGACTTTGGTCAGCGCTTCCGAGCCGGCGCCGATCAGCGTGGCGCCCTTGACCGGCCGGCCGAGCTTGCCGTTCTCGATCATGTAGGCCTCGGTGCAGCTGAACACGAATTTGCCCGAGACGATATCGACCTGGCCGCCGCCGAAGTTGGCGGCATAGAGGCCCTTCTTCACCGAGGCGATGATCTCCTTCGGGTCTGCGGTCCCGCCCAGCATGAAGGTGTTGGTCATGCGCGGCATCGGCGCATGGGCGTGGCTCTGGCGGCGGCCGTTGCCGGTCGGCTTCACGCCCATCAGGCGGGCGTTCTGGCGGTCCTGCATCAGCCCGACCAGGCGGCCGTTCTCGATCAGCACGTTGCGCTGGGTGGGCGTGCCCTCGTCGTCGATGGTGAGCGAGCCGCGGCGGTCGTTGAGCGTGCCGTCGTCGACCACGGTGACGCCGGGCGAGGCGATCTTGTCGCCCATCATATGGCTGAATACCGAGGTCTTCTTGCGGTGGAAGTCGCCTTCCAGCCCGTGGCCGACGGCTTCGTGCCACAGCACGCCCGACCAGCCGGCGCCCAGCACGACCGGCATCTCGCCGGCCGGCGTATCGACCGACTCGAGATTGACCAGCGCCTGGCGGATCGCCTCGTCGGCCTCGCGCTTCCAATATTCCGGCTTGAAGATGTCGCCGTAGGCGGCGCGGCGGCCGCTGCCGGTGCTGCCCGCCTCCATGCGCGTGCCGTCGCCGCAGACGACGCTGACGTTCAGCCGCACCAGCGGGCGCACGTCGGCGGCGCGCCAGCCGCCGGCACGGATGATCTCGACCACCTGCCACGAGCCCGCCAGCGAGATCGAGACCTGGCGCGCCTTGGGCTCCTTGCCGCGTACGTAGGCATCGATCTCTTCCAGCAGGGCCACCTTCCGGGCGAAGGCCTCGCCGTCGATCGGATTGTCGTCGGCATAGAGCAGGCGGTTGGTGCCGCGCGGCGATTCATCGGCCTTGACCGAACGGCCGCCGCGGACCGCCTTGACCGTCGCGGCGGCGCGCTTCAGCGCCTGCTCGTCGAGCGCCGAGGCGTGCGCAAAGCCCGTCGAGTCGCCCGCCACGGCGCGCAGGCCGAAGCCCTGGGTGGTGTCGAAGCTGGCGCTCTTCAGCTTGCCGTCGTCGAACGACAGGCTCTCGCTCTGCACATATTCCAGGAACAGCTCGCCGTCGTCGGTGCCTGCCAGCGCCTCGTCGACCATTTTCGAGGTCTTGCGCTGGTCGAGCGCCCCCTTGCCGAAGAACAGGCCGTCGGCGGTGGCGAGATGGTTGATGGATTTGCTCATGATGGAAGCCTTTCGTCAGACGACGAGGACGATCTTGCCAAAATGGGCATTGGCCTTCATGTGCGCAAGCGCCTCGGCCGCCTGGGCGAGCGGGAAGGTCTTGTCGATCGGCAGGCTGAGCTTGCCCGCCTCGATCGCCGGCCACAGGTCGGCGCGGGCGGCCTTCACGATGTCGCGCACCTCCTCGGGGCTGCGGGTGCGGAAGGTGACGCCGATATAGTCGATGCGCTTCAGCGCATGCAGGTCGTAGTTGAACTCGCCCTTCATGCCGCCCAGCCGCCCGACATTGACGATGCGGCCGAGGATGGCGGCGGCCTCCATGTTCTGGTTGGCGACGCTGGCCGAGACCTGGTCGACGATCAGGTCGACGCCCTTGCCGCCGGTCGCCTCCTTGACCTTGTCCGGCCATTTCGGATCGCGCGTGTCGAGCGCCAGGTCGCAGCCGAACTCTTTCAGCCGCGCGCGGCGGCCATCGTTGGTCGAGGTGCCCATGACGATCGATGCGCCGAGGAATTTTGCGATCTGCATGCCGAGCAGGCCGACACCCGAGCTTGCGCCCTGGATCAGGACCGACTCGCCCTTCTTGAGGCGGCCGGCGCCGACCAGGGCGTTGTGCATGGTCTGCACGGCGACCGGCATGCAGGCCGCCTGCTCGTAGCTCATGTTGTTGGCGGGAATCTTGTGGGCGCGGCCCCAATCCGCGACGGCATACTCGGCAAAGCCGCCGGCGGCGGAACTCATGACCCGGTCGCCGGGCTTGAAGTCCTTCACCTCGGCGCCGACCGCCTCGACTTCGCCGGCGCATTCCAGGCCGACGATGGTGCCCGGGCCACCGACCCGGCCGTGCGCTTGACCCGAGGCGACCGCGAGGTCGGCGCGGTTGAGCGAGGCCGCCTTCACCTTGATCAGGATTTCATTGGGCTTGGGTGAGGGCTTGGGCGCATCTTTGTACTGAACGCCGCTCTCGGTAACGACTGCTGCCTTCATGGCGGTTCTCCCTAAAACAGGGGGAACCATTAGCATGCCCCCGCTAGGGCTGGAGCTTTCCCCTGACGTATTTCTTCACGATCGTTTCGTCGGGCGGGTAGTTGGCGGGCGCCACCGGCGTGATCTGCGCCTGGACGCACTTCCACGCACCGTCCTGGCGCACATAGGTGTCAGTGTACATCGTCATGCCGATGCTCTCGACCCCGTCCTTCACCCGGATGCTCTTGTTGGTCGAGCGCAGCAGTGCCGTCGCGCCGAACACATGGATCAGCTCGTCGCGATAGTCGAAGTAGGGGATGCGCCCGGGGTCGAAGCCGGTCGCCCAGTCCTTCAGGTACTCCGCCCGGCCGACGCGGGCGCCCGTCGGCGTGATGCAGATGAAATCCTTGTGCAGGATGGCGTCGTGCGAGGCCACGTCGTTGGTGATGAAATTATGGATGAACCTGGCGTTGAGCGCGCGCAGTTCTGCGGTCATGGCTAGCCTCCGTCGAATGACTAACCATATAAGAGGTTATTCAGAAAGAGTCCAGATGTCAGATCTTGGCCGTCCGGCCCTCCCAGTAGCGGTCGCGCAGCAGGCGCTTGTAGAGCTTGCCGGTGGGATGGCGCGGCAGTTCGGCCTCGAAATCGACGCTGCGCGGACATTTGATCGCCGAGAGATGCTGCCTGCAGTAGGCGATCAGCTCCTCGCCTAGGGCGGGGCCCGCGTCGGCCATGCTGCGGGGCTGCACCACCGCCTTCACTTCCTCGCCGAAATCGTCGTTGGGCACGCCGAACACGGCGCAGTCCATCACCTTGGGATGGTTGATCAGCAGGTTCTCGCATTCCTGCGGGTAGATGTTGACCCCGCCGGCGATGATCATGAAGGCCTTGCGGTCGGTCAGGTGCAGGAAGCCGTCGGCATCGACGTAGCCGACGTCGCCCAAGGTGGTCCAACCCTTGGGATGGCGCGATTCGGCGGTCTTCTTGGGGTCGTTGTGATACTCGAACGGCCGGCCCTCGGCGAAGTAGACCGTGCCGGGTTCGCCCGTCGGCAGCTCGTTGCCCTCGTCGTCGCAGATTTTCAGCTTGCCGACGATGGCGCGGCCGACCGTGCCCTTGTGTGCCATCCATTCCTGGGCGTTGCACATGGTGAGGCCGTTGCCCTCGGTGCCGCCGTAATATTCCCAGATGATCGGACCCCACCACTTGATCATCGCTTCCTTGGTCGGGATCGGGCAGGGCGCGGCGGCGTGGATGACGCATCTGAGCGAGGACATGTCGTATTTCGTGCGGACCTCCTCGGGCAGCTTCAGGAAGCGCACGAACATGGTCGGCACGACCTGGGTGTGGGTGGCCTTGTACTTGGGCACGAGCTTCAGGAATTCCTCGGCGTCGAAGTGCTCCATGATCACCGACGTGCCGCCCAGCCGCATGACGCTCATGTTGAAGCGCAAAGGAGCCGCATGATAGAGCGGCGCCGGCGAGAGGTAGATCGTGTCCTGGTCGATGCCGTAGAGCTTGCGGCTGATGGCGAGCAGCGGGTTGTCGTAGTCGATCGGCTGCGGCTCGACGACCGGCATGACGCCCTTGGGCCGGCCCGTCGTGCCCGACGAATAGAGCATGTCGTGGCCCGCGGTCTGGTCGGCGATCGGCGTCGCCGGGAACCTGGCGACCGTGTCCTCCCACGACTGATAGCCGGCAATGGTGCCATCGATCATGAATCGGCTGGTCACGCCCTTCATCAGCGGCGCCAGCTCGGCGGCTCTCTCGGCAAGGTATTTCGAGGTGACGAACAGCTTGGCGCCGCAGTCGGTCACGATGTAGTCGACTTCGGCGGCCGTCAGCCGCGAGCTGATCGCGGTATAGACCAGGCCGGAGCGCTGGGCGCCCCAGCAGATCTCGAAGAAGCGGGCGTTGTTCTCGAGGAAGAGGGCGATGTGGTCGCCGGCCCTGAGCCCCAGCGAGCGGAACAGTTGCGCGATGCGATTGGATTGTTCGTCGAGCTGCCGATAGGTCACCGTCTCGCCGCTGCCGGCCATGACATAGGCCGGTTTGCCCGGATTCCTCTGGGCGTGGA
>NZ_SCVH01000014.1 GCF_004296935.1 Reyranella sp.
GCAGGGGCAACTCAGTCGGAAGTTGGTTCGGAAACTGCGCCGTCAGGAGCTGCAGCGTGCGGAAAAGGTTGTGCCATATCACGTTGGCCCGCCACGCCTCCTGCGCAGGTTCATGGGTGGCCTGGAAGCCCCAAAAGCCCAATAGAACGGCTATTGTCATCAGTGCCATCTTGGCAAAGTTACGCCGTGTAGCAGGCTCCCAGCGCTGCATGGCGGTGTCTACCCACTGATGTGGCGAGGAACGCTGCGTCAGCGATACCAGACGGTCGATCCCCAATGCCGCGCGTGCTCCCGCAGAAACCTTAGTGGCCTCGACGTGCTTCATTGGTGCGTCCCCATATCAAAGCCAATTTCCAAGGTAGAGGCCCCACTGCGATAAGTAGAAGGAGTAAACATAAATGATTCAATACCTTCCGCTGTTCGAGCGTGCCTATCTATTCGTGATCCTTGGAGAAGATTCCTGCACTCCAGCCGCTCATGATATCGGCCATTGCCGCAAAAAAATACGACCGTCGCCAGAGTACTCAGAAGTATGCAAGGAATGCGGCTATGGCCACAGCAGCCTACTGGATCGAGGCACCGTTTGCCGCGGCCGGAATGGTCGCGGCGTGCATAGCATCGGTCTGGAACAAATGGTTATTCCTGCGCCTCGTAGCGATGCTGCGGCGCCACCATGCGCCGCAGGCCGAGGACCGGAGCAAGGAAGCCAGCATCGAAAAGCCCTTCCTCGTTCAGATCGCAGACGTTCATGTCACGGGAAATGGAACCAATCGGGTAGATGGTGGGCCCTCCGGTGATTGGATCTGCGCTGAGATTGCCAAGAGACGGATCGGAGGGACCCAACCCAAATTCTGTGTCGTTACAGGCGATCTCATCGATCGTGGGAAGCAGGCCGAATGGGACTTTGCAATCGGACCTTTGGCGGCCTTACGCGACTGCGGATGTCGGGTAGGCGAGGCCAAGGACACCACCTTCGACGGTCGCCATTACACGACGCAACACATCCGCAACTGGCGGACTGAACGGCCGCCAGTAACTATGGCCGACATCAGCTGATGGAGGCCTGATGTGATCAAGCGGTTTAGCCGGCCTGCCCTGTATGAGTTGGTCTGGTCGAAGCCCATGCGTGAGCTGGCAGCCGAGAACGAAATCTCGGATGTCGGGTTGGTCAAGGTCTGCCGCACCGCCAGCATACCTACGCCGCCTCGCGGGCACTGGAACAGGATTAATGCCGGCAAGCCGACCTATGTTGTCGATCTGCCCCCGCGTCCGCCTGGGCTTTCAGACGAAGTCACATTTGGCGGCAGGCGCTACGAATGGCAGGGCTATTCGGCCCGCACCGATGAGGATGACAGGACCGAGCTACAGCCTCCGGTATTCGACGAAGAACTCTCGAGCGTTTTGGGGCGCATCCGCAAGCAGCTTGGCAAGGTCACCATACCGAAGACGCTCGCGAACCCACATCATCTCATAGAGCGACTTCTCGAAGCTGATGAACGCCGGCGCCAGGTAGTGCTCAGCAACACCTACGCGTGGGACAAGCCAATCTTTGATGGTCCCTTCGAGAAGCGCCGCCTCAGGGTCCTCAATGCAATTTCTGTCGCCTTGGATCACGAAGACTACAAGGTATCAATCGGGGGCCGACAGGCCCGGGATCTAGGGGTCAAGATCGGCGGGCAGCACGTCAGCTTCACCCTCGACGGCGCCTCCCGAAGGGGAAGCGACAGCAGGGACTACCACTCTCAGGTCCTTCCCCAGTTTGGGGCCCAGGAGAAGCTTAAGCTCGAAATCCTGTACCCGGATCCGATTCCAGACATGCAGTGGACCTGGGTAGACGGCGACCAGAAGATCGAAGCTCACCTCAGCGATATCGTCGTATGCCTGATCCTTGCAGGTGAGGTTCATTTTCGCCGACACAGGCAGGCGCGCTATGAATGGGAAGTCGAACGGCTCCAAGAACTCCGGGAGAAACGACGGAAGGAGAAAGAAGAGGCAGAAAGCCAGGAGCGCCTGCGGCTTGAGCGGGAGGCGCGGGAGCGTATCCAACACCTCCTGCAGGAAGCGAACAATTGGCGCCGCGCTCGGGACCTCAGGGACTATGTGGCCACCGTTCAGGTAGCAGCGGCCGGAATGGCCTCTGAAGGAGATGCCAACAAGATCTCTGCGTGGGTATCTTGGGCGCTGGCTGAAGCCGACCGGATTGACCCTCTGCAGAACGAGCGTCTAGGGGCCCGATTTGGGGGCGCCTGAGCGTCATCCAAGGGTATGGGGTCACCCCTCTCCCTAGGGCGCGTGGCCCTGCCTGTGCACAGGCCAAAAATGCGCCCCGGACACCACTTGGAGGCCGCCTGCCCCTCCCTGCTCCGCTTCATGAATTCCCTGTTCTGCGCGAAGAAATTCCCTGTTCCAGATCGTGCGGCCACAGCGCAAAGCGGGGTCAAATGGCGAATTTGCCTGCTCAATTCACCTGACCTGAGGCTCACCTTGGCAAATTCCCTGCTATTTTCCCTGTTAGCAGGGAATTTGCCGTGGAGAATGGTTCGCGGTGGACTACACCCACCGCCAGCGGCCGAAACGAAGATCGGGAGCGCTGCCTATCCCCGCAGCACCTTGCCGGCCTTGGCATCGGTAAGCCGGCCCTGCTCCCAGGTGACCGCGCCGTTGACGATCGTGTATTCGACCCCCCGCGACGGCATCACGATGCGCTTGGCGCCGCCAGGCAGGTCGAAGCGTCGCTCGCCGTGGTTGGAGGAGCCGATCGCGACAGGATCGAAGATCGCCACATCGCCCGGCATGCCCTTGGCGAGACGGCCGCGGTCCTTCAGGCCGAAGAGATCGGCGGGATCCGAGGTGAGCTTGCGCACGCCCTCTTCCAGTGTGATCGCCTGCTTCTCGCGCACCCAGGTTCCGAGCAGATAGGTCGGGTAGCCGGCGTCGCACAGCATGTCGACATGCGCCCCGCCGTCGCCCAGCGCCATCAGGATGGCGGGATTGTTCAGGAGTTCGCGCATGCGGTCCTCGCGTGTGTTCCACGAGGAAATGGTGAGCTCGGTGTCGAGATCATCGGCCAATACGGTGTCGAGGAAAGCATCGACGCCGTCCTTGCCCTGCAGCTCCCCGATCTGGGCGATCGACTTGCGCTCCAGATGCTTCAGTGCCGGATTGCGCACGTCGTGCACCACGACGCGACGCCAGTCGCTGAAGCCGGTCGGGTTCTTGAGGTCGGCGCGGAACTGGGCGCGGAAGGCGGGATCGGCATAGACCTTCTTCTGCGCTTCCTTCGAGGTGTCGGCGAACACCCGCTTCCAAGCCGGGAAGGCCGCGAACGCGAAGGGATTGTCCATGTTGCATTCGCGCGTGAGGGGTAGCGGCGAGGTCTGCGGCCTGGCCCCCTTGGCGATCATCGGCGCGGCCCGGCGCAAGGTGTCGCGCACCGCCTCGGGAATGTCGTCACGGTCGAACAGCGCGATGAAGGTGACCGGCCGGCCGCTCTCCTCGAGCAGGAAATCCAGCAGCTCGCACTGGTCCTGCTCCAGCACGCCGACCTGGCGCGTCAACGCGATCTCGATCGCGCCCTTGCCGCGCTTCTTGAGCTGGTTGGCGTAGGCCTTCATCTCCTCGCGGCTGGCATTGCGGCAGGCCAGCGGCTTTCCCTCGAAGCCCATGTGCTGGTTGAGCGTGGTCGAGGAGAAACCCAGCGCGCCCGCGTCCACCGCTTCGCCGATCAGCTCGGCGATCTGATGCGTCTCCTCCGGCGTTGCGGCGCGGTCCATCGACGCTTCGCCCATCACGTAGTGTCGGAACGGCGTCAGCGGCGCGATGAAGGCGAGGTTGAGCGACGGCTTGCGCGCCGCCGCCGCGTCCATGAACTCAGGGAACGTCTCCCAATCCCAGGTGATACCCTTGTTCAGCACGTCGAAGGGGATGCCTTCGACATTCACCAGATCCTTCATGGCGATCTCGCGGGTCTCGGGCTTGCAGGGTGCGATGCCGACGCCGCAATTGCCCATCACCACGGAAGTCACACCGTGCCAAGACGAAGGGGTGACTGCGCCATCCCAGCAGATCTGTGCATCGTAGTGGGTGTGCGGATCGACGAAGCCTGGCGCCACCACGAGGCCATGGGCGTCGATGGTGCGCCGGGCGCCTTCCGTCACCTTGCCGATCTCGACCACCTTGCCACCGGTGATCGCCACGTCGGCCTGGTATTGCTTCCTGCCTGTGCCGTCGACCACGGTGCCGTTCTTGATCACGAGGTCGTAGCTCATCGTTTCCTCCCAGAAACCTTGGCCGAGGCTACTACAGCCCTGCCACCCGTCTACCCACCGCCGAGATAAAGCTGCTTGACGATCTCGTTCGACCGCAATTCAGCGACGGTCTTACCCTCGAAGGCAATCGCGCCGTGCACGATGATGTAGCCGCGGTCGGCGATTCGCACCGCTTGGTGGAAGTTCTGTTCCGCCATCAGCACGGTGAGTCCGAATTGCTGCTTCAGTTCCTCGATCTTGGAGATCGTCTGGGCGACCAGCAGCGGCGACAGGCCGACCGACGGCTCGTCGATCAGCAGCAGGCGTGGCGAGGACATCAGGGCGCGCGCGATGGCCAACATCTGCTGCTGGCCACCCGACATCGTGCCGGCGAGTTGCCGCCGCCGCTCGGTCAGCACCGGGAAAGCCTCGTAGGCGAAGGCGAGGTTTTCGGCGATCCGGGCACGCGCGCTCCTGCGGAAGGCACCCAGCATCAGGTTTTCCTCGACTGTGAGCTTGGGGAAGAGGCGCCGCCCTTCCGGCACCAGCGCCACGCCGAGCCCGACGATCTCCTCGGTGGCGAGGCGCGTGACGTCGTGCGCCTGCCCGTCGATTTCGAGGGTGATCGTACCGGCCGCCGGACGTACCACCCCCATCAGGCATTTCATCAGGGTGCTCTTGCCGTTGCCGTTGGTGCCGAGCAGCACGACGGTCTCGCCGGCGTTGACCTCGATCGAGGCGCCGTTCAACGCCCGCACCGCGCCATAGCGGGCGTCGAGGCCGGAGACGGTGAGCTTAAGCGCCAAGGTAGGCCTCCTGCACGCCCTTGTCGGCCATCACCTGCTGTGGCGTGCCCTCGCAGATGACGCGGCCGGCGTCGAGGCACATCACGCGTTCGGAGAAGCGCATCACCGCCTGCATGATGTGCTCGATCATGATGACAGTGATGCCCTCCGCGTTCAGCTTCAGCAGCACGTCGAGGACCTCGTCGACCTCGGAGCCGGCGAGGCCGGCCATCGCCTCGTCGGAAATCAGGAGCTTGGGGCGCGCCGCCATTGCGCGCGCGAGCTCCATCTTGCGCAGCTCCACCTGGGAGAGCTGGCTTGATGCCACGTGCGCTTTGCCGGCCAGGCCGATCTTGTCGAGGATCTCGAAGACTTCGGCGTCAGCCTGGCGGGTCGAAAGCCCATGGCCGATCACGGCGAAATCGATCGCCACCAGGAGATTCTCGAGCACCGTCATGCTCTTGAATGGCCGCGGTACCTGGAAACTGCGAGCGATGCCGCGGCGGGTGCGCTTGTAGGCCGGCAGGCGCGTGATGTCCTCGCCGTTGAAGCGGATCGAGCCGCCGTCGCTCGGCAGCACGCCGGAAATGCAGTTGATCAGGGTCGTCTTGCCCGAGCCATTCGGCCCGATCAGGCCAAAGCGCTCGCCGGGCCGGATGTCGACGCTGATGCCCTCCAGCGCCGTGAAGCCGCCGAACCGCTTCGACACGCCGTCGACGCGCAGCAGGGCCTCGCTCATGGCGTGCCTCTCCGGACCAGCCGCCAGACTCGTCGCACCAGGCCGATGATGCCCTCCGGCGCCACCACGACGAACAGCACCAGCATCACGCCCAGCACCAGCACATTGACCTCGGACGAGATCGTCACGGTCAGGAGCTGCTGCGTGGTCGCCAGCAGGATCGCGCCCAGCACCGGACCGATCCAGTGTGAGGTGCCGCCGATCAGCGACATGGCGAGTGCCGACACCGAATAGTTGAGGTTGAAGGCCGAAACCGGATCGGCGAACTGAAGGTACATGGCCGACGGCGCGCCGGCGGCGCACATCAGAGCGCCGGAGAGCGCGCAGGCCACCAGCTTGAGATTGAGCGTCGGCACACCAGAACATTCGGCGGCGATCTCGTCGTCGCGGATGGCGCGAAGCCCGCGGCCGATGCCAGAGTTCTGGACATGGCGCGCCAGGGCGACGGCGATCACCACCATGACGGCAGCAATCACGAACAGCATTTTTATGTAGGAATCGAAAGGCGGAGTCACCGGCGGACGCAAGAGCTGCACGCCGGTCGCGCCGCCGACGAACTTCCAGTTGGTGATCAGCGTCTCTGCGATAATGGTAATGGCAACAGTGGCGATGGAGAAGAAGATGCCGCGCAGCCGCAGGGTCAGAAGACCGACGCCGAGGCCCAGGGCCGCGCCGACGATTGCCGCCACCAGGATCTGGATCCAGAGCGGGGCGTCCACGGCCTTGAGGAGAAAGACGGCGGTATAGACGCCGACGCCGAAGAAGGCGCTGGTGCCGAAGTTCACGTAGCCGGCATAGCCGCCCAGGATGTTCCAGGCCGTCGCCAGCACGATGAATTGCAGGATGACGAAGCCCGCGAAGAAGACGTATTCGTTGCGGATCACGAGCGCCATGGCGAAGGCCAAGGCGATGAAGGCGGCCGCCCCGATCCAGAATCCGATTCTCTGCCCCAGTCCCTGCATCGTCATCGGCCGAACAGGCCCTGCGGGCGAACGCCCAGGACCACCAGCAGCAGGGTGAAGGAGATGGCCGGCGCCCACGACGCGCCGAACATGGTGAGCACGATGGTCTCGGCGACGCCCAGGATGACGCCGGCCAGCAGGGTCCCCGACATGCTGCCCAGCCCAGCCATCACCACGACGCAGAAGGTGCGGCCGATGTAGGCGCGATCAAGGGTCGGTTCGACCGGCTGGACGATGATCAACAGCGCGCCGGCGAGCGCCACCACGGCCGTCGCGATGCCGAAGGCCCACTGCTTGATCGCCACGGGATCGGCGCCCATCAGCCTGAGTGCACCTTCGTCCTGCGCCACCGCGCGGATGGCGCGGCCGAGGAAGGTCTTCGACAGGTAGAACGTCAGCGCCAGCGACAGCAGGAGCGCCATCGCAAAGGCCACGACCATGCGCATCGGAATGCGAACATCGAGAATCTCGATGCTCTTGCCGATGTAGAAGGCCTGGACCGTGCGCTGGTCGACACCGAAGGCCATGATGATGCCGACTTCGATGATGAAGGCCATGCCGAAAAAGAAGGCGAGGCCACGCACGCCGGCCTCGCTGCCGCGCTTCTCGAACGTCTCGTGGTAGGTGCGGTAGAGCAGGACTCCGAGCACGAAGAAGACCGGCATCAGCAGCAGGCCGGCCACGATCGGATCGATGTCGAAGTCGCCCAGCAGCCAGGCGCCGTACGCGGCCAGCACCAGCAGTGCCGGATGGGCGACATTGGGCACGTCGAGCAGGCCGAAGGATATCGACAGGCCGATGCTGACCGCAGCATAGAAGCAGCCGACCATGGCGCCGAGCACGATGGCGTCGACCAGCAACTCCCAGGAAAACACCCGCTTTGCCGCCTAAGCCGCTACTTCCGCGCCTTCTCGAACGGCTGGATGAGCTCGCCGGTCTTCCACTTCTCGGGGAACACGATGATCTGCTTGCCCGGATTGCGGAACTGCTCGATGTTCTTGTCGACGACACCGCGGAACTGCGCCATCAGCGTCGCCGATTCCTTGCGCTCGCCGTCGGGGCCGAACACGATTGGGCCAACGATCGTCATCATCTCGTTGCTGCGCAGGAAGTCGGCAAGCTTCTTGTGGTCGAGCGACTTGGTGGCATTCACCGCCTGCTCGACCATCTGGCCCATGGCATAGCCGAAGGGCGCAAGGTAGTAGCCGAGCGGGTCGACCTTGGCCTCGCCGGCGCGCTTCTGGTACTTGACGAAGAAATCCTTGGTGCCCGTGAACTCCATCGACTTCTCGGGCAGGTAGCTGTTGTAGTTGACCACGCCGTTCAGCAGCGAGCCCATCGATTCCATCACGCTCGAGAACTGCAGACCGACCATGCCGCCGCCGAAC
>NZ_SCVH01000015.1 GCF_004296935.1 Reyranella sp.
CGTCGCGCACGGCCAGCTGATCGGCCGCGAGATCACCGTCGAGATGGCGCAGGACGTGCTGCACGACCTGCTGCGCCAGGCCGACCGCAAGGTGACCGTCGACGAGATCCAGCAGCGGGTCGCCGCGCACTACAACATCAAGCTCGCCGAGATGAGCTCGCCGCGCCGCGCCCGGTCGGTCGCCCGGCCGCGCCAGGTCGCGATGTATCTCGCCAAGCAACTCACCACGCTCAGCCTGCCGCAGATCGGCAAGCGCTTCGGCAACCGCGACCACACCACGGTCATGCACGCCGTGCGCAAGATCGAGGAGCTGAAAATCTCCGATCTGTCGATTGCGGAAGACGTCGAGTTGCTCAAGCGGCAGTTGCAGGGTTAGTAAATTCCCTGCCGCGACTGTGAAACGGGGCCCGGCGGGGCCCCGTTTGCATTCAAAAGGCAGCCCCTAAACGCCTCAAATTACGGGCGAAATCGCTTTCCGCCGGCAGCGCGCGTGGTATAGTCTCCGACCGTTCCGCCGGGGTGTTTCGCAGCCTGGGAAACGGGGTGTCTAAACCGCATTTTTGGCCCCTCGTTACAGCGACCAAATCATGAAACTGACGATTGAACGGGCAGCCCTCCTGAAGGCGCTGGCCCATGTACAGAGTGTGGTCGAGCGGCGGAACACGATCCCGATTCTGTCCAATGTCCTGATCACCGCCCAGAAGGGCCGGCTGAGCCTGGCGGCGACCGACATGGATCTCGCCATCACCGAGTCGGTCGAGGCCAATGCGGCCAAGAACGGTTCGACGACCGCGCCCGCCCACACGCTCTACGAGATCGTCCGCAAGCTGCCGGACGGCGCGCAGGTCGAGCTGGAGTCGGCGTCCGACGGCGGCAGCCTGGTGATCCGGGCCGGCCGCTCGCGCTTCACCCTGCAGTGCCTGCCGCCAGCCGACTTCCCGGCGATGAGCGAAGGCGACCTGCCGTACCGCTTCCAGCTGCCCGCCACCGACCTCAAGGGCATTATCGACCGCACCAGGTTCGCGATCTCCAACGAAGAGACCCGCTATTACCTGAACGGCATCTACTTCCATGCCGCGACGTCGGGCGGCACCCAGGTGCTGCGCGGCGTGGCCACCGACGGCCATCGCTTGGCCCGTGTGGAAGTGCCGCTACCCAAGGGCGCCGGCGAAATTCCCGGCGTGATCGTGCCGCGCAAGACCGTGAACGAGGTCCGCAAGCTCCTCGACGAAAGCGACGGCTCGGTCGACATCGAGCTTTCCGACACCCGCATCCGCTTCGCCACGGGCAACGTCACCCTCGTCTCCAAGCTGATCGACGGCACCTTCCCGGACTACGAGCGCGTGATCCCGACCGGCAACGACAAGATCCTGAACGTGCCGTGCAAGGAATTCGCCCACGCCGTCGACCGCGTCTCGACCATCTCGACCGAGAAGTCGCGCGCCATCAAGGTCGCGGTCGCCAAGGGCGTGGTCACGCTCTCGGCCACCAGCCCCGATGCCGGCAGCGCCACCGAGGAGATCGAGGTCGACTACAAGGCGGCCGCGATCGAGATCGGCTTCAATTCGCGTTATCTGCTCGACATCACCGAACAGATCGTGGGTGCCGAGGCGCGCTTCCTGATGGCCGATGCCGGCTCGCCCACCCTGGTGCGCGACGGTGCCGACGAAAGCGCGCTCTACGTGCTCATGCCGATGCGGGTATGACGGCGCAACCCGGCAGCACCCGCGCCCTCTCTCCCGACGCCGGCTCCGGTCCCGCGCCGGTCAACCCCGTCGAGTCCTCCGCCCGGTCCATGCTGGCCGTCCGTCAGCTTCGCCTCACCGACTTCCGCAACTACCGCCAGCTTCGCCTCGACTGCGGCCTCGAGCCGGTGGTGCTGGTGGGCGGCAACGGCGCCGGCAAGACCAACCTCCTGGAGGCGCTCTCCTTCCTGGCACCGGGCCGTGGATTGCGCCGGGCCCGTCTCGACGAGGTCGGCCATCGCGCCCGCGGCGAGGACCCGGGTGCCGCGCCGGGAACAACCCATTGGGCGGTCGCGGCCACCCTCGACACGCCGGAGGGCCGCCTCGCCATCGGCACCGGTCTGGAGCCGGGCCGCGGCGAAGGCAGTCCGTCGCGCCGGGTGGTGCGGATCGACGGCCGGGCCGCCGCCAGCCAGACCGCGCTCGGCCTGCATGTCGCCGCCGTCTGGCTGACGCCGCAACTCGACCGCCTGTTCCTCGATGGCGCCAGCGAGCGCCGACGCTTTCTCGATCGGCTGGTGACGGCGCTGCATCCCCAACATGCCGGCGACGTCGCGGCCTACGAGCATGCGCTCCGCCAGCGCGCCCGTGTCCTGGCCGAGGGCGGACGCGATCCGCACTGGTTCACCGCCCTTGAAGACACCATGGCCCGCCACGGCGTGGCGCTCGCCGCCGCCCGGGCCGACACGGTCCACCGTCTCGATGCCGCCGCGCGGCTGGGCATCGGCCCCTTCCCGCGCGCCGCCCTCGCCATGGCCGGCGAAGTCGACGGCTGGCTCGACACCATGGCGGCACTCGACGCCGAGGACCGCCTGCGCGCCGAACTGGCGGCCAACCGCTTGCGCGATGCCGAGGCCGGCACCACATCAGTTGGGCCGCACCGTAGCGACCTCGCGGTCCGGCACCTCGATCTCGACCTGCCGGCGGCCGAAGGTTCTACAGGGCAGCAGAAAGCGGTGCTGGTCTCGATCGCACTCGCCCATGCCCGCCTGGTGGCGATGTCGCGTGGCCGGCCGCCGCTCCTGCTGCTCGACGAGATCTCGGCCCACCTCGACGCCGAGCGCCGTGCGGCGCTGTTCGACGAGGTCGTGGCATTGGGCGCCCAGAGCTGGATGACGGGTACCGATGCCGAGCTTTTTGCGCCGCTCCGCGGCCGCGCGCAGATCCTGTGCGTGGCCGACGGATCCATCGCGGCCGTCTGAACCATTTTCGGGAAGTCGGACAAATGAGCGATATCGAAGACGTAACGCCGGGTGCCGAGGAATATGGCGCCGATTCGATCAAGGTGCTGCGCGGCCTCGAGGCCGTCCGCAAGCGCCCGGGCATGTACATCGGCGACACCGACGACGGCACCGGCCTGCACCACATGGTCTACGAGATCGTCGACAATGCGATCGACGAGGCGCTGGCGGGCTACTGCGACGGCGTCGAAGTCATCCTGCACGGCGACGGCTCGGTCACGGTGCGCGACAACGGCCGCGGCGTACCGGTCGACATCCACAAGGAAGAGGGCATTTCGGCCGCCAACGTCATCTTCACGCAGCTCCATGCCGGCGGAAAGTTCGACCAGAATTCCTACAAGGTCTCGGGCGGCCTGCACGGCGTCGGCGCCGCCGTCGTCAACGCGCTGTCGTCGCAGCTCGATCTGCACATCTGGCGCAACGGCAAGGAACACTTCCTGCGCTTCCGCCACGGCGAGCCCGAGGAAGACCTCAAGGTCGTGGCCGATGCCCCGCCGGGCAAGCACGGCACCGAGGTCACCTTTCTGCCCTCGACTGGAACCTTCACCAAGACCGAGTTTGATTTCGCCACGCTGGAGCACCGGCTGCGCGAGCTCGCCTTCCTGAACTCCGGCGTGAAGATCCTGCTGACCGACGAGCGCGGCGCCGAACCCAAGGTCTCCGAGCTGCTCTACGAGGGCGGCGTCGAGGCCTTCGCCAAGTACCTCGACCGCAACAAGACGGTGCTGCACAGCCCGCCGGTGTCGATCCGCGGCGAGAAGGAAGGCATTACCGTCGAAGTCGCGATGCAGTGGAACGACAGCTATCACGAGACGATGCTGTGCTTCACCAACAACATCCCGCAGCGCGACGGCGGTACCCATCTCGCGGGTTTCCGCGGCGCGCTCACCCGCACGCTCAACAAGTATGCCGACGAGAGCGGCCTTTCCAAGAAGGAGAAGGTCAACCTCACCGGCGACGACATGCGCGAGGGCCTGACCTGCGTGCTGTCGGTCAAGGTGCCCGACCCGAAGTTCTCGTCGCAGACCAAGGACAAGCTGGTGTCGTCCGAAGTCCGCCCGGTGGTCGAGTCGGTGGTGGGCGACAAGTTCGGCCAGTGGCTGGAGGAGCATCCCTCGGAGACCCGCAAGATCCTGACCAAGGTGGTCGAAGCGGCGGCGGCGCGCGAGGCGGCGAAGAAGGCCCGCGAGCTCACCCGCCGCAAGGGCGCGCTCGACGTCAGTTCCCTGCCCGGCAAGCTCGCCGACTGCCAGGAGCGCGATCCGGCGCTCAGCGAACTCTTCATCGTCGAGGGCGATTCGGCCGGCGGCTCGGCCAAGCAGGGCCGCAACCGCGCCAACCAGGCCATTTTGCCGTTGCGTGGAAAAATCCTGAACGTCGAGCGCGCGCGCTTCGACAAGATGCTGTCCTCGGCCGAGATCGGCACGCTGATCACGGCGCTCGGCACCGGCATCGGTCCCGACGATTTCACGCTCGACAAGCTGCGCTACCACAAGATCATCATCATGACGGACGCCGACGTCGACGGTTCCCACATCCGCACGCTCCTGATGACGTTCTTCTATCGCCAGATGCGCGCGCTGATCGATGCCGGCCACCTCTACATCGCCCAGCCGCCGCTGTTCAAGGCGGCCAAGGGCAAGTCGGCGATCTACCTCAAGGACGAGCGCGCGCTCGACGAGCAGCTGATCCAGACCGGCCTCGAGAACGCGCGCCTCCAGCTCGGCGACGGCAGCGTCCAGGCGAGCGAGGACCTGCGCCGCACCGTCGACATCGCCCGCTCCGTCACCAACCTGGTGAAGCCGCTGTCGCTGTCGCGGCGCGTCACCAGCCAGGCCGTGATCGAGCAGGCCGCCATCGCGGGCGCCTTCAAGCCTGACATCCTGAACGACGCCGAACTGGCCAAGGCCACCGCCGACTATATCGCCCGTCGCCTCGATGCCGTGAGCCCGGTGCTCGAGCGCGGCTGGAGCGGCGAGCCGACACCCGATGGCGGCCTCGCCTTCAGCCGCCGCCTGCGCGGTGTGCAGGAACGCCATGTCATCGACGGCCCGCTGGTCAGGAGCGCCGAGGCGCGCAAGCTCGATGGCCTGGCGATCGAGCTGCAGTCGGTCTACCAGCGGCCCGGCCTGCTCATTGCCAAGGAGAAGGAAACGACGATCTTCTCGCCGACCGAGCTGTTCGCCGCCGTCGTCGAGGCCGGCCGCCGCGGCGTCACCATCCAGCGCTACAAGGGACTGGGCGAGATGAACCCCGACCAGCTCTGGGAAACGACGCTCGATCCCGAGGCGCGCACGCTGCTGCAGGTCAGGATCAACCACGCCGACGAGGCCGACGAGATCTTCTCGACCCTGATGGGCGACGTCGTCGAACCGCGCCGCGAGTTCATCCAGCAGAACGCGCTCAAGGTCGCCAACCTCGACGTCTGAGGGCGCTTTTCTGGGCACGACCTGTCCAGAATCTGTCTGTCCGGAAAGTCGTAAAGCGCCGGCCCGCTTGAACCGGACGATTCTTTTCAACGCAGGTCCGATCGTCGGGCCTGTCCGGAAATTCCCGCTGTCGGCCGCGTCTAGAGAAACCTCTCCTTGATGTCGATGGTCGACTGCCGGCCGATGGCGTCGAAATGGCCGGCGAGCCAGCCGTCCGCCGCGTCGCGGCCGATCGCCTTGAGATGGAGCAGGAAATCCATGCGGGCGTTGAGCTTGCTCGAGGCGCCGAGCCCCTTCATCTGCTTCTCGGCCTCGATCCAGTGCACGTTGATGCGCTTGTAGTTGTTGGAGTCGAGCTTGCCGTCGTCGATCAGGTCGGTGACGAAGGAGATCGCCCTCATTTCACGCATCATCGACGAATTGAAGCTGATCTCGTTCACCCGGTTCATGATCTCGGTCGCCGTCGTCGGCACGCGGTCGCAGCCCAGCGGATTGACCTGGACGATCACCACGTCAGGCGTGTCGGAGCCGTAGATCAGCGGGAAAATCGACGGATTGCCCATGTAGCCGCCGTCCCAGTAGGGCTCGCCGTCGACCGTCACCGCCTGGAACAGGAACGGCAGGCAGGCTGAGGCCAGCAGGACGTCGGGCGTGATCTCGCCGGACTTGAAGACCCGCACCTTGCCGGTCTTCACGTTGGTCGCACTGATGAACAGCTTCACCGCGCGGCAGCCTTCGAGCCGCTCGAAGTCGACCGACTTCACCAATGCCCCGCGCAGCGGGTTCAGGTTCATCGGATTGAGCTGATAGGGCGACAGCATGCGGGTCAGCATGTCGAAGGCCACGAAGGCGGCGGAATGGTCGAGATTCCAGCCGCTGGCATACTGGTCGAACGGCGTGGGCTGCAGCGGGCCGGTCTGCGCGGCCTGGCTGATGTTGGCCCAGAAGGCGTCGAGCGCGCGCCGCGCCTCGGCCCGGCCGCCGCGGCCCATGCCGTCGGCGAACACGGCGGCGTTCATGGCGCCGGCCGAGGTGCCGGAGATCGCCTCGACCTCGATGCGCTCGTCCTCGAGCAGGCGGTCGAGCACGCCCCAGGTGTAGGCGCCATGGGCGCCGCCGCCCTGCAGGGCGAGGTTGATGCGTTTGGTTTCCATGACACTCCCCTCAGTGCGCGGTCCAGCCACCGTCCATGGGCAGTGCCGCGCCCGTCACCGAGGCGCCGTTGTCGGTGCAGAGGAACAGCGCCAGCGCCGCCAGCTCGGCCACTTCGACGAAGCGCTTGTTGGGCTGGTTCTTCAGCAGGACGTCGGAAATGACCTTCTCGCGGTCGATACCGTGCGCCTTCGCCTGGTCGTCGATCTGCCGCTCGACCAGCGGCGTACGCACGTAGCCGGGGCAGATCGCATTGCAGGTGATGCCGTCCTCGGCGGTCTCGAGCGCCGTCACCTTGGTGAGGCCCAGGACGCCGTGCTTGGCCGCGACATAAGCCGCCTTGTAGGGCGAGGCGACCAGCGCATGGGCCGAGGCCACGTTGATCACCCGGCCCCAGCCCTTGCGGCGCATCATCGGCAGCACGAGCTTGGTGGCGTGGAAGGCCGAGGAGAGGTTGATCGCCATGATGGCATCCCACTTCTCCTCCGGAAACTCGTCGATCGGCGCAACATGCTGGATGCCGGCATTGTTCACCATGATGTCGACCGTGCCGAACGTATCGACCGTCTGGCGCACCATCTGTTCGATCGCCTTGGGCCTGGACATGTCGGCCGGTGAATAGACGACCATGGCGTTGGTCCGCTTGGAGAGATCGGTGCGCGTACGCTCGATCTCAGTGGCGTCGCCGAAGCCGTTCAACACGATGTTGGCGCCGGCGCGGGCGAAGGCCTCGGCGATGCCGAGCCCGATGCCGCTGGTGGAGCCGGTGACGATGGCAGTCTTGCCGTTGAGCATGTGGGATCTTCCTCTTCCAGGTTGATCCCACCTTGCGCGCCCTCGAAGCGTCGCTGAAATGCCGAGTGGCTACCGAGTCGATAGCGCGTGGGCATCGCGCAGCTTCCGCAGCGATGCCAGCAGCTCCTCGGGATCGGGCCAGCGCGACGGATCGGCGTCGCTGAAGGCGAAGGCCACCCGCGCACTCGGCTCGACGACGAACACGGCTGGCACCGGCAAGCGCCAGGTCGTGTCGCCGTGCTGCGCCGGGAAATCACGACCGCGATCCTTGTGCAAGCGGATGTGGCCGGGCGAGAGATCGTAGGCGAGGCCGCAGGTGCGGGCATATCCGTTGGCGGGATCGCTCAGCAACAGGTAGCCGATGCTGCGCCGTGCAGCGGTGCGCACGACATGCTCGCGCCGGTCCGGCATCACGCCGACTGCCGTGGCGCCCAGCGCCTCGATCGCCGGCCGCGCCTCCTCGAGCGCCGCCATGGTGAGGTCGCAATAGGGACACCAGTCGCCGCGGAACAGGGCCAGCACCAGCGGACCGCGGTCGAGCAGCTCGCCCGAGGTCCAGAGGCGGCCGGCACCGTCCTCCAGGGCAAAATCGGGCAGGTAGTCGCCGAGACCGAGGCCGTCCTCGGGAATGCGCAGCATGCGCAACCGATCGAGCTCATCCTCGAAATCGGCCCGGTCGGGCGCCGGCAGCGCCGCGGTATGGCGCTTGCTGAGCTCAAGGAGCGTTTCCGTCAGGCTCATGGGGAGGCAAGTGTCGTCGGACCGGCAGACGGGCGGAAATACCTTCCGGTTCTGGGATCGATAGCCGCAGGCTATGGTGGTATCGGGCAAAATGGCTGGCCTTCCGGGGGGACTATCGCCGTGGAAATGCATCAGATCCGCTACTTTCTCGCGGTTTGCGAAACCCTGAACTTCACGCGGGCAGCCGAGACGTGCCACGTCTCCCAGCCGTCGCTGACACGCGCCATCAAGGGGCTGGAGGACGAGCTGGGCGGGCCCCTGTTCCGCCGCGAGCGCAACAATACGCATTTGACCGGGCTGGGCGAGATGATGCGCCCGCATCTCAGCCAGGTGCTGATCGAGACCGAAGCCGCCAAGGAACGCGCCAAGAGCTTCGGCCGGCTGGAGGACGTCGAACTCAAGCTCGGCATGATGTGCACCATCGGCCCGCGCCGCTTCGTGCCTTTCCTGCAGACCTTTCGCGACCGCCATCCCAAGGTGCGGCTGGTGGTGCAGGACGGATCCAATCACCAGCTCCAGGAGCGCCTGGCGCAAGGCGAGCTCGACGTCGCCATCTACGGCCAGCCCGACGAGATCGACGAACGCTTCCATGCACGCCGCCTCTATGACGAGCGCTTCGTGATCGGCGTCGGGCCGGGGCACCCCTTCGACAAGCAGAACGTGGTGTGCGCGAAGGATCTCGACGGCCAGAACTACGTCAATCGCCTGCAATGCGAGTTCTTCGACCACGCAAGGCGCCTGTTTCGCGAGAACGGCGCCAAGACGGTCATTGTCTTTCGCAGCGACCGTGACGACTGGGTGCAGAGCATGGTGATGGCCGGCCTGGGCTTCACCTTCATCCCCGAGTACGCGGTCACGATGCCCGGCCTCAGCATCCGGCCGCTGATCGAGCCGGAGATCACGCGCAGCATCCAGGTCGTCACGGTGCGCGGCCGGCCGCACGTTCCCGCCGTCGGCGCCTTCGTGCACGAGGTGCTGGCCTTTCCGTGGATGAACGCGAGCACCTGACGCTCATCGATGCCTTCATCGACGGCTATCGAATCCATTCGCATTCGGCATTTCAACCGGACGCGCCGCGCTCCGATGCTGCTGCATCGCCGCGGCCGCTCCGGTTGCGGCTCAACCGCACGGAGATACCGATGTTTGCTCGCACGTTTGTCGCTTCCACGCTGATCCTGGCCGGCCTCGCGGCCCCGGCCTTCGCCGGTGAATGCCCGGCCGACAAGATGAAGGCCGATGCCGTCAAGCCGGTGACCCATGGCCCCAAGGGCGTCACCGACATGGTTCTGTCGACGATCGATCTGTCCAAGGAGAAGGTCGCGCTCAACGGCCAGACGATGCGCGTTCGCCGCCTCGAGATTCAGCCCGGCGGCATCGTGCCCTGGCACAGCCATGCCGAGCGGCCGGCGCTGATCTACGTCGTCGCCGGCGAGATCGTCGAGAACGCCAGCAACTGCGCCGTGCCGATCGTGCACAAGGCGGGCGAGGTGGCGCGCGAGACGCACGCGACGTCGCACTGGTGGCAGAACAAGGGGAACGCCACGGTGACGCTGCTGTCGTTCGACATCATGGGCGACCCCAACGACAAGCATATGTAATCGGGCATATGTGATCGGAGAGTCCGATCATGCCGGGTGTCCTGCGCGCGCTCACGATCGGCCTCACGGCCTTCCTGACCGTCGTCGATCTGTTCGCGACGCAGGCCATCCTGCCTGCCCTCACCACGGCCTACGGCGTCACGCCGGCGGCCATGGGCCTTGCCGTCAATGCCAGCACCATCGGCATGGCGGCCGGCGGCTTCGCGGTCGCCCTGTTCGGCCGCCGTCTCGACCGGCGGCGCGGCATTCTTGTGAGCCTGGCGATCCTGTCGATCCCCACGGCATTGCTGGCAACCATGCCGTCGCTGCCCGCCTTCACGGCACTCCGGATCATCCAGGGCGTATGCATGTCGACAGCCTTCGCCCTCACGCTGGCCTATCTCGGCGAACATGCAAGCGCCAGCGATACCGCCAGCGCCTTCGCCGCCTACGTCACCGGCAACGTCGCCTCCAACCTGTTCGGCCGGCTGCTGGCCGCGGGCGTTGTCGATCACCTGGGCCTCGCCACCAACTTCCATGTCTTCGCGCTCCTCAACCTCGCCGGTGCGGTGCTGGTCTGGTTCACCGTCGAGCGCACACCCGCGATGGGCGAGGCCGACATGAGCCACGGCTCGCCACTCACGAGCTGGTTGCGTCATCTCGCCAATCCCGCGCTTCGCGCCGCCTTCGCGACGGGCTTCATCATCCTCTTTGCCTTCATCGGCACCTTCACCTACGTAAATTTCGTGCTGGTCGGGCCGCCGTTCTCCGTCGGCATGATGATGCTGGGCGCGGTATATTTCGTGTTCCTGCCGTCGATCTTCACCACGCCGCTTGCCGGTCGGGTCGTCGCCTGGGCCGGAACGCGTCCCACCCTGTGGGCATCGTTCGCCCTCGCCACGGCCGGCCTGCCTCTTCTGCTCAGCGCGCATTTTGGCCTTTTGCTCTCGGGTCTCGCCTTGGTTGCCGTGGGCACTTTCTTTGCCCAGGCGGTTGCGACCGGGTTCGTCAGCCGTGCCGCGACGACCGACCGTGGATCGGCGAGCGGGATCTATCTCGCCAGCTACTTTCTGGGGGGCCTGGTCGGCAGCGCGGTCCTGGGCCAGGTCTTCGATCGCCTCGGCTGGACGGCGTGCGTGATCGGCATTGGTGCCGCACTGGCGCTCGGCGCGCTCCTCACGACGCGGCTGCTCATAGCCGAGAGCCATCGACCCGATGCCGCAACGGCATTTCAGATGCAAGCGCCCGGCCGCCAATCTCGGGCCACGCACTGACGCGTTCACCCAAACGGAGACACCCATGCCAAACTGTATCGCCCAACTCTGCTCGGCAGCCTTCCTCGCCCTCGCCATGATGATGTCGTCTGCCTCGCACGGCAGCGCCGAGAGCCCGAAGCCCGCGGTTTCCGCTTCCGGTGTCATCGCCGCCAAGAGCGCCTACGGCGTCGGCGAGACGGTCGAGCGTCTGAAGAAGGACATCGCCGCCAAAGGCATCGTGTTCTTCCAGGAGATCGACCAGGCGGCCCTCGCCGCCAAGGCCGGCATCGAGCTCAAGCCCTCGATCCTGCTGATCTTCGGCAATCCGCCGCTCGGCACGCAATTCATCACGGCAAACCCGCAAGCGGGCCTCGATTGGCCGGTGCGCATGCTGGTCTATCGCGACGCCGCAGGTCAGGTCTGGGTCGCCTACAGCGACTTCGAGTGGATCGCCAGGCGCCATGGCGTCACCAGCCGCGATGCGCAATTCCACATGGCCTCGCAGGTCGCCGCCTCGATCGCCTCCAGCGTCGCTTCCCGCTGAGGAATGCCACCGTGAATGCCATGACCCCTGTTCCCTCGACGCCTCCGCGGACCACGCCTGCACCCGCGAAGGAACGCGCCATCAAGGAACAGGTGGTCCTGGTCTTGCAGGGCGGAGGGGCACTCGGCGCCTACCAGGCCGGCGTCTACCAGGCGCTGATGGAAGGCGGCATCGAGCCCGATTGGGTGATCGGCACGTCGATCGGCGCCATCAACGGTGCTCTCATCGCGGGCAACGAGCCGTCCAACCGCATCGCGCGGCTGCGCGAATTCTGGGATGGCGTCGGCCGAAAAGGCCTGCTGGACCAGCTTTGGCCGTCTGCGATCTTCGGCAATTCCCTCGCCAACATGTCGACCATGATGTCGGGCATCCCGGGCTTCTTCACACCCAATCCGCAGGCAGTCTGGGGGCCGACTTTTCCGCTCGGCGTCGAGAAGGCCTCCTACTACTCGACCGACCCGCTCAAGGAGACGTTGGGCCACCTGGTCGACTTTGACTGTCTCGCCCGGCAGCAGGTCCGACTCTCGGTCGGCGCCGTCAATATCCGCACCAGCGAGATGCGCTACTTCGATTCGCAGGCGATGCCGCTTGCCGCCGCGCATGTCATGGCTTCCGGCGCACTGCCGCCCGCCTTTCCCGCGATAACGATCGATGGCGAGTCGTATTGGGACGGCGGCATCTACTCGAACACGCCGATCGAGGTCGTACTGGACGATGTGCCGCGGCGCGATTCGCTGATCTTCTCGGTCAACGTCTGGCAGCCCACGGGCAGCCAGCCGACGACCATCCAGCAGGTCATGGCACGCCACAAGGACATCCAGTTCGCCAGCCGCGGCAAGAGCCACGTCGCCCGCCAGGCCCAGATCCATCGCCTGCGCCATGTCGTGCGCGAGCTTGCCAACCGGCTGCCGCCCGAGGTGCGCGCCGACCCGGTGGTGCGCGACATGGCCGAGTACGGCTGCGGCACGCTCATGCACCTCGTGCGTCTGCTGTCGCCCCGGCTCGACGGCGAGGATCATACCAAGGACATCGACTTCACGCCCTCAGGCATCGAAAGCCGCTGGAAAGCCGGCCACGAGCACGCACGCAAGGTGCTCGCAGAACGGCCATGGGAAGCTCCGGCGGATCTGCTGGCGGGCGTGGTGATTCACGAAGCGACCGGATAAACCGGAGCCAGAGGAGAGCGAAGCGATGGTCAAGCGCCTGAGCGACATGCCCGAAATCGAAGCCAACCACCTCAGGCGCATCGAATGCCCGACCTACGAGGACACGCCGGCGCTTGCCGGCAAGCCTCTCCGGGAGCGGAGGATCGTGCTGATCTCGACGGCCGGACTCCACAAGCGTGGCGACCGCCCCTTCCAGCCGGGCGACGGCAGCTATCGCGTCATCCCGGCCGAGACGGCGGCCAGCGATCTCGTCATGAGCCACATCTCGGTGAACTTCGACCGCACCGGCTTCCAGCAGGACCACAACGTCGTGTTCCCGATCGACCGGCTGCGCGAACTGGCGGCCGAGGGCGTCGTCGGCTCGATGGCCTCGGTCCACTATTCCTTCATGGGCGCCTTCCCGCCCCAGGCGGCGGAACCGCATGCCAGACACCTCGCCGGCCTCCTGAAGCAGGACGGTGTCGACGCGGCCCTCCTGGTCCCGGTTTGACCCGCCTGCACGCGCGCCGTTGGCGCGCTGGGCCACTTCCTCGAACGCCAGGGCATCCCGACCGCCGGCATCAGCCTGGTGCGTGAGCACACCGAGACCATCCGCCCGCCGCGTGCGCTCTGGGTGACATTCGAACTCGGCCGTCCGCTCGGCATTCCCGACGATCCGGATTTCCAGCGCCGCGTGCTGCGCGCCGCAGCCGAGCTGCTCGAGCGTACCGACGGTCCACTGATCGCCGACTATCCCGAGGACGTGGCCGGAGAGGCCGATTTCACCGGCTGGGCCTGCCCGATCAACCTTGCGCCCACCTCCGTCGACACGCTGGCGGCCGAGATCGAGCGACTGGGAGCCTGGCACGATCGCGCGGTCGCCGCGAGCGGACGCACGACTGTCGGCGTCTCGGGTCTCGATATGCCAGCGGCGGGCCGCCTGCTTGTCCAGGCACTCGAGGACGAGTTGCCGCCGGCGCAAGCCTTGAAGGAAGCCGTCGACGATCTCCGTTCCTACTATCTCGAGGCCGCCTCGGCCTTTCCCGATCCCGGGACGCCTGCAATGCGCAAGGCCTGGCTGTGGGACGAGACGCTGTTCGGCAAGGCACTGCTCGCCGTCCAGCCCAGGCTCGCGGCAAGCGACGATCCGCAGCACAAGATCCTGGGCAACCTCACCCTGATCCCGGCGACCGAACGGCACCGGCTGACGAAGAGTTAAAGGTTGTTCCGCTTACGTGGCATCGCTTTGATGCCTTCGTGTTCCTCTCCCCCGCTAGGGGGAGAGGTTAGGTGAAGGGGAGTCGACGTGCGTAGCCCCCTCACCCGTCCTCTCCCCAGGTGCCTGTGAAGGCACCGAACCGGGGGAGAGGAGCATGATGGCGATGGCATCTAATCGGAATACGCCCTAGTTCCGCTCCGATCCGGTGATGAGCCGCGCGCCGGACTGGAAGGTCATGTAGGACCACATCCACTCGAGCATGACGACCAGCCGGTTCCTGAAGCCGATCAGAAATGAGATGTGGATCAGGCCCCACATCAGCCAGGCGAGCGTTCCGTCGAGTCGCAGCCAGCCGAAATCCGCGACAGCGGACCGCCGGCCGATGGTGGCCATCGTCCCGTAGTTGCGATAACGGAACGGCGGTGGTGCCGGCTTGGCCGTGAGCCGCGCTCGTAACACGCGCGCGACGTAGGCCCCCTGTTGCTTGGCGACCGGCGCCAGGCCCGGCAGCGGCTTGCCGTCCCGGCCGGCGGCACTTGCCGTGTCGCCGATGACGAAAATCTCGGGATGACCCGGCACGGTGAGATCCGGACCGACGGGCACGCGGCCGATGCGGTCCCTCTCGACCCCCAGCCAATGCCCGGCTGCCGAGGCGGCAACGCCGGCGGCCCAGATGATGGTCGCGGTGGGCAGATGCTCCTCGCCGATCGTGACGCCGCTTTCGTCGCAACGCGTCACCGGCACGCCAAGCCGGACCTCGACATGCAGTCGCTCCAGCGCGGAACGTGCCGCCGCACTCAGCCCCGGCGGGAAGGCCGCCAATACGGCCGACCCCGCCTCGACCAGGACGACGCGCGCCTCGCGCGGATCGATGGTGCGGAAATCGTGCCGCAGGGCCACGTGCGCCAGTTCGGCGATGGCGCCCGCCATTTCCACGCCGGTCGGTCCGGCGCCGATCACCACGAAGGTGAGGAAGCGACGACGCGCTTCGGGCGATTCCGTGGATTCGGCATGTTCGAAGGCGGTGAGGATGCGACGGCGGATGTTGGTGGCGTCGTCGATCTTCTTGAGACCGGGCGCCACACTCTCCCATTCGTCGTGGCCGAAGTAGGCATGGCGCGAGCCGGTTGCCAGCACCAGTTGATCGTAGGGGATTTCACGCTCATCGAGCCGGACCACGCGGCGTTCCATGTCGACGCCCGTCACCTTGCCCAGCACCACGCGCACGTTGGCGGCATGGCGCAGGATGGCGCGGATCGGCGAGGCGATCTGCGCCGGCGACAGGCCGGCCGTCGCCACCTGGTAGAGCAGCGGCTGGAAGAGGTGATAGTTGCGGCGGTCGATGACGGTGACGTCGGCGTCCGCACCGGCGAGCGAATGTGCCGCGCCAAGACCGCCGAAGCCCGCGCCGACAATGACGATGCGCGGCCGGGCCATGGCGGGGCTCCCTTGCTTAGCCGCGTCCAAACAGGTTGAACGCGATGAGACGATCGATCGACAGTTTGCCGGCTCCGCGCGTCACGACATAGGCCAGGATCGAAGCCCACATCAGATGCTCGGGCCAGTTGCCGGGATAGACCAGGAACTCGATGGTGAGCGTCATGGCGAGCAGCGCTGCCGCGCCGAGGCGGGCAAAGAGGCCGAACACGAGCAGCACCGGCGCCGAGAGTTCCACCGCCGTGCCCATGTAGGCCGCGATCTCCGGCGGCAGCAGGGGCAGGCGGTATTCCTCGCGGAACAACTCGATGGCGGTGTCGAAGCTCTGGAACTTGTTCATGCCCGACTTGAAGAAGGTGGCGCCGACGGCCACGCGCATGCCGAGCTCGAGCAGGGACAGCGGAAAGCGGCCGGCGGTCGCGCGCAACGCGGCGAGACGGGCGACGAGGCGACTCTCATGGACATCGCAGGCAAACGTATCGGTCGTCATGGCGAATTCCTCCGGAATGGGTCGGCCGCCGGCCCCGGCATCGCCCGGAATCCTCCGGGCGAGCCGACGTTTGAATGGGGCGGGGAGCGCCGGCCCTCCCGAAGAAGGGGGTGCCGGGGCGCGGCGTCCGATGGCGTGAGACGAAGGCGCCGGCGATCAGCCCTTGGCGTTCGTCAGCTTGCCGCCGACGATCTTCTCGCAGGTGCCCTTGGGGACGCTGAGCCAGGCGCTGGCTTCGGCGTCCTTCTTGGACGTGCCGGCGCACGACGAGGTCGCGGTCTGGCAATCGTTCTTGCCGGCCTTCGACACGCCGTAGCACTTCTCGATGTTGCCCTGGGCCTGGGCGGCGGCGCCGAGCAGCAGCGCGGTGCTGAGCGCGGCGGCGATGGTGAGGGTGGTCTTCATGATGAACTCCTTCGGTATGGTGTCCCTTTCGGGTGGCCGCACCATGCCGCGAGCCCGCTCGCGCCTGAAATATCGAGTCCCTATGGGAACCATGCGCCGCCGCTATGGCGGCTAAAGCACCATCTGCGTCTGGGTGACGACCGCCACCAGCTTGCCCTCGGCGGTGGTGATGCGCGTCGTCCAGACCATGGTGCGGCGGCCGCGATGGATCGGCGTGGTCTCGCCGATCACCGTGGTGCCGACCGGGGCCGGCCCCACGAAGTTGGTCTTGCTCTCGATCGTGGTCGTGCCCTTGCCCTCGGGCAGGTTGAGCACGGTGGCGGCGGCGCCCAGCGTGTCGGCGAAGGCCATGACCGCACCACCGTGCAGGATGTCGGGCCGCGTGCAGAGTTCGGGCCGGACGACCATCTCGGCCACGACCCGCGTCTCGCTCGCGGCGGTGAACTTCAGCCCCAGCACTTCGGCGAAGGGCAGCTTGACGTTGTTCAGGAGCTGAAGCTTTTCCATTTCACATCCTCAGTTGGCGGCGCGCATCCGGCGCAGGCCGAGATATTCCAGGATGGCGAGATCGGCCACGATCAGCGCCAGCACGACGATGCCCGCGATGCCGGCCGTGGTCCACGAGGCCGGCAACGCCAGCACCAGGACGCTGCCCGCCACCCAGGCGATGTCGGCGGCGAAGATCAGCCGGGCGAGGCCCTGCGGCAGGTGGGAGCGCGAGGCGATCCAGGCGCAGAGCGCGCCGAAGGCCACGACGCCCACGCCCAGCAGCCCGAACAGGAGGGCGAGGTCGAGGCCCAGGACCGAAACAGGCGCATCGGTGGCAGCGCGGGCGAACGGCCCGGCGAAGGCCGCCAGCACGGCGCCCGAGATCACGGAAAAGGCCGCGTTGCCCCAGAGCGTGCGGCGGAGCAGGCGATCGGCTGAAACGGTCATGACGTCCTCCTTGTGCGTTGTGGACGCGCCGGAGATCGCATCCGGCCGCCCTTCCCTCAATTACGCGGGAGGTAATCGGCGGAGCCGCGGGCCGGTGCTAGGTTCCAGTCCATGATGAGCAATCCCTCCGTTTCCACAGCCCCGCCGCCCGACCTGTTCGGCCCCATGCTGCGCACCTGGCGCCGCCGCCGTGGCGCCAGCCAGCTCGCCCTGGCGCTGCAGTCCGGCGTGTCGCAGCGCCACGTCAGCTTCCTCGAATCGGGCCGCGCCAAGCCCAGCCGTGAGATGGTGGTCCAGCTCACCACGGCGCTCGACGTGCCGCTGCGCCAGCGCAACACCATGCTGCTGGCGGCGGGCTTCGCGCCGGTCTATCGCGAGAGCAACCTCGCCGCGCCCGAACTGGCGCCGGTGCGCCAGGCGATCGACCGCATGCTGAAGCAGCAGGAGCCCTATCCCGCCGTCGTCATCGACCGGCTGTGGAACCTGCTGCAGGCCAACGACGCCGCCCAGGCTTTTACGCTGTTCCTGTTCGAGGGCCCGCCGCCGGCACCGCCGCCCGGCAAGGGCCCCAACATCCTGCAATGGCTGCTCGATCCCAAGGCGCTGCGCTCCAAGATCTCCAACTGGGAGGAGGTGGCGCGCTACCTCGTCTCGACGACCTATGCCGAGATCCTGGCCGACGGCGGCGAGCCCAAGGCGCTCGCCTTCGTCGAGGAAATCATGGCCTATCCCGACGTGCCGGCCTCGTTCCGCAAGCTGCGCTTCGAGGAGCGGCCGGCGCCGGTGCTGACGGTCGACTACATGGTCGGCGGCAAGGCGCTGTCGGTGTTCACCACCATCGCCACCTTAGGGACCCCACAGGACATCACCCTGCAGGAAGTGCGCATCGAATGCTTCTTCCCGGCCGACGACCGCAGCGACGCGCTGTTCAAGAGCCTCGCCGCCAGGAACTGACGCGGCGCCGATGGGCGGGCCCAACTTTTGAAATTTGGCCCAACTCGGCATACAAAAATTCGGCTCTCCAGTCGCCTGGAAGCCAGCAAATCCAACCTTTCCGCGCGCTCGGCGGGCCCACCTGAAACGTGGGAGT
>NZ_SCVH01000016.1 GCF_004296935.1 Reyranella sp.
GTCCGCTGTTTAGGCGGCAGCAGCGAGTGTAACGGTGTTATCGTTAGCACTTGTGAATGGCCCGTCACGGCGGAACCATACCGGGCAAAAACCGCGCCTTTACCACGCTCGTCGATCCTGTTTCGCCCCCATCGATTCCGCGCCCGTCACTCATTGAGATCGGGGTCTGGAGAGAATGGTGGAGGCGCCGGGTACCGCCCCCGGGTCCGAAACGCTTATGCCACGCGGCGTTTATCGCCATAGTCGGTTTCCCGACAAATCCAATATAGGCGCTCTGTCAGGCAAATTGAAGGCATCCCGTGAGGCTGGTGATTTCCCCATGGAAGGGCCCGCCCGCCGCCCATAGAGTCCGCGGCCAACGAAGGACGAATGAAAATGCCCCTCTCGACCGACCAGCAGGCCGAAATCGACCAGACACGGGCCGGTGCCCAGCCGACCCTTCGGCCGATCGCGCCGGCGCTGGAGGAAATTCTCTACCAGGCCTTGCCGGTGCTCGATCACGGCTTCGTCCGCGTCGTCGACTACATGGGCGACGACGCCGCCGTCGTGCAGGCGGCACGCGTCAGCTACGGCCGGGGCACCAAGAAGGTCAGCGAGGACCGCGGCCTGATCAACTATCTCATCCGGCACCGCCACACGACGCCGTTCGAGATGTGCGAAATCAAGTATCACGTGAAGCTGCCGATCTTCGTGGCGCGGCAGTGGATCCGCCATCGCACCGCCAACGTGAACGAATATTCGGCGCGCTACTCGATCCTCGACAACGAATTCTACATTCCCAAGCCCGAGCACCTCGCGGCCCAGAGCAAGGCCAACCGCCAGGGCCGCGACGCGGTGCTGGCCGGCAAGGAGGCCGAGCGCGTCTTCGGCCTCCTGAAAAAGGACGCCGAGCTGGTCTACGAGCACTACATGGAGATGCTGAACGAGGGCGAAGCCGGTGCGCCGCTCGATCCCGAGCGGTCGGGCCTGGCACGCGAACTCGCACGCATGAACCTGTCGCTCGCTTTTTATACCCAGTGGTACTGGAAGACCAACCTCCACAACCTCATGCATTTCCTGTCGCTGCGCGCCGACGCCCACGCCCAGTACGAGATCCGCGTCTACGCCGACGTCATGATCGACACGCTGAAGCGCTGGTGCCCGATCAGCCACGACGCCTTCATGGAATACCGCATGGGCGGCGCCCACCTGTCGAAGACCGGCCTCGCCATCGTCAAGCGCCTGCTGTCAGGCGAGAAGATCGATCAGAAATCGAGCGGCATGAGCGCCCGCGAATGGCGCGAACTGATGGCGGCTCTCGGGCTAGGCTGATGGCCAGGGCCAGCATCTCTCGCGCCGCGGTTGCGGTCCGCGACCCCGGCCGCCTGCGCCTGCTGCGCGAACGGCCGCGCGATGTGGCCGCCATCGAGGCGATGAACGAGGCCGCGTTCGGGCCGGACCGTCAACACAAGACGGTCTATCGCCTGCGCGAGGACGTGAAGCCGATCAAGGAACTCTGCTTCGTCGCCATCGACCAGAAGGGCCGCATGGTGGCGTCGATCCGCAACTGGCCGATCCTGGTCAACGAGAAATGGCCCGCGATCCTGCTCGGCCCGCTCGCGATCTCGCCCGAACTGCGCGGGCTGGGCTACGGCAAGGCCCTGATGTGGCATGCCATGGCTCAGTCACGCATGCTGGGGCACAGCCGGATCATCCTGGTTGGCGATCCCGAATACTACAACCAGTTCGGCTTCCGCCGCGATCTTGCGCTGAATATCCAGCTCCCGGGCTGGGTCGAGGAGCGGCGTTTCCTCGCCCTCGAATTGGTCGCGGGCTCGATGATCGGCGTGCACGGCATGATCGGCAAGTGGCAGCCGAAGAGGCGCGCTCGCAAGAAGCGCGGCTAGCGCACCACGATGCTGGGCGCCTTGCGGGCGCCACGCTGGTTGGCCGAGAGCTGCTTCCACACCCGGCCGGCGATGTTCTTGTAGACCTGCGCATGTGGGCTGTCGGGCTTGTCGATCACGATCGGATGGCCGCTGTCGGAGGTCGTGCGGATATCGAGATGCAGCGGCACCTCGCCCAGGAACGGCACGCCCAGCTTCTCCGCCTCCTCGCGCGCGCCGCCGTGGCCGAAGATCTCCGACCGCTCGCCGCACTTGGGGCAGAGGAAATAGCTCATGTTCTCGACGATGCCGAGCACCGGGACCGCGACCTTGCGGAACATGGCGAGGCCCTTGCGCGCGTCGACCAGCGCGATGTCTTGCGGCGTCGAGACGATCACCGCGCCGGCAAGCGCCACGCGCTGGGCGAGCGTCAGCTGGGCATCGCCCGTGCCCGGCGGCATGTCGACCACCAGCACATCGAGCTCGCCCCACTGCACGTCGCGCAGCATCTGTTCCAGCGCGCTCGACACCATCGGGCCGCGCCAGATCATCGGCGTGTCTTCGTTCACGATGTAGCCGATCGACATGGTGCGGAGCCCGTAGCGCTCGATGGGCTTCAGCATCTTGCCGTCGAGCGATTCGGGCTTCTCGGTTACGCCGAGCATGCGCGGCATCGACGGGCCGTAGATGTCGGCGTCGAGCAGTCCGGTGGCGATGCCGTTGGCGGCAAGGCCGAGCGCCAGATTGACCGCGGTGGTCGACTTGCCGACGCCGCCCTTGCCCGAGGCGACGGCGATGATGTGCTTGACGCCTGGCACGTCGATGCGACCGCCGCCGCCGGTCGTCTTGGCGGCGGGACCGTGGCTGTGGCCATGGCCATGTCCTTGGGGCGCCGGCGGCGGCGTGGCCGGGCGTTCGGCGGTCATGACCGCGGTGGCCGACAGCACGCCCGGCATGGCGCGGACCGCCTGCTCGCAGGCCTGCCGCAGCGGCTCCAGGGCGGTGCCGCGGGCCGGATCGACGTCGAGGGTGACGGCGACATGGCCGCCGCGGATGGCGACCCCTCCCAGCAGGCCGGAGGCCACCACGCTGGTGCCGCTGGCGGGGTCGATGACAGTCTCGAGAACCTTGCGGATGGCTGATTCTGTCAATTCGGCCATGATCGCTCGCTTCTGCTACCCGGCAAATTCATGTCGCCGCTTGATTGAAGGTGTTGCTGTGGTCACATATATGCAGCCCGGCGTGAAATCAAAGCGGCAATGCGGTCTGACGGGTGGCCCTGAGGTGAATGATGGCGTGGAATAACAACAGCGGCGGCCCCTGGGGCAGCGGTGGCGGCAGCGGCGGCGGTGGTGGTGGCGGCGGCGGTCCGTGGGGCGGCGGCGGCAATCGCGGCGGCGGCGGTGGTCCGTTCGGCGGGCGCCGCCCACCCGACATGGAAGACGTGATCCGCCGGGGCCAGGAGCGGCTTAAGAACCTCATCCCGGGCGGTTTCGGCTCCTATAAGGGGATCGTTCTGATCGTGCTGGCGGCCCTGGTGATCTGGCTGGCGACCGGCTTCTTCCGCGTCCAGCCCAACCAGCAGGCGATCCAGCTCGTCTTCGGCAAGCCCTACGGCAAGCCGGTCGAGCCCGGCCTGCACTACAACCTGCCCAGCCCGATCGGGCGGGTGGAAGTGGTCGACGTGCAGAACCAGCGCCGCGTCGTGCTGGGCGCGCGCGGCAGCCAGACGCCGGCAACACCCTACACCCGTGGCCCGCGTCCGACCTCGACCGAGAACCTGATGCTGACCGGCGACGAGAACATCGTCGACATCGAGTACGCCGTGCTGTGGCAGATCAAGGACGTGTTCAAGTACGCCTTCGACGTGCGCAATCCCGAGCAGAACGTCCGCGACGGCGCCGAAGCCGCGATGCGCGAGATCATCGGCAAGTCGAACCTGCAATATGCCCAGACCGAGGGCCGCAGCCGCATCGAGCAGGATACCAAGGACCTGCTGCAGCGCATGCTCGACGAATACGGCCTCGGTGTCCGCATCTCCCAGATCCAGCTGCTGCGGGTCGATCCGCCGCAGGAGGTCATCGCGGCCTTCCGCGACGTCCAGGCGGCCCGCGCCGACAAGGAAAAGAGCATCAACGAGGCCAACACCTACCGCAACCAGGTGCTGCCCAGGGCCAAGGGCGAGGCCGAATCGATCATTCAGAGATCGGAAGCCTACAAGGCGCAGATCGTGGCCCGCGCCAGCGGCGACGCGCAACGCTTCAGCCAAGTCTATGAACAATACGCCAAGGCCAAGGACATCACGACGGAACGTCTCTACCTCGACACGATGGAAGAGGTGTTGCGCAACGTGAACAAGGTCCTGGTCGACAAGAACGCATCCGGCCCGGGCGGCGTGCTGCCGTATCTGCCGCTGCCGGAACTGAAATCGAACCAGGCCCAGGGCGTCACCCAGCCGCCCCGCCAGACCCAGCCCGCCCAAGGCGCCGTGCCGCAGGGAGCCACGCGATGAGCAACCGTTCCATCGTGATCGTGATCGTCCTGGCGGTCGTGGCCTTCCTGTTCACGCAGACCTTCTACACGGTCGACCCGACCAAGCAGGTGCTGGTCCGCCAGTTCGGCGCCATCGTCGGCGAGCCCAAGACCGAGCCCGGGCTCTACGCCAAGATCCCCCTGGTCCAGGACATCCAGCGGATCGACAGCCGCCTGCTCGACTACGAAGCCGAGGAGTTCGAGATCATCGCCGGCGACCAGAAGCGCCTGGTGGTCGACGCCTATGCCCGCTTCAAGATCGTGGCGGCCAAGACGTTCGCTACGACCGTCCCGGGCGGCGAGCCGGCGCTCCGCGGCCTGCTCGATTCGCTCATCAACTCGGAGATCCGGGGCGTGTTGAGCTCGGTGCCGCTGCACGCGGTGCTGACCGACCAGCGCGCCAACCTGATGGACGACATCACCAAGCGGGTGAACGCCAAGACCAAGGAACTCGGTGTCGAAGTGGTCGACGTCCGCATCAAGCGGGCCGACCTGCCGCAGGCCAACTCGCAATCGGTCTTCAACCGCATGAAGACCGACCGCGAACGCGAGGCCGGTCAACTCCGTGCCGAGGGCGACGAGGAGAAGGCCCGCATTACCGCCACGGCCGACCGCGAAGTTGCGGTGTTCAAGGCCGACGCCGGTCTGAAGGCCCAGGTCACCATGGGTGGGGCCGACGCCGAGGCAACCAAGATCTATGCCGATGCGTTCAATCGGGACAAGGATTTCTATGGTTTCTACCGACGTATGGAGGCCTACAAGCAGGCCTTTGGTTCGGGTGGCTCGACCATGATCCTGAGCCCCGATACCGACTTCTTCCGCTACTTCAACGACCCGGCCGGGCCGGCGGCGCCCAAGAAGTAGCGACCCCGAAACGTCCTGCGGGGCGTCGCAAAAACCGTACCGATCGGCGGCTGTTGCAGTCCTGCAACGCCGCCGGTTCTTTTTCCGGAACAGCCCTGAAATGCTGAAACAATCAGCAACATCACGGCCTCTTCAATTGCGCCACAATCGGCCCTCATGTAGGGAATGACTCGAACGCGCGGCGCCGGCCGTTCCGACCGTATGGCCCTGAGCGCCGCTGGAGGTCGGACGTGATTCTCTCTGGTTTTCATGGCTTTGCTAAGGGTGCCGCGCTCGCGGCCGTGACGGCTTTTGGTTTGGCGATGGCGACGCCGGCTTGGGCACGCGAGCCCACCGAAAGCTTCGCCGAACTGGTCGACAAATTGATGCCGACCGTCGTCAACATCACCACCACCCAGAACGTGCCGCAGCAGGGGCCCCGGCTCCGCGACATGCCGCAGCTGCCGCCCGGCTCGCCGTTCGAGGAGCTGTTCAAGGAGTTCTTCGACAAGCGCGGTGGTGAGGAGCAGAAGCGCCGTGGCACGTCGCTCGGCTCCGGCTTCATCATCGACGGCGACGGCTACATCATCACCAACAACCACGTCATCCAGGGCGCCGAGGACATCACGGTCATCCTGCGCGACGACACCCAGCTCAAGGCCAAGCTGATCGGCTCCGACAGCCGCATCGACGTGGCGCTGCTCAAGGTCGAGCCGCCCAACAAGAAGCCGCTGCCGGCCGCCAGGTGGGGCGATTCCGACAAGGCTCGCGTGGGCGACTGGGTGATCGCGATCGGCAACCCGTTCGGCCTCGGCCACTCCGTGACCGCCGGCATCATCTCGGCGCGCGGCCGCTCGTTGAACGATTCGCTCGATGACTACCTGCAGACCGACGCCGCCATCAACAAGGGCAACTCAGGCGGTCCGCTGTTCAATTCTGCCGGCGAAGTGATCGGGGTCAACACCGCGATCTACTCGCCCTCGGGCACCAACGCCGGCCTCGCCTTCTCGATCCCCTCCAATCTCGTCAAGCAGGTCGCCGACCAGCTGCGCGAGTTCGGCCGGGTCAAGCGCGGCTGGATCGGCGTCAGCTACCAGAGCGTCACCGACGACATCGCCGACAGCTTCGGCCTCGACCGCGCGCGCGGCGTGCTGGTGGCCAATGTCGCGGCAGACGGGCCGGCGGCCAAGGCCGGGCTGAAGCGCAACGACATCATCGTGAGCTTCGCCGGCGCCGACGTGCTCGATCTCCGCCGCTTTCCGCGGCTGGTCGCCAATGCCCGGGTCGGCAGCACCGTCGATCTCGTGGTCTGGCGTCAGGGCAAGGAAGTGCCGCTGAAGCTCCGGGTCGGCGAGCAGGAAGAAGCTGACAAGCAGAATGCCGCGGCCACGGGGGCGCCCAAGAAGCCGGCCGAGCCTGACCAGCCGGTGACCTCGACCATCGAGCAGCTCGGCCTCACCCTGCAGAAGGTCAGCGACCAGTTGCGCGAGAAGTACGGCCTGTCCGACCAGGTGAAGGGCGTGATCGTCACCAAGGTGGCGCCCAACAGCCCGGCGGCCGAGAAGCAGCTCCAGCCCGGCGACGTCATCCTCGAGGTCGACCAGAAGCCGGTCACCACGCCGCAAGAGGTCAGCGACATCGTGGGCAAGCTGCAGCAGCAGAAAAAGAAGTCGGTGCTGCTGTTCGTCGAGCGCCAGGGCGACCCGCGCTTCGCGGCGCTGCG